>PMTR01000118.1 GCA_003167255.1 Bryobacterales bacterium
TTATCCTCGATGAGGACGGCGTCGAGACCGGAATCGCCTTCGGTGGAAAGGCGGTCATGGCTGAGAGCCAGGCCGCTCAACATGAACTGTTTGCCATCGAAGGCATCGATATTGAGGGGCTTTTCGAGTTTTCCGAAGTCCTGGCCGCCACCGCTGAAGATCACCTTGAAGTTGTACGCGCCGGAGGCGATTTCGAACTGGTTTTCGTAATGCAGCGGTTTCTTTTGGAATTCCTCCACCTGGTTCTTGGCATCGAAATCAAACTTGATGGTGTCGCTGAATTTGGCGCCCACCGAGCCATCGGGCTTGTAGGCCACTCCCAGCACGTTGACCTCGGCATGTTGCTTACCCTTGACCTTGTCAAAGTGGAAGGTGGCGGCGGGGATCTCCATCGCCACGTTAATGCGGGCCACGTTGGGCGAGGAATAGAAGAAGGGGAGTTGCAAAGGCGCGGCGATGGAGCCGGCCACGGTGCCTGCGGCGATGGCCTCCAACTCCGTCTCGGCGGGCTTGCCGGCCAGCGCGTCCACCACCCGGACGTTGCAGTAGCCGCTGCGCGACCGCACGGAGTTGCCGCCGCGGTCCACCTTGACCTTCAAGGCATGGCAACTGCCCTCGGGTGAATCTTCGGACGAGTAGTAGCCCAGAATGTAGTACTGATCCTGGTCGCGGGCGATCTTATCCATGCCGCTCCGCAGGTCGTTGGTATTGTGGATCACGAACCCGCCGGTGCCGTCCGCCAGCATGTAGAGCGCGCTGTCGTTAAGATCCGTGCCCCCCATTGGCGGAAGGATGGTGTGGGGATTCGTGAGCAGGTTCCGGTTGGTCATGGATGGGTTGGTTGGAGGAGTGCCGCCGCCTCCCCGGCCGGTGGTGCCAGTCCCACCGGCAGGACCGCCGCCCCGCGTGCCGGTCGCACCTGTTCCACCTGTGCTTCCGCCGCGCGAACCGCCCGTGCTACCGCCGGTAGATCCGCCCGTAGAACCGCCCGTCGAGCCGCCGGTGCGAGCGCCCCCGCTACCGGTGGAACCACCCGTCGTGCCACCACCAGTCGAGCCGCCGCCCGTCGTGCCCCCACCCGTCGTGCCGCCGCCCCTCGTCTGGTTGGGCTCCACAAAGGAATTCGAAAAGGATGCCAGATGGAACAACGAGGACGCACTCGAGGCCGGTCGCCGCACGAGCGCCATGGGATCCTCGCGAATAATCGGCGACGACGGCTGCATGCTGGGGCCGGGGGCCACCAGGCCGCGGACGTCCAGGGGATACACGGCCACGTTGGCATGATTGCAGGCGTCGATCGTGACCGTCAGCTCCGCGCGAGCTTCACTGGTGAGCGGAAAGCCGGCCGTAAGCATGATGACCGTCTTGCGGCCGGGCACACCTTCCAGGCCCTTGGCGAGGCCTCTGAGGGCCAGCAGCACCGAACGCACTCCGAAATCGGACGCGGCGCTGTTCATATTGGGAAAACCGCTGCCGGCCGACCCGTCGTCGGTGGTGGAGACCGTAGACATCTTGACGCCGCTGACCACGGCCTTCAGGCGCTCCGGATCGTTGGTGAAGTTTTGCGTGATTCTCAGGCTGCCGGTGAAGTTGGCGATGGCGATGTATTTGTTTGGCCCGGTATTGCCATCGATGAACTTGGCGGCGGCCTGGCGCGCCTGAATCTGGTCGCCAAAGCCGGCCGACGCGTTGTCGAAGAACAGCACCAGGTAGTGCTTCTGGTTATTCAGCGGGGAATTGGGGTCGGCTTCGAAGGAGAACGTCTTGATGGATTGTTTCTTGTTGTCTTCCAGAACGTCGAAGTCCTTTTGCGTCAAGTCGGTGACGTAGTTGCCCTTCTTGTCCGTGACCACCGCGTCCACCAGCACAAGCTTGGTTTCCGTCCGGATCACCGTGGGGCTCGAAGTCTGTTCCACCTGCTTCTGCTGCGCGCGTGCCGCGCCCGCGCCCGCCAGCAGCGCGCCCGTCCACAACATTATGTTTCGAAATCGCATGATAGTCTCCCGTTACGGAATCGCGACGGCGCCGTTCGCCGCCGACATGAGTTGTCCTTCGGAATCCCTCACCACCAGCCGGACCATGTAAGTCCCGGGGTTCACCGAAAAATTCGTCCTCACCGACATCCCGGTGGTCGTCAACCGTGTCAGCGTCTCATCTTTGAGGCGCAATTCCAACACCTTTTCCAGTCCGGATATGTAGTTGCCGTTGCGGTCGAAGATTCCGGAAACGATGGTGATGGTGTTGTAGTTCCGCCCGTCCGCCTTGCGGAACTGAAGGTGCTTCGGATCCATGCGGCAGAGAACCGCCAGGGTGGCGTCCTTGTCGCTGGTCTTGAAAAATTGGGTGCGCAGTTCCACCGGCAGATCGTGCATTTCATCGCGCGAGAAGAGGGCCTCTTGGATCTCCTGCTTGGCCGTCTCGGCGGCGTCGGAAAGTTTTTTGGGCGCATAGTAACCCTTGCGCGCCTGAATGTCGAGACCCGCCCGCAGCTTGAGAGTAACCTTCAGGGAGTGGAAGTTGCCGTCGAGTTTCAGGTTCTGCGGCGAGAAGCCGACCAGATAGTAATACTCCGGCGCGGTTGCCAGGCGGCGAAATCCTTCGTCCAGGTCGTTGTTGTTCTGGAAGAAATTTCCGCCGGTTCCGTACGCCATCTCGGCCAGAACGTCGGCCTGCGCCGAGGCCGCCTCCCGATCGTACTGGCTCTTGAAAGTCAGGAACTGGGCGGAGTGGGCGTTGGTGGGGCGGGAAGCGTCCAGCGAGGGGTCCGTCCAGAGACCGCGGGCGTCCAGCCCGTTGATCAGTACGTTGCCGTGGATGGCGCGGTCCAGCACGTCCATTTTTTCGGTTTGCTCCGAGGGAGTGATAAACCCCGGCGAGACGATAATGATGGTGCGCTGTCCCGGCATGCCGGACATGCGGCGGACCACTTCCTTCAGCACCAACAGCGAAACCCGCGTCTCCTGCGATCCGAGGGACAGCACGCGGGAGGCGGTCCCCTGCGCCATCGCGGCCGCGGGGCCAGCCTGCATTCCGGGATTACAGGCAATCACTTCCTGCGCTGCCAGTTGCAGCGCCATGGAATCGCTTTTGTTCATCATTAAATCAGCCATGTAGTAGCTGATGTCGGGGCACTGCACCATCCCGCCCGGGTCCATCATGGACCGCGGCCTGATCCTCATCATGGTGTCCCGCAGCTTGTCCTTGTCGTCGGTGAATTCGAGCTGGTCCTGGCCGGACGTGGTGTAGACGGCGGCGCGATCGGTGATCTGCAGCGCCGACAGGTGGCGGATGGCCGCATCGCGCGACCGCACCAGATCGCCGAACTCCAGGTGCTGGTCGTCGAACAGGTAAGCGATGAAGCGCTCGGGAATGTCCGGCGGCGGGGTCTGGTCTTCGGTCTGTATCGTTGGCGTGGCGGGCGGAGCCTCTTTGGTCTTCGAGCCCGATTTCTCGGCCGAGAATTTGACGATGACCTGCGGCTTGCCTTTGTCGAAGAGTTGGAAATCCTCCATGTGGAGCGTGCCGACAGCCTTGCCCTTATTGTCCCGCACCACCACCGGCACCATCACCAGATTGACGCGCGTCTTGAAGGTGGCGGGAGAATCCTTGGTGGCCATTTCCGGCTGATTCGGGTCGGCCGGAGGCGGCGTCGCCGGCGGAGGAGCGGTTTGTCCCCAAGCCCCGAGCGCCGCGGTAAGCAGCAGCGCGAGCCGAACGGGCCGCAGTCTATACAGATGATTCACAGGTTCGCCAGCTTTATCATATGATACCGTTCGCCCCGATGCACCCCTGAACCAAAGTGGGGCGGCCAATCCTGGCCGCAGCCGCCTTTAGGCGGCTCTTTCGCGATAGTCGGGCATGATGTCATGATGATGGCATGGCACAGCAACCGTTAAGCCGGCGGGCGTTTCTCCTGACCGCGGGCGCGGCGGGAATCGGGATGACGAAGGCCAGCCTCACGCCGGCGCGCGAACTGGTCCGGAGCGGTGCGCTGGGCCGTATCGTCTTCTGCCGCGCGTTCCAGGGCGATGGCGGGGATTCGCTCGGCGCGCTCCAGTTTCTTTTGGATGCACCCTCGCCGGTTTCGGTGACACAACACGGCGCCGGCCGCGCCACGCTGCGCTACCCGGGCTTCATCGCGTCTTATGAAATAGCCCCCAAGCGCCAGGAGTATGGCATAGTGATTTGCGGCAGCCATGCCACTCTCGTGGTCAAGCGGGACGGCTGGCGCATGTTCGGCGAGGAGGCGTAGATGGATATCGAATGGGTTCGCCGGTATTGCATGAAGTTGCCGCACACCACCGAGAAGGTGCAGTGGGGCGCCGACCTGGTGTTCAAAATCGGCGGCAAGATGTACGCCGTGGTGGTGCTGGAGCCCGCGCCGGTCTGCATGTCGTTCAAGTGCAGCCCGGAAGATTTCGCGGAGTTGACGGAGCGCCCCGGCGTGATCCCGGCTCCCTACGCGGCGCGCGCGAAGTGGGTGGCGCTCGAAAGCCAGGAAGCACTGCCGGCGGCGGAGATCAAGAAGCTGCTGCGGAAATCGTACGAACTGGTGCTGGCCAAGCTGCCGAAGAAAACCCAGGCCGCGCTGGGGTAGGTACCACCTACCCGCCGCCGTGCAGTTCCTCCACGAAGAACAGCCCATCGTAGCGCTTCCGCACTTCGGCGGGCTGCAAGGCGGCATCCGGATCCTGCACCACCCAGTAGGCTCCCAGATCGTGAAACAGGTGCGCATCCGTGAGCCAGCGCGCCAGGTTTCCGGAGGCCGGCAATGTCGCGACATCCAGGAAGAAGGCCGGCATCCCGGCCGCGCTCAACACCGCGTCGCCAGAGCCTTCCGGCGATGGCGGCACGGTCCACATGCCCAAGCCCTTGGAATCTCCGTTGTCCACTCCCACCGCCCGCACTTCTCCGCGCCGGAAGGCAAAACCGGCGACGTAGAAATTCCGCCCATACCGTTCGCGCAGCCATTCTCCCATGCCCTTGTCGGCCATTTCATCGCCGAACCGGGCGTGGCCATTGTCGGTCCACAGAATGACCTTGGCATTGGGGTAAGAGGTGTCGATGAGGCTGGAGAAACGATTCGCCATATCCTGCGCGGCCGAGGAATCGAACGCCACGAACGCGGCTTTAGGTGCGTTTGCGCTGAGCCATTCCGACGCCCCTGCTGCTTCCTCCGGGTTGGTGGCCACCAGCACCGTGAATCCCTTGTCTTTTATGAGGTACTCCACCAGCCGCAGCTTCAGCCCGGTGAACTCACGCGTGCCGCGCGCGGCTTCCCCCAGCGCCACAATCCGCGATTCGCCGACAGCCACTCCGAAGGCTTCCAGGTTGGCCCACTCCTCACCCGGTTGCCCGGTCTGGAGCGGCTTCGCGTGGGCTTTTAGCTCGGCCGCGATGATCCGCACCACTGACACGGTGGTGGGCGGCAGCACCCAGTGGTAGGCCAGCTCGATCGATTCCTTCCAGCGCCAGACGTCCTGCACCAGGCTCCAGGTGTCGCGGTGAATCGTCACCACGTGGCGTTTTCCGCCGGGATTTGGATCGGCCGCCTCCCGCTCCACCGTCACCACGGCGTCGGCGCCGTCCAGTTGCACCGACACGAGTTTCGTCCGCGCCGTCAGGCTGGCTCCTTTTTGCATCTCGCCCTGAATCGCGGGCAGAAGCGCCTCGCGAACCGATCCCACGCCCATCTGCGCGTCGGGCAGCACCACCTTCGCGACCTCGTCCTGGTCGCCGCGGGTGAACGCCGAATCGAGCCGCGCATACTGCTTCAGAATTCGCTCGCGCGCCTCCGCCAACTGGTCCGGCGTGATGGCATCCTCCGCGAACTCGACGCCGCTCACCGACACCCGTCCCCTGCCGTAGACGGCCACACCGATGCGGATGCTCCCGGCGTCGGGAGCCACCACCTCGCGGATTTCGTAGCTTTTCCATTCCGAGGAGACAATCGGGCGGTCTCCCGTGGAGTCCGGAGAACCGGTCCCGGCGTTCGGCCGGTTCACCCGCAGCAGCATGTGCGCCCGGTCGCCCAGCGCGCCCGCCTCGATCTTGATCCACGCGCGCAGTCTCACCCGCTTTCCGCGGAAGGGCGCGGCATCGAAATCCTGCAAGAGACTGCCCAGGCTCACGACAGTTGCCGTGGCGGGACCAGCCAGCACCGCGCACGGCGCATCGCCCCGGCAGCTCGCATGCCATTCCGCCAGGTATTCGGTGTCTTCCATGGCGTCCAGCACGAACCATCCGGGCGGAGGCTTCAGCGCGTCGCCCCGCTGGAATTGCAGATTCGTCTGTGCGACCAGCGCCGCCGGCAGCAGGCCGGCCAGCATCGCGAGCTTTCTCATCGTTCGAACCGCAGGCATGCCCGTCCCAGGAAGATTTCGTCGCCCGCCCTCAGCCGTTCGCCGCGCCGGTTACCCGCCGGGACCTCGATGGCCCGTCCGTCGCGCAGCACGCGCGTGCCGAACTCGCTTCCATCGTCGCAGATGCGGTAAACGCCCGAATCCAGACGGATGTGCGCGTGCCGCCGCGACACCGTGGCGTTTCGCTCATCGCCGCCCTCTTCGAAAACCACGTCGTTGCGCCGCACCACACGATGCTCGGTATCGGTCAACTCCGCCATCCTTCCCAGATTCGTAAGCGCCTTCTCCAACGTGTATTCGCTCTGCGCCGTTTTCCCCGTCACCACAATCAACCGGCCCACGCCGCGCACGGCCTCGGTCGCCCGCTGCAAGGCTTCCACCGAATACTCGATAGTGAAATTCTTCTCGCCCGTTTCCGATGTCTTGACCTCCACGCCGAAGCCGCGCGGCGCCTCGCACTCGGCGCTATCCAGGGCCTCCTGGACATCGCTCTCCAGCCGGCCGCCTTCGCCAAAAGCCGTCTGGTAAAGGGCGCGCCGGTCTGGGTCCGCCGAGACCAGCGTCACGGTCACGTGCCCGTACGGAAAGACGCGCTTGCCGCGCGCCACGGTCTGGACCCGGCTTTCGATGGATTCGAGAATGGCGCGATGCACCAGCAGCAACTCGCCGGAATCGGCCGGCCCGAACATCCGCTCGGTCCACTTACGGAAGCCCCGCTCGATGCTCTCTTCGATTTTCGAAAACAAACTCATAGGCGCCCGCCCTTTCTAGCCGCCGATGAACGCCGATAAACACCGATAAGAATCAGTCTTGCTTTCCCCCGTGTTCCTATCTGTGTTTATCTGTGTTTATCTGTGTTCATCGGCGGCCCAATTCTTTTCTTTATTGCAAGAGCCCCAGCTTCGCCGCCGCATTGACAATCTCCGCCGCCGCGGGGGCCGCATTGGTTCCTCCATAGACTCCATTCTCCACCAGCACGGCGAAGGCGATCTTGCGGGTCCCGCTTCCGTAGGGCGCGAAGCCGATGAACCAGGCGTGCGACGGGCCGTCCGCCAGTTCCGCGGTGCCGGTCTTGCCGGCCACCGGCACAGACGCGGCGGCCGCCCGCTTGCCCGTGCCCGCCGTGACCACTTCGCGCATGAACCGCCCCAGCAGCGTGGCCGCGTCCGCCGACAGCACCTCGCGCGGCTCGGTGGTCCGGGTGTTGTTCTCATCCGTAATCCAGCGGCCTTGCGGCATAGCGCCGCCGCTCGCCACGGTGGCCGCCACCCGCGCCATCTGGAACGGCGACGCCACCACCTGCCCCTGCCCGTACGACGATTGCGGCAGCGATTTCTTCAACTGATCGGCGCGGTTGGGCCATGCCGTCGCGATGCCCAGCGCGCTGCCGGTAGTCCACAGCGCATCGGCGCCCACGTCATAGGCGCCCAACTGCGCGAAGTAGGCGTTGCAGGAAACCACCAGCCCGCGCTCCAGATCGAGCGTGCCGTGCGGCGCCTGGTCCTGGATGTCGTCGCGAATCGGGCGGCTGGATCCTTTCAGGTATTGGCCCACACGCCCGTCCGGCAGCCGGATGCACTGGTAGGTGCGATGCGCCAGTTGCATGTCTTTGCGCAGCGCCGCCATGGCCGTCACCACTTTGAAAGTCGAGCCCGGCGGATACAGTCCGTAGCGCGCGCGGTCGAGCCACGGGTTGGCCTCCTGACCCGGCTGCGGCACGCCATTCAGCACGGGTTGCGGAAAGCTTACCGCCGCCAGCAGATCGCCGGTGGCCGGGTCCAGCACCACGGCCGCCCCTTTATCCTTGCCGGCCTGCTTGAGCTGGTTGCGCAGAATTTCCGAGACTTTCACTTCGAGCCGCGCATCGATCGACATGTTCACGTCGCGCGGCCGGTCGAGCACCTTGCGCACTTCGGGATTTTGCGGGTCGTAGCGATGCCGCAGCAGCGGAACCAGCTCGCGGTAATCGTAGCGCAGCACCTTGTCCATCTTGCCGGTCTTGGGATTCTTCACCTCGACCAGCGTGGGCCGGTCGTCGTAGCCGCGCAGCCGCCGCGCCTCATCGCGCTCCACGAACGACGTGTTGGTGGCGCCCCAGCGCTCGCGCGTCCGCAAGTCGCCCAGCAGGTCGAACATCAGCCCGCCGAAAGGATAGTGCCGGCTCTCGCCGCGCGGGCAGGCCTTGTCGATATCGATTCCCAACGCCTGATAATCGGCGCGATGTTTTTCGAGCACGTCCCAATCGCTGGTCGCGAGCGGCAGCCCGTTGCGATCGTAAATGGTGCCCTTGGGAATATCGCGCATCACTGCCTGCAGCCGCGGGTTGTACTGATAACGCCGCGCGCCGTCGGCCTGAGTCACCAGCGTTCCCGCGCCCATCACCGCGTCGCTGTGGAGCACTTGCACATAGGCCGCCTTGGCCACCACGATGGCTGCGCCAAGGGCGAAGATGGCGCCCACCAGCGGCACCGGTCTCGCCGCCGGCCGCCGCTCTTCCTGCGCTCTGGCCGAAATCGCCGCCACCATCCCCACCACCACGAAGTTAGCCAGCATGGCGGTGCGCCCGTAACTCAGGAACGGCGTCACCACTCCGGAAAGCGGCACCACTCCCAGCGAGCCGCCGGCAATCAGCAGGATCTGCAGCGCCGTGGCCGCCGCCAGTCCGACAGCCAGAAAACACTCGTAATCCGTTCGCGCGCGCACCGCCGCGCGCAGCGTCCGCCACACCAGCACACCGTAGAGAACGAACACCGCGAGGACGCCTACAAATCCCCACTCTTCTCCCAGCGCCGCCAGGATCAGGTCGGTATGCGCCGCCGGCACCACTTGCGGATCGCCGAGCCCCGTTCCCACCCCCACCGTACCGCCCGTGGCATACGCCCACAAGGAGTGCGCCAGTTGATCGCCGCCATGCACCAGGTTGTCCCACGGCGAGAGCCACATGCGCACGCGCTCGCCCACCGTGTGGGGCACGCCGAGCCAGTAGCCCACCGCGAAACCCGCCACCACCAGCGCCAGGCCCGCCACCGGCGCCAGCGCGCTTTGCCGGGCCATTCCGTAGAGCACCAGGAACAGGCACGCGAAGACCAGCGCCGGTCCCATATCCCGCTGCAGAAAGAAGAATATCAGCGAGAGCGCTACCGAAACCGCCATCGGCAAAATGTATTCGAGCGGTGGAATATCCAGATGTTTGGTCAGCGGCTCAAGGCGCGCCCGCGTTTCGCGCGCGTGACGCAGCACGTCCCACCGCTGCGCGAAATACCCGGACAGAAACAGCACCAGCAACAGGCGGATGATCTCCACCGGCTGGAAACCCAGCAGGTTCACTTTGGCGTCGCTCGAGCCCGGCCCGGACCCGAACAGAATCAGCATGGCGGAAAGCGTGAAGCTCGAGAGCAGCGGTACGAAGCTCAGCTTCCCCAACAGCCGCTCGTAATTGAGTCCGCTCGCGACCGCCAGCAACAGGCATCCGCCCGCCACACCCTGCGCAAAACCGGCGAACAGCAGCGTATCGCGCACCGGGTCGCGCAGCGCAACCATGAGGATGAGGCCCGCGCCCGCCAGCAGCAGGGCCGCCGGCAGCAGGAACGGGTCGCCACCGAATCCGCGCAGGCTCCACCACACATGCACGAGCAGAAACGCCAGAAAGAACGCGCCCACCCACCGGTAGAAGGCGCTCTCAAAGCGCTCCGGCCGCCGCACCACGAAAAGCGGCTTCAATTGCCGGAACTGATCGGTGGTCAGCAGCCCGCGAATCCGCGCGAGCGCGCCGACATTCGCGAGCGAGCCCGAAGCATAGTAGATTTGCCGCGCCGCCTCCGTGCGCGCATGCGCGTCGGCGATCATGCCGAGCGCCGGCAGCAGGTCTTCGCGTGCGCTCAGCTCATTGAGATTGAGCAGCCGCCTGGCGGCCAGACCCTGCGCGGCTTCCGCCAACCCCGGCGCTTTCGCCTGGTAAACGAGGTGCAGCCCCAGCGCCACGAGGGCCCCCGCCAACAGCAATCCCACGAGTTCCCGGCTCCGCCAGCGCTTGCCCGTCCGCCTGGTTTGCGGCCGTCCCGCCGCCGTGCTTCGCGTCACCGCCATTTAATGCCCCTCGTGGGACAGGCCATCGCTTTTTGTGGCCTGTCATGCCTCGGCAAAGCGCGGTAGCCCGACAGACGACAAAAACCGATCGTCTGTCCCACTCTCACCACGCAGCCAGGCTGCGGTCTTGCCGCTCTGTGGGGCAGCCAATCATGGCTGCCGCCGGCTTTCAGCCGGCGTCTGGCCGCGCGCGAGAATTTTCGCCGAGCCCGGCGCACCGCCTGAAAGGCGGCGGCAGGCAGGATTGCCTGCCCCACAGCGATGGCCCGCATACTAATGGGACTGTCCTCCCGGCCCGGTGGCTTTTTTGCCGCGCAGGGCATCGATCAGGCCTTCGATGGCTCCCGCCACGCGCCCGCGCGCTGGCGCAGCACTCGCCTGCCCTTCCTGGTCAATCTCCGCCAGCCGGAAGTTGACGCTCTCCAGGCTGCTTTGCACTTGCCCCACGCGCACGTTACCGTTTCCGTAAGGCGCGCTCTGCTGATATAAATCGAGAGCCCGCTTGTAATCGTCCGCGGCCCGCTGGACCTGGTCTTTTTCCTGCGGCAGCCCGCGCACGTTGCGTGAATCCCACCAGAGCCGGTCGGCGCGCTCGCGGTATCCATCAGCCAGTTGGGACTTCTCGCGATTCCCCAGCTTGTACCCGTGATTCACCGCCTGATCGAAGGCTTGCGAGGCCCTGTCGATATCCTTGAGCCCGTACACGTAGACGCGCGCCAGACCGAGCGCCGGATCGGGCGATTGCGGCATGAACTGCTGCGCCTCGGCGAACTTTTCCACCGCCAGGTTCAACTCCGCCGCGCTCTTATGGCTGGTGCCGTTGATGCGCGCCAGGTGGCCTTCCGCCAGGCGCAGCTTGCCGTGCACCATCTTATCGCCCGGGTCCGCCGAAAGCGCGTGCAGCAGCATGGTGCGGGCCCGCTGCCAGTCCGCTTCATACACCGGCTGCGCTTCGTTGTTGCGGTAAGTATCGATCACGTGGTCCGCGGCCGCCACAAACTTCTGCTCCACCGCGTGGCGCGGCCCAGCAAGAAACAGCGATGCGGAATGGCCTTTGGAAAGTTCCGCCCAGCGGTCCCAGATCTGGATCGGGTCGGTGATCTGTTCAGCCGCCACGTCGTGCTCGAATTCCTTGCCGCGCTGGTACAGGCGATAGTCCGACACCGCCTCCCACGCGGCGCCCACCGTGGCAATCAGCGCGAAAGCCGCCAGCGCCCGCATGCCCCAATAAAAGAGGTCGCCGCGCTCCGCTGGCTTGATCTCTGACGCCGCGGGCTCAGGTTTTGCAACTGCTGTCGCCGACTTTCGCGTCGGCGCATCGTCGTCAGCGGCCTCCGCCGTCCGGCGCGTCTCGTCCCGGTCCCCACGAAAGGTCCGCCGCGTGGCATCCAGATCTTCATCCGCCGCTTTCACCGGCTCACCGTTTCGAAACGCCAGCAAATCTTCCTCGAACTCCCGCGCCGTCTGATAGCGCGCTTCGGGCGCCGAGGCCAGCGCCTTCATGAGGATCCTGCGCACGGCTTCCGGGCAGGGGTCGGGCGCCGGCGGCGGCGGAATCCGCGAACGGATCATGCGCTCCAGCCGCTCCGTGGAATCGGCAAGGTAGGGCTGCATCCCGGTGGCCATCTCATACAGCATGACGGCCAGCGACCACAGGTCCGAGCCGGCGTTGACCGCGCCCGTTTCCAGCCTCTCCGGCGATGCATAGGGCACGCTGCCGAACTCGTTCCGGGTGAGCCGCCGCGAGAGCGAAAGCGCCTTGGCGATGCCGAAATCGAGCACGCGCACTTCACCGCGCGCGTCAATGCGGATGTTCTTCGGCTTGATATCGCCGTGCACCATGCCGTGGATATTCTTGCCGTCGATGCTGGCTTCCAGTTGGTGCGCGTTCTCGAGCGTGTGCGCCACGGCGGCCGCCACATCCGCCGCGAATTCCATGTGCAGCGGCCCGCGACGCATCAACTCAGCCAGATCCTGTCCGTCGACGTACTCCATGGCCACGAAGAAGAAGCCATCCACGTCGCCCGCATCGTAGACGCGCACCACCCGCGGATCCACCGCCGCCAGGCGTTCCTGCAACACCGCCCCGCGCATCTCCGCCGCGATGGCGTCGCGCGTGTCGGCATCCGCGCTATGTTCGATCAGCTTGAGCGCCACGGTCTGGCCGGACTCGGAATCCTGAGCCAGGTACACGTCCGCCATGCCGCCGCGGCCCAGCTTGTGGCGGATCTCATACTTTCCGAGTTTGCGCGAGGCCGGCGCGATCATTCTTTTTTCCGTGGGGCGGCCTTCTTGACGGCCGCTCCCGAATCCAGAAAAGTATTTCGCTCCGCCACGGTCTGCTTCATGTCCTCGGGCACTTCCACCGCATTCTTCTCGAAAACGTTGCCCACCATGGCCGGCCGCGCGCCATCCCGCGCAGCCAGGTCAGCGCCTTTGTTGCGGCGAATGTCGTTATGCGAAATCCAGGGTTCGGACGCGCCCAGAATCAGCACGCCTTCGTTCGAGCAATCGTGAATCGCGTTGGCCCGCAGCACCGGGCTGGCGGTCCCGCGGATCTCCACACCCACGCCCGCGCCGTCCACTTCCACGTCGTCCACTTCCACGCTGGAATTCCGCAGCAGGATGCCGGTCGCGATCGGCATGTCCTTGGCCGCCAGAATGCGGAATCCGCTCAGGCGTGCGCCCTGCACGTTCTCCGCGATCACCGCCGGCCCGTTGGCAAGAGGAGCCGCCCGCAGAATTGCCGCGCGCGGCGAGTGGCTGCGCAGGGTCACGCCGTTCGCCAGATGCACCTGCTCGTTGTATTCTCCCGCCGCCACGTCGATGGTGTCGCCCGCGCGGGCCGCCGCGAGCGCCGCCGCGATGGTCGGGTACGCCGCGCCGCGGCCCACCGCCAGCACGCGCGCATGCTCGACCACCGGCGGCGGAATCCACAGGCTCCGCGTAAACCAGGCGCCCCCCGCCGCCACCGCCAACCCCGCCACAAACCACAAAGCCCGGCCGAAGGCGTCAACGCCGCCCGCCACCGTGCGCGCGGACGCGGCGCTTGCCGTAAAGTTTTCCCCTTCCACTACCACTACCGTGACGTTATCCTTGCCGCCCGCGTGGTTGGCCGCAGCGATCAGTTCTTCGACGGCCCGCTCGGGATCGCCGGCATGGCGCTCCACGGCCTGCTGGATCTGCTTGGATCCCACCTGGTCGCTCAGCCCGTCGCTGCACAACAACAGCGCGCTGTCGGGCTCGAACGGAATACGCTGCAACTCGACGAAATCGGCGTCGCCCGGCGCGTGTTCCTCCGACCCGACGTCGCGATACACTTCGTTGCGCCGCGGATGCCGCATGGCCTCGGCTTCGCTCAATTCGCCGTTGTCCTCGCGCTCGCCCACCGGCGAATGGTCGTGCGTGATTTTCTGAATCCGGCCGCCGCGGATCTGGTAGGCCCGCGAATCGCCCACGTGCCCCACGACGGCCGACCCATTCTCGAGCACCGCCACCGTCAGGACGCAGGCCATACCCTCCCATTCCGGATTGCCGCGCGCCGCCTCCAGAATCTCATTGTTCGCCATGGTGATGGCTTCGCGGATGCGCTGCTCCACCGTGCCGGTCTGCCGCTCCAAGCGAGCGCGCACACGACCCACCGCGATTTCCGCCGCCTTCTCGCCGGCGGCCTGCCCGCCGATGCCGTCCACCACCAGGAAAATGCCGCGCTCCGCGTCCAGGTGCAGCGCGTCTTCATTATTGTGGCGCACCCGCCCCGGGTCACTCGCTCCGGCGAACCTGATTTTCGGTTTATCCATGCTGGGTGCTTCGGAAATCCAGGAACACCACTCCCGCCAAGCCAATGCGCGCCTGCGGCGGCACCGGGGCTTCCACATTCCGGTCGCGCTTGCTGCCGTCGCTGAAATCGATGCTGGAGGGCGCAGCCTGCCCGTCAATGGTGGTTCCCAGCCGGCTCAGGTCTTTCAGAAAAAAACTCCCGCTGGCCGCGTCCCGCCGCAGGCGAAAATGTTCTCGCGAAACGTCCGGCAGGGTGTCCAGTTTGATGTCGGTCCAATAATCGCGGCCCCCGCGGCCCACCACGATTTCACCCTTGGTCATGCGGAAGGTTTTCCGCCCGGAATTGTCGGCATACTCGATCACGGCGAAGGCGCCATCGTCCGGCGGCGGTGTCGCAACGGCGGATGCTTCCGCGGGCGGCGTGGTGGTCACCTGCGTGGCGCCCAGTTTTCTGGTTGCGATCCTCCTGGTCATCGACCCGGCGCCCAGCTCCGCTTTCACCGGCAACGCCAACTCCGAGTAGATCAGGATGTCGCCCGCGGCCACTTCATCGTCGGTGTTTTCCAGGATGCGGATCTGCCATCCGCCTTCCGGCGCCGCCACTTTGGGCGCCGCACGCTTCGCCAGCTTGAGACGCTCGACGATCGACGGCCCGTTCAGCGCCTCGACTTCGGCATCGAGCGCCCGCCGCGCTTCCTCGACGATGCGCGGAACAATCGCGCTCAGCCGCTCCATATCATCGGGATGCAGGTAGACGTGATAAACCGCGGGCGCCAGGGTGGAATAGTGCAGCGGCTCGAGGCCCTCCTTCATATTCCGCACGATTTCGAGGATGACATCGCGGGCGGTTGCGGAAGTGGGAGTGGCAGGCCGGTCCATTTGGGAACCTCCTACAATCTTAACAACGCAGGCGGTGTGATTTGGTTCACAGGATTTTGCGGCGGCGGGGAACCCCGTGGAGTGGGCAATATGGGAGGTAGGAGGTAGGGAAGTTAGAAGTCAGGGATTAGGAATTCACCGCAGAGACGCTGAGGCGCGGAGGAAAAGAGACACTTGTGGCGTGAGAGTTGGGGGGTATACAAAAGGCGTTGCGGCGGCCGGGGCTCTCGGACTTTTCGCCGGGCGTGTCTCCGGATTCTCTCGGACCCTATTACGGGGCGGCCGCCAATGATTTGCACCGCATCTTCAGGGTTGACGACGCTGGATGGCGCCACGCTCCCCAATTCGATGATTGATTCTCTGAAAACCGTACTCCACGCGGGCACGAATGACGAAATGTTTCGGGATT
>PMTR01000010.1 GCA_003167255.1 Bryobacterales bacterium
AAAGTGAATCCGGCCGACTCCCCTATCTTCATGCTGGCTCTCACCTCGGCCGTCCTCACCAGGGGCCAGATGTACGACGCCGCCTCGACCATCATGGCGCAGAAACTGGCCCAGGTGACCGGCGTGGGACAGGTGACCGTGGGAGGAAGTTCGCTTCCGAGTGTTCGGGTCGAGCTGAATCCGACGGCTTTGAACAAGTATGGGATTGGCCTGGAGCAGGTACGGACCGCCTTAAGCGGCGCGAATGCCAATACGCCCAAGGGACATTTTTCGGACGACCTTCGCATGTGGGAAGTGGGCGCCAACGATCAAATCTTCCAGGCCAGCGACTATGAGCCGCTAGTGGTCGCCTACCGCAACGGATCGGCCGTACGAATCTCCGATATCGGCCAGGCGCAGGATTCCGTGGAAGACCTTCGCAATTCGGGCTACGCCAACGGCAAGCCATCCGTTCTGGTCATCATCTACCGCCAACCCGGCGCGAACATCATCGATACGGTGGATAGTGTCCGGGCGGTACTTCCGCAGATTCAATCCTCGATTCCGCATTCGATCGAGGTGAAGGTGGCCATGGATCAAACGGTCACCATCCGCGCGTCCGTCCACGACACGGAGAAGACCCTGATCATCTCGGTAGTGCTGGTGATTCTGGTCGTTTTCCTCTTCCTAAGAAGCGCGCGGACGACCTTCATTCCCAGTGTCGCCGTTCCCGTGTCGCTGGTGGGAACATTCGGCGTGATGTATTTGCTGGGCTACAGCCTCGACAACCTTTCGCTGATGGCGCTGACCATTTCGACCGGCTTTGTGGTCGACGACGCGATTGTCGTGATCGAGAATATCACGCGTTATCTGGAACAGGGCATGCATCCTTTCGAAGCCGCGCTCAAAGGCGCGCAGGAAGTGGGCTCTACCGTTTTTACCATCAGCGTTTCGCTGATTGCGGTGTTCATTCCACTGCTTCTGATGGGAGGCGTCGTGGGCCGCCTGTTTCGCGAATTCGCAGTGACGCTCTCCGTTGCCATCGCGGTTTCCATGGTGGTTTCGCTCACCGCAACTCCCATGATGTGCGCTCATCTCTTAAAAGAGAAACGATCCCACGGCTGGATGTACCGCACCAGCGAGCGGGCCTTCGATTGGGTGGTGAGTCTGTACGGGAGGACGCTCGCCGTGGCGCTCCGTTTTCGGGCGATTACGCTGGCGGTCTTGCTGGCCACCATCGGACTTAACGCTTACCTGTTCCTTCGCATACCCAAGGGATTTTTCCCGCAACAGGATAACGGACGGATTCAGGGTTCGATTACAGCCGACCAGGACACTTCGTTCCAAGCCATGGACAGAATCATGCTGCCGATGATCAATATTGTCGCCGCCGACCCGGCCGTTGACACGGTGGGCGGATTTACTGGGGGCAGCACTTACAACACGGCGCGCTTGTTCGTCTCTCTAAAGCCGCTCGCAGAGCGGAAGGTCTCAGCCGACCTCATCATCGCGCGGCTGCGGCCTAAGTTGGCCAAACTGCCCGGCGCCACTCTGTACTTGCAAGCCGCGCAGGATCTGCGCGTCGGTGGCCGGCAGAGTAACGCGCAATATCAATTCACCATGCACGGCGACAATCTGGACGATCTCAATCAGTTTTCCCCCAGGATGGTTGAACAGTTCAAGACCATTCCGATCATTTCCGATGTGAGTAGCGACCAGCAAAACCGTGGCTTGCAAGCCATGATTCAGTACGATCGCGCGACCGCCGCGCGTTTCGGAATCACGCCCCAGCTCATCGACAACACGCTCTACGACGCATTTGGCCAGCGCCCGGTATCAACCATGTATAACTCGCTGAATCAGTATCACGTAGTGATGGAGGCGTCGCCGGAGTTTTGGCAGAATCCACTGTTTCTACGGCAAATCTATGTGGATTCGCCGAGCGGGCAACAGGTTCCGTTGAGCGCCTTCGCCAAAGTCGCCTCCACCACCGCTCCGCTGACGGTGACTCACCAGGGTCTCTTTCCGTCGGTGACAATTTCCTTCAATCTGAAGCCAGGTGTCGCGCTGGGCGATGCCGTGAATGCGACCACGGCGGTGGCGGCGAAGGTCGGGCTTCCACCAACCATCCAGACTGAATTCGCCGGCACCGCACAAGCCTACGAAGCCTCGCTTGCGAGCGAGCCAATCCTGATTGCGGCGGCGCTGGTGACCGTTTACCTCATTCTTGCGATGCTGTATGAGAGCTACATTCATCCCATCACCATCATTTCCAGTCTTCCGGCGGCCAGCGTCGGCGCGCTGCTGGCGCTTTTTCTCACCCATACCGACCTCAGTATTATCGCGATCATCGGCATCATTCTCCTGATCGGCATCGTGAAAAAAAACGCCATCATGATGATCGACTTCGCTCTGGCCGCCGAGCGCAACGAAGGCAAGAACTCGCACGACTCCATCGTCGAAGCATGCATGTTGCGGTTCCGCCCGATCCTTATGACCACCATGGCCGCGCTCCTCGGAGCCTTGCCGCTCGCGCTGGGAACCGGTACTGGATCCGAGCTTCGCCGTCCGCTGGGCATTACCATCATCGGAGGGCTGATTATGAGCCAATTGCTGACGCTGTATACGACGCCGGTGGTATATCTGTACTTTGACAGCCTCCAGCACTGGTGGGATGGGGTAGGCGGGGCCCCGAGCCGCGACCGTAAGGGAGCGGAGGCCCAATAGCGCCAAATCACTCGGTCAGAGCACTTAGTAGAATTGCTGGAACGCGGGCATGCACCGGATCCGCTGAAACGTCACCAGGCCGCCGCGTTCACTTCCGGACGTTAACTGGGCGGTCCCGCAATTTTTGCACGGCATGGAACCAGTCTTCTTGCGGCGATCCCTCCGGACAGCCTCTGGCTTGCCAGAGCGCATTAGCCAGCGCCGCGATGTCCTCGTGCCCAAAGATCGCGAAGCCGTGTTCGTTTACAGCGGTCCGGTGCGCTTCCTCGGCATGCTGGTAAGCCTGTTGGGAGTGCTCCAGAGCTTGCCTGGAGCGCTCTTGCCCGGTTTGATGATCTTGTTTCTCATGGGCTTCCGCGGCACTACGATGGGCGTGGGCGGCGCTATCGTGCAACTCGGCGGCGCGTTGATGATTTGCGTAAGGCGATCCGTGGTTATAATGAGTAGACATTGAAAGACTTCCTACCTGTCCTGACCTGGTGTGGGCTTCCTTTGCAAGCTTCTAAGCGCGATCCGGGTACTCCAGCGCTCGTTCCTCCTGTGGAAGCGTAATCCACTCTCCCTTTCATGTGCACGAGGCGGACCAATCTCCGTCTACGGGCGGAGATGTCTCTCTGGGATGGCCCCGGATCGCCGTAATCTCGACGAATGTGCAGCGCCAGAGTGGTTTGGCGCCGCTTTGACCGCTGGGCCTCCCAGTGCGGACTCTGCACGCGCAATGGCAGATTCTGCACCTTCACGGCTTAGGACTCGTCATGAAATGACCGTTCCAAATGTGGAGCGGGCCTCCGTCCCGTAACACAGCTACGATTGGCTGCCCAGGAATGGCAATGTTGTTCCATATGAGGTTGGCGCTGCACGTGCACTGTGACCGTACTGCTGTATGGGTCGTTAGACACCGGAAACGCAGCCAACCAAATGCCCAGGAGGGCAATGACAATGTTAACCAATGCTACGCAGTTGAAAGGTCTTGTGATCAGAGCTACGGACGGCGAGCTCGGAACTGTGGATCAGTTCTATTTCGACGACGAGACATGGGCCATCCGCTACCTCACGGTAGAAACCGGCGGCTGGCTTGGCGGCCGGCTGGTGCTGATCTCGCCATTCTCCGTAGTCCATGCGGACTTGCTGGACAAGCGGTTGGATGTGGCTCTGACGAAAAAGCAGGTTGAGAATAGCCCCGACATCAACACGCACCTGCCCATCTCACGGCAGCACGAGGCCGCATACCTCGGGTATTACGGCTATCCCTACTATTGGGGTGGTCCCTATATGTGGGGCCCGGCGTTCTACCCGGCGGGCTTGGCTAGTCCAATAACTGCTTCTACGGAAACGATGGCGGACAGTATCCGGAAAGAGTCGACGGATTCGCATTTGCGTAGCACCGAAGCCGTCACTGGCTACGACATCGAGGCGGCTGATGGCGAAATCGGCCATGTGGACGGGTTTGTCGTGGACGATGAAGCCTGGGCGATCCGCTACATCGAGGTGGCAACGCGGAATTGGTGGCCGGGCAACAAGGTGCTGGTTTCACCGGCGTGGGTCGAGCGGGTGAGCTGGACGGATTCTAAAGTCTACGTCGGCCTCTCCCGGGATGCCATCAAAAACGCCCCGGAGTACGCCGAGTCCACGCCCATCACTCGCGAGTATGAAAACCGGCTCCATCTTCACTACGGCCGGCCGCCCTATTGGCTACACGAAGCCGAACACAAGTCCGCTTTGGCCTTGAGCGGCGTGTAATTCAGGGCGTGGGCGTCCGGATTGTAGAATGACCAGGGAGTCATCCATGAAACCAGCTAACCCACGCATCCTGACCATCAATGGCGGCTCGTCGAGCATCAAGTTCGCGGTGTTCGAAGCCGGTGAGTCGCTCCGGCGGATTCTGGAGGGTGCGATCGAGCGGATTGGACTGCCCGAGGCCACTTTGCGGGTGAAAGGCTTGAACCAGGCGGACAACTTTTCGCGCTTGGTGACGGCGCCGGATCACACCGCGGCGGTGGGCGCTCTGATGGATTGGATCGAGGACCGCGGCGGGCGCGATGCATTGACCGCGGTGGGGCATCGCGTGGTGCAGGGCGGGCCGAAGTACAGCGAGCCACAGCGAATCACCGCGGAAATGGTTGAGGAGCTGCGCCGGCTCAGCCCATTCGATCCCGATCATCTGCCGGAGGAGATCCTGTTGACCGAGGCGTTTCACCGCCGATTTCCCAACCTGCCCCAAGTGGCGTGTTTCGATACGGCTTTTCATCATGACCTGCCGCGCGTGGCCCGGTTGTTGCCGATCCCGCGCCGCTACGAAGCGCAGGGGGTGCGGCGGTACGGGTTCCACGGGTTGTCGTATGCGTTTCTCATGGGGGAACTGGCCCGCCTGGCCGGAACCGAAGCGGCACAAGGCCGGGTCATCCTCGCCCACCTCGGCAATGGCGCCAGCCTGGCGGCGGTCGCTGACGGCAAATCCGTGGACACCAGCATGAGTTTCACCCCGGCGGCCGGGGTGCCCATGAGCACCCGCTCAGGCGATCTCGATCCCGGACTGGTTTGGTACCTGGCGCGCACCGAGGGACTCGATGCAAAACAATTCAATGAGATGGTCAATTTCCAGTCCGGGCTGCTCGGCGTGTCGGAGACCAGTTCCGACATGCGTGACTTGCTCGGCCGTGAAACCGGGGACGCGCGGGCGGCTGAAGCCGTCGCGCTGTTTTGCTACCAGGTGAAGAAATGGATCGGCGCATTCGCGGCGGTGTTGGGCGGACTGGACACACTGGTGTTCGCTGGTGGCATCGGAGAGAACGCGCCCGTAGTCCGCACCCGGATTTGCGATGGGCTGGGATTTCTTGGAATCGAGCTCGAAGAAAAGCCCAACGCGGCGAATGCGGGCGTCATTTCCGCGGCGGCCAGCCGGGTGGCGGTCCGCGTCATTCGCACGGACGAAGAATGCATGATCGCCAAGACGGTTTGCCGCGTTCTCGCCCTCGGCTGAGAAAGGACATGAGCATGACAACAAGAACGGATGAAGCCGGGGAGCCGGACATGGGCTCGAGAAGGGATGGAACCAATGGGCGAGAGTAAGGACAATCACCGCCGGCACGAAGAGCCGGTTCGCGACAGCGTTCATCATGGCCAGCGTCCTTACTGGAAACGTGCGCATCTTGATTGGCGCGTCTGGGTCGGCCTGTTTTTTATGTTTGCGGCCATCATTATCTATTTCTTGAGCGATGACTTGGCGTGGATGCCGCACGGCCAACCGCGGCAGCCGCCGTCAGGCGCCGTCAGAACTAGCGGAGCCCGCTAGCGGGCCAGCGGCCGCTGGATGGAATATAATCTTCTCATGTCGAGCAGCATAAACGATGTTGAAATTCTGCAAGCGGCACTAGTCGGCTTGCAGCACCAGGCCTCCGAAATCGATACAAAGATGGCCGAGATTCGCGCGAGGAACGGCGGAGGTCAACCCTCTTCCGCTCCCCAGAGTAGCGGGCCCGCCGGGAAGCGCGTCTTAAGCGCAGCCGCGCGACGCAGAATGGCCGCAGCCCAACGGAAGAGATGGGCCGCTTACCGGAAGCATGACGAAGCGCCGGCACCGGCGCGGAAGGCGGCTCCGGCCAAGCCCGCCGGCAAGAAGCGCAAGCTGAGTGCGGCTGGCAAGAAGCGTATCGCGGAAGCCAACCAGAAGCGTTGGGCCGCATTTCGGGCTGCCCAGGCAGCTTCGGCAAAGAAAGCAGTACCGGCAAAGAAGACGGTCCGGACAAAGAAGAAGTCCAGGAAGCCGGTCGCCAGGAAGAGCACCGTTCCTCAGGCCCCGCGAACCGCGGCGCCGCCGGTGGAGCAGACGACTACCGCGTAGGCCGGTTGTAATTACACCAGCTCAATTTCGTCAACCGCCTGGCGGCATCCGCTGCTCAGTGGGGCGGGCAATTCTGCCCGCAGCCGGCTTTCAGCCGGCTTCCGGACCCGCTGGAAAGTAGTCCGCCGGCTGAGTAGCCTGCCCCACAGTCGATGGGACACCCGTCATTTCCCCGCCTTCGCTCCTCGCGGCGCAGCGAGTCGGGCGGCGATGTGCCCGTAGACCCTCGCGTTGAACGGCAAGCCGAGGTGCGTCCCGACCACCTCGACGTCGATCTTCGGCTTCCCGCTCAGGCAGTACCGCCAATCCACCAGTCCGTCGCACTTCGTATACACGGCAGTCTGCCTGACGGAACGGGGCCACGGCTGGCCCAGGGACCGCCCGAAAGTGCAACCGCAACGGCTCGAAGCACATTGACCCGGAACCTCCGGACCCGTGCTCCGGATCCAGCCGCGCACAGCGTTGCTGAGTGCAAGCACCAGGCTGTGCACCACCAGCCCCCGGAAAGGCGAGCCGAGGGTGATGACCGAAGCGATTCGTTTCGGCCTCCGGACCGCTGCGGATCGTGCGAAGATACCGCCCAGGCTGTGCCCGATAAGATGCACCCGGCGGCCCGTCGCCGCGTGCGCGCGATCAATCGTCTGGTCGAGTTGCCGCGAGAGGCGGTCGGGACAATCGGCGGCGAAGCCTATGCCGGAATAATACGGCCTGTACCCGATTCGCTGCAGCCACGCGTGGAGTTCGAAAAGGTTGAGATCCATCCCCAGCAATCCAGGAATGATCACGACCGCCGATCCATCTCCGCGTGGGATGGTCGAGCCGTGATACTCGGGCGAGAGCCGCAGGGCCAGGAATTCCAAGACGCAAAGCGGTTCGCTAAAGATGGGAGAGGGGCATGTCACCTCGCCGTGCGGCACGAACGGCTGCGCCTCGGGGGCGCACATCGAGTCTGCGTATCTTTCTCTACGAGCCTGCATGATCAGAATTGGGTTTGGGACGGCTTTTTCGGTATTTTATACTGATTGTCCCACAGTTCAAGAATATTTAACCGGTCGCGCCGGCTTCATTGGCACGAAGCTCACCGGGCATACCGATCGCCGCTCTATGGTTCCATCAGCCTTCTTTTCGATCACCATCAGTTCCTGGCTCCATATCGGCCCTACCGGAGCCACCAGGCGGCCCCCTGCGGACAATTGAGCGATCAGTGCTTCGGGAAGTTCCGGCGGCGCCGCTGTCACCATAATGCCGTCAAAAGGCGCCCGTTCCAGCCAGCCCTGGTAGCCGTCACCCTGCCGCACGGTGATGTTGGTGTATCCAAGTTCGCGTAGCGTCTTAGCCGCCGATCGGGCCAGCTCCGGCGAAATCTCAACCGTGTAGACCTCGGCCGCCAGTTGCCCCAGTATGGCCGTCTGATACCCCGAGCCGGCCCCGATCTCCAGGACCCGATGCTTCTTCGCCGGCGCCAGCAGTTCGGTCATGAGCGCCACGATATACGGCTGGGAAATGGTAGCCCCGTGGCCGATGGGAAGCGGGCGGTCCTCATACGCCGTGGATCGAACATTTGTGGGGACGAACAGGTGGCGCGGAGTGGCGCGCATCACCCGCAATAGATCCGGGTTGTGGATCCCACGGCGCTCCATCTGGTCTGCCACCATGCGCTCGTGTTGCAACGTGACCCGGTCGTCTGCAACCAGCATGCCCTGATTATAAGTGAACCAGAGTCTGAAATCTGATAAACGTGGTATGGGCCGCGGATGAACACGAATGAGCATGATCGCGCCCTGGTGGATCGCCGGCTCTTTTTGAAACTTTCGGGCGCGGCGGGCGCGGGGGTGGCGGCGGGCGGGATATTGGGCCACGGGCCGCCGGCGGGAGTGGCAGCGGGCAGCGGCACGAGGATTGTCGCCGTGGCCTGCAACCACAACTGCGGAGGACGGTGCCACCTGAAGGCCCACATCCGGGATGGCGTCATCACCCGGATCAGCACCGACGATTCACCCGACACCGCTGGGCGGCCCCAGTTGCGCGCCTGCATGAAAGGCCGCGCGATGCGCAGCCGCCTGCGCAATCCGGCGCGCCTGCGGTACCCCATGAAGCGCGTGGGCGAGCGCGGCGAAGGCAAGTTCCAGCGCATTTCGTGGGACCAGGCGACCGAGTCCATCGCGGCGAATCTGAAACGCGTGGTGGAGCGCCATGGCCCGGCGTCGGTATACATCCAGTACGCCACCGGCGATTGCGGCGCCATCAGCGGGCACGCCGCGGCGCAGCGGCTGATGAACCTGATGGGCGGCTATCTGGCCCGCTACAACAGCTACAGCTCCGCGTGCCTGAGTTACACGGCGCCCTTTGTGACGGGGTATCGCGACACCAACTCGTACCAGACGCTTGTCGCTTCGAAGCTCATCATCCTCAACGGATTCAATCCGGCGGAAACCATCTTTGAAACCAATTCGAACTATTACCTGGCGCGCGCCAGGGAAGCCGGCGCCAGGGTGGTGGTGATCGACCCGCGGCTCACCGAGACGGCGGCCACATTTGCCGACGAATGGCTGCCGCTCAAACCCACCACCGACGCGGCGCTGTTCGTGGCCATGGCCCACGTGCTGATCGCCGAGAAACTGTGCAACCGGGAGTTTCTGGACAAGTACTGCGTAGGCTTCGATGAAGAGCATATGCCCGCGGGCGTGCCGGCCGGCCACTCGTTCGAGAGCTACGTTCTGGGGCGCTCCGACGGCGTCGAGAAGACTCCCGAGTGGGCCGCCGGGATCACCGGAATCGAAGCCCACGCGATCCGCAACCTGGCGCGCGCATACGGCACCCTTCATCCGGCGCAGTTGTTGCAGGGGCTGGGGCCGCAGCGCCATGCGCACGGCGAAGAATCGGTGCGGGCGGGCATCGCGCTGGCGTGCATGACCGGCAACCTGGGCGTGCCCGGCGGCGGTTGGGGA
This sequence comes from Bryobacterales bacterium, assembly GCA_003167255.1. Lineage (GTDB taxonomy): Bacteria > Acidobacteriota > Terriglobia > Bryobacterales > Bryobacteraceae > PALSA-129. The sequence continues at coordinate 9,496 of PMTR01000010.1, forward strand.
GGCGGCGAAGGGGGCCGGCGCCTCGAGATCCCCATCGGCGGCCTGCCCACCGGAGCCAACCCGGTCAAGACCAGGATTCCCGTGTTTCTGTGGACCGACGCCATCGTGCGCGGCACGGAGATGACCGCCGCGGATGGCGTGGAGAACGGGCCGCTCCCGAGCAACATCAAGTTCATTTTCAACCTCGGCAGCAATACTCTGGTGAATCAGCACGCGGACGTCAACCGCACGGTGCGGATTCTGCGGGATGAAGGGCTGGTGGAGTTCATCGTGGTGTCGGACCACTTTCTGACGCCCAGCGCGCGGTTCGCCGATATCCTGCTGCCGGCCGACAATTCGCTGGAACGGGCGGACATCGGCGTGCCGTGGTCGGGCGAGCGGTACGTCGTCTTCGGCAACAAGGTGGTGGAGCCGCCGTTCGAGTGCAAACACGATTACTGGTGGTTGAGCCGCGTGGCGGAGCGGTTGGGGTTGGGAAAAGCGTTTACCGAGGGGAAAACCGAGGAGCAGTGGCTTGAGCAGATTGTCGGCGACGCGCGGCAGCGCGATCCCGGGTTTCCGTCCTATGAGGAGCTGCGCCAGCGGGGCTTCTACCGCAAGGATCCGGAAGAGTACGTGGCGTTTGAAAAAGAAATCCGCGATCCCGCGAGGCATCCGTTTCCGACGCCGTCGGGCAAGGTGGAGATCTTTTCCAAAACGCTCTACGACATGAACCGGCCCGGCATTCCCGGCGTGCCGCACTACATTCCGGCGTGGGAAGGGCCGGAGGACGAGCTGGCCCTGCGGTATCCGCTGCAAGTGCATCGGGCCGCACTACAAGCGGCGGACGCATTCCACCTGGGACGAAGATCCGTGGATGGAAGAGGCCGACCCGCAGCAGATGTGGATCAGCCCGCCGGACGCGGCGGCGCGCGGCATCGCGAACGGCGACCGGGTGAAGGTGTTCAACCATCGCGGCGCGCTGCTGACGCGGGCGCGCGTGACCAGGCGCGTTCGCCCGGGCGTGGTGGCCATTCCGCAAGGCGCGTGGTACACGCCCGGCAAGGACGGCGTCTGCCGGCGGGGATGCATCAACGTGCTGACCAGCCAGCAGGCCACGCCGCTGGCGCACGGCAATGCGCAGCATACGCTTCTGGTGGAAGTGAAGAAGGCTTAGGGAAATGACCCCCGCTCGCGCGCAAATCGGGTTCTTCGTGGATGCCACCAGGTGCATCAACTGCAAGACCTGCGAGATCGCCTGCAAGGATTTCAACGATGCGCCGGTGGGGCGCAGAATCCGCAAGGTGCGCAGCTTCGAGGGCGGGGAATTCCCGACGGTGTTCGCGTACAACCTGTCCATGTCGTGCAATCACTGCGAGCAGCCGGCCTGCGTCGAAGGCTGTCCGGCGGGAGCGTATAGCAAGCGGGCCGCCGATGGCATCGTGGTGCACGACCCCGAAAAGTGCATCGGGTGCCGCTATTGCACCTGGCTGTGTCCGTATGGAGCGCCGCAGTACGACGCGCGCGAAGGCCGCGTGCGGAAATGCAATTTGTGCGTGGGCGAAGCCACGCCGGTGTGCGTGGCGGCGTGTCCGATGCGCGCCATCGAGGTGGGCCCGCTGGCGGAAATCGCGGCGCGGCCGGGCTCGACCATCGCGCTGCGGGACTTGCCCTCGCCGGAGCTGACCAGACCATCCATCCGCTATCGGGTGCGCAAAGAGGCCCAGGCATGAAGGAATGGCCGCTCATCCTCTTCACTTTGGCGACGCAGCTTGCCTGCGGGCTGACGCTGGCCGCCACGGTGTTCGAGACCAAGGCCCGCCCCGCCGATGCGGTGCTGATGCGTCCGCTGGCGCTGGCGATTTTTCCGGTTGTCGCAATGGGGATCTTGCTATCGATTGCACACCTGGGACGTCCGCTGATGGCGTGGAGGGCCGCTGTGAACCTGGGGCAATCGCGGCTCAGCCTGGAGGTGATTCTGACGGCGGTGTTCGCGCTCCTGGCGCTCGGGTACAGCGGGTTCTGGTGGCTCGGAAGAACCGAGGGCCGCTTGGTGTTGGGCGCGGTCTCGAGCGTGGCGGGCATCGCAGCGGTGGTGGTGGGAGCTGCGCTCTACACGGTTCCCACACAACCGGTGTGGAATTCGGGATGGGTTCCGGCGTCGTTTCTGGGTACGGCGGTGTTGCTGGGCGGACTGCCCCCCGCGGTGCTGATCTCGTGGCGCGGGAACACCGGGTTGTTGCGGCTGTTTTTGGGCGCAACCGTGGCGGGGAGCTTGCTGCTGCTGATTGCCGCGTTGTGGATGATGGCGAATTTGTCGCGGCGGGCGTACGATCCGTTTACCGCCGCGCGCCTCGCGGGCTTGTTGCAGTTGTTGACGTCCAAAAACTCCTTATGGCTGGGATGCTACGTGGCCTTGGTGAGCGTGCTTCCGGCCGCCGTAGCAGTCCGGCTCTGGCCGGAGGAGCGAGTGGAGATTACGCCTTTCGCCGGAGCGATGTTGGCGGCCGTGGTGTTGGGCACCGCGATTGGGCGCGCCATGATGTACTGGCTGGGCACGGCGTACGAGCCTTTCTAGGGGCGATTCGTAACCGGGGAATGGCCGGGGAGCCTGCGAACCGGTTCACGCCCCAACCCGCTCTTCTCACAGACATTCGGTGGTGACGATGTATTACACCATTGCCAATTCTTCGCAGCCCGCGACGATTTTGGCGGGGCCCGAGTCCGTAGGACGAAAGAAAATAGCCCAGCGCGTCAGCGCTGGGAATAGGTGAAAGACACAGGGAGCCCCGGAACGGGGCGAAAGGGTTTCTACAGCGGCGCTTCTTTCGCCCCGTTCCGGGGCTGGTCAATTGGCTACGGGGACCCACGGCTCA
>PMTR01000171.1 GCA_003167255.1 Bryobacterales bacterium
TGAGCCGTGGGTCCCCGTAGCCAATTGACCAGCCCCGGAACGGGGCGAAAGAAGCGCCGCTGTAGAAACCCTTTCGCCCCGTTCCGGGGCTCCCTGTGTCTTTCACCTATTCCCAGCGCTGACGCGCTGGGCTATTTTCTTTCGTCCTACGGACTCGGGCCCCGCCAAAATCGTCGCGGGCTGCGAAGAATTGGCAATGGTGTAATACAAGTACATCACGCGATGGCGATGGGCCTTATAGGAGACGCGGTGGCGCCGCGGAGTTTGAGCGGCAGAGCTACGAAGAGAAATTCGGCAACACCCGCGCCGGCGAGCGACTCCAGATTCAGGCACTCGATGATGTGAATGCCGTTCTCGACTAACAGGTGGACGTGGACGGGCATGCCGGCGTCGGGGAGTTTCTCAAAGCCCACGGTGTCGGATCCCGCCGCATAGACGCCGCGGGCGCTCAGCCATTGGGCGCCGGCGAGCGCCGGTCCGGGGCCGCTGGCCTGCGAGACAAAGCGCGCCGGATCATCCCAAAAGCGCGCCCACCCGGTGCGTAGCAACACGACATCACCCTTGCGGACGTCGACGCCGCCCGCGCGTTCGGCATCCGCCAGGTGATTGGGAGTGATTTCGAAATCCACGGTGAGTGCGTCGACGCCGGCGTGGCGCGCGATATCGAGCAGCACGCCCCGGCGCAGGATGGGCGGAACGGTATCGATGGAGTGCTGCCGCAGGCCACCCGCATACGATTGCAGAGCGGCCGCTTCCCCGCCCCCATACAGCTTGCCGCCGCAGGAAAAATGGCTCAGCGCGTCGATGTGGGTGCCAACGTGGCTGCCCAGCGCGATCGAGTCCGAGGCCGCGCTGTTCCCGGCCGGGCCGGTGTACTCACCGTGCTGCTTGACCAGGCTGAAGAGGAACGGCGGATGCGTGGGGTAGTGCGGCATCCCGACGAAGTACGGTTGCGCCAGATCGTACACACGCGAAGAGGAAAGACGATCGAATAGTTCCATTAGCTTGATGTCTAACAATCCAATTTGAGCCGCCGATAAACACAGATCGACACAGATGAGTTCTTGGCTTTCGATCTGTGTTCATCAACGTTCCTCGGCGGCCAAATTCTTTTCATCAACTTATTAGAAATGATAGTGTAGGCCGAATTGCATGATGCGTGGGGTGTAGAACATCGAGCTGATGACTCCGAACGTGATGGAGTTGATGTTCTGGTCGCCCACATAGAACGTGGCGTGGTTGAGGATGTTGTAGGCGTCCCCGCGCAACTCGATGGATTGGCGCTCCCCGAACTTCACGGTCTTGGAGAGACTGGTGTCTATATCAAAGGTCCAGGGGCCGGAAAACTCGCGGCGCTGCAACACGCCCAGCGTGCCGGCGCCGGGATTGGAGAAGACCTCGCCGGCGAAGTTGGCAGCGCCAGGCGCGGAGACGCCGCTATGGTCGGCGGGATTGACGGCGGAGGGCGCCACCTCGACGGGGCCGCTGCCGGTCATCTGGAAGTTCACGATCTGGGCCAGCGCCGCGCCGCCCAAGGTGGTGTCGGCGGTGTTGTAGTAAGAGCGGACGGCGCGATTCAAAGTGCCATAACTCGACAGGATGGAGAACGGCGCGCCCGATTGCCAGACCCAGGTGGCGCCGAGAATCCATCCGCCGATGACGCGGTCGAGCGGATGGTAGTGCAGCACGTGCCTGCCGCCGATGGGGAGTTCGTAAAAGCCGTCGGCCTTGATCATGTGGTTCAGATCGAAGTTGGCGCGGGAACGTTCGAGCTTCGGATTGTTGAGATCGAGGAAAGCCTGGAAGCGCGTCTGCAAGTCGCCATCGCCATCGCTGAGTACTTTGGAGAAGGTGTAATTGGCCTCGAAAGTCAGTCCGGAATGGACCCGGTGGCGGGCTACGATCTGAAGCGAGTTGTAGCTGGAGCTCGAATAGTTAGTCAGCATGTCGGCGCCAAGCACGTACGGATTCTGGAACAAAGGCACGGCGTTGGTGGGGTTGAGGCCGTTGGTCTGATAATAACTGGCTAACTCGCCTGCCTGGCCGGTTTCGATCAGAGTAACTACGTTGGAGTCGCTAAAATCGCCGCGGCCCGAGAACTTCGTCAGCACGGTAAGCGGCTGGCTGCCGGGAATGAGCGGGCTGTACGCAGGGCTAAAGGCCTTGCCGGCGGCCACCGCCAGGTTTCCGTTATTCTGCGCGCGCAGAAAGTCCGTCAGGAAGCCGTTGCTTTGAATCTGCACCTGGTTGAAATCGAAGGCCCGGTAGGCGCCTACCACGTGGTTGCCCACATAACGCGCTTCGAATACGGTGTGCAGGAATTCCTGCTGGATGCCGAAAGAGTATTGCTGGACGTACGGGCGGTGCAGGTTGGGATCGACTGTGGCGACCACATTAAATGGGTTAGTCGCATAGTTATCCGCGACACTTAGAGGCACCTTATAAGTGGGAAGCTGGACGGCCGGCACGCCGCCCGCCAGTGTGTTGCTCAATCCCGTGGCGCCGGCGAATCCCTGTAACCCGGCGTTGGCTTCGAGCATGTTTTCCGGAGCGATAATTTCCTGGTCGTTGACGTAGCTGATGCTGTAGCCGCCGCGCAGCGCGGTCTTGCCGTTGCCAAACACGTCCCATGCGAAGCCGGCGTTGGGCGCGAAATCCTTCCACTGGCGTTTGTACCAGGGGTTGCCGGCGGCGCCACCGGCAAAGTTCAGGGTGGCGTTCGAAAGCAACGTCTGGACTGCCGAGCCGGTCAATACGGGCAGAAGCTCGAGCGAGTGGGCCTCGTCGGCAACGCCGGGGAATTCCCATCGCAGGCCCAGTGTCAGGCTAAGACGTTTCGCTACTTTCCAGTTGTCCTGTACGTAAGTGGCGTAGTCGTTCAGGATGAAATTGCGCAGGAACGGCGCGCCCGGAACGTAGCCGGAGCTGCGGCTGGTGACGTTGACCGTCTGGGCGTATCCGTCGATATAGCCGCCGAGCGTAGCCAGCAAGGCTTGCGCCGTGAAGTAGTCGTTAATAGTCACGCCCGGCAGTTCGTTGGCCTTGAGGGCCGGCTGGCCGGAGCCCATGGCGAGCGAATAGCTGGGAATCACACCGGAAGCGTCGTAGGAACGGACGCGGATATCCTGCAGGTGGAAGCCGAACTGCACGTTGTGGTGTCCGTGCTGCCAGCCGGCGTTATCGGCCAGCGTGACGGTGTTGGTATCCCGCCCCTGCGGCTGGAATTCGTTGACGGGATCGGAAAACAGCATCCCCGTGAGATAGTAATTGGACGGGTACGACTGGTTGTTGAAGAAGTAGGCGTACATGAAGTTGAAGCCGAACACAAGCTCGTTGGTGAGACGTGAGGTGGGCGTCCAGCGCCAGGAGGCGGCCAGGAAATTGGCATGCGTGGGGTTAGTGGCTTTGGGAATGGAGGAGTAATCGTTCTCCAAATCGGGGCGGTCGGAATTGAAACGGTTCCAAAGGTAGGCAATGCTCACCTGGTGGCGGGTGTTGATGCTGTAGTCGAGCTTGCCGGTGAGGTTGTCACGGATGCCGTTGGACCGCATGTTGAAGCGGTAGCCGGCGGTGTTCAGTCCGTCACCCACCAGGGAATTGTTGATCTGGCTGGGCGCCGGAATCTGCGCCAGCAGCTTCTGCATGGTGGGATCGACGCCCGTGAGCGAGCGCAAAGCGAGCACATTCACCTTGTTGAGCGTGCCGGTGCTATTGCGGTAGGTGAAAATGCCGGCCGCGGCGCTGGCGGTCAGAATGGTGGCGTTGGCCGGACCTTGTGAGTGTGTGCGCACGGCTTCGTAGTTGAAATAGAAGAAGAGTTTGTCTTTCACGATGGGGCCGCCCAGGGTAAGACCGAATTGATTCTGATTCAGGAAAGGCAGGCCGACGCCGGCCTGGTTGTTGAACCAGTCGTTGGCCGAGAAGAAGTTGTTGCGGTTGTACCAGAGCGCTTCGCCGTGCAGGAGGTTGGTGCCGGAATTGGTGGAGAAGGCCGTTTGCGTGGCCCCGCCGGAAGCGGCTGCATTGGCGTTCGAACCGATCAGAGTCATCTGCCGCACCTGGCCCAGGAGCAGCTTGTTAGGAGTGTAATCGAGAGCGTTGTCGCGAATGTAATTGTCCTGGATGTTGACGCCGTCGAGGGTGACATCCGAGTACGAAGTTCGCAGCCCGTTGATCACGGTCGCGGAATTGCCGTTCGAAACCACGCCGGGCTGGAGTTGGATGAGGCCGAGCGGATCGCGGTCGAAGATGGGCAGGTTCTTAATCTGATCGACGGTGACGGTATCGGCGATCTCGGCATTATTGACCTCGACGCCCTGGGCGTCATCGCTGACTTCCACGGTCTCCGCCAACGAAGCCAGTTGCAGCTTGACCTGGGGCACGGAAGTCTCACGGGCGGCATCCACCGTGAGGCCGTGCAGCGTGTACTTGACGAAGCCTTTGGCTTCCACCGTGAGGTCGTAATCGGCCGGACGGACGGCGAGGAAGTTGTAGGCGCCGTTGTTGGCGGTCCTGGTGGAAAGCAGGGGCTTCTTGCCGGCGGCCATGTACAGATCCACCTGGGCGTCGGGGACCACGGCGCCGGAGGAATCGATAACGGTTCCAGCCACGCGCCCGGAAAACTGGGCGAACAGGGGAACGGCTGAAAGCAAGACGGACAGCAGCAACCCACACCGAGAGCGCATGTTTTATTAGAACGCAAAAAACGGCCGGACGTTTCAAGCAAAAGTAGGACAGACGATCGGTTTTTCTCGTCTGTCACAGCCCGCCTCGCAGTGAAGGGCGTCGTCGTGTAGCAAAGCGTGACAGACCACGAAAACCGATGGTCTGTCCCACCTGCGGTACGCTGGAAGTCGGTTATGAGACTTCGCGAGATTGCCGACCAATTGGGGTGCCGCCTGGCGGGCGACCCGGACCTGGAGATCGCCGGCGTGGCCGGGATGGAACATGCCGGGGCCGGACACCTCACGTTTCTGGCGAATCCCAAATATGGGCCGAAGGTGAAACATACGCGGGCCAGCGCCATTCTGGTGTCGGCGGAAATCCCGGGAGTGGAAACTGCGTTTCTGATTTCGTCCAACCCATACCTGGATTTCGCGCGGGCGCTGGCGCTGTTCTATCAGCCGCCACGGCCGGCGGCGGGCGTCCACCCGATGGCCGCGGTCGCGGCGAGCGCGGTGGTCGGGGAGAATTGCTCGATCGGGCCGTTCGCGGTGGTGGGAGAACGCGTGAAGCTGGGGCGCAACGCGGTATTGCATCCGCACGTGGTGATCTATGAAGGGGCCGAAATCGGCGACGATTTTCTGGCTCACTCGGGTGCGACGGTACGGGAGTTCTGCCGGATCGGCAACCGCGTGATCCTGCAGAATGGCGTAGTGGTGGGAGGCGACGGATACGGCTTCGCCAAGCGCGCCGACGGCTCGCACTTCAAAATCGTACAATCGGGCGTGACCGTGATTGAAGACGATGTGGAGATCCAAAGCCTGACCTCGGTGGACCGCGCCACGGTGGGCGAGACGCGCATCAAGCGGGGCGCCAAGATCGACAGCCTGGTGCAGGTGGGCCATGCCTGCGTGGTGGGCGAGGACAATATCATCTGCGCGCAAACCGGCCTGGCCGGCAGCACGGTGCTGGAGCGCAATGTGCTGCTGGCCGGACAGGTGGGCTCGTCGGGGCACCTCACGGTACACGAAGGGGCTACAGTTTACGCGCAAAGCGGCATTGGCGGCGATGTGGAGGCCGGCGGGCGCATTTCGGGCTCGCCCGCGTTTGGGGCGTCGGAGTGGCTGCGGGCCGCCACGGCCTTCCAGCGGCTGCCGGAAATGCTCAGGACTATAAGGGAATTGAAAAAGAAAGTCGATGAATTAGAGAAGCGATGACGAACCAAACTCCACCCCACGGCAACCGGCGCCCGGTTGCTTACCTGAACGATCAATTTCTGAATGGGCCGGATGCGCGCGGGCTGCGCATCCTGTCGGAATTTCTGGAGCCGCTAGCGCACTTCCGGCGCGAGAAGATCCGGGACACGGTGGTGTTCTTCGGGTCGGCGCGCATTACCCAGGAAGGGCCCTTGGCCCAGTATTATGAGGATGCCCGGACGCTGGCGAGACTGCTGACCGAATGGTCCGGGCAGTTCACCAACAGCACGTACCGGTTCGTGGTCTGCTCCGGCGGCGGTCCGGGCATCATGGAGGCCGCCAACCGCGGCGCGAGTGAAGCCGGCGGCAAGACCGTGGGACTGAACATCGGGCTGCCGTTCGAGCAGTTTCCAAACCCCTACATCACGCCCGAGCTGAGCTTCGAGTTCCACTACTTCTTCATGCGGAAGTTCTGGTTTGCGTACCTGTCGAAAGCGCTGGTGGTCTTCCCGGGCGGCTTCGGCACGCTGGACGAGATGATGGAAATCATGACGCTGACGCAAACCCAGAAGCTGGCCAAAAAGATCACGGTGGTGGTCTACGGCAAGAAATACTGGCAGGAGATCATCAACTTCGACGCGCTGGTGAAGCACGGGATGATTTCGCCCGAAGACCTGGATCTGTTCCAGTTTGCCGACGATCCGCAGACGGCCTTCGAACTTTTGAAAGCCGGCCTGATGCAATACGCGTTGCAGACGGATTCGCCGGAGTTGCCGGCAATCGCGCGGTCGGTGAACCCGCAAAGGGCGGAGAGCAAGTAGGGGGCGGGCAGACGACGAGGAGGAGATCTACCAAATGCCGCTGCGGAAGGTAAAGTAGTATACTCTTCCACTCAGGGATTCGGAGGGTCATCCATATTATGTCGTACCAAGTCGACGTTTCGTTTCCACCCATGTCGAAAATGATTTCGGGGTTGGGTCCCATGCGAGTACCGGCCCTGGATTTCACGATCGAGCTGGACACCAAAGAGGTGAAGGGATTTCTGGGGAGGCGCGGCGTGTTTCGAATCCTGAAACCAATTCCCCGCGACATTCGCACCATCGTCGGCGACGTACCAACGGGAACCTGGGAACAGGGCAAAACCGGTTTCTACTTATATGGCGAGGCGGACTGGGGCAAGGCGATCCTGGAATTGCGCCAGTATGGGGGAAACAACGATCCGAAGGGCCCTGCTTTTGCACTCCCCCGGAAGGGTAATGTAGGCGCTACCTTGTATGACTGGGAAGGATCTTGGACGGCCAGCGCGAAGCCGCTCCCCAAAACCTGGGTCGGCATCATGGCTAAGGGCAGCGGCGGAGTCCTCATAGGTGCCGAAGGAGGGGTCGGGGCCTTGGTCACACTCGACTGGGCGACTCACGGCGTAGGCTTTTGCTATGGGGCCGGGCGCGTGATTGCCGGAGGCGGTTTCAGTGGCGGCCTCGCGCTGGTCATTGCGACCGGATTCGAAGACGCCAGCAAGTTTGAGGGATTCGCCTCTGACGGAGGCGATTGGGCGCTTAGCTTCGGCCCGAATCTGAAGGGTGTTATAGCGAGCGGCAGGCTTGCCAAGCTGCAACCGCTCCTCAAGGCTATGGGCAGTGTCACTCCTAATGCCGTGCTGAGCAGAGTCGAGGAAGCAGCAGAAATGAATCGGTTTGCCAAGTTCATCCGCTCGGGCGAAAACTCGAAGGAGATCTACGGAGTTGCCAAAGGCGTCATGCAGGCCATGCTGATCGATACCGACTATCAGAATGTCACGGCCATCGATATTCCGCTGGCGGGTGGCGGGGCTGAGGCGGGAATCTACTATTCGTGGTCGAGGTACAAGGTTTTGAGCCGCTGGTAGAGTGGTGCGGGCGCCGTTCGCGGGTGTCCCGGTTTAGCGACTGCACCGAGGCGTCCGGATATATAATAGTGTCCGATCAAGGAGAAAACGAGATGAAACGTTACGTTCCCGTTGCAGTACTCGCGCTAGCTGCTATCGCGCCGCTGGCCGCCCAAACGCCGCAGGGCTGGAAGGTGCGCGCCGATCGCAGCACTTCAGCATCGGACCCTGACGCCGCGGGCGATATCAAGTTCGTAACCAATGGAGCGGGTTTCCACGCGACCAATCCGCAAGCGGCGGTGTATTGGAATCCGGCGAATATGGCGACGGGTAATTATGTTCTCAAGGCCTCGTTTCGCCTTGAGAAGCCGAGCGGCCACACCAACTATTACGGCCTGGTGTTTGGCGGTAGCGCTCTGGAAGGCGCGGAGCAAAGCTATCTGTACTTCGTGGTGGCGCAGAACGGGACGTGGCTGATCAAAAAGCGCGACGGCGAGGCGACCAGCGGCGTGACGCCGAAGACGCCGAACGACGCGGTGGTGAAACCGGGCGCCGACGGAAAATCGATCAATGCCTTGGAAGTGCGGGTGGGCGCCGACAAGGTCGACTTCGTGGTCAATGGCATCACGGTGCATTCGGAGCCGAAGAGCGGCGCGATGGCGAAGACCGACGGCATCTACGGCATCCGCATCAACCATCTCCTGGAGGTTCAGGTGGACGGTTTGGGAATATCGAAGAACTGAGGGCGGGCGCCGGTTGAAAGCCGGCTGCGGGCAGGATTGCCCGCCCCGCATTGCGGCATAGCCCCAACCAAAGCGCCAAGCCCGGAGGGCGAAACAACCTAGCCCACGGCGTGAGCNNTAGAAACTCTTTCGCCCCGTTCCGGGGCTCACTGTTCCTATCACCCATTCCCAGCGCTTACGCGCTGGGCTATTCTCTTTCGTCCTGCGGACTCGGGCCCGCCAAAATCGTTGCGGCCTGCGAAGAATTCAAAGGGGCGTAATACTATGGGGCTACACTGATCGATATGAAGACGCGAAAAAGCTGGCGGGAGAAGATGAACAATCCGAACCTGCCGAAGTTGGTCGAGATCCTGCCCAACATGCAGAAGCGTTTCGGCTCGGGGACTATGTTAGTGCCCAGCCCCAAGGAAGTGGAGGCGTGCATCCGGAAGGTGCGCGAGGGAAGCGTTGCGACGGTTACCCAGATCCGAAACTTTCTGGCTGGCAAGTACTCCGTAGACGCAACCTGCCCGTTGACGACGGGCATTTTCATCCGGATCGCGGCCGAGGCAGCGGAAGAGGACGCGAGCCAGGGTAAGACTAAAATTACTCCATACTGGCGGGTGATCAAGGATGACGGATCGCTGAACCCGAAGTTCCCCGGTGGCGTGAAGCGGCAGGCGGAAAGGCTGCGCGCGGAGGGCCACCGGATCCTGCCGGGCGTGGGCAAGCGGCCACCGCGTTTGGTAATGGGCTCTTGACACCGCCGACTGGCCTTGTCGGCGGAACAAGAATCGCCGAGCGCAGGCGGCACCGCCTGCGCCACCAAAACAAATTCTGTGTTTGTCGTGGTGGGGCAGGCGGTGCCGCCTGCCAGCCTGCTTAGCGGTTGCCGCCGGCTACCGGGATCAGGTCGGGCTCGCGGGCTACTACGCCGCGCTTGGCTTCTTCCAGACTCACGTTGTAATCGTCCAGGGTCTTGCCGAGCGTCTGGTCGAGGTTGGTGCGGGCGCGCTGGTATTGGTTGAGCGCGTCGGCTTCGGACAGTTGCCGGGCCGTGGAGTCGCGCTGGGCGATTACGACGTCGAGAATCGTGGAGGTTCCCAGCTCGTACCTGCGGCGGGTGCCGGCCAGCGTCTGGTCATACAGCTTGCGGGCGACGACGCTGGTTTCCCAGGCGGCGCGGGCGTTGCGCAGGACGGTCACCGCATTCATGGTGTTCAGCTTGATGCTGTTGTGAAGCTGACGGTCCTGGATTTCGGCCTGGCGATAGCTCAACTCATTGGTGATGAGATCGGCCTGGTTGGCGCGGTTGCGGATGGGAACGGTCAGCGTGACCTGCGCGCTATAGTTCGGGAAATTGCGCGAGAAAATCTGGCTGAGCACGGTGCCGTAGCCGCCGATCAGGAACTGATTAACGTCGGCGGGCCCGAGTTGCTTGTACGCGACGCTGCCGTTCGAGGTGATGTAGGGCTGCGGAACGGTGCTGACGGAGCCGCCCTGTCCGGCGTTGGACATGCTGACGTTGGCCGAAAGGGTCGGCAGCAGATTGTTCTTGACCCCGAGCAGGTCGAGGCGGGCATTCTCCAGGGTGATCTGGTTCTGCTCGATTTCCGGGCGGTTGATGAGGGCGTTCTGCACGAGTTCCTGGATGGGGATCAGGGATTCCTGGGCAGGCACTTCGATGTGATCGGTGGGAACGATGCGGGCCACGGCCACCACGGGGTTATCGAGGCCGCCGCGGGTGACGTAGTTCTTCAGGATCATCTCCTGCTGCAGCACCTGCGATTCCTGGGCGATCACGTCCTGCTGCGCGGCCTTCATGTCGGCCTCGGCCTGGATGATATCGATTTCCGCGATAGCGCCCAGCTCGGCGCGGCGCTTGTTGTCTTCGTAGAGCCTGGTATCGAGGTCCAGGGTCTGCTGCTTGATCTTGAGCTCGTTATCGAAGGTGACCAGATCCCAATAGAGGCTGACAACGCCGGCGACGGTGGAGATGACCTGCTCCTTAAAGGTCAGATCGTTGGCCTTGAGGTTGTTTTTGGCTTTGTGATAGGAGCGCTTGTTGACGGCCAGGCCGAAGCCGTTGAGCAGATTCTGGGTGATGCTCAGCGAAAGGCTGCCGTTGTCGTAGGGATTGAAGAGAGCGGTGGTGGCATTCTGGTTGTAGCCGAAGACGCTGCTGAGTCCGAGCGCGACGGTGGTGCCGGTCCAATACGACTCCTGCACGCCATAGGTGAGGTTCTTATAGGAATCGACCAGGGAGGACGTTCCGGTGAAGGTGGTCGAAGTGAGGATTTGCGTCTGGTGCGCGGCGCCACCGGAGATATAGAGGATGGGGTCGACGTTCGGAATGGTCGAGCCCGCCAACTGAACGTTCAGTCCGCTGAGGACTCCGTTGTTGGTAGTGGCGCCGCCCCCGCCGCCGCCGCCGTTTACGGCAGTGGCGCCGGCCAGAACATTCAGGGAGGCCGATGAAGGCCCGTTGGAGATACTGGTGGAGACGTTGCGCAGTATCTGGCCGGCGCTGGCGCGTTGGAGATCGGCCAGGGCCAGCTTGGGAGCGTAGCGCGAACTCTCGATGTCGAGATTGTTCTCGAGGGCCAGGGCGATGGCGTCGCGGAGGGACAGATAAATATTGCCGGCGCGCATCAGCTTGTCGATGCGAGGGGAATCTTCAAAGCTGACGTGGCTGACGTCGCGCGGGCGATAGTTCCTGGTCAGGTTATAGATGAAACCGTGGCCGTTTTCGAGGGTCAGGCCCTGGGTCGGGCTCTGGGCGAAAACCGGCACGGCGATGGCAAAGCAAAGCAAAATCGCGAGAAAGGGTTTAGTGAAAGACATAAGCGGAGCGAACCTCAAGAATCTATTATGGCGGCAAAGGGGTGCCCGCCGCATGTGGTGCCGTGGCTTCATCTCTTCCCCCATACGCAAAAACGGGCACGGCGGTTCGGAAAATGTGACGCCATCAATAGAAGGACGGCGGACGGGCGGAGGGATTAGCCCCAATACTGTTCAGTTAAGTGGGACAGGCCATCGCTTTCGTGGCTTGTCCTGCCTCGCTGAAGCACGGGCGCTTGAGTGGGGCGGCCAATTCTNNTGGCCGCAGCCGGCTTCAGCCGGCTTCCGCTGCTGCCCAGCCCGCCCGTCGACATCCAGGGTCCCCCACTTTTTCATGAAATTTCGCGGGCTGCAGGCCCTCTGCGACAGACCAGGAGGTCTGTCCTACTTACTTGGCGATGAGGCGTTGGCAATCGTCGAGGTTGGATTGCAGGTCTTTGAGGGCGGATAAGAGATCAGTGGGGAGCGAGGCTGTGGAGCCGTCGCTGGGAGTCATGCCGAGCATGATAGAGACTGACTTGTCGACACGGGTCGAAGAACGGAAGAGGTCTTCGACGGCGGATTGCCACGCGGCGTGGGGAGCGGCGTGAACCAATGCCGCCGTGCCGCCCAAAGAGGAAAGCGTCGGGAGGAGAAGGCTTTCAAGAGTACTTACCTTTTGGGACAGCACGGCGGCGTGCTCGCGGGACAAAGTCGTTAATAGCTCGCGATCCTTCGCATTGAGTTGCGACTCGGTATCGGCGGGGAATTTCTGCGCCAGAGTGTGGAGCGCGTAGACGCGTTTCATGGCGTCTTCGTCGGAATCGAGGATTTGGGCGCTGAAACGATCGAACGCGGCGCGTCCGCCGAGTTGCTTTTCGACGCGGGACTGAATGACGGGACGCGGGTTCGCCGAGCCGCCGGCCGAAGAGAGGGCGGCTTGCGGCGGAATGGCGGCGGGCTGGAGGGAATCGAACTGCATCTCGACCAGCGGCATATTGGCCAGGGCGGCCTGGATCTTCTGCTGGCGGCCCGGCAACAGGCCGGCGCGGCCGCTGACCAGGACCTTGCCGTTGGCGAGCGAAACTTCGATGGGATCACCCAGATCGGCCTCAACCTCGTGCAGAGCGGACAGCACTTGCAATTCGTCGGAGATCGAGGCCGATGGCCCGGGTGCGAATGCGGCCGGCCGGCTTGGTAGTTCGGCGGCGCGCACCGGAACCTCGACTCTAGGCGCGGCGGTGATACCGCCGCTTTCGGTCGTTGATTCCGCTATGTCGGTCAATTCCACCCACTCGTTATCGCGAAACTCGATGCGCTCGTCGACGGGCATGAGATCGGAGGCCTCGAAGGTAATGGAAGCCTCGGCGATTTCGCCTTCACGAGCGACGGTTCGGATGCGGTAGCCGGCGGCTACCGTGGAAACTTCGTCGGTGGTATGAACTTGTTGTTCGCGCCACTGCTCAAAAGAGCGGGCGCTCAGAGGATCGTTCCAAGGGTAATGGGCTTGGCTGAAGAGGGCGCCGATTTTGACGAGGGCTTCAAACGACGGGCCGGCGGCTGCCGAAGTGAGAGGCGCCTGCGGCCCGATGACGCGAGTGAAATCCAGGTTGCCCGTGCGGACGCGGATGCGATGGACCGGGCGCGCTTTAGCCTCGGCAGTCGCAATGGCCCGTTTCAATAATGTAGCCGCTTGTACGGACGGAGCCTGGCGAAGCTGGTAGAAGACCCCGAGAACTACCAGCATCGCCAACACCGCTGCCATTGCCCAACGTGGTGCACCCGCATGCACCAGGGGCCGTGCTAGCCGTACAAGGAGAGGCTCATGGGCTAGAGATTCATCAATTCGCGAGAAATCGCGGTACAGATCGCGCCATTCGGCGGGCGGAGCGGGCATAGCGGCCAGTACGTTCCGGCGGTAGCTCGCGCAATCCGCGACCGTGCTTTGGAGCGCTTCAAATGCGGCGCGGCACTGAGAACAGGATTCCAGATGGCTGGCCACTTTCCCGGCCTCGCGGGCGGGCAGATCGGCATCGAGGTAGCGGACGAGCGAGATTTCTTCGGGATGCCGCATCCGGAAGCTACTCATCGCGCACCTTCTTCAGCCGTGCCAGGGCGCGGCGCAGAAACTCACCCACGGCTGAGGCGCTGATGCCGAGGGTGGAAGCGATTTCGGGATAACGCAGTCCTTCCAACCGCAAGAAAAGGCAACGCTTTTGCTGTTCGGAGAGTCCCTCCACGGCGGTGTGGAAGCGGACCATGCGCTCTCGTTCCAGGAGTTCGCGCTCGGGATTCAACGCAGGGTGGGTGAGACGGATTTCGAGTTCCGGAGCGAAGGCCTCTTCGGAAGCTTGGCGGGCGCGGACCTTGAGGCCCAGGTTATGCGCGACACGGAAGAGCCAGCCGCGAATATTTTCGATCTTTTCGCCTTTTTTGAGGGTGGTGTAGAGACGCAGGAAGACTTCCTGGACGGATTCCTGGGCTTTCGGCGGGTGAACGCCGAGCGTCAGGAGGTAGCGGTATAAGTCTTCGCGAGTATCTGCAAACAACTGAGCCACCTGGTCTTGCAACTCCGAACTGGATTGCGGCTGTCGAAGGAATCCCACTGGCCCTTCACCTACCCGAATCCCAGGACATCGTAGCGAGCCATCACAAAGACCCGCGACCAAGCCATTTCAACTACACCGATTGAAAAAATATATTTCTTCAATTATTCGCGATTTCCGGATACCTCAGTGTAGTTGAAGCGGGTCTTCCGAGGGTCTTTGGCATGGACACCTTGAAAATTCAGCCTCACGCCCAGGTAAGCGTGGCGATTGTCACCTATAACAGCGAGCGTTATATACGCCGTTGCCTGGAAGCGGTACTCAAACAGACCGGAGTGGTACTCGATGTTGTGGTGGTGGATAACGCCTCCACGGATGCGACGCGGGCGATCCTGCAGCGGTATCGGGGCCGGATCCGGACGATCCACAACGACCACAACGCGGGCTTCGCGGCCGGGCAGAACCAGGCGATCCGGTCCAGCCATGCGGGCTGGGTGCTGACGCTGAACCCGGACGTGCTGCTGCTGCCCGATTTCGTACGGACGCTGGTGGAGGCGGGGGAAGCGGACGGATCGGCGGGGTCGGTGTGCGGCAAGCTGTTGTCGATCGGCCAGGGGTTCAAGCCGCTGGCGGAGCGGCGGATCGATTCGACGGGAATTTTTTTCACGCCGGCCATGCGGCACTTCGACCGGGGATGGCACGAGCCGGATGGCGCGATCTACGACACCATGGAGTACGTGTTTGGGGCCAGCGCGGCGGCGGCGCTCTATCGCCGGGAGATGATCGAAGACGTCGCCGTGGACGGGAACTTTTTCGATCCGGGATTCTTCTGCTACCGCGAAGACGCGGACGTGGCGTGGCGGGCGCTGCTGCAAGGGTGGCGCTGCCTGTATCAACCGGCGGCCGAATCGTATCACGTGCGCAGCGTGACGCCGGGGAGCCGGCGGGCGGTTCCGGCGGCCATCAACATGCACTCGGTGAAGAACCGGTTCCTGATGCGGATCAAGAACTCGACCGCGGGGTTATACCGGCGGTTCTGGCTGCCGATGACGCTGCGGGACTTGCTGGTGATTGGGGGCGCGGCGTTTTGCGAGCCCGGTTCGCTGGCGGCCTTCTGGCATCTGGCGAAGTGCGCGCCGCGAGCGCTGCGGGAACGGCGGGAGATCATGAGCCGGCGCAGGGTGGACGACCGGGCGGTGGCGGAGTGGTTCAGCTTCGAGCCGGTGGCGCAGGCGGTGGGAGAGATTACGCCGGCGACGGGGTGGGCGGACGCTGAGCCGCGCTACGTGGCGGAACGGACGGCGTGAGAAGTCCATCCAAGAGCATTGGCAGCCAAGTGGGACCGCCCTCCTGGCCGGTCGGCGCGCCGGAGGCGCGCTCCGCGGCTTTTTCTGGCGCCGCCAAGACCAACTGGTAGCGCCGGCGGTCTTGCCGCCGGTCCCGCCAAGGCGCTGTTACCATGGAGACACCGATATGAGTTATCAGTGGCTCCACATGCGCATCACCGAAGAGAGCGAGCGGCGGCAAAGAGAAGCGAACATGCTCGAGAAGCTGCCGCAGGCGCTGGCGGAAGTGCATGATGCGATGAACATCTGCGTCGATCAGTACACGCAGACGTTTGGACCGCAGACGGCCGAGTTGCAGGTCACGGAACAGTGCATGCGCTTGATCGTGCGGGAAGAACAGAGCGGGCGGTGGGAACAGCGCGCCCAAGTGGACGTGACGGCGGTGGCTGCGCTGCCGGGGTTCCGCATTGAATGCGAGGGCGGCAAACCGCTGGAAATCCTGGTGGGGGTTTTGCCGGGAGACACGCTGTTCTACCGCGACGCGCAAGAATACCTCACGATGGAAGAACTCACGCGGCGGATTATGGACAAGGCGCTATTTCCGAAGCTGGGGGAATGACGGCTTAGTCCACCGTGAAGCGGGTCTCGCTCGACTTCGAGACGCGGTTCGGGTCGGTGATCGTAGCGCGCAGGATGTAGCTGCCGGCCGGCAGTTCCAGCCATTCGACGAACGGCCCGGACATTTCAACCAGCATGTTCTGCGCCACCACCTGCACGGTCTGTCCGCCCATCGTGGTGACTTCCGCGGTGATGTGGAACCGGCCGGCCACCGGATCCGCAGTGATGACCAGCGTATTCAGCCGGGTGGCGCCTTTGCCGGCGTTGGGTCCGCCGCCGGTTGCGATCGTGATGCGGTGGTCCTGGTCGGAACGGAACACCTTGGCCGTGCGGGCTGGCGCTGCGGGGCTGGGTTGGCCGGCAGGCTGCGCCGCGCGGACGTAGCGCAGCGCATCTTTTTCCGCCGGGTCCATGGTCATGCGAAATTCGCCCGTCATCGTTGGGTCGATGAATTCGATGATGACGTTGCTGCCGATGCCTTCGATGTAACGGTAGCGCCATTGCTGGAAGGGGAAGGTGGACGTCGTGCCGCCACCCTCCTCGGCAGGCCGCTGGTAGGTACCGCCGGAGGAGTGGTCGTCGATTTCATCGGGCGGGCCGTAAGTGATGTAGATACGGCCGCGGTCGGTTTTCCAGCCGGGGATGCGCGACGCAAAACGTTCGTTGGCGTACGCGATGCGCCGGTAATGCTCCTCTCGGAATTCGTTTTCGAGTGTGCCGGGAGTGGGATCGCGGCGCAACCAGAACTGCTCGATGAAGGTCTCGCGCTCTTCATCCGCCTGGAGCCGGTGGAATGCGGCGCGTTCTTCGTCGGTGATGATGTAGACGACGTCCTCGTTCAGCCATTTCTGGTAAGGCGTGGCGAGTGGCTGCTGGACTGTCCCGTCTCCGCCCTTACGCTGTGCGGGGGGCGCCTGGGTGCTGCTTTGGGCGAAGGGATTCAAGAGGACAAGGAAAGAGGTAGCTCTTTGCCGGGCGCCCTGGCTTTCTTGCAGAGCGCTGGGTAGAGGACTCGACTGGGGCTCGACCGTCTGGGACTCCAGCAGGCGCGCTTCGAGGGCGACGGCCGGGATGCTCTGGCGAGCGGGCGGCTTCGCCGGCCAGGCTGCCAACGCGGCGGCGAAGGTGACCAGTAACAGACCAGCCGCGAAGGCCGGGGTGGCAGTAGGCTGCGCAGGCTGGGGCGAGGTGAGCAGACGGCGGATGCGCTTCATGAGACTTCCTCCGGTGGCGGCGACGGTGGCTTCGAAAGCCAAGGCGCGGCGGTGTTCGAGTGCGGCCAGCGTGGCGGCGTAGACACGAGCGTCGCCAGTGAGTGCGACTACGCAATCGTCAGAGCAGTTTTCGCGCTCCTCGCGCGCTATCCGCGAGGCCCACCAGACGGCCGGGTGGTAGAACAGGAGACCTTCGACGAAGCCCTGGAGCAGGTTGACCAGATAATCGTGACGGCGGATATGCGCCAGCTCGTGGATGAGGATGCACTCGATTTGTCCGGCGGGCAGATTCGTGAGGCAGCCGAGCGGCATGAGGATGACCGGACGCAGGTACCCGACCAGGACGGGCACGTCGGTGAAACAGGATTCGAGCAAGCGCACGGGCCGCGAGAGTCGCAGGCGGGCGCAGAGTTGCGTGAGGCGATCCTGCCAGGCGGGCGGCGGGGCGCAGATTCCGCGGTAGCTCAGGCGGCGGGCGGCAAACCAGGCGGTCAGGCCGCGCGCATAGAAGAACGCCACGCCGAGGAACCAGGCGGGCGCAAGCCAGGGGAGGAAGTCGCGGAAAGTGCGGGGAGTGGGTGCGGGCAGGAATGCGGGCACCGCGGAAAGGCGTGCCATGGGATTCGGCAGATGCACGGCGGTTACGGTTTCGGTGTGGCTGGGCAGCAACACCAGCAGCGTAATGGCGAAAGCCAAGGGCATAGCGAACAATGTGAGGCAGGCCGCGGCATAGCG
Source organism: Bryobacterales bacterium (assembly GCA_003167255.1). Classification (GTDB taxonomy): domain Bacteria; phylum Acidobacteriota; class Terriglobia; order Bryobacterales; family Bryobacteraceae; genus PALSA-129. Next base: position 17,664 of record PMTR01000171.1, read on the forward strand.
CGCGCGAGCGGACGACGGGAGGAGCAGGAAAAGCGCGGCGGCCAGAACCGCAGCCAGCGCGGCGCCCTCCCAGAGGAAATGAATCAGCGCCCAGCCGACGGCTTGCGCGGCGGGCGTGTGAACCCAGAGAGCGAGTGCATTCATGACGTCCCCTTTTCGTATTCTTCCAGGAACTGGCGGAGCTCGGCGAGCTCCTGGCGCGAAGCGCGGCGGGAGGAGAGAGCGCCCAGCATGAGACTTTTTGCGGAGCCGCCGAAAGCGCGCTGCAGCAGGTCGCCGGCAAGCTGGCGCTGGGTCCATTCCGCCGGGCGGCTGGCGGAGTAAATGTGGGCGCGCTGCTTTTCGTCGCGGCGGACGAGCCCCTTTTCGGCCATGATCTGGAGCATCTTCAGAACCGTGGTGTACTGCGTCGGCTTGCGGCGGACGATGGCTTCGTGGACGGCGCGCACGGTGGAGGCCCCGCGGCTCCAGAGGACGGTGAGGATCTCGAGTTCGGCGTCGGTGGGGCGAGGCGGATCGGACGGTTCGGCGGACATCTACGAAGACTGTACTACGAAGAGTGTCGTTGAGTCAAGAGAAAGTTGTGAGCCGTTTTTTCGGGCTCCGCCAAGACCCAACTGGTAGCGCCGGCGGTC
>PMTR01000179.1 GCA_003167255.1 Bryobacterales bacterium
CCCCTACGTGTCGCGCACCCATCCGGGCGATTTCTTTACTTCCTCTTGCGGATCGCGGGCGGGACGGTCACACCCGTGAGGAATCGGCCCATTCCGTTCGGGGCGGCGGGCGTGTTCTAATAGAGTTTCGCGGTTTCTTTTCATTATGATTCCTTTGTATCGTCTGGGGTTGATGGTGTGCGCGGCATCCGTGCTTGTGGCAGCGGGACGTCCGGTGCGCCAGGACCCAGCGCTGGCGCAGGCCGCCGCGGCGCTGGCCAAGTCGCCACTGCGCTTCGAAGCCAACCAGGGGCAGTTCGCTCCGTCCGTGCGGTATGCGGCGCGGACCGCCGGTTTTGCGCTGGCGCTGACCGCGCGGGGAGCGTCGTTGCGCTTCGCGGATTCGCGGCCGCTCGACATCGCGCTGCTCGATTCCAACCCGTGGCCGTTGATCCAGCCCCTCGGCCGGCTGAGCGCGCAGACGGACTATTTCATCGGCGCGAAGCAGAACTGGCACCCCGGCGTGACCAACTACTCGCGCGTGAAGTATCAGGCCGTGTATCCGGGCATCGACGTGGTTTATTACGGCAAAGGCAGCCAGTTGGAGTACGATTTCGTGCTGCAACCAGGCGCCGACGCGAGCGCCATCCGAATGCAATTCTCAGACGCCGGCAAGGTGATGGTTACCCCGGCGGGCGACCTGGGCGTTGTGACGGCAAACGGCCTGGTGCTGCAAAAGAAACCGGTGATTTACCAGCAGGGCCGGCAGGTTTCGGGACGTTACAAGCTGCTCGCGGCGAATCTGGTGGGGATCCAGGTGGACCGGTACGACCGCAGCCAGCCGCTGGTGATCGACCCGGCGATCGTATATTCGACGCTGATCGGCGGTACGGGAACCGACGTGGTGACGGCCATGAAAATCGGGGCCAACGGGCTGCTCTATATTGCCGGCTGGACGCAGACCGGAGAGCTGCTGACCCTCGATACGCCGTACAACAACCTCACCGACACCTATGTGCAGGTGGTGGATCCGTCGCCGTCGGGCGGCTACGGCGTGCTCTATGCGACTTACCTGGGCGGCACCAACGTGGACCAGGCGCTGGCGCTGGATGTGGACGTGCCGGGCTTCATTTATCTGACGGGCACCACCACTTCCACGGATTTTCCGGTGGTGGGGAATGCGGTCCAGACCAGCGGCGCGGCCACTACCATATCCGGATTCGTCTCCAAGATCGATCCCCACTTTGCCGGCACGGGGAATTCGCTGGTCTATTCGACTTTCCTGGGCGGCACGATAGGGGGCACCACGCCTAAGGGAATCAAGGCGGGCTCCGATAACATGATCTACGTGGTAGGCAACACGCAGACCGCGGATTTTCCCACCACCGACAACGCCTACGCGGCGTCGCTCTACGGGGCGTCGGACGTGTTCATCAGCAAGATCGACGTCACCAACGCGAATCTGGTTTATTCCACCTTCATGGGAAGCGAACTGGATGACGACGCCTGCGGGCTGGCGCTCGACAAGAATAACGTGGTCTATTTTGCCGGCACCACATTGGGCACGCAGTTTCCCATGGCGGGATACTCCTTCAACGGCAACAGCTCGGGCAACTACGATGTGGTCGTGGGCGTGGTGGACACCACGCAATCGGGCGTGAATTCGCTGATCTGGGGCACCTACTTTGGCGGATCGGGCGAGGACGAAGCGCGCGGGGTCTCGCTGGATGCACAAGGGCGCGTGCTGGTGACGGGATTCACGATTTCGCCCGATCTGCCGGTGACGGCCGCCACCGCGATCCAGCCAAACTACGGCGGCAATGGCGATGTCTTCGTGGCCATCTTCGACCCTACCATGCAGGGCCGGCAGTCGCTGGCATATTCCACATTCCTGGGAGGTTCGCAGGGGGAAGTGGCCTACGCGGTGCTGGCGGATAACGCCGGCTATGTCTACGTGACGGGCTACACGCTTTCGCCGGACTTCCCCTTGGTGAACCCCATCCAGGGGAACTGGGGCGGCGGCATCGACTTGTTTCTGACGCGGTTCAATCCGGCGGTGGCGGGACCGGCGGGCATCGACTATTCCACGTATATCGGTATCGACGCGACTATCGTGGGGAGTTGCCTGACGGTGGATTCCAGGAACAATCTGTACGTCGGCGGGTATACCGAAGGCTACCTGCCGCTGCTGGGAACGCCGTGGCAGGAGAACTACGGCGGCGGTTTCAGCGACGGATTCTTCTTTGTGGTGCCGGGCGGCAGCGGCGCGCCGAATAACGGCACGAGCCAAGAGCGGAACCCGCACAAACTGCCCGGCGACGTGCGGCGCATCATTAAGCGATAGCCGATCCGAGCCGCGAGCATCGGCATGAGTGCCGACGCTGCACGCACGAGTGCGTGCGCTGGAGTTTCTACATTTTTCTGCGATTTTCCTGCCGTGCGAGCACTAAATGTGGGGCAGGCGCTTTCGCCTGCCAACCCTATCCTAAATGTTCTACCGCAGAAAACTTCCCCACTGGCATCCCGATAAGGACGAGGCAAGCTTCCTATTCGTTACCTGGCGCTTGTCTGGCTCCATCCCGCAGGTCCGACTGCCGCAGCGGTTGGCAGGCGAAAGCGCCTGCCCCACGTCCCCAGTTGCCGGACTTGCCTTTCTCGCCTCAGACCGCGAAGCCGACAAAGCTGCTTTCGGACCGGTTTGGCTGAGGGATCCGCGTATAGCAAATGTGGTGGCCCATGCCCTGCTGCATGGCGAGAGCGGAAGACACTTCTACCAGCTTCGAGCCTGGGTGATCATGCCCAACCACGTGCATGTGGTACTGCGGGCCGAGACCCACCTGCCGGTAATTACACGCTGGTTGAAAGGCTCCACAGCACGTCAAGCCAACCTGATCCTGGGCCGAACGGGAAAGGCCTTCTGGCAAGATGAATCGTTTGACCATCGTGTGCGGGATGAAGTGGAACTGGCCCGCATCGTTCACTATGTGGAGCACAATCCGGTTAGCGCCGGTCTGGTATCGGATCCAGCCGATTGGCCTTGGTCGAGTGCGCGGTTGGCAGGCGAAAGCGCCTGCCCCACGATTGCGGCAAACCTTGGCCAAATGTAGAAACTCCATGGCACGCACGAGTGCGTGCGCCACCTCATCACCACCGAAGGCCTGTGAGAAATGCGATCTACAGCTTCGGCGGATTGTGCCGATAAGCTTATTAGCAATGGCGCTATGTCGGCTGAAGCGGTGGTCCCTGATCGTGCTCGGCGGTATCGCCGGCGCGGCGGTGCTGGCTGCTGTGCCCTTTTACGGGCTGATCGACGGCGCGTTGCGCTCCCGATTGCCGGGGTATGTGGCATCGGTGCTGGCGCTGGCGGTGGCGGTGCTGCTCTGGCGGTCGATCGGGGTGGAGAGGCGGCCGGGGAAGGGTTCCACGTTCTGGTTCCTGCTCCCTTTGAAAGTGGCGGCGGATGAGACGGTTCCCGCATCTCAACAGCCGGCCGCCGGTCCGTTGCTGCCCTCGCTTCCGGCAGGCGGACGCCGCGTTTTGATCGTTGAAGACAACCCCATCAACCAGATCGTGGCTCTGCGCGCGCTCACCGGTCTGGGCTACCAAGCCGAGTTAGCGCCCGGAGGAGAAGAAGCCCTGGCTGCGTTTGCCCGCGACCACTTCGACGCCATTCTGATGGATTGCCAGATGCCCGGTATGGACGGGTACCAGGTGGCCTCCGAAATGCGCCGGATGGAAGCGCTGGCAACTGCCGCAAAACCTACGCCGATCATCGCCATGACCGCCAACGTCATTGAGGGCGACCAGCAAAAGTGCGTGGCGGCCGGGATGAACGACTATCTCTCCAAGCCCATGCGGCTGGCCCCGCTGGCGCGGGCGTTAGAACGGTGGACCGCCCCGGCCACAGCCTCGCTGGTATCCTGAAGATTGGCAAAAATCTATCCTTTCCAACCCTTCCGATACTCTGAAAAAGCCGGCTTGCCCGAGAACCTGGTTACGCAGCCTTATGACAAGATCTCTCCGGCCATGCGCTCGCGTTACCTGGCGGGCAGCCCGTACAACCTGGTGCGGGTGATCCTGGGCGAGCGCGGCCTGGCGGATTCCGATCGCGAAAACGTCTACACGCGCGCGGCGGCTCACCTGGACCAGTGGATCGCCTCCGGCATCCTGGTACGCGACGGCGAGCCCGGCGTGTTTCCGTACTTTCAGGAATTCACGGCGCCGGATACGGGCGAGCGGCTGGTGCGCAAGGGCTTCATCGCGCTGGGGAAGGTGGAGGATTATTCCAAAGGCGTGGTGCACCGGCATGAGCAGACGCTATCCGGTCCCAAGAAAGACCGGCTGGAATTGCTGCGCCACACCCACGCGCACTTCGGCCAGCTCTTCATGCTCTACGCGGATCAGGCGGGAGCTGTCGATGGCCTGTTGGAGGAAGCCGCGGGGCAGGCGCCGCTTCTGGAGGTGGTGGACGAATACGGCGCGGTGCATCGCGTTTGGAAAATTGGCGATGCCCGGCGCATTCAGGAACTGATGGCCGATAAGAAGCTGCTGATCGCCGACGGGCATCACCGGTATGAAACGGCGCTGACGTTCCGGAATGAAAACCCCTCGCTCGCCGGTGCGGACCGCGTCATGATGACGTTCGTCAATATGCACTCGCCGGGGTTGAAGATCCTGGCGACGCATCGGCTGGTGAGCGGCCTGGCGGCGGCGGCCCTGCCGGAACTCCCCGATTTCGACGTAACGGAAATCGATTCCGTCGAACGGCTGAAACGCGCGTGGGAGGAATCGGGTGACCGCACCATGATCGGCGCGGCCATCGGCAGCCGGCTCTTTGTGCTGGAGGATCGCGCGGCGCGGCGCTCGCTCGACGTGAAGGTTCTGCACGAGCGTCTGCTGGGGAAAGCCTTGGGGATCGGCGAAGAGGCGGTCCGCGACGAAAAACACCTGCGCTACATCCGCGGCCTGGATCGGGCGGTGGAAGAGGCGCGCGTGGGCGCCGCGCAGATCGCTTTTTTACTGAAGCCCACCTCCGTCGAACAGGTGGCCGCCACGTCGTTCGCGGGCGGCGTGATGCCGCAGAAGTCCACGGACTTTTACCCGAAACTTCTTTCCGGGCTCACCATCTACAAGCTGGACTAGCCGGTTGACGGAAAGGCTTAGCCGCCGATGAACGCCGATGAACGCAGATTGAAAACGAAAACAAAATCCGCGTTGATCCGTGTTTATCGGCGGCTGAAATTGGGCTTTTCAGCATCCTGGTGGTAACTGCGCTAGACCGGCCGGTTAACGCTGGACCCTCCCGCGGCGTCTTCTCCTCAGATCCATCCCAAAGGAGGGGAATGATCGATGCGACATACACTACGGAATACGACGCCCGCCCTGGCCGTTCTGGCATTGGCGGGTCAACTATGGGCCGGCGGATTCTTTTTGACCCTGGGGAGTCCGGATTCGAGCCCCGAAGCACGCAAACTCAACGCGGTCCTCACCATCAAAATGGATGGCTGCCATGACCCGGGTGCGGCTACGGTAACGGCCACGGCGATCGGAATGGTGAACGGGGAGCGCCGGGAGATCCCGCTCCAGTTGCATGCTATGACGACTCCGGGAATGTATGCACTGGCGCAGCAGTGGCCCAAGGAGGGACGCTGGGTGCTGAAGCTGGCGGCGCGCAATGGCGAGCTGTTTACCAATTCGCTGGTCCCGGTGACTCCTAATGGTATTAGTACTGAGGCCAAAAGAGACTACCGCGAATTCAACGCGGCCGATATATCTGCCATGCTGAAGTGAGCCCGATGCAAGCGATGCTGCCGCGCGAAGCTGCTGAGGATGACGGCCTGATCCGGGCCGCCGCCGCGGGAGATCGCGCGGCCTTCGGTGAACTCTACGAGCGGTACGCGCGCATGGTGCACGCGATCCTGCTGGTGCGCGTGCCGCCCGGAGATGCCGAAGACCTGGTGCAGGATGTCTTCGTCTCCGCCATGCGGCAGCTTAGCGGCCTGCGCACGGAGGCGGCCTTCCGCGGATGGCTGGCCGCCATTGCGCGTAACCGCGCCCGGGATTACTTTCGGGGTGCGCACGCCAGCGTGCCGCTTGAAAACGCGGCGCGCGAGTGCGCGGCGCGCGACGCCGGGCCGGATGCGGTGCTGGTGCTCGGGCAGATCCGCAGCTTGCCGGAAGCCTACCGCGAGACCTTGCTCATGCGGTTGGTGGAAGGCATGACCGGGCCGGAGATTGCGCGGCAGACCGGGCTGAAACCGGAATCGGTGCGGGTCAATCTATGCCGCGGGATGAAGATGTTGCGGGAGTTGCTGGGAGGCGTGGAAGCGCGATGACGGAAGACTACTTGTGGGACCGGTCAGGACCGCCCGATCCGGAAATCGAAAACCTGGAGCGGACGCTGGCGGCGGTAAGCTACAGGGCCTTGGGGCGGCCGCGCGAGGTGGTCCCGCGGCCGGCGCGGTCGCGCGTCTGGTGGGCAGTGGCGGCGGCCGCCGTACTGGGGGCGGTAGCGCTTTCCCGATTGACGCCTCCCGCGCCGGCCACGGCCTGGCGCGTGGATTCATTCGCCGGGCAGGCGCAACTGGGCGGGCAGGTGGCGGCCGTCTCCATGTCGCTGCATGCCGGACAGTTGGTCTCCACGGACGACAGATCTGAAGTGACCCTGCGGGCGGACGAATTCGGAACCATCTCGATCGGTCCCGATTCCCGGCTGCATGCCGCCAGCAACCGGCGCGTCACGCTGGAACGCGGCGTGCTGCATGCATTCATCTGGTCGCCGCCGCGCGAGTTCGTGGTCGATACGCCGTCGGCGCGCGCAGTCGATCTGGGCTGCCAGTACACGCTTCAAGTGGATCCCTCGGGCGATGGGCTGCTCAAGGTTTCGCTCGGCTGGGTGGCGTTTCAATTCGGGGAGCACGAATCGTTCATCCCCGCGGGCGCGGAATGCGTAACGCGGAAACGCGGCGGACCGGGGATTCCTTACTATGAAGACGCGCCGGAGAGCCTGCGCCAATCGCTGGCGCTCCTGGAGCGGGGTGATGACGCGGCCCTTCCCGGCGTGCTGGCCGCCGCGCGGCCCGCCGACGCCCTCACGTTGTGGCATCTGCTGACGCGCGCCGCGGAACGCGATCGCGGCGCGGTTTTCGACCGCTTCGCACAACTGGTGACGCTGCCGCCCGAAGTCACGCGCGCGGCGGTGCTGCGGCGCGACTCGCACTCACTCGATCTGTGCTGGGACGCGCTGAAACTGGAAAACACCGAGTGGTGGCGCGGCTGGGAGCGGCGCTGGGATTCACGCTGACACCGATGCGAGCCACGCCTCCGCACCGAGCCGCGACCGTAAGGGAGCGGAGGTCCGCTAGCACCAAATCAACCGCTCCACGCACTAGCAACCAGCCACTACGTTCTGCGGCAGGCCGTCGAGCCAAGCCCGGATGTTCTCCACGGCCAGGCGCAAGCCGGCTTCCATGGCTTCCGGCGTAATGCCGGCGCAGTGCGGGCTGAGAACTACGTTGGCCATCCGTGTCAGGGGATGAGCGGGCGGCAGCGGCTCCACCGCGAAGACGTCGAGGCCCGCTCCGGCGATGCGGCCGTTCGCCAGCGCGTCCACCAGGGCGGCTTCATCGACAATCGCGCCGCGGGCCGTGTTGATCAGAATGGCGGACGGTTTCATGAGGGCGAACTGCGCCGGGCCGAGGAAGCCGGTGGTTTCAGGCGAGAGGCGCAGGTGCAGGCTGACGACGTCGCACGCGCGATAGAGTTCGTCCAGCTCCACCAGTTCGACACCCGGCATTGGCTTGGGGTGCATGGTCCAGGCCTGCACCCGCATGCCGATGCCACCGGCCAGCCGGGCAAATTGCCCGCCGACGGCGCCGAGGCCAATCACGCCGCAGGTTTTTCCGCGTAGCTCGATGGATTGGCCGCGCGGCCAGCCGCCGGCCCGCGTGGCGGCGTCCAGTTGCGGAATGTGGCGCGCCACCGCGAGCAGCAGCGCTACCGCATGTTCCGCGATCGAGATGGCCGAGACCCCCGGCGTATTGCAAACGGTGACGCCGTGGCGGGCGGCGGCCGCCAGATCCACGTGGTCGGTGCCGGTTCCCCAGAGCGAAAGCAGCCGCAACCGCCTGCAGGCGGCGAAAACCCGTTCGCCGAATTTGGAGGACGCGCGAATGTTGAGAACCACTTCGGCATTCGCGATGCGCTCGATCAGGCGTTCCTCCGATCCAGGCAGGCTGTCGTGATAATCGATGTGATGCGCCGCCAGTTCCGCCCAGACCGCGCTCGCGCGCAGCACCGGAGGGGCATCGTCGGGAATGCAGATGGTCGGCCGCAAAATGGCTCTTTTCATCCTCGCACCGTTTGTTGCATGCTAGGGAAGCAGCACTCGGGAGGAATCTATGTTTTCGAGCGGTAACGTAACCATCGGTGTGGCGAACATGGATCGCGCGGTGCGCTTCTATACGGAGACCCTCGGGCTGAAACTGGCGTACCGGTTCGGCGATCATTGGGCCTCGGTGGAGTTGGGCAAAGGCCTGACCATCGGTTTGCACCCGGCGTCGGGAGAAACGCTTGCCGGGGCCAAGGGCTCGATGGCCATCGGCCTGGAGCTGAGCGGTTCCATTGAAGACGCGATGAAGACACTGGAAGCCAAGGGCGTCAAATTCCAAGGCCCGGTGAACGAAGGCAAATCGGGCAAATTCTCGGTCTTTGAAGATCCCGACGGAAATGCGCTGTACCTGGCGCAGCTCAACTGGACGCACGTCGAGCAGGGCGTCGGCAAATACCAGCAGGCTTGACGGGTTTGACGAGTGGCGCCTGGTTGCGCTTGGGCCTCGCCAGGTCCATAATTTACCAGAGGATTTTATGCAACTACGACGCACACTACTGTTCTGTCTGGCCGTCACCGGGGTGATGATGGCCGCCGATTCGCCTTTTGTCGGCAAGTGGAAACTCAACACCGCGAAAAGCAAGTTCACCGGACTTACCACCACCTACGAAGCGCTCCCCACCGGGGAGATGCAAGTAACCGCTGAAGGCCAATCATCTAAATTCAAGGTCGATGGCAAGGAGTATCCCGCCATATTCGGCGCGGGCGCCACTTGGAAACAGATCGATCCCACGACCTGGGAAACCACCTACCGGTTCAACGGTGCGGTCTTGAGCGTGGATACCACGCACATTTCCGCCGACGGCAAAACCATGACGGTCACCTCCAAGGGAACCAAGCCCAACGGCGAAGCCTTCAACGATAGCATCACTTTACAGCGCACTTCGGGCGGTCCGGGCCTTGCCGGCAAATGGAAATCGACCGAAGTGAAGAGTTCCACCGAGATGTGGGACATCAGTCCCAACGGCGATGACGGTCTGACCATGAAGATCGTCGACTTTAACGCCATCTGCATGATGAAATTCGATGGCAAGGATTACCCGGCCACGGGTCCTACGGTGCCCAAGAATTTCACGCTGGCCGTCAAGAAGACGGGAGCGCGCTCCCTTGAGATGACCGAAAAGATGGACGGCAAAGTGGTCTCTATGGATACTTTTACCATCTCCGCCGACGGCAAGACTCTCACCGACGATGCTGTGCCGGCTGGCACCACCGAAAAAATCAAAGCGGTCTACGACAAACAGTAGCGGCCATTTCTTACGGTGGCGCAGGCGGTGCCGCCTGCGATCCGCGGTACACAGCTTGGTACGGCCGTGGCTCCGCGCGAAGCCGCGAGCGAACGGCGTTCTAAAGAGGTTGATGAAAGAGGCTTAGCCGCCGATGAACGCAGATTAACGCAGATTGAAAACAAGGAATTTATCCGCGTTCATCGGCGGCTGAAATTGGGTTTTTCAGCATCCTGCAAAATCTACTGATTCATCTGGTTCAAAAAACTCACGACATCCTGAATCTCGGTCTCTTCCAGGGATGGCGGTGGCAACTTGAGGGCCGTGGCGCGCTGGCACATTTTCTGCTCGGCCCGCGCCAACCGCGTGGCCAGCATTACTGTATTCAACAGCCGCCCTGCCGCGTGCAGCACTGGCCCGCGCCGGCTTCCTTCGCCGTGCGCGCCATGGCACGCGCTGCAGCCGCTTCCGGCGAATGCCGAAGCCCCCGCGCGCGCCGACCCGACCCGCGCCCTGGCCGGCTGGGTGGCCGCCGGACGCAGAATGTGCCGCTTGCCTGCGCCGGTATCGAGGCTCGGCGCCACCAGTTCCTCTACTGTGTATTCCGGCTGGTCCATGTCCCGAGCCCCGTGGTCACGGGTCTCGGCGAAGATATGATCGAACTCGTGCGCCAGCACGCGTCCGATCGCTCTGCCCAGCACCTGGTCGCGCTCCCGCGCCGGCCAGGCGAGCAGTTGTTTATGGACGAACCCCAGAATGCTGTCGCAGTCGATTCCCGCGAACGGCAGCACCTTTCCATCGCTGACCTGGCTCCATCCCAGCCGCGTTCCCCACTCTGGCTGGGTGGGCGGGTTGGCGCCCGTGCAGTGGCCTTGAAATGTCACCACCGCTATGGCCGACGAAACATCACTTCCCGTCGAGGGCAAGTTTTTCCACTGGAGACGAAGCCCCGCGGGCGCCATCAGAGCCGAAGCCTCTTCCTGGATGGCGCTCAACACGGCCTTGGAAGGCTCGTGTTGGAATTGGGTATAGATCGCGATCGATCCTACTTGGCTGCTCCCTGGCAACGCGGCCAGCAGAAGGCAGCAGAAAGCGCGAGTCATATATAAAGATCAAATACTCCTTTATCGGAGCAAAGGGCGCCGATGATGTCAACCTACATATCGGCTATATCGGCTAAAATCTCCGGATGCCCGGCAGAGTACGCTGTAACCGGAGTTCAGCCGCAGGCAGCCCATTAGCCGACGCCCGAACCGTCACGAAGCCGGCTTCGGATCCCGTCCGAACCAGCGCCAAAATGCGGCCCTGATACGCTGTACGGTGGCCTGCCTGCACGGAAGCTACGTCGCGCGGATCGCTGTTGTCGAGAGCTGCCAGTTCGCCTGGGCCCGTGACGGCCACGGAGATGGGCAATGCCGCCCCGAACACGCGATGACCGGCGGCATCCACGATCCGGATCTCGATGCTGATAAGCTCCGGACCAGCCGCCAGGTCGAAGGGATCGGCGGCGAGTTCCAGGCGCGCCGGCGCTCCCGCGGTTGCCAGCTCGAAGTGCGCGCATTCGTCCGGCTTGCCGGCCCATTGCCCCACCGCCCGCACCACCCCGGCTTCGTTGGGCACGTCCCACCGCAGCACCGGCTCCAGCAGGTTGGGCGGCGACTTGGTCCCGAGCGACCTCCCGTTCAAGGATAGTTCCACCGAACTGCACCGCGTGTACACTTCCACCGGAATGGTCTTGCGCGAGTCTTCAGCCCAGTTCCAATGTTCCACCAGCCGGCCGCCTCCGCGACCACCTGCCGGGACCGCCTCGCGCGCCGCGGCGTAGAGCATCGGATGGTCGGTCCACAACGCCTCGCGCAGGTAGGATTCCGGTTTGCGGAATCCGCAATAATCGAGCAGACCGGCCACGCTGCCACGGTCGGGATAGCGGTTCGATTCGCCCAGGTAATCGACGCCGGTCCACAGGAATTGGCCTGCCACCCAGGCGTTCTGCGCCACGATCTGCCACGCCGCCAGGGAATGCGAATTCTCGCTTCCCAAGACGATGCGTTGCGGGTAGGTCTCGTGATCGCGCGCGTAATTCTGCTCCAGATAGTTGTATCCGGCCACGTCCAGCAGACTCGCCAACCCGGTGGCGTTGGAGGATTGAATATCAGCGAGCGCCTGCGTCACCGGCCGCGTGCCATCCAGCAGCTTGATGGCGGAAATCAACCGCCGCGCGATTGGCGGCAATTGGTCCGCCGAGGGTGCGTTAGGCCGCATGCCGCCGCGGCCGCGCGGATGGCTGAACGGGTCGTTCGGGTACTCGATCTCGTTCCCGATGCTCCACAGAATCACGCTGGGGTGATTGCGGTCGCGCAACACCATATCGGAGATGTCGCGGACGGCCCACTCATCGAAGGCCTGGTTGTACCCATCGTGGCTGGGTGTGCCGACATTCCGTCCCTGCACCCATTTGTTCTTGCCGAGCGTCCACTCATCGAAACCCTCGTCCATCACCAGGAGGCCCAGCCGGTCGCACGCTTCGTAGAGCTCCGGCGCCATGGGATTGTGCGAACAGCGGATGGCATTCACGCCAATTTGTTTCAGCAGCTTCAAGCGCCGTTCGAGCGCCGCTTCGTTGAAGGCCGCTCCCAGGGCTCCCAGGTCGTGGTGGATGCACACGCCTTTGAGTTTTTCCGGCCGCCCATTCAGGTAGAAGCCGGTGTTGGCATCAAAACGAATGTCGCGGATGCCGAACGGCGTTCGATATTCATCCGCGGCCGCCCCATCCACATAGACGCGCGATACCGCCGTGTATAGCTCAGGCCGCTCGAGGTCCCACAGCTTCGGATTGGTCACGACTGCCTGCTGCGCGATCGACCGGCTCTCCGCGGCCTTCAACGAAGCCTCCGCAGTAGCTGTACCCACCTCATGACCGGCCGCATTTTCGATGGTAGTCACCAGGCGCACGCGCGTGGCGGAGGCCGAATCATTCACCACCGCCGTCTCCACCGATACCAGCGCCTCCGCTACCCCGGCTACCGGCGTTCGCACGTACGTCCCCCAGTGCGCCACATGGACCGGCGCCGTGATGGTCAACCAGACATGCCGATAGATTCCCGAGCCCGTGTACCAGCGCGAATCCGCGGCCTGGCTGTGGTCCACGCGCACCGCCACCAGGTTCGACTGGTTGCCGGTCTTCAAGTAGGGCGTCAGATCATATGCAAAGGATGAGTAGCCATACGGCCGATGTCCCAGGTGGTGGCCGTTGATCCATACGTCGCTGTCCCGGTATACGCCGTCAAACTCAAGAGACACCATCCGCCCGCCGGCGGCCTCCGGCACGGGAAAACTCTTCCGGTACCATCCGACGCCGCCCGGCAGGTATCCGTTGCCGCTGGGGTTGGAGGCGCTATAGGGCTGCTCGATCGACCAGTCATGGGGCAGGGTGAGTTTCCGCCAGCCGCTGTCGTTGAGGTCGGCTTGTTCGCCGCCAGTGACATCTCCCAAGTGAAATCGCCACGCTTCGTCGAAGCCCCGCCGCACGCGCCCGCCATCGGCCGCGTGAAGGCAGCTCAAAGCAGCAAGAAGAAAGCCGTATCGGAGAATCATTCGTTCACCCTTGGCGCAGAGCCTCGCTGAGGAGCCGTGAAAGAATAGGTTGGCAGGCGAAAGCGCCTGCCCCACAAAAGTGGGACAGACGCTTTCGTCTGTCAACCCGGCGATCTCAGCGAGTCTTTCACAGCTGTCTTATTTGGAAATTTCCGCCGGCAGGTCCGCGTGCGCGCTCCAGTCCTCCCACGATCCGTCGTAGAGCCGCGCATCCAATCCCAAATACCGCGCCACGAAGTAGATCACGGTGGCTTGCTGCCCGATATGACAATACGAGACCACGCGGTCGCCCGGCTTAATCCCCACGCCCTCCATTTGCTTCCGCAACTCCTCAGCCGGTTTCCACTTCCCGTCGGCATCCACCAGCGTGCTGTAGGGCAGATTGCTCGCGCCCGGTATGTGGCCCGCCCGCTGGCCCTGCGGAGTCCGCGTCCCGCTATAGAATTCCGCGGTGCGTGCGTCCACGATGTCGACGCCGGCGTGATGCAGATTGTCGCGCACGTAATCCAGGGTCACAATCACGTCGTTCTGCGGGCAGACGTCGAGCTTGCCGCGCTTCGCCTGGCGCACTTCCGTGGTGATGGCGCGGCCCTCTTTTTGCCAGAGCGGAGAGCCGCCGTCCAGAATGGAGGTGCGCGCGCCGAAGCCCATGGCATCCAGGGTCAGGAAGGTGCGCGTAGTGATGGTGAGCTGGTCCTTCGCCACATAAAGAATAATGTGGGAATCGTTGTTCACCCCCAGCTTCTCGAAGACCTCCTTCAATTGCGCCATGGGCGGCAATTCCACATTCGGCTCCTGTCCGGCCGGGGCCATCGCGCGGATCTCGGTATAGTCGAGCGAAAGCGCGCCGGGAATGTGGCCCGCATCGTAGTCCTGCTGTTGTCCCACGGAGAGAATCACGAGGCCCGAATCTTTCAGGTGCTTGGCCAGCCATGCCGTGGACACGATCATGCTGTTGCGGTCCCCATGCCCTCCGCACACCGGCGTTGCCGCGTGCAGGAGCGCAACGCAGGCCATCAAACTTACAAGTTTTAGTTGCATTTGTGGTCACTATAGCGCATCACAGCAGCAGGTGGATCAAGAGCAGGCTGGCGCCGCACAACACCACCGACGCCGCCGCTCCCGTCAGCACCGCGCGTCCGCCGGTGCGCGCCAGGAAGCGGACGTTCACTTCCAGGCCCATGGCCGCCATGGAAACCGTCAACAGCAACTCGCCCAGGTTGGTCAGAATATCCGCCAGGGGAAACGCTCCGAAGCGAAACTGCAGAACCGGAAATAGGCCCAGCGTGTTGCCCAAGGAGAGCGCGAGGAATCCGAAGACGAAGGGCGGGACCAGGCGCGACCATTGCAGGGACACGGTCTGGCGGCGGCGCCGGGCGTGCCAGAAGCCCAGCCCAAAGAGGAACGGCGCCAGCAGTGTCACCCTCACCAGCTTCACCAACGTGGCCAGCGCTCCGGCCTGCGCGCTGTACGCAAAGCCGGCCGCCACCACCTGCGGCACGGCGTGAATGGTGGTGCCGGCCCAGACTCCGAAGGCATCGTCGCGCAAACCGAGCAGCCCGCCGGCTGCCGGCAGCGCGAACATCAGGACGAGCCCCAGAATGTTGACCGTCCCGATGGAAATCATCAGGTCGTGGTCGTCGGCTTCGATCAGCGGGGCCACCGCCACAATCGCGCTGGTGCCGCAGATGGCCGTGCCCGCGCCGATCAGCAGCCCGGTGCGCGGCAAGAGACCGAACCACCGCGCCAGCCATACCGTCGCGGCCATCGCGATCGTCATGCACAGCACAACGATGGCCAGCGCCCGCGAACCCACCGACGCCACGCGGACCAGGTTCAGCCCCGCGCCGGTCAGCACGATGGTCACTGGAATGATGCGGCGCGCCAGACCCTTGGCGCCTTCGATGGACGCCGCCGGTAGCGGAAGGAGATTGCGCACCACCACGCCCGCGACGATTGCGATGATCGCCGCGCTCACCGGGTAGCGCGCGCCCGCGCCGCTCATCACGCGAAACGGCGGGAAGGGAAGATAGTGCATCCCGTATGCCAGACCCGCCACCAGAGCCGCCGGAATGTACGCCCACCACTTCGGAGCGGCTGTCGCAGCCGGTTGCGCCGATTCGGGCAACTGGTGGATGCCTTCCATGGAATCGAGCGAAAGCAGGGCTTCGTCGCTGATGTAGCCAAAAGCGGAACTGTGCAGAGATCCCCCGAATGCGGCGCCAGATGGCGTGAAACGATCAGTATACCGTGGTGGCCGGCTAAAGCCGGCTGCGGCCAGAATTGGCCGCCCCACAACTATTCTGGAACTTCCTCCCCTTTCCATGGCAAGATGATCGAACGGCACATGGCGGAATCCGAACCGAGATCCGATCGTGACCTGGTGGACCGGTTTCGCCACGGCGATCGCGAGGCGTTCGCCGCGCTCTATCGGCGGCATTTTCCCGCCGTGTACCGGTTCGCGTTTTATATGACCAACGATTCGCCGCGCGCGGGAGAAATTACGCAGGACGTTTTCATCTGGCTGGCCGGCCACCCTGCCCAGTTTGACCCGGCGCGCGGCGACCTGGGCGCGTTCCTGGGCGGCGTGGCCCGCAAGTTCGTTCACCGCCAGCAGCGCCATGACCAGCGCTGGCTGCCGCTCGAAGAGGCCGCCGGCCGGCAGGGCGATTCCGCCGATTTTGCGGGCGGCCTGGAGCGCCAGCAGGAAGCCGCGGGGTTGCGCAAGGCCATCGCCGCGCTGCCCGCGAGGTACCGGGAAGCCGTGGTGCTTTGCGACCTCGAAGGCCAGAGTTATGAGGCGGCCGCCGCGGCCATGGGATGCGCGGTGGGAACCGTGCGGTCCCGTTTGTTCCGCGCCCGCGAATTGCTGGTGCGCAAGTTTCAAGGAAACAGGGAAAGACAGAAATGTTAATGAATTGCCGGGAATACCGGAGCGGTCTGATGGAATGGGCGCGCGGCAATCCGCCGGCTCCGGAAGTCGTCTCCCATCTCGAAGAGTGCCCCCCATGCGCGCGATTTCTCGAAGAGCAGCGCGCGCTGAGCGCGGCCATGGCCAGTCTGGGGGCCGAGCCGCTGCCGCCCGCGGAGCAGTTTCAGGCGCGCGTGATGGCGGAGTTCGACAAAGTGCAGCCTGCCCGAAGGCCGGTGTTGCGCTGGGTTCTGGCAGGAGCGCTGGCGGCCTCGGTCATTTTGGGCGCGGTGTGGAGCAACCGCGGCGTGCCCTCCACGCCGGTTGCCCAGGATGACGGGGGGTTCCTCCCGCTACCCTACACCGTGCCGCTGTCGCCTCAGGAGCGCGCCACGGTTTGGCGGATGGAGATTCCGGTGACCAGGCTGAGGGCCGTCGGGTATCGCATACAGATCTCCGACCCGGGAGCAGTGGTGGAGGCCGATGTTCTGGTGGGCCAGGACGGCCGCGCGCGCGCTATCCGGCCACTTTCGATTTCAAGTTCAAATTAAAGGAAAGAAAGGTAAATCTATGAAAAAACAGTTCTTCGCAATCGCAACCGGCCTCACCTTGATGGCTGTAGGCCTGCCGGGTCAAAGCGGTACCGTCACCAGGGAGGGCACCATGACCGTCACCACCAACGGCGCTACACAGTCCTTCATCTCCCAGCAGGCAGACAGCCTGGGGAACTTTGTGTTCATTGCAGGGGGCCGCGGCGGCCAGGGAGTTACTGGAAGCCCGGTCTCCGCTCGCGAGGAAACCAGGACGGTTCAAACTTTGGGCGATGGCACCCAGTTGGATTCGTCCGAGGTCAACCAGTTCTATCGCGACAGCCAGGGCCGCACGCGCACAGAGCGCACCGTTGACGGTGGGACCAACATCCAGATCCTCGACCCGGTCGCGTCCGTGAGGATCACGCTGAACCCGGCGGCGAAATCGGCCACCAGGATCAGCATGCCTGCGGTCGCCGGCCGCAGTGGCCGCGGCGGCGCGGTGAGTGTCACTGTGAATGCTGACGCGGAGCCCGCCTTTAGGAGTACTGTCGTGGTCGGTCTGGAGCCGCTGAGGGTAGGCTTTGCAACTACCAACCCGCAGCTCAAACGCGAAGATCTGGGCTTTCAGATGCAGAACGGCGTGATGGCGGAAGGCACGCGCGTGACGAGAACCATCCCCGCCGGTACCATAGGCAACAGTCGCGACCTCCACGTGGTCAATGAGCAGTGGTATTCCAAGGATCTGCAGATGATGGTGAAGACCGTCAACTCCGATCCGCGCTACGGCGTGACCACTTACGAGATGACCAACATTTCGCTGGCCGCGCCGGATGCCGGGCTCTTCATGATTCCCGCCGGCTACACCATCACCGAGCAGGCCGGCCGCGGCGGTCGGGGAGCGCAAGCCGGCGGCGGCCGTTAGCTTACCGTGGTGGGGCATGCTTTAGCTTGCCCAGCTCGCGAACCAAAGAGAACTTGTCCCAGGGCAGGCGGCACCACCTGCCCCACCATGGCGAACCAGAGTGTCAGGCCAGGCCGAGTTCTCTGAGCGCAGCGCCGGCGCCGCGGAGGTTGGCAAGCTTCATTTCGGAATACTTGCGGGAAAGCAGCACGCCATCGGCGCCCCCGCGGAAGGCGGCCAGGACGGCGTCTTTGCTGCCGTCGGGAGTGCAGCGGGCGTTGGTTTGGGCGGTGGGGATATCGATGTCGATGCCGGGCCAGAGTTGGGTCCTGGCGCCATTGAGAGCCTCCCGGGCGCGCCTGGTTTCCTCGTAAACGTAGTTGGCGGAGAGGCCGGATTTGGGGATTTCGGCGAGAGGCTTTTCCTTCTTGTAATCCATGACGCGGTAATGGAAGTCGAGCAACTCCTGCTGGGGGACGTCGCCGTACATCGTCGCGCCGACGGAGCGGATGTAAGTGGCCAGGCGCTCGCCGCCGCAGTTATGATACATCACCATCTTGAGGAAGTCGGAGTACTTAGAGAGCTCCGAGAGATCCTGCTCGGCGCGGTAAATGGGGCTGAAGGAATTGTTGTGCCAGATATGCCAGCCGACACCGACCGAAGGCTTCACGGATTTCACCTTGCCGTACATGGCGGCGTAAGTTTCACGCAGGCTGTCGGTCCAGAGCATCTCCCAGGCGAGTAACTCGGGGTAACGCAGCATGAGACGCCATAGGGCGACATAGTAACCATCGACGGGGCGCTTGTTTTGGCGCGCGGCGGTGGTGAACTCGCCGAGGGCTTTGAATCCGGCGCGGGCGCGAGCGACGTCGATCGAGCGCTCTTTGGCTTTGCGCTCGCAATGCTCGCAGAAGCACGTGACGGCGGCTGGATTGCGAGGGGTTCCACCGTGGGCCGCGCCGATCGAGTCGGCGAAAGCGCCCTGGCGTTCCGAGCCCCACATGATGCCGTCGATCTCGTAGGAACGCGAATAATCTTCCACCGTGCCTAAGAGCCAGTTCCGGTAGTTGGGATTGTTGAAGCACAGGTTGGTGGAGTTCTGGCCGTCGAGCTGCTTCTCCTGGGCCTGGGCGATATTGGGAACGTCGCGGCGCCAGACGTCTTCAAACCAGCAGATGGTCTTCATGCCGCGTTTGCGGGCGGCGGGGATGACGGTTTCGAGGACGTCGAAACGCCCAAGTTCGGGCGCGCGGAAATCCTGGATGACGGTGTCCTTGTAATACTGCGGGTGAGTCTCGGTGTAGCTGCCGCCATGGAAGGCGTTGGCATTGCCCGGGGTGTCGTACTCCTGCTTGCCGTGATCGGGAAGCGGCTGGCCGGGAGACTGGCGGCCGGCGATGCCGCGGCCATACGTGAAGGTGGCGACGAAGAGGGTGTTGACGAAGGCGTCCTGCTGGATCTCGTCGAGGGCCTTCTCGACGCCTTCATCCAAGAAGGATACGGCCCCGACTTGCAGTCCGATCATTTTGGGCGTGGGAGCGGCCGAGGCAACGAGGGCGCCGGCGGCGGCGGATTGAAGAAAGTGACGTCGGTTCATGAAGTGCTCCTGGAATTTAAGGTCCAACGCGAAGGCGCCGAGGCGCGGAGAAAAGCGTCGACACGAGTGTCGACGCGGCACGCACGAGTGCGTGCGCCACAAAGCTGCTGCGATCGAGATCGGACATACGTCAGCCTGCGGGCGCGGGGGCCGGAGTTGGTGGTTTGGTTTCGGTCTTGGTGGGGACCAGCTCTTTCAGGGAGCGGTCCGTGAGTTGTTTGTTGACTTGGGGCAAGACCGTTTTGAGGACCGTGTCGAGGGCCGTCTGCTGCCCGGTGAGGCGGTCCTTCAGGAGCTTGAAGACCTCGTAGGAGGAGGCGGTGGGCTTGCCGTCACCGTGCTCGATGCTGGAACCGAGGGCGGCGATCTTATTGTTCAACTTGATGGGGAAGTTGAGCGGGTCCTGGCCGCTGCGATTGCGCACCTGGTAGACCTCTTCTTCAATGACGCTGAGTTTGTCGCGGAAACTGTCGAGCGAGGTTTTGAGGGCGGCGTCGGTGGAGGATTTGAGGCGGTCGTCCATTTGCTTTTTCAATTCGCGGATGAGGATGACGATTTCGTCGGCTTGAGAAAGAGCATCGCGGACCTGGAGCGCGAGGGTGAACTGCTCGGCGAGATCGGCGACGGTGACGCTGTCGAGGCGCGGGTCCTTTTCAATGACCAGCTTTTCGGTGAAGCTCTGGCCGTCGGCGGTGAGGCGGACCTGGTAGGAGCCGGGCACGGCGGTGGGACCTTGGGTGTTGCCGCTCCAGAGGACCATGCCTTCGAAGGTGACGGCGGCGGAGTAACGCATATCCCAGGTGAAGCGGTTGAGGCCGGCGCGGTCGGGCGCATTGACGCCGCCGCCGCGTCCGCGGCCACCACCGCCGCCGGCCGCGGGTGGCTCGCCTTCGGCGCCGGGGTCGCCGGCGGCGGCCGGCTCGCCGGTGGCAAGACCACCGGCGCTACCACCGCGTCCGCCGGTGGCAAGACCACCGGCGCTACGTCCACCGCGTCCGCCGGTGGCAAGACCACCGGCGCCACGAGCGGCGTTGGGAGTGCCGGTGAAGGAGCGGATGACCTGGCCTTTGGAATCGAGGATATCGAGAGTGATCTTGTCGGCTGGCTTCGCGAGATAGTAATCGACGCGCGCCTGGCTGACGTTGCGCTCGACGGTGGGCGGTTGGAAGAGGTGGACGTTTTCGGTGAGCAGGGTGGGCTTCAACTGGCGCAGGGGGCTGATGTCGTCGAGCACATAGAAGGAGCGGCCATGCGTGGCGATGACGACGTCGGCGCCCTGAATGACAATGTCGGAGACTTGGACGTCGGGCAGGTTGAGCGCGATGGATTGCCACTGCGCGCCATCATCGAAGGAAACGTAGATGCCGTGCTCTGTTCCAGCAAATAAGAGGCCCGGGCGGACGGGATCTTCGCGGACGGCGTGGACGAAGTCATTCTCGGGAATGCCCGTGACGATCGTGGTCCAGGTCTTGCCGTAGTCGGCGGTCTTGAAGATGTAGGGGCGGCGGTCTTCGTTCTGGTAATTCTTGACGGCCACATAAGCGGCGCCGGGCGAGTGCGGAGAAGCATCGATCAAGCTGATGCGCCCGAAATCGGGCATGCCGGGCGGCGTGATTTTGGTCCAGTGCGGAGACTTGGATTGGCCGTCGCGGGTGATGTAGACCAGGCCGTCGTCGGACCCGGTCCAGATGGTGTTCCCGTCTTTGCGGGACGGAGCGATGGTGAAGATGGTGCCGTAGATTTCGGGGCCGTTCTGATCGTGGGTGATGGGGCCGCCGGAATCGCCGAGCGTTTTGGGATCGGCGCGGGTGAGGTCTGGGGAGATGCGCGTCCAACTGTGACCGTCGTCGGTGGTCTTCCAGAGGTGCTGCGAGGAAGTAAAGATGATGTCGGGATTGACGGGCGAAAAAACGATGGGGTAAGTCCACTGCCAGCGCTCGGGAAGGGAGCCGGCGCTTTCCCCGGAGAAGAACAGCGGGTAGACCTGGACATCGCGGGAGTAATTGGTGCGGCGATCGTAGCGGGTGAGCAGCGCGCCCTGCGATCCGGCGAAGAAGATGTTGGGATTGCGCGGGTCGGGAGCGATGTAGCCGCTCTCGCCGCCGCCGACGCCGTACGTGTTGGCTGAGCCGCGCCCGCCGCGGCCTCCGGCCGTGCTGGGAGTGCAGATGGTGGAGCTATCCTGCTGGGCGCCGCAGACGTGATAGGGAATGTCGGTGGTGACGGCCACGTGATAAAGCTGCGCGGTGGCATACTGCTGGCCGGTCCAGGTCTGGCCGCCGTTGATGGAGACGTTGCCGCCGCCGTCGTTGCTTTCGACCATGCGGAGCGGATTGGCGGGATCGATCCAGAGATCGTGGTTGTCGCCGTGTGGGGTCTGGACGGTGCGGAAAGTCTTGCCGCCGTCGGTGGAGCGGTAGAAGGAGGTGTTGAGAACGTAGAGGGTGTCTTTGGTTTTCGGGTCGGCGTAGATGCGGGTGTAATAGAAGGCGCGCTGGCGGAGGTTGCGGTCCTCGTTGATCTTCTTCCAGGTGGCGCCGGCGTCGTCGGAAACGAAGAGGCCGCCGTTTTCGTTTTCGACCATGGCGTAGATGCGGCCCGAATCGGCGCCGGAGACGGCTATGCCGATCTTGCCGATGATGCCGGCGGGCATGCCGGGGTTGCGGGTGATGTCGGTCCAGTGGTCGCCGCCGTCGGTGGTTTTGTAGAGACCGCTCGAGGGCCCGCCGCTGGTGAGACCCCAGGGCGTGCGGTTGGCGTCCCAGATGGCGGCGAAGAGGACGTTGGGATTTTGCGGGTCCATAACGAGATCGACCGCGCCTGAATGGTGGTCGCGGAAGAGCACGGGCTGCCAGGTGGCGCCGCCGTCGCGGGAGCGGAAGACGCCGCGTTCGCGGTTGGGGCCGTAGGGATGGCCGAGAGCGGCAACGTAGACGATGTTGGGATCAGTGGGATGGACGCGGATGCGGGAGATGGCTTGGGTATCGGCGAGGCCGGTGTCCTTCCAGGTGCGGCCGGCGTCGGTGGATTTGTAGACGCCATCGCCTTGCATGATGTTGCCGCGAAGCTCGGTTTCGCCCATGCCGAGGTAGATGATGTCGGGGTTGGAGGGGGCGACGGCGACAGCGCCGACCGAGGAGCTGTGGAGCTGGCCATCGGTGATGGCGCGCCAGGTGGTGCCGCCATCGGTGGTCTTCCAGAGTCCGCCGCCGGTGGCGCCGAAGTAATACTCATTGGGGCGCGCGGAACTGCCGGCGCAGGCGATGGAACGCCCGCCGCGCAGGGGGCCGATGCTGCGCCATTGCAGAGAGCCGAAAACAGCGGCGTCGTAAGTGGCGGCGATGGCGAGAGCGGTGACAGCGCCGATCAGAAGTGGGAGGCGGAGTTTGTGCATCGAGGAGATTATATCGCCGGTTGAGGAGAAGCGGGCTGAAGGGGGAAGGAGGGGGGCTCATCAGTGGATGGAGGAACGAAGACAACTTCGAAGGCAGGGAGACTGTCTTCGGCGGGTTCAGGGAGCCGGACCAGGGGGTCCGGCGCAGGCGAGGGCGCCTGTCCCACGGTTTGAGGAACGAAGCCAATTTCGGGGTTGGTGGGTTTTGATTCAGCGGGTTGTGGTGGCGGGTCGGTGGGGCGTTCGGCCTTGAGTTTCTGCAATTCCTGGCGGGCCAGGATGTTGGAGCGCAGGATATCGTTCTTGCGGCGCTGGAAGCGAGCGAAAACCGAGCTGGCGCCGCAGTAGGCGCGGCCGAACTCGCAGTCGGGCAGACTCCGGCTATAACCCTGCAACTGGTACTCCCACATTTCGGTGTCGGCGCGTTCGAGGCGGCGGAGTTGCCAATCGTTGCGGATGAGGATGTCGACATAGAACTGCTCAAGGACGGTAACGGGTTGGCATTCGCGGTAGTAGACGGCGGCGAGGGCTTCGAGATCGGCGGCATTTTCGCCGCGGATGATGTTGGACTGAGCGTCGATGCCGGATTTCAGGGCATTCATGGAAGAAGCGGCCTTGCCCTCAGCGGAGCGGGGGCCGGTAGATTTCTCGGAATTGATGCGGTTAGCGGCGATTTGGCGGAGCGAAGACATATTAGAGTCCTTAAATGGAAATGGGACAGGCGCGAAGGCCTATCCCGATTTCACGGTAGCAGGCTGGATTGGAGAGTTTAGGGTGCGAAACAGGTAAATGGTTTGGAATGAACGGAAAATATTTGTGATGAGGGCGTGACTGTTAGATCAGAGTCCTGGTGAGTATACAGCCCGCTACGAGAAGCAGCGGAGGAAAGGTTGTAAAATGCAAGTGCCTTTGAAGCCGCTTCAATGACTCCACCATATTCCGCCAAGGACGTCCCGCTCCCGGCTGGCCTCACGAGCGATGAAGCCCGCCGCCGGCTGGAGAAGTTCGGTCCAAACGCAATTCCCGACACGACTTCCGGTCCATTGCGCAGGGCGCTGACCAAGTTCTGGGCGCCGGTTCCATGGATGCTCGAAGCTGCGATCGTGCTCGAGGTTGTGCTGGGCAAGTATGTCGAGGCTGCGATCATCGCGGTACTGCTGGCCTTCAACGCGGCTCTCGGGTTCTTGCAGGAAGGGCGCGCCCAGGCGACGCTTGCCGCGCTGAAGTCGCGGCTGGCGCTGAACGCGCCGGTGCGTCGCGATGCTGTTTGGGCGACCGTGCCTGCTGCCGGACTGGTGCCTGGCGATATTGTGAAGCTATCGCTCGGCGGCGTGGTTGCCGCCGACGTGCGCCTGACGGAAGGATCGGTGCTGCTTGACCAGTCCATGCTCACCGGCGAATCCGTTCCGATCGAAGCCGGCGCCGGGTTCGAAACCTACGCAGGGGCGCTGGTGCGGCGCGGCGAAGCGGTGGCGGAAGTTACGGCGACGGGAACGCGCACCAAGTTTGGACGCACGGCGGAGTTGGTTCGCACCGCGCACGTGGAAAGTTCCCAGCAGAAGGCCGTTCTGCGCGTGGTGCGCAATCTCGCCATGTTCAACGGCGGCATCATCGCGATGCTGGTGGGGTATGCCTACGTTCTCAAGCTGCCGCCTGGCGAGATCATTCCGCTGGTGCTCACGGCGGTGCTGGCGTCGATCCCAGTGGCGCTGCCGGCTACCTTTACGCTTGCTGCGGCGCTCGGCGCGCGGGCTCTGGCGCAGTTGGGCGTCCTGCCGACGCGGCTCTCGGCGGTGGATGAAGCGGCCAGCATCGACGTGCTGTGCGCGGATAAGACGGGCACGTTGACGCGCAACGAGCTGAAAGTGACAGCCGTACATCCTATGCCCGGCTTTGACGAGTCACACGTGCTGGGAATGGCCGCTCTTGCCAGCTCGGATGGCGGGCAGGATCCGGTAGACGCGGCCATTCGCTCGGCCGCCTCCCAGGCGGCGGCCTCCGATCTGCCGAAGCTGAGTCAATTTGTGCCCTTCGATCCCGCCACGAAGATGTCCGAGGCCACGGCGGTGGACGCGGGCGGCGCCACGGTGCGCGTCGTGAAGGGAGCCTTTGCCGCAGTCATGGGCGTTGCGCAGGCATCGCCCGATGGGTCCACGTCAGCGGACCAACTGGAGGCACAGGGCTTCCGGGTGCTGGCGGTGGCGGTGGGTCCGCCGGACGCCTTGAAGCTGGCGGGAATGATCGCTCTTAGCGATCCGCCTCGAACGGATTCGGCGGCGCTGATTACGGAGTTGCACAGTTTGGGGGTTCGCACCGTAATGGTGACGGGCGATGCTCCGGCGACGGCCACTATTGTGGCTCGCGCGGTAGGTCTGGATGGAGCGGTCTCCCCACCTGGACCAATCGCAGACAGTGTAAGCCCCAAGGATTTTGCGGTCTTCGCAGGCATCCTTCCCGAGGGAAAGTACAACCTGGTCAAGGCGTTCCAGAAGAACGGCCACACTGTCGGAATGTGCGGCGACGGCGCCAACGACGCGCCGGCGCTGCGCCAGGCGCAGATGGGAATCGCGGTATCGACGGCGACCGACGTTGCCAAGTCGGCGGCCGGCATCGTACTGACCAAACCAGGACTCGGCGGAATCGTGGCTTCGGTAAAAGAGGGCCGCGTGACGTTCCAGCGCATCCTCACTTATACGCTAAACTCGGTCACCAAGAAAACTGTGCAGGTGCTCTTCCTGGCGGTAGGTCTGGTGATGACCGGACACGCCATCCTGACTCCCATGTTAATGGTCATTATCATGCTCACCGGCGACTTACTCGGCATGTCCCTGACGACGGACAACGTGCGGCCGTCCCCGATGCCCAATGCCTGGCGAATCGGCGAATTGACCATCGCTGGTGTCTTCATGGGAATCTCCGAGTTAGTGTTTTGCACCGCTCTGCTGGCCATCGCCAGGTTCCGCCTGGGTCTGGGAATCGAAACGCTAAGAACGGTGGCCTTCGTGGCAATTGTGTTCGGCAATCAAGCCACGACTTATACGAATAGGGAGCGCCAGCGCCTGGGGTCCTCACGACCGAGCGTGTGGCTCGTCGCGTCGTCTGTAGTCGACGTGCTGATCGGCGCAACGCTGGCGACTTGCGGAATTGGAATGACTCCTCTGCCTATATGGGCTGTGGGAGGAACACTGGCGGCGGCAGCGGTCTTCGCATTCCTCGTGGACTTTGCCAAAGTCCCGGTGTTCAAGCGGCTCAAGATCGCATAGAGAAGGCGTAACCGGAGAGACAGGCCAGGAGGCCTGTCCTACAGAAGTCAGGCGATTTTGACTTCTCTTTCGACGGCGTCGGCGAAGACGTCGATCTCTTTCAGGGTGGTGTAGATATTAGGAGTGATGCGCAGGCCGGTGTACTCTTCGTTTCCTATGGTGGAGGTATAGATGCTGTATTTATTGACCAGCGCGGCGCCGAGCTTGCCGGGATCGATGCCGTTGAAGGCCAGGAAACCGATGCCGCAGGATTGCGCGGGGTCGGGGCTGTGCAGAATCTTGCATTTTGGATTCTGCGCCAAGCGGAGCGCCCAGCGGTCGCGAAGGTAGCGGAGTCGCGCGGCCTTGCGATCGATGCCGATGTTGTCGTTGAACACCAGGGCTTCCGAGATGGCGTTGAGATTGGCGGCGGGATGGGTGCCGATCTCTTCGAACTTCCGGATGTCGTCTTTCTGCGTGGCGCCGGAAGCCATCAGGGACCAGGTGGAAGCGATGCGGGACTTCTTTACATAGAGGAAACCGGTGCCGACGGGGGCGCAAGTCCACTTATGCAGACTTACTCCGTAGTAATCGCAATCGAGGTCGGAGATCTTATAAGGGAAGTGACTGAAGGCGTGGGCGCCATCGACGATCACGGGGATGCCGCGGGCGTGGGCCATATCGCAGATGCGGCGGACGGGGAAGATCTGGCCGGTACGGTTGGTGATGTGACAGAAGAGGATGAGCCTGGTTTTGGGCGTGACGGCCTGCTCGAAGAGGCGAACCAGAAGATCCATGCCGGGGTTGGGAACGGGGAAGGAAATCATTTTGAGGACGATGCCATCGCGGCGCTCGCGCTGTTTGAAGGTTTCGATCATGCGGGGGTAGTCCTGGTTGGTGGTGAGGACTTCGTCGCCGGGCTTGAGGTCGATGCCGTACTGGGCGTTTTCGAGGGATTCGGAGGCGTTGCGGGTGATGGCGATTTCCTCGGGATCGCAGCCGGCGTATTGGGCGAGGCGGCGGCGGACGGCTTCGAGCTGCCGGTACAGCACATTGACCATGGTGGGATAGGGGCCCATGTCGCTGTAGTCGAGGTAGCGGCGCATGGCGTCCTGGACGGTGCGCGGCGAGGGGCTGACGTAGCCGTTGTTGAGATTGATGAAATTGCGGTCGATGGAGAAGGCGGAGCGGATCTCAGACCAGTAGTCTTCGTCGGTGGCGACGTCTTCGGGGGTGCGGCCACTGACCGCGGCGGAAGCGGCGGCGACAGCGCTGGCGCCCAGCGCGAGTTGGAAAAAGTTGCGGCGATGCATGAGAAGCGGCCTCCTGACTGCCGGTTTTTCGATGCTATAGCAGTGGCGGGAGCAAAGCAAGGGGATGGTCAGCGGTGTGTCAAATTGCGGTGACAAACAGGAAACTGTTTATTCAACGCGGAGGCGCGGAGACGCGGAGAAGAAGAAGCAAAGTCAAGACCTGAGAGCGCAGAGGAAACGGAGACTGCTGGTCTCAGGAAGCTACGAAGAAATCGGGCGTTAACGGGGCGGGCAGGCGGCACCGCCTGCCCCACCGCGGCGTCAACGGCGCTTCAAGGCTTCGAGCTGGTCGAGGGAGCGCGGCCAATCTTCGCGCAGGAGGCGGGAGAGGGCTCGGTCGGCGAGAAGTTTACCGTTGGTCTGGCAGGGGGCGCAATAGTTGGTTTCGTTGGAAGCGTAGCGGATGCGCTGGATCGGTGCGCCGCAGCGGGGGCAGGGAAGGCCGTAGCGGCCGTGGACGGCCATGCCTTCGCGGAAGGCGGTGACCTTCTCGGGGAATGCGCCGAGGGATTGGGCGCGCAGCCGGCCGGTCCATTCGACGAGGGTTTCGCGCGTGGCGGCGTAGAGCTGCGCGATGTGGGCGGGAGGGAGTTTTTGGGTGAGCGCGACGGGCGAGAGGCGCGCGCGATGGAGAATCTCATCGGAATAGGAGTTGCCGATGCCGCTGAAGATGTGCGGGTCGGTGAGCGCTCGTTTGAGGGTGTGATTGGCGGATTGTAGGGCGGCGGTGAAAGCGGGGAGTGAGGCTGCGAGAACTTCCAGGCCGCCGGCGTCGAGTGAACGGAGGGCATCGGGGCCGGAGAGGACGTGGAGCGAAGCGCGGTGTTGGGCGCCGGCTTCGGTAAAGGTAAGGGTGCCGGTATCGAAGGAGAAGGCTGCGAGGAGTCCGCGGGCGGCGGCGGGTTTAGCGGCGGGTTTGGCAGGAGCGTCGCGCCAGTGCAGCCGGCCGGCGATCATGAGGTGCAAAGCGAGCCAGAGGTGGTCCTCGAGGCCGATGGCGATGCGTTTGCCAACGCGGAGGATCTGGCAAACAGTCTTACCGTGGGTGGCTTCGACAGGCGGTGCGGTGGAGCGCAGAAGGAACGGACTGAGGATGGTGACGCGGTTGAGGCGGTGTCCGACGGTGCGGGCGGCAACGGCTTCGACGTAGAGTGTGACGTCGGGCAGTTCGGGCATATTAATAGGATCGCATTTCGGTCGCAGTTGTCGGCACAATGTTGAAAATGTCGCCAGTTCTTGCAAGGGAGCGGCGTATTGGGTGGGCAGTGTTGGATTGTGCAACATCCGTATATTGATTGATTAAGATATTTTCATCGTTTTATCTTGAAACGTATTTGGACTTGTGTTACTCCTAAGGCATTACCGTCTGGTTTTGGTGTCGCTCCGGATAGTTGTGCGTAAGCGGAGCGCGTGAAAATTCAGGGTCTATTTAAAAAAGGGAGTTGTGAGGTTATAATATGACTCGTTTCCGTTTTGCGTTGTTGTTTGTGGCGGTCTTGTTGGCCGCGACATCCTTAAATGCCCAAGTCGCCAGTAGCGTGACGGGCACCGTGGTGGATCCATCGGGCGCCGCTGTTCCCGGCGCCACGGTGAGCCTGCAGTTGACAGGCAGCGGCAGCAGCCTGTTTACCACGAAAACCAGCGCCAATGGCGCGTTCGACATCGCGTCGGTTCCGCCCAATACCTACGACATCGTGGTTGAGTTGACGGGCTTCTCGAAGCTTGTCGTGAGCAAGTTGGTGGTTGAGCCCAGCCGCGTCACCGACGTGCAGACGCTGAAACTGGCCATCGCGGGCGCCACAGAATCGGTGGAAGTCAGCGAAGCCGCTACCACGGTGCAGACCACCAGCTCCGATGTCTCCACCACCATCACCAAAACACAAATGCAGGACCTGCCGACCATGAACCGCAGCCCGCTGGGATTCCTGCAGTCGCAGGCGGGCATCAACGACGCGCGCGGTTCCACCACGGTGGACGGGCAACGGTCCAGCTACGTCAATGTCACATTGGACGGCATCAATATCCAGGACAACTTCATCCGTACCAATGACATGGATTTCCTCCCGAACCTGTTGCTGCTCGATCAAGTGGCGGAAGTCACTGTGTCCTCTTCCAACGCCGATGCCTCCGCATCGGGCGGATCTTCACAGGTGAATTTTGTGACGCCTTCCGGGACCAATCAATACCACGGGGCGCTGTACTGGTCCAATCGCAACAGTAAATTGGCTGCCAACTCCTTCTTCAACAACGAGTCGAACACTCCGAATCCGCATCTCAACCAAAATCAGCTCGGTGGCAAGATTGGCGGCGCCATCATCAAGAACAAGCTCTTCTTTTACATCAACTATGAGGCGTACCGTCAAAAGGAGCAGACCACCCAAAACCACACGGTCCTGACACCCAATGCCCGCAATGGCATCTACACCGAAAGCAACGGGACCCAGGTGAATCTCCTGGGTTTAATGAACGTGCAGCAGAACTCCGTGATGCAGGGCTTTCTGGCGAAAGTGCCCACCACCTATAACAACTTCAACGCTGGCGATTCCAGCGCCGCGCTCCTCCGCAACACCGCGGGCTACCAGTTCAACGTGCGCGACAACCGCACACGCGACAACGTCACCGGCAAGTTCGACTACAACCTCTCCACCAAGAACAGCTTGAGCCTGACCCTGATCTACAATCGCGACATCCTGGACCGGCCGGACCAGGACGGC
Organism: Bryobacterales bacterium; assembly: GCA_003167255.1. Lineage (GTDB taxonomy): Bacteria > Acidobacteriota > Terriglobia > Bryobacterales > Bryobacteraceae > PALSA-129. The sequence continues at coordinate 29,794 of PMTR01000179.1, forward strand.
ACCTTTGATACGGTTCCCAACGTCACGAATGACGATGTCACGCGGCTGTTTTCGTTAGGCTGGCGCTACAACCCGCTCCCCTCGTTGACCAACGAGGTGCGGCTCGGCTTCAACCTGGCTCCGGCCCTCTTCGTATCGCAACCTGAAGGACCCGGCTTTTTCGTTACTGGCATGTCCTACAGCAACCCCATCAATACGTTTCTTTCGCAGGGCCGGTACACGAACACCTACAATGGGTCCGACAAGGCCGCATGGATACACGGGAACCACTCCGTGCAATTCGGCGTTACCGGGCAGAAGATGACCATTCGGGCCTTCAACTACGCCAGCATCGATCCCAGTTACGCGGTTGGTTTTGGCACGGGGAACCAGGGACTGGTCTCCACGCAGTTGCCGGGCGCCAGTTCCAGCGACGTGTCCTCGGCCAACACCCTGCTCGCAAGCCTGGCGGGCTACCTGAACACCAATACCCAGTTATTCAACGTTACCTCGCGAACCTCGGGCTACGTGAACCAGGCGCCTAACCTCCGTAATTACGACATTTCGAACTACGGCGCCTATGTGACCGACACCTGGCGGGTGAAGCCCGGCCTGACGGCCACTCTCGGCGTGCGTTGGGAGCACTACACGCCGGTCGACGAGCAGGACGCCCTGGCCCTGCTCCCGGTGATGGAAAATGGCAATCCGATTAGCACCGTACTCGACCCGAACCTGGTCCTGAATTTCGCAGGAAGCGCCGTAGGCCGTCCGTGGTATGCAACCAGTTGGCATGAATTTGCTCCCAACCTGGGACTCGCATGGTCCCCCTTCAAGGATGGCAAGACCGCGATTCGCGCGGGCTACAGCATCTCCTATGTGGACGACAACCTGGCCTATGCATTGAGCAACAGCGCCGTGAGCACCAACGCCGGTCTCGCCACCACGGTCAGCAACACCGGCTTGAAGGGTTTCATCAGCAGCACGCCACCAGCGCTCACCGTCCCGACCTTCCAGGTGCCGCGGACACTGGCGCAGAACTATGCGCTGAACCCGTCGGGGAATGCAGTGGCCATGCCCGACCCGGGCCTGACAACCCCCTACGTGCAACAGTGGAACATCAGCGTCGAGCACAGCTTCAAGGACGTGCTTCTCAGCGTCCGCTACGTGGGCAACCATGGGGTCAAGGAAATCCGCGGTCTGGACTACAACCAGGTGGTCATCGGCGGGCTCCTCCCAAGTTTTCTGCAGGCGCAGAACAACGGCTTCCTGGCGCAAGCGAAGACTGGGTCGTTCAACCCCGCTTATAACTCGACCATCGCCGGCAGCGTGGCGTTGCCCTACTTCGCAGCCATGCCGAACGGCGGTTATCTGACTAACTCCTCCGTCATAAGCTACCTTTCGACGGGAGCGGTGGGAGAGTTGGCGAACTTCTATCAATACAACGGCATCAACGGTTCGAACAGCTACTACAAGAACCCCAACACGCTGGGCGCCAACCTGCTGCAGAATTACAGCAGCAGCACCTACAATGCCGCCGTTGTGGAAGTCATGAAACGTTTTTCGAAAGGTCTGTCCTTCCAGGCCAACTACGTATTCTCGAAGAATCTGAGCGATTCCCAAGGGGCCGCGGGGACGGACTTCGAGCCGTTGCTGGATATGAACAACCCCAAGATCGAGAAGGCGCGGGTGGCCGCCATGGACATCACCAACGTGTTCAAGGCCAACTTCAGCTACACCCTGCCGATGGGCACGGGCCACAAACTGAGCGGCAACTCGCTGGTGAACAAAGTGATCGGCGACTGGAAAATGGCCGGCATCTTTACGCTGCAATCCGGCACGCCGTTCTCCATTCTCTCCGGCCGCGCGACCTTAAACCGCTCCGCGCGCTCCACTTCGCTTAATACCGCGGACACTTCGTTGAACCTCGGCCAACTGCAGAGTCTCTTCCAGGTTCGCTCGACCGCCAACGGCCCGTACTACGTCGCCGCCTCAGCCATTGGCTCGGACGGACGCGCGGTCGCTCCGGACGGAACCGCGGCATTCGCCGGCCAGGTCTTCACCGAGCCCGGCGCCGGGACTATCGGAACACTGCAAAAGGCAGACCTCAACGCACCAGGGGTGTGGAATCTCGATTTCATGGCCTCCAAAGAGGTCAGGATCACGGAGAGCAAAAGTGTCCAGATTCGTATGGACAGCTCAAACTTCTTCAACCATACGACGTGGTACGTCGGGGACCAGACCCTCACCTCCACCACCTTCGGCAAGATCACGAGCCAGTACTACGGCAACCGGCTGATCCAGTTCGGCCTGTACCTTAAGTTCTAGCCCGGAAACCTCGCGCTTTTTTTAAGCCGGGGAGCCGCGGTCCCAAGTGGCCGCGGCTCCCCGGCATTTTCTTTTCAGGGAGCCGGCCTGCCGCCCCAACGGCGCTGTAAGGCTTGCATCCAGGCCAAATGCGCGCAGAATTGGGATGAAGATAGCCGGACCTTAGTACATGTTAGAAGGTAGAGGAGCTTAGGTATGAACCTCTCGATTCTGACCGTAGCGGTTGTTCTGGTTGGCGCACCCGCGTGGGTGGCCGCCGCCGATCTGGAAAGCACTTTCCAAAGCCTGAAGGACGCAGAAGCCAAGGGCGATGTCGGGGCAGTTCGGGCATATTAATAGGATCGCATTTCGGTCGCGGTTGTCGGCACAATGTTGAAAATGTCGGCAGTTCTTGCAAGGGAGCGGCGTATTGGGTGGGCAGTGTTTGATTTTGCAACATCCGTATATTAATTGATTAAGAGCTTTTCATCGTTTTATCTTGAAACTGATCTGTACTTGTGCTACTCCTAATGGCATCACCGTCTAGTTTTGGTGTCGCTCCGGCTAGTTGTGCGTAAGCGGAGCGGATGAAAATTACGGGTCTATTTAAGAAATTTAGGGGGTTGTAAGGTATGAGAAGAATATTCGCATTGTTGGCTCTGTCTGCGTGCATTGCTTTTGCACAGACAGCAATCACCACTGCGCGAATGGACGGGACAGTCACGGATCCGCAGGGCGCAGTCGTCGTCGGCGCGGAAGTGACCGTCGTCAGCGCCAACGGAGCAAGTTTCAAAGCCACGACCGATGAGCACGGGCAGTGGGCACTGCCGAGCATGCCGCAGGCGACGTATCGCGTCAGCGTTACGATGAAGGGCTTCCGCACCACGGTGGTCGATCGCGTGGTGATGGAACCCGGCATTCCGGTGACGGTCAACGCCAAGCTGGAAATCGGATCGATGACCGAGACGGTGGAGGTATCCGGCACCCAGGAACTGGTGCAGACCAGTTCCGCCACGGTCAACAACAGCCTGGAAAAACGGCAGATGACGGAACTGCCGATGCTTTCGCGCAACGGTCTGGACATGCTGATGTCCCTGCCTGGGATCCAATCAGGCAGCGCCAACCGCAATTCCACCATCAACGGTCTTCCCAGCGGAGCGATCAGCATTACCGTGGATGGTCTGAACACCCAAGACAACACCCTCAAGAGCAGCAGCGGCAGCAGCTATTTCACCTACATCCCGATTCTGCAGGACTCCGTGGAGGAAGTGGTGTTGAGCGGAGCGGCCGCCAACGCAGATTCCACCGGGGAAGGCGCGGCCCAAGTCAAGTTTGTGACGCGCAGTGGAACGAACCAGTTTCATGGCGGCGCCTTCTGGCAGAACCGCAACACGGCCCTCACCGCCAATTCCTATTTCAATACGATCAACCGTCTGCCTCGCAGCATTGTGAAACTCAACCAGTTTGGGTTCCACGTGGGAGGCCCGATCTATATTCCGAAAGTTCTAGACCTGAAGAACAAGCTGTTCTTCTTCACGAACGTGGAATTCCGCAAACTGCCGCAATCGGCGCCGTTCAGCCGCACCATCGCCACACCGGCCGCGGCCGCCGGCAACTACACGTACCCGGATTCGGCGGGCGTACAGCACACGGTCAATGTGCTCAGCCTCGCCAAGACGGCCGGTTTTAACGGCACGCCCGATCCGATCGTGGCTCAGACGTTCAGCCAGGTGCTGGCGCTGACCGGTAACTGCGGCAGTCTCGTGAACAACATTCCCAACAGCGATTACGACACCAACACCTGCGCCTATAACACGGCCGGCACGGACCGGCGCCACTTCTCCATGACCCGCTTGGATTACAACCTGAACAGCAAGAACCAGGTTTCGATTACGTACAGCTATAACATGTACAATGCCGTTCCGGACGTGCTGAACAGCGTTGTGCCGATCTACCCGGGCACCGGCGACATCCTCGGCACCACCGTCGCCACCGGCCAAACCAGCAATCGCTTCATGGGCACGATTGCGCTGCGATCCACTATCACGTCGCACCTGACCAACGCCTTCCAGGGCGGGCTCAATGGCGGCACCGTGGTGTTCGGCGCAGGTGCTTCGTCCCCGGCCAATTATGCGGAATGGAAGGGCTATATTCCCTATTTCGCTTTCGGCCTGGGTTCGACGACCACCACGGGGATCAGCAGCGAAACCAGCCCGCAGAGGCGCAACGACCCGGTGAAGCAGCTCAGCGACACCTTGTCGTGGTTGAAGGGCTCGCATATGATCACCATAGGCGGCGATTTCGCGCAGATCAACTATTGGGGCCAGTACTTCGGCAGCGAGACTTTTCCCGGCATCACCTTCAGTATCGCTAGCGGCGACCCGGTGCATACCGGCAGCACCGATGTATTCAACACAACAGCCATGCCCGGCGCCACGCAGACTTATATGGACAACGCCGCGGCCCTCTACGCCACCCTCACCGGCCGCGTCTCGTCTATCTCGCGGCAAGTGGTCGAGAGCGAAACCACGCATCAATACGGCAACGCTCCGTTGATTAACCGCGACCAGCAGCGCCAGTTCGGTTTCTTCGTGCAAGACCAGTGGCGCGTGGCCCCGAATCTGACGTTCAGCCTCGGGGTACGCTTCGAGGAGCAGGGCCCCCCCAAAAACCTCAGCGGCACTTATACCGCGTCAACCATCCAGGCGGTTTACGGCATCTCCGGCATCGGCAACATGTTCAAGCCCGGCGTTACGACCGGCGGACTGACTCCGGTGGCGGGTGGCGCGGCCTATGCGCCAGCCATTCCGGCATTCCAGCAGCTTTCGACCATGAACGCCTATAACGTCCCCAACAGTTGGGATCCGAACGTTGGCCTCGCCTGGCAGATACCCACCTCGAACGGCTTGCTCCGCGCCCTTCTGGGCGATCACACGGGGAGCTCCGTGCTGCGCGCCGGCTTCTCCATTTCCACCATCCGGGAGAACATTGCCCAGTTGTCCTCCATGTACGGCAGCAACCCCGGCTTGACGTACCCCGCCAGCGTCGACCCCGTCAACTACCCGTCGGTCTTCGGCCAGCCGGGAAGCGTGCTTTTCTCGCAGTCAACGTTCCCGGTTATGCCGACTCCTACGGCGCCGACCTACCCCATGAACACGAGTCCCTCGACTTCCATCAACGCGTTCGATCCCAATTTGAAGCTGGGATACGTGGAGAGCTGGAACGTGGGCTTCCAACGGGAGTTCGCGCACAACAACGTCATCGAAATCCGCTACCAGGGCAACCACGAAGTGCATGGCTGGCGGCAGGTGCAAGTTAATGAACAGAACCTGTTCGAGAGCGGGTTCCTGACCGACTTCTACAACGCTTACAACAACCTGCTGATTGCTCGCGGCGGCAACATCCTCAACACCAACAGCAACAACTTCAGCAACCAGGGACTGCCGGGTCAACAGCCTATCCCGATTCTTCAGACTGCCCTCGGCTCGCTGACCAATAACTCCTCCTACGCCACCTATCTCCGCCAGAACCGGGCGGGTAGCCTGTCGGGCGTGATCTACGCGAACGCCACCTACATGGGACGCCTGGTGGCGGCGGGCTATCCGGCCAACCTGTTCACCGTCAACCCGTCGGTGGGCAGCAGCGGAGCTTGGCTGGTCGAGAATGGGAGCAGTTCGTTTTGGGACGCCGGCGTGATCGAATACCGGCGCCGTCTGGCCTCCGGGCTGCAATTCCAGGCCAACTACGTGTTTTCGAAGGGCCTCGCAAACGGCTCCACGGGCAACAGCAGTGTCTACTCCGAACCGACCACCTTCCGCAACCTGGCGCTGGACAAGCTGCCTCCGGGCTTCGACATTCGCCAGGCATTCAAGCTCAACTTCATTTACGAGCTGCCGTTTGGAGCCGGCAAGCCGTTCCTTTCCGGCAATGGCTTTTTGAACAAGGTCTTTGGCGGTTGGCAGATCACCGGCATCGATCGCAACCAGACGGGAACGCCCACCCAGCTTACCGCCAGCCGCGCCGGCATGAACGGCAGCGACACCGGCGTGGTGCTGGAAAACATGACCACGGCGCAACTACAAAGCATGATGGCCATCACCAAGACGACCGGTTCTAACGGTATTGGTCAAGTCTGGTGGCTGCCGAAGTCGCCGACAGGCACGGCCGCGGGCAGTACCTTCATCAACAACTCCCAGGCCGCCTTTGAAGCCAGCGGCTATAACTGGACCAACATCAACGTGAGTTCACCTTACGTGGCTCCGCAGTTGGCGCCCGGCAAGTTCGGCTACCGGGTGTTCATCTATGGCCCGATGCAGAACCACTTCGACACCAGCCTGAGCAAGCGGGTCACTTTCGCCCACGAAAAGGCCAACCTGTTGATTCAGGCCAACTGCCTGAATTGCCTCAACCTGACCGACTTCTATCTGGCTAACGTCAACCCGTCGAGCAGTAGTTTCGGCCTGACGACCAGCGCATACACCGACATCTCGAACACGAACGATCCGGGCGGCCGGATCGTCGAGTTTATTGTGCGCGTGAACTTCTAACCACCCTGTATTCCGAAGCGGGCCCGGCGGCGTAAATGCTTCCGGGCCCGTTTTGCGTTTACGGAGGCTTGCATTGTGAGGCAAGAACGCGCAGAATTGGGATGAAGATATTTGTGCCTTAATACAGGTTAAAAGGTAGAGGAGATTAGGTATGAACCTCTCGATTCTGACTCTAGCGGTTGTTCTGGTTGGCGCACCCGTGCCGGTGGCCGCCGCCGATCTGGAAAGCACTTTCCAAAGCCTGAAGGACGCCGAAGCCAAGGGTGATGCCGCGCTGGTGAAAAAACTGGCGGTGGAAACCGGCGCCATGGCGAAAGCGGCTGCGGCCGAGGCTGCTCCGGCCGACGCCGACGAAAAGCAAGCCTGGACCGACCGGGTGAAGTACGCGCAGGACGTCCAATCCTATACCGAGTACGCGCTGTACGCAGTGGCCGTAAAGGGGCCCGCGGCCACGACGGTGGATCTGATGTCGACGCTCGAAGAACAGAATCCCAAGAGCAAGTATCTGGACCAGGGGTATGGCACTTACCTGGGGGCCTTGGAGCAGACCGGCGCTTCCGCGAAGATTCCGGCAGTAGTCGAGAAGGGCCTGCAGAACCTCCCGGAGAACGAAGACCTCTTGCTGGTGGCGGCCCGAAATGCGCAGGCAAAGCAGCCCGACAAGGCGCTGGCTTATGCCAATCGCCTGGTTGCGGCGGCCAACAAGCACACCAGGCCGGAGAACATCGCGGCCGCCGACTGGGACCGGAAACACAATATTTCTCTCGAGTATGGTCACTGGATCGCCGGTGTGATTCACGGCGAGAAGCAACAGTACCTGGCGGCCGACAAGGATTTGCGCGCCGCGCTGCCGCTGCTCAAAGGCAACGACGCCATGATGGGGCCGGCATTGTTCCATCTGGGCATGGCCAACTACAATCTGGGCAAGATGACCAACAGCAAAGCCAAAGTGCTGGAAGGCGCCAAGTTCAGTGAAGATTGCGCCAAGATCACGGGACCATACACCGACCAGGCGTGGCACAACGCCCAAGTGATGAAGACCGAAGCCGGCCAGATGCGGTAGGGCAAGCAGAGCCGGCTGCAAAGGGGCTTGCAGGAATTCGTGGGGCAGACCCCCAGGTCTGCGCGGGCCCCCTGGAACCGCTGTTCGCTCGAAGAATCAAGTCTTGCCATTCGCGGAAAGCCGGCCAGGGGGCCGGCTGCGGACGAGGGCGTCCGCCCTACTCCTGATATACTTCCCTTTCACTTATGAAACTGTGCATTTACCTGGCTGCCCTGGTGCTGCCGCTCTGCGCGGCTGAGCCGGTTCGCTATGAACTGAAGTTTCCCAATGCGGCGCACCACGAGGCCGAAGTACGGGTGACGTTTTCGGGGGTGAAGCAGCCTTCGCTCGAAGTGCTGATGAGCCGGTCGTCCCCGGGGCGGTACGCGCTGCACGAGTTCGCCAAGAACGTTTACAACATCCGCGCCAGCGATGGGCAAGGCCGGGCGCTGACGGTGACGCAGGCGGCGCCGAGCGAGTGGAACGTGTCGGGGCACAAGGGGACGGTGGTTGTGGAGTACACGGTTTTTGGCGATCGGGCGGACGGCACGTACGATGGCATCGACCCGACCCACGCGCATCTGAACCTTCCGGCGACGCTGATGTGGGCGCACGGATTCGAGAAGACGCCGGTGGTGTTGAAGTTCGAGATTCCGGCTGGGTCGGGATGGAAGATCGCGACGCAGCTCGCGCCACAGGACGACGGGACGTGGACGGCGCCGGGCATGGACCGCATGATGGACAGCCCGGTGGAGATGTCGGCGCACGCGCTGCTGGAGTGGAAGGTGGGTAATTCGCAATTCCGCATGGCGCTGCATCACCGCGGCAACGACGAAGAAGCGGCCGCCTTCGCCAAGCTGTGCCAGGCGGTGACGGCGGAGGAAGAAGGGGTATTCGGCGCGTTTCCGAAATACGATACGGGCACCTATACGTTCCTGCTGGACTACCTGCCGTACGTGAGCGGCGATGGAATGGAGCACCGCAATTCGACCTCGATTTCCGGCACGCGCGATCTGCGCGATTCGGCCGCGGGGCTGATCGGGACGGTGGCGCACGAGTTTTTCCACTCGTGGGACGTGAAGCGCATCCGGCCGAAGACGCTCGAGCCCTTCAATTTCGAAGACGCCAACATGTCGGGCGAGTTGTGGTTCGCGGAGGGTTTCACGAACTACTACGGGCCGCTGGCGATGAAGAGGGCGGGCCTGGAGAGCATCGAGCGGTTTGTGCGTTCGCTGGGCGGGGCGGTCAACGCGGTGATGACGGCGCCGGGGCGGGAGATCTTCAGCGTGGTGGAGATGAGCCGGCACGCGCCGTTTATCGACGGCGCCGCGGCCAGTGACCCGACCAACAATACCAACAACATCATTTCTTACTACACCTACGGGGAGGCCATTGCGTTGGGGACGGACCTGGCCATCCGCGCGCAGTTTCCCGGCAAGAGCCTGGACGATTGGATGAAGGCCATGTGGCGGGCGCACCCGGACAGCGACAAACCATACACGCTCGACGGTTTGCAGCAGGCGCTGGCGGAAGTCACGAACCAGGAATTCGCCGCCGATCTGTTCACTCACCATATTTACGGGAAAGAGCCGATGGATTACGCAAGCCTGCTGGCGCACGCCGGGATTCTGTTGCGCAAGGCCGCGACGCCCAAGGTGTGGATGGGCGTGCAGGGGATGGGTGGCCTGGCTTTCTCGGACCGCGGAGCCGACATCGCGGGGACGACGTTGCGCGGATCGCCGCTCTACAACGCCGGGCTGGACCGTGGCGACCGCATCGTGACGTGGGAAGGCAAAGCCATCAAGACTCAGGCGGACCTGAACAGCTTCCTGGAGCCGCATAAACCGGGCGACCGCATCAAGCTTGAAGTGGAAACGCGGGGCGGGGCGAAGAAGGAAGTGGAGATGGAACTGGCGGGGCCGCCGGGATATGAGACCGAGCCGTACGAAATGGCGGACCGGGAATTGACGGCCGGGATGAAAGCCTTCCGCGCCGCATGGCTGAGCTCGAAGGCGATTCATCCGGCGCCGGCTCCGGTGAAGTACTGCCCGACGTGCAAGCGGCCGCTCGCCTTCGAGTATCAAAACTGCCCGTATGACGGAGCCACCCTGCAGTTCACCGAGCATAGCTTCCCGGCGTTGCCGCAGAGCGGTAGCGCGGGCGGGGGGCGCGGCGGCCGCGGAGGACGGGGCGGGCAGTAGGGCTCATGGGGGACCATCGCCTTCGTGGTCTGTTGCTGAGGGCCTTCGGCCCGCGAAATCTCATGAAAAAGTGGGGGAGCCTGGATGNNCGGCGCTTTTTCGACCCTGTCACGCTTCGCCGGCATGGCAGCTTGACAGGCGACAAAAGGCGATCGCCTGTCCCACTTTGGTGCGTTTCGCCTTACTGCGTCCCCCCGCTCTTCACGTAACGGCTGGCGAATTGTATGAACACGGGCCAGTTGGGGCCGTCGGTGTGTCCGGAGCTATGTTGGCGGAACGCCACGTCGCCATCCGTCAGAGGCGTCTCTATCGGCGGAAACTCGGCAGTGCCGAGATCCTTCTTGCCGAGCAGCTTGTACACGGGACCAGCACCGGCGGCAGCCATGAACATACCTTTGGCGTCCACCCAGCCATCGCCATTAGTAGCGCCGCCGCTGATGAAGACGGGGCGCGGCGCGCACATGGCGATCAGCTCGTGAGAGTCCACAGGCAGATCGTTCCAGTGCAGCGGACCGGAGTACTTGATGAAGTTGCCGGCCATCCAATGATATTCGCCGGAACCGGCCACGTTCTCGACGATCTCGCCCCAATCGCGGCGGTGGAGCTTGGCGCCGCCTTCACCGGAGGAACTGACGTAGGCGGTCCACATGCGCGGCTCATAAGCCATGGCGACGAGGGCTGCCTTGCCGTAGCGCGAGTGGCCTTCGATGGCGATGTGTTTGGCATCGACGGCCTTGTCGGTCTCAAAGTAGTCTATGGCGCGGCTTGCGCCCCATGCCCAGGCTCGTAGAGAGCCCCAATCGTCTGGTTTGCGCGGCTGGCCATGGTTCATCAGACCGATTATGCCGAGCGTCAAACCCCAGCCGTTGTCGGCCTGGATGCTGCCGGGATTCAACGAAGCGTATCCCCAGCCCTTGGCGAGAACCTGTTGCTGCCAGGTTGGTCCAGTGGGACCACGGCCCGGGCCGCCCGCCCCTGGCGCTCCGCGGCCGGCAGGTGGAGCAGCAGCGCCCTGCGGAGCGGCTCCCGGTGCGCCCGGCGCTCCCGGTGCTCCACGGCCAGCTACCAGGGGGCCGCCACGCCCTGCGGGCGGTGGGGGCGCAAAGGCATTCGGTCCGTAGGGCGGTGTAGGAGGTGGGGGCGGTGTTGGGGCTGCACCCGGCGCGCCGCGTCCGGCTCCCGGAGGCCCGAAGCCAAAGCCGCCGCCGAATTGCATGATCACCGGCACGGGACCATTGGCGTCCGCCGGGGTGGTCACGCTCAATTGGATCTTCACTTCGATGTCCGGATCGATGGAGTTGTCGACGGTGCCCACAAGCTGCTTCGTGATGATCGCGACATCGCCGTTCATCCCTTGTGTGGTGTTCGTGACTTCCCATTTCACATTGGGTGTGTTCTTGGGAACGCGGCCATAAACTTCGCGATCGAAATCTTCCACGATCTCAGGGCGACGTTTGTTCCACCAGTCCGCAGCCTTGGTGACCTTTTTGCCGTTCTTCAACTTCAGCGGGTCAGGCAGATCCGGGTAAGGGTTGGCCTTGGACTCATCATAGTTCGCATAATACGGCGAGTCCTTATTATTGCCGTCTCTTCCCCGGCGGACTTCCGTGATGTGCAGAACGTCCATCAGGCGCTGGTGATCGTCCTGGGGGCTGAGTCTCACGGGGATGGGTGGATGGCTCCCGGTGGGCTTAATCTCCTGACTGGCGGGCTGAGCGTCCTGAAAAGCCAGGCTCGCCAGCGGGACAATCGCGAACCCTAATAAGAGCAGGCCGAGCGGCCATTGAATCGATCGCGGTTTGAACATAAACTTCTCCTCACTCCTCAGTTGGGCGCGCCTGACGCGGCGGTGCGTGCAAGCAGAGTTTGTTTAACACTCGAACTATATGTACATTGCGGAGGTGGTGTCAAGGCCGCGATGCGTGATGCCGCCCACCGTGGCCGTCCCCTCAGAAGATCCACTTGAATCCGAGTTGAATCTGCCGCGAAGTGGTGGCCGTTGCCGCGATCAGTCCCGCAGTGGGGCTGATGGCGGGGGTCGTGGACGCGGTGGTTGTGCCGTTGGTGAATACGGTGGCATTGGGCGGACCGAAATTGGCGTGGTTCAGCAGGTTGAAGAGTTCCGCGCGAAACTGCAGTCTGACCCTTTCGGAGATCGCGGCGGTCTTGAATAGCGAGAGATCCAGGGTGGCGAGGCCAGGCCCGGTCAGGGTAGCTCTGCCCAGATTTCCATAAGTGCCGAAAGCCGGCAGGGTGAAAGCGTTGGGATTGAACCACTGGTTGGGGCTGCCCAAAACAACAGGTCCCATAAAGGCGGGATTGACGGAAGGCCGATCGGGGTTGCGCGTGTCTCCATCTTCGGAGCGATTGGCGCCGATCTGCGGTGTGAAGGGAAAGCCCGCGAGCAGCGTGGCGATTCCATTGATCTGCCAGCCGCCGGTCAGCTTGCCGTGGCCGAAGGGCAGTTCATAGTGAGCGGAGATGCTGGCCTCGCTGGCAACGTTCAGCGCTGACAATCCCCAATCGCGCGGCAGATCGCGGGCGTCCAGAATCATTTGCGCCTGGTTCTGCGACTGCGCGCCGGTGAGCGACGAATTCATGTCCAGGTTTTTCGACCACGTGTAGTTAGCGCGGAATTCCAGGTTCTGACTCAAGCGGCGGGAGATTTCGGTTTCGAGCGCGTTGAAACTGCTGTTGCCCTCCGTATACCAGAAGAAGCCGGCGGACAAGTACGGATTCGGCCGGGCGCCCACCGGGATATACTGCGCGCCTTGGGGCGCCAGGCCGCGCAACGAGGCGGCCACGCCGCCCGATTGGCAACCACCCGCGTTGGCACAGATCCCGGCCGGAATGGTATTGGGATCGACGCTGAGCAAGCCATGATACGCGTGCGATCCGACGTAGGCCACGCGAACCAGTGTGCCGGCGGCGAGCTGGCGCTCGATGGTTAGATTCCACTCTTCCACCGTGGGAGTCTTGGCGTCGGGTTGGATGCCCTGCGGCGCGTAGATCGTGCAGGGCGTGGAAACTGTAGCACTACAGGACGGCGCCGGCTGGACACCGGGCACGACGGGCAGTAGCGAAGACAAGGGTACCCCGGCGTACGACACCGATCCGTTGGCCGGAGGAAGCGAATTCAAGAGAAAGCTCAGCGCATCGATCAAAGAGTAGTAAGTGCCGAATCCCGCGCGGACCGCGGTCTTGCCGTTCCCAAACAGGTCCCAGGCCAAGCTGATTCTGGGGCTGAACAGCAGCTTCGCATTGTTCTTCGTGAATGCCGAACCGCCGATACGGGGAGCGGTCGCCAGCACGCCCGAGGAATCGGTGACGTAATTGGCAGCCCTTGCGGAGACTTCATTCCAGCCCGTGGTGAATTCGTGGCGGATGCCGGCCTGGAGGGTGAGATTGGGCGCCAGCCTGATCGCATCCTCGAAATACCAGGCTCCGTAGAGACTGCGCCACCCGAGCTCGTTGGGGTTGGGCACCACTTGAAAGGTCGTGACGGTTCCCTGGAGGAAAGTGGTCAGATTGGCAAAGCTGGCCACTCCGAGCAGGCGCGATGCGGTGTCTTCATTGTCGCGCAACCTCTGCAACCAGACTCCGGCGCTGATCTGATGCATGCCCCGGGTGATCTGTACGCTGTCGGATACCGTGAAGAGGTTGCGGCGATTCCAGACTCCGGCGGCGTTGTTGGGGCCGGCGGAAGTGATGGTGCCGTTGCTCCCGGTGGTGGTGACACCGCCGTTGATGACGATGCCTCCGGGCGAGGCGCCGTTCACGAATGACAAGCCGGACGGAAAGGAGACCAGTGGAGACGATTCCAGATGGAAAGCCGCGCGCGAGTAGCCCAGGCGGAGCGTGTTGAGCGCCCGCGGTGAGAAGATATGAGTCTCCTCCAGGCTGCCGACCTGCATGCCGAGAGTGGTGTAAGAGGCGAAGAGCGGATCGGCGAGAGGGATCAGGCTGTGCCCGCCATCAAAGGTGTAGGCCGCCGAAAGCGTGTCGCGAACGCGGATCAGGTAGTCCGCGCGCGCCGTGGCAAAGTCTTCGCGGATGGATTCCCTGGGATTGTTGTAGGAGAGCGCCGCGCCGCTCGCGACGCCGTTTGAGAGCAACCCGGGGCCGTTGGCCTGGGGCCAGAAAGCCATGTAGGGCAGCATGGAGCTTTTCAGATTCGCCACCGGCGCGTACACGCCTGTCGCGGCATTCGGCAGCAACCCCTGCCGTGCCTGCGAATCGGGCACCACGCTGATGCTGCTGAGCGCGAGCGACTGGCGGAAGCCTTCATAGTTACCGAACAGGAAGAGGCGATCCTTGCGCGGGGCGCCTCCGAGGGCGCCTCCGAACTGGTTGCGGCGGAACGGCGGGACGGAGGCCTGGTCGAAGAAGTTGCGGGCGTCGAGCGCGCTATTTCGGAGGAATTCGAAAACCGTCCCGTGGAGCGCGTTGGTTCCGGAGCGCGTGACGATGCTGACCTGCGCTCCGGGGCGCTTTCCATATTCGGCGGGGTAGGTATCGGTGAGGACGTTGAACTCGCGGACGGCGTCGATCCCCAGCAGCTCACCGCTTGAGCCGCCGGGCGTGACGGCAAGCTGGCTCGAGCCGGTGTATTCGATGCCATTCAACAGGAACAGGTTGTCTCCGGTGCGCCGTCCGGCCACGGAGAAGGTGTTGCCGTCGCTGGTGCTGGTATTGGCGCTTTTCATGGCGCTATAGTTGATGGCCGCGGGGTTGAGCGCGATCAGGTTGTCAAAGCTGCGGCCATTGAGGGGCAGGTCTTTCAACTGACGCTCCCCGACCAACCCGGAGACCGATGCCGTGGTGGTATTGACCAGCGGAGCGTCTCCGGAAACCGTCACCGGCTGATAGAGTTCGCCCACTTCCAGCCGCAGGTTCACCACCGCATTCTGGCCCAACTGCAGATTGATGCCGGTGCGGATGGCGGTTTTGAAACCGGCCTTTTCCGCTTTGACCTGCTGGGGTCCCAGGGGAAGGGAAAGCACGGTAAAGCGGCCGGCCTCATCGGTGGTGGTGGAACGAACGGCCCCGGTCTCCAGGCTTCTCACGGTGATGGAAGCGGCATGGACGGCGGCGCCCGATGCATCGACCACCTGTCCGGAAATCGCGGCAGTGACTTGAGCGAAGCCCGGGCAGAGACACACAAGAAACGCAAGAGCAGCGGGAGTGAGACAACCAAGCCTTCGCTTCACGGCAAATCGCTTCATGGTGCCGACCAAAGCCGAGTACTTCTAAGGATAGTATGGATGACCGCGCGGCCAAGCTCTCGGCATCCGGAGTAGATCGGCCGGCGGTGGGGTCAGCGGCGAACCCGTTTCGGCGCGTCCTTGGGCCATTGAATCACAGGGCGCCGTTTCTCGATGGCGCAGTCCCTCAAAAACAGATTGATCAGGTTTTGATAAGGCATCCCCAACTCGGCGGCCATTCGCTTGAAGTAGTTCACCGCCGCAATATCAAGGCGAATGGTGATCTGGCGCTTGAGGTGATCGGCGTAGGGGTTCTTGCGGGACTGGGAAAAATCGTATTCACTTCTCATCGGAGCCTCCAATACACTTCTTCTTCCTGAGCTGTCGCGCGCCGTGCGGAAATCAGCCGGATTATGGAATATTGCCCACAGCATTATCCTAGCAATATCGGGGCAACTGCCGGATGCGACTGCCCTCCATGCTGGCTGAATGGCGTCAGTCCGCGTGATTCACACAAGTTTTCTTGTACCTGGACCACGCCGCTCGAAAGGGGCGGCGTCACCGACCCGCCAGTAGGACTCATGGTACCCGCAGTACCTCCGTCCTCGCTCCGGCCTGTCGATGTAAGGGGCATGCATACGAACCTCGATCTCGAACCCATCGCGACAGCGTCGGACCCGATGTCGGCCCGCCTGCCTGTTGCACGCTTCCTCGCGACATGCGCGATTGCCCTCTGCCTCTCCACTACCCTCTCTGCCGCTTCGGTCCAGATGACTTTCGATGGGGTAAATGGCGCGCAAATGTTCGGCGTGTACGTCAGTCCGTACTTCGGCACGATGGACGGCACACCTGTCCCGCTATACTGTGTGGACTTCTCAAACGAAGTGCAGTTGGGACAGCAGTGGGATGCCAATTTGACACCGATCACCTCCGGGGCCGACCTCGGCGATACCCGCTTCGGCGCCGAGCCAGACGCGTTGGAGCTTTACGAGCAAGCGGCTTGGCTTGCTCAACAGTTCGGGTCACAGGCGGCCAGCCAATATGGTGATATTCAGGCCACCATCTGGCAGCTCTTTAACACAGACGCTCCGACTCCGAGTTCGTCGTTGTGGCTCGAGCAGGCGCGCGCCAACTACGCTTCGACTGATTATGGGGATTTCTATATCATCACCAATACCGGCCCTGTGCAGCAGTTTGGGCAAGTCCAGGAGTTCCTCACCCAGGTGCTGCCGGCTGCCGCGCCTGAGCCTAACTTACAACTGTTGATCGGACTAGCCTTGATTGTCGCGAGCTGCATCTTGCGCCGGCGCAGGAGGACGCAGTGATTCGCCAGCCTCGCCAGGCATCAGTTTCTTTAGACCCACTCGCCGGAGGCTGGTCCGGCGGGAATGCTCCAGAACGTGGGGCACGTGGTTCGCCTCGCGGCGCTGCCTGCGTGGAGCAGCCCGCCTGCGCGCCTGCGCACCTCCCGCCGCGCCGCCTCCCGCCAGGAGTATACTTTCTTCATGCCACTGACTTTGACCTCCGAACAAAGGGCCGATTTCGCCAGGCGCGGCGTCTCCCGCCGCGGCTTTCATCAAATCGCAGCCATGCTGGCCGCCGGCAGCGCTTTCCCGCTCTTCACCGAACGCGCCCTCGCGCAGCGCGCCACCGATCGCTCACTCGCGCCCGGAACCGTCAAAATCGACGCTAACGAAAACCCCATGGGGCCCATTCCCGAAGCCGCCGAGGCCATGCGCGCCATCATCCAGGAGGGCGGCCGCTACCTCGACGATCTCACTCCTAAAATGGTCCGCACCCTCGCCGCCATGGAGAACCTCGACGCGGCTTCCGTCTATGCTTATCCCGGTTCGAGCGACCCTCTCTTCCGCGCCGTCCTGGCCTTCTGCGGCAAGGAGCGCCCGTATGTCGTGGCCGACCCCAGTTTCGAAACCGGCGCCCATGCCGCCCGAATCGTCGGTGCGCCCGTCATCAATGTTCCGCTGGTGAAGGAGACCTTCGCGCACGACGTCAAGGCCATGGCTGCCGCCCACCCCACACCCGGCATCATCTACGTCTGCAATCCCAACAATCCCACCGGCACCGTCACTCCCAAGGCGGATATTGAATGGCTGGTCAACAATAAGCCTGCGGACGCCGTCGTACTGCTCGACGAAGCCTACATCCATTTCTCGTCCAGTGCCGTTATGGGCTCCTACCTGGTGGCTGCCGGCAAAGACGTCATCGTCCTGCGCACGTTTTCAAAAATCTACGGTATGGCCGGTCTGCGCGCCGGCGCCGCCATGGCGCGGCCCGACCTGCTCCGCAAAATGAATCAATTCACTTCCGGATTCATGCCCGTCACCGCCACCACCGGCGCCATTACGAGCCTCAATTCGAAGACGCTGATTCCGGAGCGGCGCAAGACGGTTCACGATATCCGCGAGGAAACCCTGGCCTTCCTGGCATCGCACAAGATCGAAACCATCAAGTCGGAAGCCAACATGTTCATGATGAACGTGAAGCGTCCCGGCCGCGAATTCGCGACCGCCATGCTGAATGAAAAAGTAGCCATCGGCCGTACCTGGCCGGTGATGCCAACATGGGTGCGCGTCACGGTCGGCACCGCCGCCGAAATGGATACCTTCCGGGCCGCGTGCATTAAGTGCTATACGGCATAGCAGGCTTTAGCTAAAATAGGAGCTCTGGGATGCTGCTGTGATGGTGAAGCCGGCTCATTCGTTTAACCTTGGCGGAATCGCTCTTGCGGCATTCTTGGCGGCGCCCCAGGCAAGTGCGCAGGCGAACACGGCGCCCGAGTCGCTCAGGTTTGAAGTGGCTTCCATCAAGGTCGCCACCTCCGGGTTCAACGGCGTTCGGGGAGGGTGCCGGGGAATCGATTCAGTCTACGGTGCTGAGGAACAGGCGCGCGGCGGAATCCCGCCTCTAGGCCGCTGTGTGATCACCGATGCGCGGCTGAGCCACCTGATCGGAATCGCCTACGGTGTCAGCATGCAGGCGCTCGACACTGCTGAGGACTGGATTCAACG
Organism: Bryobacterales bacterium; assembly: GCA_003167255.1. Classification (GTDB taxonomy): domain Bacteria; phylum Acidobacteriota; class Terriglobia; order Bryobacterales; family Bryobacteraceae; genus PALSA-129. The sequence goes on from PMTR01000179.1 coordinate 48,100, forward strand.
TGGGGACCTCCGTTTTGACGTACAGGCCAAGGCGGAGAATCCGGCCTCGGCCACGCGGCAGCAGTTGCTCACCATGCTGCAGAATCTGCTAGTGGAGCGCTTCCAGCTAAAATTCCACACCGTCACCAAAGAAGAACCTGGGTTCGCCCTGGTGGTTGCGAAAAACGGTCCGAAGTTGCGGACGTCCACCAGCGAGGAAGAGAAACTGACATTTATCGGCCCGAATGGTGAAGAAGTGCCGAAACCGGTAAGCCACGCCATCCGGGTAAATGCCCGGAAGTGTTCCATGTCAGCGCTGAAGGATGTGGTGGCGTTCGCCGGCAACCTCGGTCCGGGAGTCGATAAGACCGGCCTCGCCGGCGTATACGATTTCACGCTGTCGTGGAACGACGAGGATGGCCCCAGTCTCGCCACGGCCTTGCGCGACCAACTGGGCTTGCAGGTGCGGCCGGAGAAGGTGCCGGTCACCCGGTTCCTCCTGGATTCCGCTAAAAAGCCCACGGCTAATTAACGTAAACCGGGAACAGTATCCACCATTCCGATTTTTCCAACTTAAGAGTTTCGATGTACCTTCTTCAGGCCGCATATTTCCAGGTGGTGCGGGTGCTCGTCCACAGGTACAGTCTTGCCACAGAAGACGCATTCCCGTTTGGAGGGTGTTGAAAGACCCAAAATGAAGCCTTCAACGCGGAGGCGCGGAGGAGCGGAGAAAGGCAAAGACAAAAGCACTTTTTTCTTGTAGTTCTTGGCTTTTCTCGGCGTCTCTGCGCCGCGGTGAAATCTTATCTCATGACAACAGCCGCGCGGCGGGCTTCGCAAAATAAGTCAGAATGATGCTCGCGCCCGCCCGGGTGATCGAAGTCAGCGTTTCCAGCATCGCCCGGTCGTGGTCCAGCCACCCATTGCGCGCCGCCGCGACTATCATCGAGTATTCGCCGCTCACCTGGTAGGCCGCAATCGGCGCGTCGAACCGCTGGCGCGCCCGGCTGATCAGGTCGAGGTAGGGCAGCGCCGGCTTCACCATAATAATGTCGGCGCCTTCCTGCAGATCCAGTTCGATCTCCTGCATGGCCTCGCGCCCGTTGGCCGGGTCCATCTGGTAGCTCCGCCGGTCGCCGAACTGCGGCGCCGATTCCGCCGCTTCCCGGAACGGCCCATAAAACACCGACGCGAACTTGGCGGCATACGCCATAATCGGAGTTTTCTCGTACCCGCTGGCATCGAGCGCCTGCCTGATCGCCCACACCCGCCCGTCCATCATGTCGGAGGGCGCCACGATGTGAGCCCCCGCTCGCGCGTGCGAAAGCGCCGCCTTGGCCAGCCACTGCAAGGTGGTGTCGTTGTCTACATCGCCATCCTTGATATACCCGCAGTGCCCGTGGCTGGTATATTCGCAATTGCAGACGTCGGTCACCACCAGCAGATCCGGCACTTCTTTGCGAATCGCGCGAATGGCCCGTTGCACGATGCCGTTTTCGTCATACGCGCCCGAAGCCATCTCATCCTTCGATTCCGGTAGCCCGAACAGGATCACCCCGCCGATGCCCAGGGACTGCACCTCCACGCACTCCTTCACCAACTCGTCCACCGACAACTGATAATTGCCCGGCATCGAGCCGATCTCGTGGCGCACCCCTTCTCCCGGGCAGACAAACAGCGGCAGAATGAACTGGCCCGGATGCAGATGAGTCTCGCGTACCAGCTCGCGAATGGCCGGCGTTGCGCGCAACCGCCGGAGACGATGGGTAGGGAAGGGCATAAACCTGAATTGTAACTCCCCGCCGAAGGTACCGCGAATCTGCCGCCTCGAAACGATCGCGAGTCCCTCTGAATCCAGCCTCCTGGCTGCTAGCTGCTTTTTTTGATCCCGTTTTCCCGCGTTCCGCGCATCCCAGGTTGAGGAAGGCAAATGTGATCGCCAAGGCGAAACATCTTCCTCCTAAAAGGAGATTAGACAATGACACGATATGCAACCCCGCGTTGGTTGAGGCGGACATTTACGATGGCAGCCACACTTCCACTACTTCTGCTGCTGCCGAGGCTGACACCCCTGGCATTCGGTAGCGACCCTATTATTCCGATCACTGGAGAGCCGACTCCCGGGCTCGAGGCGTTCGACGAGGCGATGGTCCGGTTGATGGAAAGATACGGCCTTCCGGGCGCCGTGTTGGCTGTAGTAAGGGAGGAACCGGGGATCGGGATGCGGGTAGTGCTGGAACATGGCTACGGGTATGCGGACCGCGATCGCTCATTGATTGCGCAGCCCGATTCGCGGTTTAGGATCGCCAGCATCTCGAAGCCGCTTACTGCCGTAGCCATCCTCAAGCTGATTCAGCAGAGTCACGGCAAGGTGACCCTCGACACCAAGGTATCTGACATACTGTCTGAATTTAAGACTCCCAGATCTGGCGACACGCGCATCCCGAATATCACGATTCGTAATCTCCTGCAGCACACGGGAGGTTGGGACATCAACATGATCGGGTTCGACCCGATGTATTCTGCGGTTCATATGGGGCTGGTGCCGCGGCCTGGAACTGCTCAAGAGATCATCAATTACATGCTCACCAGGAGGTTGGACTTCGCCCCAGGGTCCAGGGCGGCGTACTCGAACTTCGGTTATTGTGTCCTGGGACGGGTGATCGAAGAGCTATCTGACGGGCCCTATGGCAGGTATGTGGCGGAGAATATCACCACACCCCTCGAAATGAACGCGACGGCGCTGGGCGGCACGCTAGTAGGCGACCGGCTGCCGTTTGAAGCGCATTACTACGACTACCCAGGGGCGCCGTTGATTAACTCGGTTTTTGACGCGCCATATCTGGTTCCCTGGCCGTATGGAGGGTTCTATATGAAGGCCCATGACGCCAGCGGCGGTTGGGTGAGTACCACCACCGATCTGCTGCGTTTCCTGGTTTCGATGAACACGGGGCAACACGGCATTATACCGTTGCCGACGCTTCTGCAGCCGTTTCCTATCGGTGAGGTACCGCCCTTCAACGGGCCCGGCCAGAATTGGGGATGGTATAAAACCGGATCTCATCCGGGAACCGTGGGCGGTCTCAGACTCTTCGGGGAGAGAGCAGGCAAGCCCAGAACCTACTGGTGCTTCCTGGTCAACAGTCGACCTAATGGACCCGACCCCCTCCCGGATTTTGAGACGGCGCTGAACAATGCCGTTATACAGGTGGAACAGGAAGGTCACTTTGGCAGCGGAGGGCACCCTCTCTGGAAATGACGACTAGATTTCAATCCAGTCCGGCGCTGGGGCTGGCTGCCCGTGGGCCCGCCCCGGTTTTGTTTCAGCTTGATGCCGGGGGGCTTGACATGGCCTTCCGCCCGGTTAAAATAAACCTCATCAATCGTTGTTATGCAACCCGCTTGCGAGCACACCCGCACCAAGATCATCGCCCGGCGAGATGGCGTCGACTACCTGGAATGTCTGGATTGCCATCAGATCTTCGAGGACGAAGACCTCGATCCCGTGAAGGTCGAGGAAGAAGAAGAGGAAGAGTAGCGGCGCCGGCATTCGCGCGAGCGAGTCCTTGCGGGATCGCGCGCGTCCGCATGGTTTGCCGCGCCGCCAGAGCTCCTGGCAGGATGCTGAAAAACCCAATTTCAGCCGCCGATGAACGCCGATGAACACGGATACCTTTTTTGTTTTCAATCTGCGTTAATCCGCTTTTCTCACATCTGGCCCAGTGAAGTGGCGCACGCACTCGTGCGCCGCACGAGTGCGTGCCGTGTCGAGACTGACTCGTCTCGACACTCTGGTGGGGTATGGACAGTCTGTCGACACCGGGCGTCGGCATGAGTGCCGACGCGGCACGCATGAGTGCGTGCGCCACATCATCACCACGGAATGTTTGTGAGAAGAGCGGGTTAATCCGCGTTCATCGGCGGCTAAGCCTTTTTCCTCAACCTCCTAGTGGATGATGTGGGCGGCGGCGAAGGCGCCGATGTACGCGACCGCCGTCATGTAGGCGAATTGGGCCGCGGGCCATTTCCATCCGCCGGTCTCGCGCCGCACCACGGCGATGGTCGAAATACATTGCATGGCGAAAGCGAAGAAGATCAACAGGGCCACGGCGCCGCCGGGCGTCAGGTCGTGGTGCAGCGCGGCCTCCAAGCCATGCTTGTCGGATTCCGGATCCATTCCGTAGATGGTCCCCAGCGTGGCGATGATGGTCTCGCGCGCGGCCACCGCGGTAATCAGGCCGATGCCGATCTTCCAATTGAAACCGAGCGGCTTGATGAGCGGTTCGATGGTCCGGCCCGCCACGCCCGCCAGGCTGTCCTCGATTTTCGGGCGATGGCCGTTAGTGTGGGGCACATTCACCAGGGCCCACAGGATCACCGTCACCAGCAGGATGATGGTGCCCGCGCGGCGCAGGAAGACCTTGGAGCGATCGAGCAGCCGCAGCCCGATGGACTGGAACGTGGGCCAGCGGTAGGAGGGCATCTCCAGCAGAAACGGCGTGCGCCCGCTTTTCAAAATGGACGACTTCAAAACGCGCGCCGTGAAGACCGCCATGGCGAAGCCCAGAATGTAAAGCCCCAGAATGGCGGCCGCGCCTTCGGAGAGGAATGGCCCCAGCAACTGCTTCTTGGGAATGAAGGCCGCCACAATCAGAATGTAGACCGGGAGGCGCGCCGAACAGGTCATGAAGGGTGCGACCAGGATGGTGGCGATCCGATCGCGTTTGTTTTCGATGGTGCGCGTCGCCAGAATGGCCGGCACGGCGCAGGCGTAAGCCGAGAGCAGCGGGATGAACGATTTGCCTTGCAGCCCCACCTTCGCCATGGTGCGGTCGGCGATCAGCGCGGCGCGGGCCAGGTAACCCGAGTCCTCCAGAATGCCGATGAACAGAAAAAGCAGAAGCACCTGCGGGAGGAAGGCAATCACCGAGCCCACGCCCGACCAGATGCCTCCCAGCAGCAGCGACCGGAACAGCGATTCGGGCAGCACAGTTGCAATCCACTTGCCGGAACCCTGCACGAGCCAGCCGATCGCGTCCTTGGTGGGAGCGGCAATTCCGAAAATGGTCTGGAAGATCCCTACCACCACCGCCACGAAGATCAGCGGCCCCCAGACCGGGTGCAAAAACACGGCGTCCAGGCGGCGCGTCCATTTGGGTGGAATGGGCGGGCAGTAGGCCGCCAGTTCGCCCACCTGTCCGGCCCATGCGCGGCACTTCGGCACGTCCTGCAGCACGGGCAGTTGCTTGGGCTCCGGCTTGGGCATGGCGCCGGCCAGAAAGTCGAACACCTGTTCGACACCCGTGCCCTGCCGCGCCGCAATTAGCGCAACGGGTGCACCCAACTCCGCCGAGAGCTTTTTCAGATCGACGCGGCCGCCGCGGCTGGCGAGATCGTCCGCCATGTTCAAGATGACCAGCGTCGGCATGCCGAGCGCCAGAATCGGCGCGGCCAGCATCAGGTTGCGCGACAGGTTGGTGGAGTCCAAGACCAGCAGCACGGCCTCGGGCTTGGCGGTATCTTCACGGCGCCCCGTGAGTACGTCAAAGGCCACTTGCTCATCTTCGGAGCGCGGCGAGAGACTGTAGACGCCGGGGAGGTCAATCAGTTGCACCTGGCGGCCGTCCGGCAGGGTGGCAATCCCGGTGTGCTGCTCCACGGTGACGCCGGGGAAATTGGCCACTTTCTGGCGAAGGCCGGTGAGGCGGTTAAAAAGCGTGGTCTTACCGGAGTTGGGTGGCCCGATTACCGCGACTGTTTTGGGCGCCGTCCGCGGACCCGGAAACGGGACTGTGGCCGTCGTTGTCCCGCAGCTTTGGCAGTCACTGCAACTGCTCATTACGCCTCCGGTATTTGAACGGGCTTCGCTACTTTCTTCTCGCGCCGCACCTTGAGACGCCGCGCGGTTTCCCGCCGCAGGGCGATTTCCGAACCGTCCACCTGGAACACCTGCGGATCGCCTCCCGGAGCGCTGCGCCCCGCGGTGATTCGCATGCCCGGCAGAAAGCCCAGTTCCATCAGCCGGCGCGCTTCTTCACCCGGCAAATCGATGCCATCGAGAATCGCCGCATCGCCGCGGTGGAGATCGACCAGGCTCCCCTGGAGCGTATCCTGATTTTCGCAGTTGCCACTCAGTTGCATCTCTATTCCAGTATGCGGGAGTCTGAAATGCTTGTCAAGAGCCGGTGGTTTTTTCCTGCGTTTTTTTGATCCCAATGGTATCTCAGGGGGCTCCAAGTGCGCCAAAATAAAGGATAGCAGAATGTCCTCTGAATTCACTATAAGGCGTTTCCGCCTGTCCGATATGGATAGAATCCTCCAGATCGAGCGGGCCATTTTTCCCCGCGATGCATACGATCGCAACCTGTTTGCAGAATATTTCCACACCTGTGGGGATCTGTTTCTCGTCCTGGTGAGGCGCGGGAACATTTGCGGGTATATGCTTACCTGCATCCGGCCGCGACCCGAAATCGTCTCCATAGCGGTTCAACCCTCGGAACGGCGCAAAGGCGCGGCTCGCCTGTTGCTGGAATCCACAATCCGGCGGTTGCGGCGCCACCCGGTGGACCGCCTGAACCTGATGGTTCGCGTGAAGAACCGCGCCGCACGGAAGTTCTACGTAAAGTACGGGTTTGTGAAAATCCGCGTGGTCCGGCAGTACTACGACGACGGCACAGACGGCTTTTTGATGTCGAAAAATCTGTAAACCTTGGGAAACGTTCGGGCCGTGCCGCTACGTCCAATGAGCATGCCTCAACGTGTCAGTCTGTTCCCGATGAGCCGCCGGACTATGTTGGCACTGGCCGGCGCGGCCATGGCTCCGTGGGATCTTCTGGAAGCCTCCACCAGCGATTTCTGGAACAAAAAGGACCCATCCAAGTGGAGCCAGGACGAAATCGACCGGCTGACCACGAAATCGCCCTGGGCCAGGGAAGTGACGGCGCAGTATGCGCCCGGCAGCGGCGACGGGGGTTATGGCAACGGTTCGCCGAACGGGGGCGGATATCCGGGCGGGCAGGGCGGCCAGGGCGGTGGAATGCCGCGCATCGGGATCGGCGGCATTGGAATCGGGATGCCGCGAGGCCGTGGCATGGGCGGCGGGGGCGGCCGCGGGCGCGGCGGTCAAGGGAACGGCGGCAACCTTTCTACCTACAAAGGCACGGTCCGCTGGGAAAGCGCCCAACCCATCCTCGACGCGCTGAAAACGCCGCTGCCTGACGCGTTCGCCAACCACTACGTCATCAGTGTGATCGATTTCCCCCTGCTTTCCGACCGGCGGCGCCAGGATACGGATCAGGATTCCGGTTCCTCCAGCGGGCAGCAGCAGGACGACAAGAAGATGCTGGACGATCTCAAACAATTCACATCGCTGCAGCCCAAAGACAAGGACCGCGCGCAGCCCGGAATTGTCCAACGCCAGACTGCTTCGGGCAACATTTTTCTGTTCGGCTTCGCGAAAGAGTTCTTCGATTTCGGCAAGAACGACCACGAAGTGGATTTTTCCACGCGTCTGGGCCGCCTGGTGATCAGAGCCAAATTCGACCCGCGCGAGATGATGTACCATAAGAGGCTGGCGGTGTAGATTGGCGACAGTATTTCGAGAGCCGTTACGCCGTCTATACCCCCACCAAGACCGAACTCGCCGCAATTCGAAAAGGCCGCTCGGCCTTTAAACGCGGTGAATTCGTTCCGCTGAGCCGGCTCCGCCATGAACTGGACGCTGCTCGTAACCAAACCCGCAAGAAAGGCGCTCGAAAGGCTTCCTAGTGGTCTGCGGCAAGCAGAATAGCGAGTATGCACTTGACTGTGGGGCAGCCAATCCTGGCTGCCGCCGGCTTTCAGCCGGCGCGGACCGATTAACAATCGGTCCGCAGGATACCATCCTGCCCCACCAAACACCGGCGGCAAAGACCGCCGGCGCTACCAGTTGGTCTTTGCGGAGCTTGAAAATGTACAAACTCCAGCCGCCGGCTTTCAGCCGGCGCCTGCAGGGATCGAAGACTCGCGTTGTCCGAAAAAGCCGCCTGAAAGNNATTGCCTGCCCCACAAAACTGGCGGAACGTCGGCCGCACTACACTAGCCGGGGACAAATCCGCATCGAGCGGGCATTAACGCTCATGGAGCGCGATCCCATTGCGGGGGACATCAAACGGCTAGAGCCGTCCGGGTGGCGCAGACGCGTTGGCGACTATCGAATCTTTTATGACCTCGACATGAACGAACGGAGCATCGTTGTGACGGCAATCTTGCGGCGCACTTCAACGACGTACTAGAACTAGACCGAAACAGTGCCAGCCTGGACTGCCTCGAAAGAGCCGGCTGAAAAGCCGGNNGCCAGAATTGGCCGCCCCACAAAAACCCGGAACCTGCGCGGCGGAGATTGCGTTCTCGCATGTGATGGGAACCTTCTTCGCCGATCTTCGCTATGCCTTGCGCAACCTGAAGACCAATGCCGGGTTTACCGCGGTGGCGGTGGCTGCACTGGCCCTCGGAATTGGCGCCACTGCCGCCATCTTCACAGTCGTAAACGGCGTCATGCTGGCGCCGCTGCCTTACTCGCAGCCGGACCGCCTGATGCGGCTGGGACGAAAGTTTCCGAGCGGTAACGGTTACTCCACCTCCATCCCCAAATTCATTGGCTGGCGCAACAACGACGTCTTCGATTCCATGACGCTCTACGAACAGGGCGGGCTGACCGTGAATCTGGGCGCCGGCGAAAACCCGGCACAGGTTAAGGCGGCCCACGTTTCCAAAGATTACTTCCGCGTGTTCGGCGCTGGGCCGTTGTTCGGCCGCACCTTCACCGAAGCGGAAGACCTGCCGCACGGCGCGGCCGTGGCCGTGCTCAGCTACCGCCTGTGGCAGAGCCGTCTGGGTGGCGACCGCCAAGCCACCGGGCGCAACATTCTGTTGAACCAGGAGCCTTACACCGTGGTGGGCGTGATGCCGAAGGGCTTTGAATCGGATCCGCTGATCGACGTATGGATGCCGCTTCAGGCCGATCCGAACAGCACCAATCAGGGCCACTACCTGGCTGCCGCGGCGCGTCTCAAATCCGGCGTCTCGGTGGAGCAGGCCCGCGCCGCCATGAAGGTGCTCGGCGAGCGCTTCCGCAGCGCCAATCCGAAGTGGATGGATCCAGCCGAGAGCGTCGCGGTAGTGCCCATGAAAGAAGCCATGGTGAACGACGTGCGGCTGGCGCTGCTGATTCTCTTGGGCGCGGTGGGGTTCGTCCTGCTAATCTCCTGCGCCAACGTCGCCAACCTATTGCTGGCGCGCGCGGCGGTGCGGCAGAGGGAATTGGCGATCCGGGCTGCCATCGGCGCCGGGCGCGGGCGCATGATCCGCCAGCTTCTGACCGAAAGTGTGTTGCTGGCGGCAATCGGCAGCGTGTTGGGATTCGCGCTCGGCGCATGGGGCGTGCGCGCGCTGCTGCTGGTGGCGCCCGGCAACATCCCGCGCCTCACGGATGCGGATGGGCTTCACCAGGCCCTGCCGCTGCTCGATTGGCGCGTGGCCGGCTTCGTCCTGGGAATTTCGGCGCTCACCGTCATCCTCTTCGGGCTGTTTCCGGCGCTGTCGATTTCCAATCCCGATCTGGCTTCCACGCTGAAGGAAGGCGGCCGTACGGGTGGCGGCACCCTGCGCAAGCGCGCGCGCCAGTTCCTGGTAATCACGGAAGTGGCGCTCTCCCTGATTCTACTGACGGGCGCGGCGCTGCTGATCCGCACGTTTGCGGGCTTGCGGTCGGTCGATCCGGGGCTGAAGGCGCACAATGTGCTGGTGTTCGAAACGTCGCTGGCGGGCGGATCGTACGGTTCAACGGCCAAGGTGGATGGCTTTGTAAGGCAAGTGGTGCAGCGCGTGGAGGCGGTTCCGGGCGTGCTGGCGACTTCCTCGGCCATCTTCCTGCCTTTAAGCGGCAACAATGTGGACCTGCCGTTCAACATCGTGGGCCATCCGCCCGCCAAGGGTGAATACAATGGCGATGAGCAATGGCGGTCGGTCTCCGCGCATTACTTCGGCACGCTCCAGATTCCGCTGCTGCGGGGCCGCACGTTTGGCGATGCGGACTCGGGCGGGGCTCCGGGAGTGGTCATCGTCAATCAGGCGATGGCCAAAAAGTATTGGAAGGATCAGGACCCTATCGGGCAGGTGATTGTCATCGGCAAAGGACTCGGGCCCCAGTTCGACGACCCGCCCCGGCAAGTGGTCGGGGTGGCCGGCACGGTGCGGGAAACCGGCCTGGACGCCGTGGATGAAGCCGTGATGTACATTCCGCAGAGCCAGGTGCCGGAGGGCCTGACCAAGCTGGCGAATGGCCTGATCCCGCTGAGTTGGGCGATACGGAGTACGGGCGATCCGATGGCGCTGCGGCCTTCGATTGAGCGCGAGATCCGCGCCGTGGACGCGCAGATGTCGACGGCGCGCGTGCGGCCGATGGAGCAGTTGATCGCGCAGTCGCTCTCGCGGCGGAACTTCAATATGATGTTGCTGGCAATTTTCGCGGGCGTTGCTCTGTTGCTGGCAGCCATCGGGATTTATGGGCTCATTTCGTACTCGGTGGAGCAGCGCATGCAGGAAATCGGCATTCGCGTGGCGCTGGGCGCGGCGCGGGGCGACGTGTTGCGGCTGATCGTGTGGCAGGGAATGAAGCTGGCGGGGATCGGCATCGTGCTGGGCCTCGCCGGCGCGTATGGCGTGACGCGGCTGCTGGAGAGCCTGCTGTTCGGCGTCAAGGCCACCGACCCGTTGACATTCGGCGGCGTTGCCGCGTTAGTCGCGCTGGTTGCGCTCGGGGCGAGCTTCGCGCCGGCACAACGGGCGGCGGCGGTTGCGCCCTCGGAGGCGTTGCGGCACCAGTAACGGCTGCCCCTGGAGTTGGACATTCCGGCGAAGCCGCGCCAAGTGGGACCGGCCTCCTGGCCGGTCGTTGGCAGGCGAAAGCGCCTGCCCCACGCCGATACGCGTCGGATCTCAATCATTGCCTGGAGCCTGCCGCGCCGCTTGCATCCCGCGGCCGGCTGCGGCATGGTTATAGAAGATGCAGGTACCGACTGAATTTCTGCGCGGCCTGATCGGCTTCATTGGCATCGGCTGCGCTTATCTGGCGGGCCGCGCCACCGTGGCCGTGCGCAAGGGCTGGCAGAAGCGGTCGCGCCTGACCGGATGGATTCTCCGCACGGTGCTGTGCTTCCTGGCGGTCGGGTTTCGCCATCCGCTGGACTTCGCCGATGTTGCGGTGGTGGCGCTCGCTGCAGTGGCGTTCTCGGCCGCGGTCTGGAATACGGCACACGAAAAGCCGCCGGAAGACCTCACGCATACGATATTTCCGGACGAGCCCTGAGAAACCGTGAAAGTATCGGTTGACAGGCGAAAGCGCCTGTCCCACAAAAACGCAAGCCCTTGCGCACCAAAGTGGGACAGACGCTTTCGTCTGTCAACGCGGCGGTCGGAGCGATTTTTTTACAGGCTCTGAGCGCCGGTTGCTAGAATCTTCTCTTAACATGTCACTCATCGTGGTAGGTTCAGTTGCGTACGACGGGGTCGAGACGCCGCATGGAAAAGTCGACCGCATGCTCGGTGGCTCGGCCACATATATTTCGCTGGCGGCGTCCTATTTCACGGCGGTGAAAATTGTGGCGGTGGTGGGCAACGATTTCGCACAGGAGGATGGCGATCTGCTTCGCTCGCGCCACATTGGCCTGGAGGGGCTGGAGCGCATCGCCGATGGCAAGACGTTCTTTTGGGCCGGGGTTTATTCGGCCGATATGAACGACCGGACGACGTTGCGAACGGATCTCAACGTCTTCGCCGGCTTCGATCCGAAGCTGCCGGCGTCGTACCGCGCGGAGCCTTATCTGTTTCTGGGCAACATCCAACCAGGTCTGCAACGGAGCGTGCGCGGCCAGATGGAGCAAGTGCGCCTCACCGGCGGCGACACCATGAATTACTGGATCGTTGGCGATTTCCGCGCCGAACTGCTCGAAACCATCAAGCAATGGGACTTCCTGCTGATCAACGACAGCGAAGCACGGCAGCTTTCGGGCGAACCGAACATCCGCCGCGCCGCCGCCAAGATTCTCACCATGGGGCCGAAAATCCTGGTCATTAAGCGCGGCGAATTCGGAGCCATCCTCTTTCATGGCGACCGGCACTTCATAGCGCCCGGCTACCTGCTGGAAGAAGTGTTCGATCCGACCGGGGCGGGGGATTGCTTTGCGGGCGGCTTCATCGGCTATCTGGCCGGCCGCGAGATCTCGAGCGTAGATTTCGCGGAACTGCGCCGCGCCGTCATTTATGGATCGGTGATGGGCAGCTTCTGTTGCGAAAAGTTCGGGGTCGACCGCTTCCGCGCATTGACCCGCGAAGAAATCGAGGTCCGCTATCGCGAATTCCAGGACTGCACCGCGTTTTAGCTCCGCGGCGGTTTTGCTCTGCGGCGGCGCGCTTTCGGCGTGGAGCGCGCTTTCGGTGGCGTTTTTTTCGTCGCGCGGGTGGCTGCTCTACTCGGGCGACGCCGAAGCGCATCTGGATATCGCCCGGCGGATGGTGGATTCGCGCACTCCGGGTTACGACCAGGTGGGCACGGTGTGGCTGCCACTGGAGCACTGGCTGACTGTGCCCTTCGCGGGCGTGGATGCCTTGTGGCAAAGCGGCATCGCCGGAGCGATTCCATCGGCTGTGTGTTTCGTGGTGGCCGGTTGTTTTCTGTTCGCTGCCACGCGCCGCATTTTCCAATCGGCCGCTGCCGCGTGGACCGCCGCGGCGCTGGTTGCGCTGAATCCGAACCTGCTCTACCTGCAATCGACGGCCATGACAGAGGCGGTTTTCTACGCGTGTCTGGCGGGGCTGCTCTACTTCACGGTGCGGTTTCGCGAGAGCCAGAGTTGGGGGCCGGTGATCGGAGCGGGCCTCGCCGCCTGCGCCGGCACGCTGACGCGCTATGAAGGCTGGTTCCTGCTGCCGTTCGCCGCGGTGTATTTCCTGTGGGCGGCCAAGCGGCGGCGCGTCGCCGTGGCGGCGGTGTTCTGCCTGGTCGCCGGGCTGGGCCCGCTCTTCTGGCTGGCGCACAACTGGTGGCTGGGCGGAGACCCGCTGGCGTTCTATCGGGGCCCCTATTCGGCGCGGGCGATTCAAGGCGACGCTCCGTATCCGGGCCGGGACGATTGGCGCAAGGCGGTGCTGTTCTTCCGCACGGCCGTGGAGCTCTGCTGCGGCACGGGCCTGGTGCTGGCGGCCATGGGCGGGTTGGCCGCCGCTTTATTCAAGCGCGCGTTCTGGCCGCTGGTCCTGCTGGCGCTTCCCGGCGTTTTCTATCTATGGAGCATGCACTCCGGCGCGGTGCCGGTCTTCGTTCCGTCGCTATGGTTCGGCTCCTACTACAACACGCGCTACGGACTGGCGGCGCTGCCCCTTCTGGCGCTGGCGGCGGCCGGACTAGTGGCGGCGACGCCGCCGGGCCGGGGGCGTGCGGCCATCGCGGTGCTCGCGATTGGCGCCGGAAGCGGGCACTGGCTGGCTCATCGGCTGCCGGAAGACTGGATCGTATGGCAGGAGTCGAACGTCAACGACCAGGCGCGCCGGGAATCCGTGCGCCAAGCCGCGGAGTACCTGGGAGCCCACTACGTTCGCGGCACCGGCATTTTCACCTCTTTCGGCACGCTCACGGCGATTTACCGCGAGCTGGGGATTCCGTTGCGCGATACCTTTACGGGCGATAATGGTCTTGCCTGGGATGCCGCCGCGGCGCGGCCGGAACTGGTTCTTCGGGAGCCGTGGGCGGTGGCGCTCGAGGGCGATGCGGCGGAGGCGGCCATCCTCCGCGCCGGTTGTTACCGGCTGGAGAAGAGCATACTGGTGAAAGGCGCGCGGGAGATCCGAATCTACCGGCGCGCGGGAGAGAATCATGATTCCTCATGAATTGGTAACGACGACATTCGATCTGCCGGGCTACCGCGTCCGGCGCAACCTCGGGGTGGTGCGCGGGGTGGTGGTGCGCTCGCGCTCGATTGTGGGCACGATTGGCGCGTCGATTCAGACGATTATGGGCGGCAATATCTCGCTGTTCAGCGCGCTTTGCGAGAAGACCCGGCGGGATGCCTTCGATCTGATGTTGCAGCACGCCACGGATGTGGGCGCCAATGCCGTGCTGGGCGCGCGCTATGACGCCACGGAGGTCATGCAGGGCGTCACGGAGGTGCTGGCTTACGGCACCGCCGTGGAAGTGGAGCCGGTGAAGTAAGAATCGATGCAGATTCCTTTCACCAAGGCCCACGGCGCTCGCAACGATTTTCTGCTGACCTGGGCGGCGGATGCGCCGGCGGGCGACCGGGCAGCCATGGCGCGCGCCATTTGCGATCGCCACACCGGCGTGGGAGCGGACGGCTGGATTCTGTTGACGGCGCAGGCGGACGCGGCGTCCGATGGGGCCATCGAGCTCTATAATTCCGATGGCAGCGCGGCGGAACTTTCGGGCAACGGCACGCGGTGCGCGGCGGCGTTTCTGATCCGCCACGGTCTCGCGGCGGAAGTGGTACGCATCCGCACGGGCGCCGGCTTGAGGACGCTTCGGCTGCTGAAGCGGGACCGCCTGACCTTCGAATTCGAAATGGAGATGGGGGTGCCCGAGATCAGGGCCGCGCGTTTCGATCTGCCGCTTTCCACGGGCGCGCGCGATGTCACGCTGGTGTGGGTGGGTAACCCGCAATGCGCCGTGCCGGTGGAGAATTTCGATTTCGACTGGCGCAGCATGGGCGCGGAAATCGAATCGCACGGCCACTTCGCCAACCGAACCAACGTTTCCTTCGTGAAGCGGGCGGGGGAGCATTCGATCGAGGTCCGCTTCTATGAGCGCGGCGCCGGCGAGACCATGAGCTCCGGTACGGGCTCGACGGGCGCGGTGGCGGCGGCCATGGCGCGCGGCATGGCGATGCCGCCGATGGAAGTGCACACGCCCGCCGGACCGCTGCACGCCTGTACGAAAGATAATGTTGTCTTGCTCACGGGCCCCGCCGATTTAGTGGCGGAAGGTTTGTTCCTGTTATGAGAAAATAGCTGTTTATGTCTGAACTTGAAGTAGCTGCCGTGGATAACGCCGCGTTACTGGAAGAAAAGATTCGCTCCCACACTGCGCGCGTGGGCGTGGTGGGGCTGGGATACGTCGGTCTTCCTTTGGCGGCGGAGTTCGCACGGGCGGGCTTTGCGGTAACGGGCATCGACATCATCGCCGAGAAGACGCGGCGCGTCAATGCCGGCGATTCCTACGTGGGCGACATCCCGAGCGCTGTGCTGGCGCCGCTGGTGGAATCGGGAAAGCTGCGCGCCACCACCGATTTTTCGGCCGTTCGGGAGCTCGACACCATCAACATCTGCGTGCCCACGCCGCTGCGCAAGACCAAGGATCCGGACATGAGCTTTATCGTCGCCTCATGCCAGGAGGTGGCGCGCCACTTCCACAGCGGCATGCTGGTGATTCTGGAATCGACCACCTATCCGGGTACGACCGACGAACTGGTGCTGCCGATGCTCGAAAAATCGGGTCTGAAGGTGGGGCGGGATTTCTTCCTGTGTTTTTCACCCGAGCGGGTGGACCCGGGCAACCCGTTGTACCAGACCGCCAACATTCCCAAGGTGGTAGGCGGCTGCACGGCGGCCTGCACGAATATGGGGCGGCTGTTTTATTCGCAGGCGCTCGACCGCGTGGTGCCGGTGAGTTCCACGCGGGTGGCGGAGATGGTGAAGCTGCTCGAAAACACCTTCCGCATGATCAATATCGGGCTGGCGAATGAAATGGCGCTGATGTGCGACCGCATGGGCATCGATGTCTGGGAGGTGATCGATGCGGCGGCCACCAAGCCTTTTGGCTTCATGCCGTTCTACCCCGGGCCGGGACTGGGCGGCCACTGCATCCCGGTGGATCC
>PMTR01000044.1 GCA_003167255.1 Bryobacterales bacterium
CGAAGCTACTCTCAGACTGTTTGGAAATCAGTCGTCGAGTGCAAAGGCATAAGAGTGGTTAACTGTGAGACCTACAAGTCGAGCAGATGCGAAAGCAGGCCTTAGTGTTCCGGTGGTTCTGTATGGAAGGGCCATCGCTCAACGGATAAAAGGTACGCCGGGGATAACAGGCTGATCGAAGCCAAGAGTTCATATCGACGCTTCGGTTTGGCACCTCGATGTCGGCTCATCGCATCCTGGGGGTGTAGAAGCTCCCAAGGGTTAGGCTGTTCGCCTATTAAAGCGGTACGTGAGCTGGGTTCAGAACGTCGCGAGACAGTTCGGTCCCTATCTGTGGTGGGCGTAGGAGATTTGAAGGGGCCTGCCCTTAGTACGAGAGGACCGGGGTGGACGAACCTCTTGTGATCCAGTTGTGGCACCAGCCGCATCGCTGGGTAGCGAAGTTCGGTCAGGATAAACGCTGAATGCATATAAGCGTGAAACCTTCCCTAAGATGAGATCTCCCAAGCGTAAGCTATGAAGGGCACAGGAAGACGACCTGTTTGATAGGACGGATGTGTAAGCGTGGCAACACGTTGAGCTTACCGTTACTAATTGCCCGTTCGGCTTGACCATAAAATTTACTGCGCACACATTTGCGCTGCTTTCCGTGTTTTCAAGCCCGTCAAATATTCAAAGAAGAAGTCAGGAGTCAGAAGTCAGGAGTCAGAAGAAAGAGGGCCGCTTCGCGGCTGCCTCATTCTGAATTCTCGATTCTGACTTCTGGATTCTCTCTTCTGTCACCAAGTTCTGGGTGACCATAGCGAGGAGGACCCACCCGTTCCCTTCCCGAACACGGCAGTTAAGCTCCTCAGCCCCGATGGTACTGCACGCGCAAGTGTGTGGGAGAGTAGGAAGTTGCCCGGTTTATAATAAAAGCCCGATCCAAAAGGTCGGGCTTTTTCCTTTTATGATCGACCCTTCCAGCGTTAAGGCAATCGCACGCACTTTCTCCGATTCCACCGACGGCCAAGCCCTCAAGAGCCGCGACCTCGTGCTGATGCTGCTGGAATGTTCTCCGGCGCCGTTCTCCCGCTTTCAGTTCACCCCCGGTCACATCACCTGCACCGGCCTGGTTCTGGCTCCGGACGGCGAGGGAGTGTTGTTGATTCACCACCGCCGGCTGGACCGCTGGCTGCTGCCGGGCGGCCACGTCGAGGCTGAAGATGCCGAAATCGGCGATGCGGCTCACCGCGAGGTCACTGAGGAAACCGGCGTCGCGCTGCTTGCGAATGCCGCTTTCCCTCTGTGCGGAGTGGATGTTCACGGCATCCCTGCCAAAGGCCCCGAGCCGTATCACCTGCATCACGACCTCTTGTTCCACTTTCGGGCGGAATCCGAGGAATTTCGGGTCTCCTCCGAATCGCACGCGGTTGCGTGGTGCGCCCCGGGCGAGTTCGACCGCTACGGCTTGCCGGGCAACGTGCGCCGGGCCTACGTCCGCGTGAGAGAATTGTCTTCTAGCAAATGAAGACATTCACGATTGCAGTGATCGCGGGCGATGGCGTCGGCACAGAGGTCATCCCGCAAGCCAGGCGCATCCTGGAACGGATCGCCAAGAAACACGACATCACTTTTGCGTTTCAGGATTTTGACTGGGGCGCCGAGCATTTCTTCCGCTGGGGCCGCATGATGCCCGCCGGGGCCATCGACCTCCTGCAGCCCTGCGACGCCATCCTGCTGGGCGCGGTCGGCCATCCCGATATTCCCGACCACACCACGCTCAACGGCCTGCTGCTGCCCATCCGCCGCGCCTTCGATCAGTACGCCAACGTGCGGCCAGCCTACCTCTATCCCGGAGTGGAATCGCCTTTGGGCAAGGTGCGCGGCGGCGACATCGATCTGGTGGTGGTGCGCGAGAATACCGAGGGCGAATACGCGCCGGTGGGCGGCTTCATGTACCACCATCAGCCCGAGGAAATCGCCATCCAGACCTCGGTCTTCACGCGCCGCGGCGTCGAACGGATCGTGCGCTTCGCTTTCGAGCTGGCCAGCAAGCGCAACAAGAAGCGTCGCGTCGCGTCCATCACGAAGTCGAACGCGCAGGGCTATAGCATGGTGCTGTGGGACCGCACATTCCAACAAGTGGCCGTCGAGTATCCCGATATTGAGACCGAGTCGCTGCTGGTGGATGCGGCGGCCATGAACTTTATCCGCCGCCCGCAGAGCTTCGACGTGGTGGTGGGCTCGAATCTCTTCGCCGACATTCTGAGCGATCTCTCCGCCATCATCGTCGGCAGCATGGGCCTCGCCGCCAGCGCCAATCTCGATCCGCTGCGCCGGTTCCCCTCCATGTTCGAACCCGTGCACGGCTCCGCGCCCGATATCGCGGGCAAGGGCGTGGTCAACCCGCTGGCCACCATTCTCAGCGCGGGCCTGATGCTGGATCATCTAGGAATGAATGAGGCCGCCGGCGCCGTGGAATCCGCCGTGGCGGCCGTGCTGGCCGAAGCCAAAGTGCGCACCCCCGATCTCGGCGGCCACCACAGCACCGAAGAAGTGGCTACCGCCGTGCTTGAGAAGCTGGGTTAGTGGAGAAGACAAGTCAGCGTGATGCGACCGGCCGGCACGCGTTCCTGGTGGGCGCCGGCATTCTGCTCAGCCGCCTCATCGGCTTCGTGCGGCAGCGCATCTTCTCGCGCTACTTCGGTCTCACCGATCCGGCCGACGCCTTCAACGCCGCCTTCCGCATCCCCAATCTGCTGCAAAACCTCTTCGGGGAGGGCGTGCTCTCGGCATCGTTCATCCCGGTCTACGCGCGCCTGCTGGCGGAAAATGAAGAGGAAGAGTCGGGACGCGTGGCGGGCGCGGTGGCGGCCGTTCTGGCGCTGACCACATCGGTACTGGTGCTGCTTGGCGTCTTGTTCACGCCCTTCGTGACCGATCTGGTCGCCGCCGGCTTCCATGGGGCCAAGCGCGAGCTCACCATCCGCCTGGTGCGCATTCTCTTTCCCGGCGCGGGCCTGCTGGTGCTGTCCGCCTGGTGCCTGGGGATTTTGAACAGCCATCGCAAGTTCTTCCTTTCATACACCGCGCCGGTGCTCTGGAACCTGGCGATGATCGTGACGCTGCTGGCCTTCCGCGGCGAGCGGGAGTCATCGCTGGCAGTCACACTGGCTTGGGGTTCGGTGGTGGGAAGCGCTCTGCAGTTCGGCATACAACTGCCGGTGGTGCTGCGTCTGGCGCGACACGTTCGTGTGCGACTGGAGACGCATCGGCCGCAGGTGCGCGAAGTGGTCCGTAACTTCGTGCCGGTCTTTATGAGCCGCGGCGTGGTTCAGATCAGCGCCTACGTGGATGCGTGGCTGGCGAGCTGGCTGGGCATGGGCGCGGTCGCCGGGCTCACCAACGCGCAGACGCTCTACACGCTTCCCGTGAGCCTGTTCGGCATGTCGGTCTCCGCCGCCGAGTTGCCGGCCATGTCGAGCGCGCTCGGCGATCGGCAGGAAGTTGCTGGCTATCTGCAAGCGCGGCTGAACTCCGGACTGCGCCGCATCGCATTCTTCGTGGTTCCCTCGGCGATGGCTTTCCTGGCGCTCGGCGGCGTCATCTCTTCCCTGCTATTTGAGAACGGCCGGTTCACGCACGCCGATTCGTTATACGTCTGGGGCATCGTGGCCGGCTCGGCTGTGGGCCTGCTCGCATCCACCATGGGCCGCCTCTACTCCTCCACCTATTACGCCCTGCGCGATACCCGCACGCCGCTGCGTTTCGCGCTGGTGCGCGTGGGGCTCACCACCGCGCTGGGCTATCTCTGCGCGCTGCCGTTGCCGAAATTAATCGGCATCGGTCCGCGATGGGGCGCCGCGGGCCTCACCGCGTCGGCCGGTGTCGCCGGTTGGGTCGAGTTTACGCTGCTGCGCCGCGCTCTGAACCGCCGCATCGGCCCGACTGGCCTGCCGGCGCCTTTGGTGGCAAAGTTGTGGATCTCAGCCGCTGTCGCCGCCGCTGCGGCCTGGGCTCTCAAGCTGGCCATCGGCATTCGACACCCGATGGTATACGGCGCCTGCATCCTGTGCTTGTATGGCGCTGTCTATTTCGGTGCGACCTGGCTGTTCCGCGTGGAAGAATGCGCCGGGGCGCTCCGCCGGATTATGCGCCGCCTTACCCCTTCAAGTCCTTAAGCGCCTCTTCGATCTTGCGCTTGGCGGCCACATGTCAGCAATGGGCGTTACGCGGCAACTTGACGCCGAACCGACCAACTTGCGGATGGTGCGTGATCCAGGAGTAGGGATCGCGACCTTCGCCCGCCGGTGCTCCGACTTGAGGCGGAACTGGCCGAATAACTTGTTGGTTGGATTCCATTTTATACTTGGGGGCAACCAGTTCATGTGCCACTCTGCCTCTACCGGTTCAGCAGTTCCGTTTCGCGTTCAGGCGTATGTCGAGACAATCGTCCAGACCTGTGCCGATGGTGGACGGGGGCTGGTCAGTGTTGTTCTGTTCGGCAGCGCAGCAATCGGCAACTGGGTGGAAACCGTCTCGGACGTGGATCTCATTCTGGTTGTCCCTGACTGCGCCACAGACGAGGATACGGACCGCCTTCGCAGCGAAGTGGAGCGCATCGAAATCCATCACCGGCTCTGCAGCCACTCGGCCCATGGCCAACCAGCGCTGGAGAGATTCCTGGATAGAGTGACCGCACACGGCCAGTCATTCTCTATTTGCACGCGAGGCGACTTGCTGTCGGGGAACATTGGGCGAATCGCTCGCATGCACCCCTTGCAGGCGATGTTCGTGGATCGCATCGTGCTCGCCCACTTCGTCGCCTCTGGCATCACAGTCTGGGGGGAAGCGATACTCCCGCTCGTTCCGGTCGCGCCGATTCGCCGTTTTGACGTCTTCAAGGCGTTCTTTGGGCTGTTCCCGATGGCACTGCTGTGCGCGGCGATTTTCCCCCTGCACCCAGCGATCACCAAATACGCCATGGGAGTACTCAAGAGCTCCGTCCACAGTTGCTTCTTTTGCTATGAACGGCGCCGCGCGTCTTTGGAGGAGGAAATCAACTTCTTCGAGCGCCGCCTGGGGTCGAATCGCACGCTCATTCAATTGCTGGATCTGCGTCGCGAGTACCGGAATTCGTTCCCATTCGTCGTCTCCTGCATCCCAGCTCTGGTGCGGCTCCACTTGCGGACATCCATCGACAACCGGTTTCCGCGAGAAGCCCACAGCGGCAGACTGCCCCGATAGCATCAGTTTAGTGATCGCTACCGTTGTTGAGGCCGGCGAGGGCTTCCTGTTGGATGGTCGGCAACCCGGAAACAATCCACATGAACGAGATGTCGCCAAATCTGACAAATGACATCCGGGCCATTTGCTATCGTGGATTGATGCTGCCCGAGTTCAACGACGAGGGAGAACTGCCTCATTCTCCTGATCATGGACGAAGACTTTGAAGTAGATGCGGTTGCCGCGCCGGCGCAAGCCGTTTTCGATTCCGTGCGGGCCAAACTCATGTTCGAATCCGACGTCTTCTGGGCGCGAGCTTCCATCGGGAACGAAGTGCTCGATCTTTGGCTGAACACCTATCAGATTTCCAGAAGCTTTCGAAAACGCGATATTGTGGAACTGGAGCTGCGGTGATTCAAACCGACGACCAAATGCTGCTCGCGCAGCAATCGATCGCCAATCTGCGGAGAATCCTCCTGGAGGCGCGCCAGGTCCATTCGCGGCAGGACTACGCTCGAATGGCGGAGCCGATCCTGCTCGAAATCCAGCAACGCGAGCAGGAGATCCTCGAGTATTTGAGCAGAGACCTGGAGCAACCGATAGCGAGCTAGCGGTCTGCGTCCGAAGTCTTGCGGGTTGTCGCACGGGCAAACGCCGGCTGAAAGCCGGCGGTGCACCGATTGACAATCGGTGCGCAGGATACCATCATGCCCCACCAAAAACCGGCGGCAAGACCGCCGGCGCTACCAGTTGATCAGTTGATCCTTACGAAACTTGAAAATGTAGAAACTCCAAACGCCGGCTGAAAGCCGGCGGCAGCCAGGATTGGCTGCCCCACGCCGATCCGTGGCGGTGGCAGTGGTCGTGCGCGGGCAAAGTTCTGGGAAAATACGCTAGCTGATCCCTTTTTTCCTCAAATACTGCGTACTATATCCAGGAGGAGTCTCGGATGCCGAAAAATCGCCTGTTCGTCCCTGCGTTGGCTGCGGCCGCCATTGCCTTAGTCGAAGCGCCCTATCTGGCAGCGCAGCCATACGCGCCAGCCCCGGAAACTTATTCCATAACCCAATTGAGTTCCCTGATGGGACCGACGGTCATCGAGCGAATCTGGCGCGACGGCTCGAAAGCCGTGATCGAGCTGAGCACGCCATCTCCGGAGCCCGGGGGCAAAGCCAGCCACGTCCGCACCTTCTACGATCTGGCAACCCATACTAACGTCTCCTGGGACCCTACCAACCCCGCTCCGCAATGCGGTACTGGCACGTACGGCGGCGATTGGGGCGATCCGTTTGCTTCATCGGCGGAGATGAACGCCGACCTGGTCTCCAAAAAGGTCACGCAGTCGGGCACCGAAACCATCAACGGCATTTCCGCCAAGGTCCTCACTGCGGACATGGGCGCGCAGGGCAAAGCCAGGGCCTGGATCGAGCCGAAGTACGGGTTGATCATGAAAGCCGAGTTTACGGCGCCGAACGCGGAGCCCCGCATCATCCTGCAGACCCAGACCGTCTCGTTCGCAAAACCGCCGGCTGCCACGTTTGCTTTACCGGCTGGATGCAGCACAACGCCCGGGGCGGCTCCTTCGGCCGATAACGAACAGATCGCCGCCGAAACCGGCGAGCCGGCATCGAACTTCAGCAAAGCGACGGCGCCGCCGGCGACTGCCCAATCGTGCACGGTGCTGTTTCGGATGGTTCAGAAGGGATCGATGGCCACCTTGACTGGCGGATACCAGCTCGGAATCGATCGGGACGTGGATGACCAGCATCCGGCCGACTATCAGTTTGGAACCGATGCCAGTGGTCACATGCTCGTCTCAGGAGGCCACTTGACCGAAGTGACGCGGCAAATGCAAAACGGCGTCCTGCGCATCGACAACCCCGGCAAGGAATTCCATATTGATATTCGCGTGCCGAATGGAGGCGCAACCGCCACGCTGTATCGCCAGTGCGCCGGTCCGCAGACCACTCTGCTGCTGGTGGTGAGCAGCCTGGACAAGCTGAGCCCGGGTGACTGGTTGTGGGTGAAATCGGGGAAACAGGCGGGGCACTGAAGCTGACGTGGTTTCGGGCAAGGCGTGCCGCATTCGCCGGACTTCAGCCCTTCAAATCCCGAAACGCCTCTTCGATCTCGCGCTTCGCCGCTTCGGTGGGCGTGCTCAACGGCAGCCGCGGCGGCCCGCCATAGTAACCGTTCAGATCCATCGCGTACTTCAGCCCCGGAATCCCGTATTTCACCGTCACCAGCGTGGAAGCCCGCCCGATGCGGTTCTGCCAGTCCAGTCCGGCGGCGTCTTCGCGCGTGCGATATGCCTCCCAGATGGCGATGGTCGAATACGGCGCGGCGTTGGCGTAGGCCAGAATCGCCCCGCAGGCGCCCATCAGCAGCGACGGCCATAGCGTCGGCGCCGAACCCACCAGAACCTGAAAACCGTGCCTGACCTCGCGGATCAACTGCATCACTTTTTCCATGCTGCCCGAACTCTCCTTGATGGCGATCACGTTCGGATGCTCGGAAAGCGCCACCACGGCTTCCACCGGAATGTCGACGCCCGTGGCCTGCGGCCAGTTATAAATGATGAGCGGCAGCTTCGACCGGTCCGCCACCGCGCGATAATACAACATTTGCGCGTCGGCGCGATTCACCATGTTCTTGTAATAGTGCGGCGTCCGCACCATGGCAGCTTTGTATCCCATCTCCGCGGCGCGGTTGGTCAGCGCCACGGTTTCGCGCACGCTCTCCATCCCGGTTCCGGCGATCAGCAACTTCTCCGGCGCGGCGTACTTGGCCACCATTTCCCAAACCGCAGATTTCTCTTCGGTGGTCACCATCACACTCTCGCCGGTCGAGCCCATCACCACGTACCCGGCCAGCGACGTGCGGTTCCACTTTTCTACGTTGTGCTGCACCTTCGCGGCATAAATGTCGCCGTTATGGTCGAACGGCGTTGTAATTGGTGGGAAAATACCTTGTAGCTTCATATTGAAAGCTCCACGATAACAATGTTCTCTCTGGAAATCGAATGCGATCCGGACGATCGCGATCTTCTCGTCGCCGAGTTGTGGGAGCACGATTGCGCCGGCATCGTCGAGCTGGGCGCGGCGCGCGTCCGAGCGTTTTTCGCGGACTCGGTCGATGCGGGCGAATTGCAGTTGCTCTTCCCCGGCGCTCCCATGCGCATCGAAGAGGAGCGCGATTGGGTGCAATCGGCCCACGATCTTCTGCAACCCATGGAAGTGGGCCGCCGGTTTTTCCTGGTGCCCGAGTGGCGCGACGATCCGGCGCCGCCCGGCCGCTTCCGCATCGCCGTGAATCCCGGCATGGCGTTCGGCACCGGGGTCCACGAAACCACGCGCCTCGCCATCGAAGCCCTGGAGGAGTTCGTCAAGCCCGGCATCGTGGTGCTCGATGTCGGCACTGGCTCCGGTATCCTGGCGAAAGCGGCGAAGCTGCTGGGCTCGGCCAGAGTCTACGCCTGCGATACCGACCCCGTTGCGGTGGAAATTGCGGGCGATGGTTTCATCGGTTCGGTGAACGCCGTCGCGACGGCCTCGGTGGATCTGGCGGTGGCCAACATCAACCCGGAGACCATCGTGCGGATCGCCCCGGACCTGGTGCGCGTCCTGCGAAAAGGAGGCGTGCTGCTGGCGAGCGGCTTCGAGCTCGCCGAGGTCGAACAGGTAAGGGCCGCCTTGCCCCCCGCGCGCGACGTGCGGAAAAAGGGCAACTGGGCGCTGATTGTCGCTCCAGGTTCGCTATAATCGACCGATATGTCCCCCGCCAACCTGGTAGGCCAGGTCGTCTCTCACTACCGCGTCCTGGAAAAGCTCGGCGGCGGCGGGATGGGCGTAGTCTATAAGGCCGAAGACACCCGCCTCGGCCGCAACGTGGCCCTGAAGTTCCTGCCCGAAGATCTGTTGCGCGACCCACAATCTCTCGAGCGCTTCGAGCGCGAAGCGCGCACCGCCTCCGCTCTCAACCACCCGCACATCTGCACCATACACGAGATTGACGAGTTCGAGGGGCGGCGCTTCATCGCCATGGAACTGCTGGAAGGCCAGACGCTCAAGCATCGCATCGAAGGCCATTCCATGGCCATCGATGAGCTGCTCCCACTGGCCATCGAGATCGCCGACGCGCTCGAGGCCGCGCACGCCAAGGGAATCATCCACCGCGATATCAAGCCCGCGAACATCTTCATCACGCAACGCCGCGAAGCTAAGGTGCTCGACTTCGGGCTGGCCAAGGCCGCCGCCAGCCTGGGCGAGAGCGACAACACCATGACTGTGGCCGCCGAGGCGCTGCTCACCAGCCCCGGCGCCACCGTCGGCACTGTGGCGTACATGTCGCCGGAACAGGCTCGTGGCGAGAAGCTCGACGCGCGCAGCGATCTGTTCAGCTTTGGCGCCGTGCTCTTCGAAATGGCCACCGGGGTTCAACCATTCACCGGCAATACTACCGCCGTGGTCTACGAGCAGATCCTGAACCGCCCGCCCTTACAGCCCAAGAGCGAATTGCCGGCCGGGCTGAAACAAATCCTCGACAAGGCCCTGGAGAAGGACCGCCGCATGCGCTACCAGAGCGCCTCCGACCTCCGTGCCGACCTCGAGCGCCTCAAACGCGACTCCGGTTCGGGAAGGGAAGTGGCCGCCGCTACCGAACAGAAGACGCATGGAAAGTCTCTGGCCGTGATGTATTTCGAAAACCTCAGCGGCGTCAAGGACGACGAGTACTTCCGGGACGGCATCACCGAAGATGTCATCACCGAGCTCTCCAAGATCAAGGAGCTATGGGTCTTCTCCCGCTCCGCCGTTCTGCCCTTCCGCGACAAGCCCCTGGCCGCTCCCCAGGTGGGCGAGCAACTCAAGGCCGCCTTTGTGCTCGAAGGCAGCCTGCGGCGCGCCGGCAGCCGTCTGCGCTTGACCGCGCAACTCGTCGAGACGCGCACCGGCCGCTCCCTCTGGGCCGAACGGTACGACCGCCAGATGGAGGACGTCTTCGCCATCCAGGATGAGATCGCCCAGAACATCGCGCGCGCTCTGCGAGTGGTTCTCAGCGAGGACGAGAAGCGCGCCATCGGAAAAGTCCAGACCGCCAACGTCCAGGCCTACGACTATTACCTCAAGGGCAGACAGTTTTTCTACAAGCACTTCGGCGGCCCCGGCCTCTCGTTTGCGCGCCAGATGTTCACGCGCGCCATCGAGATCGATGCCGGCTATGCCCAGGCGTACGCCGGACTGGCCGACTGCAACGCGTTCCTCTACATGTACCACGACAAGAGCGAATCCAATCTCAAGCTCGCGGATGAGTACAGCCGCAAAGCTCTCGAACTGGATCCCGAGATGGCCGAAGCCCACGTCTCGCGCGGCAATGCAATTTCCCTGCGCAAAGACCACCCCGCCGCCGAGGCCGAATACCGGACCGCCATTCGCCTCGATCCCAATCTTTTCGACGCCTACTACTTCTATGGACGCGCGCTTCGATCCCTCGGAAGGATGGCGGAAGCCGCCGACCTGTTCCGCCAGGCCGCCCTGGTGCGCCCGGAAGACTACCAGACCAGGGTCGCGCTCGGCGCCTGTTACGCCGCGCTGGACCGCGTAGCCGATTCCCAAGCTGCCTACCGCCAGGCCTTGCAGGTCATCGAGAGACATCTGGAACTGCACCCCGACGACAATCGGGCCGTCTACATGTGTGCCATCGCATGGTGCCGCGTTGGCGAAGGGGAACGCGGTCTCGAATGGGGCCGGCGCGCCCTGGGGATGAATCCCGGCGATCCCCACGCCTGTTACAACGTGGCTTGCGTCTATGCCCTCGTCGGAAAGTCCGAGCAGGCCATCGACCTCCTCGAAAAAGCCATCGCCGCGGGGTTCTTCTTCAAGGACTGGACCCGCACCGACCCCGACCTCAACTCCCTGCGTGCCCATCCGCGCTTTCAGGCGCTGCTGGCCTAAGCCGGCTAGCTTCCCTTCAGCTTGTTGAGGCCGTTGAAAGCCGCCTGCTTGTAGCATTCGGCCAGCGTGGGATAGTTGAAGACCGTGTTCACGAAGTAATCCACCGTGCCCTTGAGGATCATTACGGCTTGACCGATGTGCACCAACTCCGATGCCTCTTCACCGATGATGTGCACGCCCAGGATCTCATGGGTCTCGCGGTGGAAAATAATCTTCAGGCGCCCGGTGGTATCGCCGCGGATCTGCCCGCGCGCCGTCTCGCGATAATAAGCCAGACCCACTTCGTAGGGCACGTCTTCGGCCGTCAGTTGCTCTTCTGTCTTGCCGGTAAAGGAGATCTCCGGGATGGTGTAGATGCCATACGGATATGTGGCCGGGTTCGACTGGATCTTCAGTCCGAACGCGTGCGCCGCCGCCATGCGCCCCTGTTCCATGGAAACCGACGCCAGGCTGGGGAATCCGATCACGTCGCCGGCGGCGTAAATCCCCGGGACGTTGGTGCGAAATTCCGCATCCACCGTGATGCGGCCCCGGCTGTCGGCTTCCAGACCGGCCGCCGCCAGGTTCAAGTCGTCCACGTTGCCATGGCGTCCTACGGCATGGAGCAGCGCATCGCCGGTGATGCGCTTGTTGCTTTTCAAGTTGGCCACCACGCCGCCACCCGGGGTCTCCTCCACGCTGACGACTTCCTCGTTGAGCCGCATAGTGACGCGATGGTCCCGCAAGTGGTACGAAAGCGCCTCCACGATTTCGTTGTCCGCGAATTCCAGCAGGCGCGGGCGCTTCTCCACCAGGATTACGCGCACGCCAAGAATCGCGAACATGCAGGCATACTCCACGCCGATCACGCCGCCCCCCACCACAATCAGCGTCTTCGGAATCTCCGGCATCTGGAGGATCTGGTCGCTGTTCAGGATATCGCGGCCGTTCACCGGCACCGTGGCCGACGCCGCGGGCTTGGTGCCGGTGGCGATGATGATACGGGGCGCCGCGATGTCGCTTTGCCCGGCGGAGTTTTCCACGCGGACATGGGTCGCGTCAAGGAAACTGGCTCGCCCGAACATTACTTCCACACCATTGCGCGCAAGCTGTGACTGGGTCACATCCACTTCGGTCTTGATCACCTGGTTGACCCGGAAGCCCAGGTCGGCCATGGTGATGTTTTCCTTGACGTGGTAACTGACGCCGTAGATGCCCTGGTATTGGAAGCCGGAGAGGTGCATCACCGCCTCTCGCATGGTCTTGCTCGGGATGGTGCCGGTGTTGATGCAGGCGCCGCCGACGATCTCGCGCTGCTCGATGACCAGCGGCTTGTGGCCCCATTTGGAAGCCTGAATAGCCGCACGTTGGCCCGCGGGCCCGGAGCCGATGACGATCAGATCGTAGGTGCGCACAAGAATAATTATAGAGGCCCGCAAAATACAGTGACGAAAAGTGCCGGCTTGTGGGGCGGACCCCCAGGTCTGCGCGGGTCCCCCTGGACCCGCTGCTCGCTCGAAGAATCAAGTGCTTGCCCCTCGCGAAAAGCCGGCCGGGGGGCCGTCTGCAGACCAGGGGGTCTGCCCCACAAGCGCTCGTGGCCCTGAAAGCTCCTACTTGTGCGAGTTGAAGCGATTTTCTATTTCCGCCCACTTCACCACGCTCCACCACGCGGCCATGTAATCCGGGCGGCGGTTCTGGTATTTGAGGTAGTAAGCGTGTTCCCAAACGTCCAGGCCCATCACCGGAGACTTGCCTTCCATCACCGGGCTGTCCTGGTTCGCCGTGGAATAAATCTCCAGCTTGCCGCCGGCCTTCACCAGCCACGCCCAGCCGGAGCCGAAGCGTGTGGCGCCCGCGGCGTTGAACTTCTCCTTGAACGCGTCGAAGCTGCCGAAGGTCCCCACGATGGCCTGGCTCACGTTGCCCACCGGCTCCCCGCCGGCTCCCGGCCCCATGATGGTCCAGAACATCGAGTGGTTGATGTGGCCGCCGCCGTTGTTGCGCACCGCCGTGCGAATGGCCTCCGGCACAATGGCGCAATTGTTGGCCAGCAGTTCCTCGACGCTCTTACCGGCAAGGTCAGGCGCCGCTTCGAGCGCTTTGTTCAGGTTGGTTACGTACGCGTTGTGGTGCTTGCCGTGGTGGATCTCCATGGTCATCTTGTCGATGTGGGGCTCCAGCGCATCGGGCGCATAAGGCAACGGCGGAAGTGTGAACGGCATATTGATCTCCTATCTCCTCAAGTGATTAAACTGCTTTGTACTTCATGGAGCAGGGCTGCTAGGCCGCCCTGCTATGGGCCTCGAAGGCATCCGCGAGCCGGAACATCGTGGTCTCGTCGAAATGCCGTGTCAAAATCTGCATCCCCACCGGCAAACCCGACGCCGTCTTTCCGCACGGCACGCTCATGCACGGAATGCCCGCCAGATCGCCGGTAATCGTGTATATGTCCGAGAGGTACATGGCGAGCGGGTCGGCCATCTTTTCGCCCAGCCGGAAGGCCGGGTACGGAGAAACCGGAGCCACAATCGCATCCACCTCCTGAAAGGCATCCGCAAAATCGCGGGCAATCAACGCCCGCACTTTCTGCGCCTTCAAGTAATACGCATCATAGTAACCTGCACTGAGCACGTATGTCCCCAGCATGATCCGGCGTTTGCACTCCGCGCCAAACCCCTCGCCGCGTGTGTTTCGATACATCTCCGCAAGCGTCTCGGTCTGTCCGGAGCGGAATGTATATCGTACGCCATCGTACCTTGCCAGATTCGAGCTGGCTTCCGCAGTCGCCAGAATGTAATAGCAGGCGATGGCGTAATCCGTCGCCGGCAGGCTGATCTCGCGGACCTCACAGCCCAGTCTTTTCAAATCATCCACGGCGGCGTAGATCAGCTCGCCCGTTTCGCTTGTCAATTCTTTTAGATACTCGCGGGGCAGCCCAAGCTTCAACCCTTTTACCTTGCCGTCGAGCCCGGCTGTATAATCCGGAACTGGCGCGGCCGCCGAGGTCGCATCGCGCGCATCGCGCCCGGCAATCACACCCAGAACCGTGGCCGCCTCCTTCACTGAGCGCGCCAGCGGTCCGATATGGTCGAGCGAACTGGCAAACGCCGTCAAACCGTAGCGCGACACGCGCCCGTACGTGGGTGTTACGCCCACCACTCCGCAGAACGAGGCCGGCTGTCGGATGGAGCCGCCGGTATCCGATCCGAGCGCCACTACCGCCGTACCCTGCGCCACTGCCGCCGCCGACCCGCCGCTCGATCCACCCGGCACCCGGTCCAGCGCCACGGGGTTCCGCACCGGGCCGAAGGCCGAGTTTTCGTTGGACGACCCCATCGCGAATTCATCGCAGTTGGTCTTTCCGATGAGCAGCGCGCCTGCCTGTTCCAGCCGCTCGACGGCCGTGGCGTCGTACGGCGGAATGTAGTTGGCCAGAAGCTTAGACCCGCAGGTGGTCCGCACGCCCTTCGTGACGATGACATCTTTCACCGCCACCGGCACCGCCGCCAATCGTCCCGGCTCTTCGCCCCGCGCGAGACGCTCATCCACGCGGCGCGCGGCGTAGAAGGCCCGCTCCGGCGAAAAATGCAGATAGGCGTTGGTGCGCGGATTCTCCGCTTCGGCGAAACGCAGCGCTTCCGCGGCCAGTTCCATGGCGCTGTACCGGCGCGCGAGCAGACTTGCCCGGATGCCGTCGATCGTCAGAGAAGCAATGTCCATGAGTCAGCGTTCGATCACTTTGGGCACTTTGAAGTATCCGGCCCCCGACTGCGGAGCGTTGGCCATGGCCGCCGCATTGCCCAGCGGCTCAACCGGCGTGTCCGCGCGCAGCGTAGCTGTGTCCTCCGCCTCGTACAGCACCTGCGCCATCGGCTCCACGCCGCTTGTGTCGATCTCGTTCAGCCGGTCGATGTGCTCCAGTATCCCGTCCAGGTCCGCCCGCAGGTGCGCCACTTCCTCGACGCTCAGTTGCAGGTTGGAAAGCGCCGCCACATAACGCACCTGTTCTTCGGTGATCTTCACGCCCGCGCCCGATTCCGCGCCGCCCGGTAGATGCTGCGCAGCACGGGATCCTCGATGGCATCGGCCTCGTCGGCATCGAGCGCCGGCACGGCCTGCATGGCTCGCTGTGGCTCGCGCCGCCGCGGCACCACGCGGAATTCCAGGTCGTCTACCAGCCCGCTCCCCACTGCCCGCTCCAGGTTCCGCAGAATCTGGCGCGTCAGGGAGAACAACTGCCGCCGCCAGGTTTGGTCTTCCACTTCCACCATCAGCCGGGTGCGCACCAGGCGCGCCGCGCGGGTGTGTCCCGCAATCTTTTTTCCCACTGCGTCGGGCCATGCCGCGCACGCCAGTTCTTCAATGCTGAGCGTACCGCCGGGCAGTGTTAACCCCCGTATGAGCTTGCTGGCACGTTCCATGTTTGTGTTGGTTGCACTATTCTATCATGGCCCTACTTAAATCGAATCTTCTTCGAGCCCGCCGCCGGCTTCGGGAATTTCAAGTCCATACTGTCCAGGGTGTCGCACAAAATCTGCGAGACCGCCAGATTCCGAAACCATTTGTGATTTGCGGGTATCAAGTACCAGGGCGCGTGCCTGGTGCTGCACTTTCGCAACATTTCCTCATACGCGGCCGTATACTCGTCCCAATATTGGCGCTCTTTCAGATCCGCGGCCGAAAACTTCCAGTTCTTGCTTTTGTCGTCCAGGCGGGATCGGAACCTCGCGGCCTGTTCCTCCTTGCTGATATAGAGCAGGAACTTGACGATGCGCACGCCGCTATCGCTCAGCATCTTCTCGAAATCGTTGATCTGGCCGTACCGTTTCGACCACACCGGCTTCGGCGCCAGACCATGCACTCGCACTACCAGCACGTCTTCGTAATGCGAGCGGTTGAAGATCCCGATCTTGCCCCACTCCGGCACCGCCTGGTGGATGCGCCACAAGTAGTCGTGCCGCTTTTCCGCGCCTTCCGGTACTTTGAACGACGTCACGTCGACACCCTGCGGGTTCAGCCCGCTCATGACGTGCTTGATGGTGCCGTCTTTTCCCCCGGCGTCAATCGCCTGCAACACCACCAGCAGCGATCGCCGCGACTCGGCATACAGTCGATACTGCAAATCGCATAGCCTGTCGAGGTTCTTCGCGAGTTGCCCAACCCCCGCTTCTTTTGCGACCCGGTGCGTTTTTCCCGGGTCGAAATCCGCCAGCCGGATCCTCGCTCCCGGAGCCACCACCAGTTCCCGTGCCAGATGTTTCATACGGCCCCCATTCTACCCCTTCGCACCGCTCGCAGTGATACCATCGCGACATGGTCCACCGGGATCTCGCGCGCCGACGTTTCTTGAAGACCGCCGGGTGTAGTCTGCTGGCCGCTCCCCTGATGAATCTCAGCGCGGCGCAAACCCCGCAGCCGGCCTCGCCCAGCACTTCGAAACTCACCTTCAACGTGCGCGAGTTCGGCGCCGCCGGCGATGGCGTCACCAAAGATACCGCCGCCATTCAACAGGCCATCGATCGCTGTTGGGTTTTCGGCGGCGGCGAGGTGTTGGTTCCCGCCGGCAACTACCTCGCCGGCGCGCTGGCCCTCAAATCCAACACGCTCCTGCGCCTCGACAAGGGCGCGGTCATCCTCGGCAGTCCGGATTTCGCGGATTATCCGGTCAGCCAGGTGCGCTGGGAAGGCAAGTGGATACAGGGCCGCACCGCCCTCATCTACGCAAATGACGCCGGACATACCGGCATCGTCGGCCCCGGCAGGATCGCCGGCAATCCCGCGCTGGGCGGCCGCCCCAACCCTCAGAACCCTCTGCGCCACCCGGCCCTCATTGAGCCCATTAACTGCCACGATCTTCGCTTCGAAGACTTCTCCACCGACTATCGTCTAATGTGGTGTCTTCATCCGACTTACTGCGAAAACGTAATCATCCGCAATCTTACCATCCGATCCACCGGCGGCAACGGCGATGGCATCGATATCGATTCCTGCCGGCACGTCCGCATCGATGCCTGCGACATCGCAACCGGCGACGATTGCATCTCCCTGAAGAGCGGCCGCGGCACGGAGGGCTACTCGTTGCTGCGAACCACCGAAGACGTCGTGATCACCGACTGCACTATGGCCGATTCCATCTTCGCCTGCATCGGCATCGGCAGCGAAACCTCCGGCGGCATTCGGAACGTCCGCATCGAACACTGCAAATTCACGCACGCCCAGACCTTCGCCATCTATATTAAGAGCCGCCCCGGCCGCGGCGCGTTCATCGAGGACATCGTGGCGGATGATCTTGACGCCTCCGACATGAAAGGCGGATTCCTTCGCTTCAACATCCTCTCGAGCGGCATTCAGGACCCCGAGCCGGTCCCCGGCGACGAAGGCATCCCCACCATCAAGAACTTCAAGTTTTCCAATATTCGCCTCAAGGACTGTGGGACTCTCGTGGACGGAACCGGCATACACCCCCACAAACCTCTCGACGGTTTCGCCTTAGTGAATGTAACTGGTACCTGTGCCAAAGGTATCTCCCTGGCTAACATTAGGAGCGCCGACGTCCGCAACATCCAGGTCACGGGTTACACCGGCCCGCTAATTGGCATCAACAATGTGAGTGGCAACGGCCTTGAGGGAGCCGCTCAAATCGACCCACCGAAACTCCCCGACCCGATCCAGGCCCCCATCAAACCCAACCAATTCCACTAGCAAGTTAATGAAAAAGAACTGGCCGCCGCCACTGTGGGGCGGCCAATCCTGGCCGCAGCCGCCTTCAGGCGGCTCTCTCCTACTGGATAACTGTCCATCCATTTCTTGGACGCTGCACTAGCCTTATCTGCGTTGATCTGCGTTGATCTGCGTTTATCGGAGGCCAAATTATTTTTTCAGCATCCTGCTAACTAGTTCTATTGCTGCCTCCGCTTGGCCAGTGCGCTTTCCAAACCTTTTCTGGCAGCCGCAAATCCCGGCTGGATCTTGAGCGCCTCCGCGAACTGCGCGATGGCATCGTCGTACCGGCCCACGCCGGCCAGTGTAATTCCCAAACTGTTATGCACGTTCGCATCGTCCGGTTTCAATCGCGCTTCCGCTGTAAACTCGGCGATCGCTTCGGTCAGCCTGCCCCGGCCGGCCAGTGCGATTCCCAAACTATGGTGGGCCTCGGCGTGGTCGGGCCGCAATCGGGCCGCTTCCCGGAATTCCGCCATAGCCTCGTCCGAACGTCCCATCGCCGCGAGCACCCTTCCCAGGCTATAGTGCCCTTCGGCATACCCCGGGCTCAGCCGCACCACTTCCTGAAACTCTCGCAGCGCCTCCGTAATCCGGCCCTGCGTGGCCAGCGCCACTCCCAACCCCGCATGCGCCTCCACATTCACAGGCTGGAAACCGAGCGCCACCCGGTATTCCCTCTCCGCATCGCTCATCTTCCCCATCCGGCTCAGCACCGTCGCCAGATTGACGCGAGCCTCCGGGTAAGTGGGCCTCAGGCGTAGAGCCTCGTTGATCTGCACTCGCGCTTCCTCATTCCGTCTATGGATCAGATAGTAATCCGCCAGGTTGTTGTGTGCGATGTAATTGCCGCTGGTTACTTCCACCGCGTGCCGAAACAGAGTCCCACTATTCGCCCAGTAAGAGATCTGTTGCCAGGTAAGTACAACGCACGCCGAGCAAGCTACCACCGCTGCTGCTGCCACAGTCCGCGGCGGCCACTTACCCAGCGCCGCCGCTCCCCAAGCCAGCATGATCGTAAGGCCGATCATTGGCAGATAAGTATAGCGGTCCGCCGAGGACTGCCCTCCCACCTGTATGAGTCCGATCACCGGCGCCAGTGTCCCCAAATACCAGAACCATCCCACCGCCAGATAGGGATCGGTCCGCAGCCGCCGCACAACCAGGATCGAGACACCCGCCAGTGCGGCTCCCGCTCCCGCTACGCCCCAAGCCGGCAGGTCATGGGAATACGGATAGAACACCGCCAGGTGCACGGGCCAGAACATCCGCGCGATGTACACCACGTATGAGACCAGCGCATTCTCCAGGCGCAGGCCGAACGGCAGCGTGCTCAGTGAGCGCACCGCGCGTCCTTGCTCCTGTGCGAGAAAAGTGACCAGCGATTCGCCGGCTGCCAAGACAACCAGCGGTATCTTTTCCCAAAGAATCGTCATCCGGTTGGCGCGGCGTAGGGGCCACACGTCCAGCAGCAACAGCACGAACGGTAGCGTGACCATCATCGGCTTGGACATCAGGCCCAGGCAGAATGCCGCCACCACCGGCCAGTACCGCTCCAGGCTCGGTCGCTCCGCGTAGCGCGCGTAGCACCACAGAGTGAGGCACCAGAAGAACCCGCTCAAGACATCTTTTCTCTCCGCCACCCACGCCACGGATTCCACGTGCATCGGGTGCAGCGCAAACAGGAAGGCCACAAACGCGCTGCGCCACAGCGCCCCTGTCATGCGCTTTAGCGCCGCGAACAGCAGCAGCGTCGCCAGCACGTGCAGCAGCACGTTGGTCCAATGATGCCATCCACTCCTTAACCCGAAGAGCTGGCAGTCCGCCATATGCGAAAGCCACGTGAGGGGAAACCAATTCGCGGCATCGAGGGACTTGAAGGCCCAAACCGTTCCGTCCCACGTCAGACCGGCGCGCACGTGGTTGTTCTCGGTAACGTACTCAGGGTCGTCGAAGTTGATAAACTCAAACCGCCGCACCTGGTTGTACACGGCTAGCGTGAACACAACCAGCAGCACGTATATGCAGAGGTCGCGCTGCCACCAGGCTAGTGCCGGCGGTGCACCCGTAGCTTGTTCTCGGTTTTCCAAGTCGATACCGCTATTTTACTGGTGGGGCAGCCAATCCTGGCTGCGAGCCCGCTTTCCAGCGGGCTCAGCCGGGCGCCGCCCGGCTTTCGACCGGCCGGGAGGCCGGTCCCTGCACAAGACACCGGCGGCACGACCGCCGGCGCTACCAGTTGGTTTTAGCGGAGCTTGAGAATGTAGAAACTCCAGCGACCGGCCAGGAGGCCGGTCCCACTTGGTGCGTTGACCCATTCCCACAAAAGATGGGATGGTAAGTACGTGACGCTGGTACTCGCTTCCCAATCGCCGCGCCGCGCGGAGATTCTCCGCCAGGCCGGGATTCCGTTTACCGTTCGCGTGGCGCTAGTCGACGAAACGCCGCTTCCCGGCGAGACGCCCGTCGAGTACGTCGAGCGCCTGGCGGAACTGAAGGCGGCGGCTGTCGACGCGGCCCCGGACGAGATCGTGATCGGCGCCGACACCACCGTCGTGATCGATGGCCACATGCTCGGCAAGCCAGCGGGCGTTGCCGACGCCCGCCGCATGCTCTCGCTGCTTTCCGGCCGCCGCCACCAAGTCATCACCGGCATCTGCCTCCGGTGCGGCGCCGAGCGCATGGTCGATCACGCCGCCACCGCCGTTTGGTTCGCACCGATGAGCGAAGGCGAAATCGCCGATTACGCTGCCAGCGCCGAACCCACGGACAAGGCCGGCGCCTACGCCATTCAGGGCCTCGCTTCCAAGTTCATCACCAGCATCGATGGCTGTTACTTCAACGTGGTGGGCCTGCCCATCGCACTGTTGTACCGTCACCTCAACTCAACCGGACGGCCATGGTATTTTGGGTTCGATGCCCATCGAGAATCCGTTTCAGGATCCGCTTCGGTTTGAACGGCGTGTGCCGGAGTGCGCGGTCGTCATCTTCGGCGCCAACGGAGACCTCACCAAGCGCAAACTGATCCCCGCGCTCTACCGCCTTGCCTATGATCGCCGCCTCTCGGCCGGCTTCGCCATCGTGGGCATCTCGCGCACTCCCATGACCGACGACGCGTTTCGCGAAAAGATGCTGGAGGCGGTGAAGCAATTTTCCGAAGACACCACTTTCGATGCCGACGTATGGAGCGGTTTCGCCAAAGGGCTCTTTTATGTCGCCGGCGATATCGCTGACGCGGCGCTTTACCGAAGTATCGGCGAGAAACTGGCGCAGATCGAAGCCTCCCAGCACACCGGCGGGAACGTGCTGTTCTATCTTTCGACGCAGCCGAGCCAGTATGCGCAGGCTGCTCAGGGCCTGGGCGCCGCGGGCCTCGGTAAGGGCAACGGGTGGCGGCGTCTGGTAGTCGAGAAACCGTTCGGGCACGATCTCGAAAGCGCGCGCGAATTGAGCGGCCGGCTGCACGAATCGTTCGACGAATCGGAAGTCTACCGCATCGACCACTATCTCGGTAAAGAGACCGTCCAAAACATCTTGGCCTTCCGCTTCGGCAATGGCATCTTCGAGCCGCTGTGGAATCGCCGCTACGTCAACAACGTGCAAATCACCGGGGCCGAATCGATCGGCGTGGAAGGCCGCGGCGCCTATTACCAGGAAGCCGGCGCGTTGGACGATATGATCCAGAATCACCTGCTGCAGGTGATGGCCACCATCGCCATGGAGCCCAGCGCCAGTTTCCGGGCCAATTCCGTGCGCGATGAGCGATCCAAACTGCTGCGGTCCATCCGCCCGATGACTCCGGACGAAGTACGCCGGAATACCGTGCCGGGCCAGTACGGGCCGGCTCGCATCGGCGGGCAGGACGTGCCGGGCTTCCGCCAGGAGCAAGGTGTCGATCCGCAATCGCAAACCAACACCTACGCCGCCGTCACGCTGTTCGTCGACAACTGGCGCTGGGCGGGCGTGCCGTTTTACGTGCGCACCGGCAAACGCCTCGCCAAGCGCGTGACCGAGATTGCCATCCAGTTCAATCCCGCGCCGCTCCACATCTTCGATCAGGAAGGCTTGGACAGCGCCCCCAATCTCCTGATCGTGCGCATCCAGCCGGAGGAGGGGATTTCGCTGAAGTTCCTTTCCAAGCGTCCGGGCTCGGGGATGACGCTACGCCCGGTATCCATGGACTTTAATTACGGCTCGAGTTTCGGCGAGCGCTCGCCTTCGGCTTATGAGACGCTGCTGCTCGACGCCATCATCGGCGACGCCACGCTGTACACGCGGCAGGACATGGTGGAGGCCAGTTGGTCGGTCGTTGAGCCAATCCAAAACGTGTGGCGCGAAACCAAGTCCGATTTCCCCAACTACGAATCGGGCACTTGGGGACCGGCGGCTTCCGACGAAATGCTGGCAAGGCACGGGCACGCCTGGAGGAAGCCGTAATGAGCGCCACCGTGGCCCCCGACAAGATCCTGAAGGAACTGGCGGAGT
Source organism: Bryobacterales bacterium (assembly GCA_003167255.1). Lineage (GTDB taxonomy): Bacteria > Acidobacteriota > Terriglobia > Bryobacterales > Bryobacteraceae > PALSA-129. The sequence continues at coordinate 22,347 of PMTR01000044.1, forward strand.
TGTGGGTCGATACAGCCAAACAGGGGCAAGCCGAAGGCGGCGCGGGAGTGCTGCGGGCCTGCTCGATGACGTTGCTGGTGCTGGCGGAAGAAAGCGAGGATTCGCAAGGCCTGGGCGAAACCATTGCCGCCCTCATGCCCGAGCATCCGGCGCGCGCCATTGTGGTGCGGATGAGCGGGCCGGGTGAGCGTTCGCTCACCGAGCGCGTGTATTCCCAATGTTGGATGCCCTTCGGCCAGAGGAAGCAGATTTGTTGCGAACAGGTGGAGATCACCGTCTCCGACGCCGCGCTGGCGGATCTGCCGTCGGTGGTGCTGCCGCTGGCCGTGCCCGACCTTCCGCTGATTCTCTGGTGCCGCAGCCCGCGGTTAGCGGCCATGCCGGAGTTCCTGCCGATCGCCGCCATGGCGCAGAAAGTAGTGCTGGACAGTGGTCCCATGAAAGACCCGGCCGCAGCGCTCAAGCTCATGGCGGCGTTGAACGCGCGCGCCGTGTTGCTGGGCGATCTTTCCTGGACGCGCCTGACGCGCTGGCGGGAGATGCTGGCGCAGGTCTTCGAGAATCAGCAGAACCTGGCGCAGTTGGAAAGAATATTTGAGGTAAAACTTGAGCGCGGCGAGGGGTTCGAGGTTTCCGCGCTGTACATGGCGGCGTGGTTGACGGATTGTCTGACCGATGCGGGCGTGCCTGATGTGTCATTCGGCGTAGACCCGGCGCCCGAAGGCGTCTCTATCCGCGTGCAACTGGCCGGCGATGGCTTCGCCCTGGAGCTGGCGCGCCGCGAAGATCGAATGGTCGTCACCGTCAACGGCGTTTCGCAGTGCACCAGCCTTTCCCAGCCCACCGACTACCTGCTCATGCGTGAAGAACTGGGAATCGTACGGCGTGACCCGGTTTTCGAAAGAGCCTTGACCGGCGCGGCCGCGCTCGCGCTGCCTTCGGAGGGGAAATGAGCATCGATCGGTTCATCGCGGGGGACGCGCAGTGGGCCGCCTCCGCGTGCGCGCAGCACATTCTGAGTCTGCTCGCGAAGGCGCTTTCCGCGCAGGACTTCGCCACCTTCGCAGTCTCCGGCGGCACCACTCCGCGGCTCTTGTTCGACGAGCTGGCAGCGGCGCAATTCGACTGGAATCGCGTGCACCTGTTTTGGGTGGACGAGCGCTCGGTGCCGCCCACCGACGATGCCAGCAACTACAAACTAGTCGACGATCATCTAATCACTCCGACGGAGATTCCGCTTCAACACGTGCATCGCATCAGGGGAGAGATCGCCCCGCAAGCTGCGGCTGCGGCTTATGTCGCCGATATCCGTAGCTTCTTCGGACTGGCGCCGGGCGAGATGCCGCAGTTCGACATCGTGCACCGCGGCATGGGCCCTGACGCGCATTCCGCCAGCCTCTTTCCCGGCGACCCGCTGATTGACGACCTCGAAGGAATTGCCGCCGCAACTTTCGCCCCGCAGTTCAACCAGTGGCGTGTCACATTGCTGCCAGCCTCCTTACTGGCCGCGAAGAACACGGTCTTTCTGGTGGCCGGTGCAGACAAAGCGCAGGCAGTGCGGGCGGTCTTCAAAGAGCCGTACGATCCCATGAAGTATCCCGCGCAGATTGCCTCCCATCAGGGCCGCGGTGTCACCTGGTTTTTGGATGAGAAAGCCGCGGCCTTGCTGGATTGAACGGTGGCCCCTCCGCGCGTGTGGTGGCACAGACGATCGGTTCTTGTCGTCTGTCAAGCGGCCTTGTCTAGCGAGGCGTGACAGGGTCGAAAAAGCGGCGACCAAGTGGGGCGGCCAATTCTGGCCGCAGCCGGCTTCAGCCGGCTTCCGGTGCTGCCCAGCCCGCCGACGTCCAGGCTCCCCCACTGTTTCATGAAATTTCGCGGGCCGAAGGCCCTCTGCAACAGACCAAAAAAGTGACGGTCTGTCCCATCGATTCCTGAGGCCCCGCCCTACTTCACCGCCGCCTGTGCTACCGCGGCCTGTTCCCTGAGCACACCCGCCTTATCCGTGGCTTCCCAACTGAAGCTGTCCTCGCTGCGGCCGAAGTGTCCGAACGCGGCGGTCTTGCGATAGATGGGCCGGCGCAGCTTCAAGTGGTCGATAATCCCGCGCGGCGTAAGTTGGAAATTCTCGCGCACCAATTCGGTGAAACGCGCGTCGGGAATCACGCCCGTGCCGAAGGTGTCCACATAGATCGAAACCGGTTCGGCCACGCCGATGGCGTAAGCCAGTTGCACTTCGCAGCGGGTGGCGAGCCTTGAGGCCACGATGTTCTTGGCAATGTAGCGGGCCATGTAGCAGGCCGAGCGATCCACCTTCGTGGGGTCCTTGCCCGAGAACGCGCCGCCGCCGTGACGGCCCATCCCGCCGTAGGTGTCCACAATGATCTTACGGCCGGTCAGGCCGGTGTCGCCGTGCGGTCCGCCCACCACGAAACGGCCGGTGGGGTTGATGTGATACTTGGTCTGCGAATCGACCATATTGGAGGGAACAACGGCGTCGATGATGTGCTTCTTCACCTCGCGGCGCAGATCCTCGGTGGAAACATCGGGGCTGTGCTGCGTGGAGATCACCACGGCTTCGATGCGCTTGGGAGTCTTGCCGGCGTATTCCACGCTGACCTGGCTCTTGCCGTCCGGCCGCAGGAATTCGAGCACGCCCTGGCGGCGCGCTTCCGAGAGACGCTGCACCAGCTTGTGGGCCATCATGATGGGGAGCGGCATCAATTCCGGGGTTTCGTCGCATGCAAAGCCGAACATCATGCCCTGGTCGCCGGCGCCGCCCGTGTCCACGCCCATCGAAATGTCGGGCGATTGCGATTGGATCAGGTTGTGCACGCCGCACGTATTGGAATCGAAACCGTAGGTCGCGTCGTTGTACCCGACGTATTCAATCGTGCCGCGCGCGATGCGCGGAACGTCGACGTAAGTGGTGGTGGTGATTTCTCCCGCCACAATGCAGGTGCCGGTGGTGACCAGCACCTCGCACGCCACGCGGCCCGTGGGATCGTCCGTCAGGACCGCGTCCAGTACGGCGTCTGAAATCTGGTCGGCGATCTTATCCGGATGGCCTTCGGTTACGGATTCCGACGTAAATAAATGCTTTTGAGTATCTGCCAAGTTAACCTCCCTGGTGCGTTCGTGATTCAATTCTAATACCGATAGTGATCGGGCTTGTAAGGGCCTTCCGGCGGCACGCCGAGATACTCGGCCTGCTTGGGACTGAGGGTGGTGAGCTTCACGCCAATCTTCTCCAGGTGCAGCCGCGCCACTTCCTCGTCCAGCTTCTTGGGCAGCGTGTAAACGCCGGCCTTGTATTCGTCGCGGTTCTTCCAGAGATCGAGTTGGGCCAGCGTCTGGTTGGAGAAGCTGTTGCTCATCACGAAGCTGGGATGGCCGGTCGCGCACCCCAGATTGACCAGACGTCCCTCGGCCAGCAGGAAAATGCTCTGTCCCTTCGGGAACGTATACATGTCCACCTGCGGTTTGATGTTGGTCCTTTTCGCGGGTGAGGCGTTGAGGCGGTCCACCTGGATTTCGTTATCGAAGTGGCCGATGTTGCAGACGATGGCCTGGTCCTTCATCCGTTCCATGTGCTCGAGCGTGACCACGTCGCAGTTGCCCGTGCAGGTGACGTAGATATCGCCGCGGCCCAGCGTGTCTTCAATGGTCGTGACTTCGAAGCCTTCCATGGCGGCTTGCAGCGCGTTGATGGGATCGATTTCCGTGACGATCACGCGCGCGCCCATGCCACGCAGGGAATGCGACGAGCCCTTGCCCACGTCGCCATAGCCGCACACCACCGCGATCTTGCCCGCCACCATGACGTCGGTAGCGCGCTTGATGCCGTCCGCCAGCGATTCGCGGCAGCCATACAGATTGTCGAACTTGGATTTCGTGACCGAATCGTTGACGTTGATGGCCGGAACCAGCAACTTGCCGGCTTCGTGCATCTTGTAAAGCCGATGCACGCCGGTGGTGGTCTCTTCCGAAACGCCGCGCCATTCCTTCACCACCTCGTGCCAGTGCCGCGGGCTTTCTTTGTGGACCTGCTTGAGAAGCGCCTTGATGACATCCTCTTCGTGCGCCGAAGAGGGTGTGTTGACCCAATCGCTGCCTTCTTCCAACTCGTAACCTTTATGGATGAGGAGCGTGGCGTCGCCGCCGTCGTCGACAATCAGCTGCGGGCCCTTGCCGCCCGGATGGCAGAGCGCCTGATACGTGCACCACCAGTAGTCTTCGAGCGATTCGCCCTTCCAGGCGAAGACCGGGAAGCCCGCGGCGGCGATGGCCGCGGCGGCGTGATCCTGCGTGGAGAAAATGTTGCAACTTGCCCAGCGCACCGAGGCGCCCAGATCGGCCAGCGTTTCGATCAGCACGGCGGTCTGAATAGTCATGTGGAGCGAGCCGGTGATGCGCACGCCGTCGAGCGGCCTTCCCTTCGCGTATTTGCGGCGAATCGCCATCAGGCCGGGCATTTCGAACTCGGCGATGGAGATTTCCTTGCGGCCCCAATCGGCGAGCGCTAGGTCGGCGACTTTGAAGTCGGTGGCGGTCTGGTTCAAGGTGGTGGTGCCCATATAAAATATCCTCGTATCGAGAAATCTTGATACATTGATATTAGAGTATTTCGATCATGGCGTCAATCCTCAAATCGCTGCGCCTGGCGGCCGACCCGACCCGCGTCCGCCTGCTGCTGCTGCTGGAGCAGGAAGAGCTCTCGGTGGCCGAACTGCAGGACATCCTCGGCAAGGGACAGAGCCAGATTTCCACCCACCTGGCGCAGTTGAAGCAGGCCGGCCTGGTGGACGACCGCCGCACCGGCAAGAACGCCTTCTACCGCCTGACCGCGCCCGCCGACCTGATGGAACTGCTGCGCAAGGCGGCGGGCGAAGTCCCGGAAGCGGCCGGGGACCGGCAGGCGCTACGCCACGCCCTGCGCAAGCGCCAGGACCAGATGCGGCGCTACTTCGACGAGCTGGCCGGCAAGTTCGGCCGGCAGCACGTCCCGGGCCGCTCCTGGAAAGGTGTGGCGGAAGCCCTTCTGAAGCTCATGCCGCCCATGGTAATCGCCGATCTGGGGGCGGGTGAAGGGACCATTTCGCAGTTGATGGCGCAGCGGGCCAAGAAGGTCATCGCCGTCGACAATTCGGAGAAGATGGTGGAGTTTGGCGCCGCGCTGGCGCGCAAACACGGCATCGTCAACATGGAATACCGGCTGGGCGAGTTGGAAGATGTGCCCATTCGGACGGGCACGGTGGACCTGGCGTTTCTCAGCCAGGCCCTGCATCACGCCCGCCATCCCGAACGTGCTGCCGCCGAAGCGCGCAGGATTCTCAAGCCGGGCGGCCGCATCGCTGTGCTGGATTTGAACCGCCACCATTTCGAAGAAGCGCGGGAGATGTACGCGGACCTGTGGTTGGGCTTCACGGAATTGGAACTGGAGCGGTACTTAAAGGGCGCGGGCTTCAAGCACGTGGAGACCTCGCTGGTTTATAAGGAGCCGGAAGCGCCGTACTTCGAGACGCTGCTGGGGACCGGGCAGAAGTGAGGGGACGCACGTACAGCTTTCCTGTACAATAGGAGGGGACGTTGCGATGGCTTCTGAAACTACCTACACAAACTTGCGCGGCAATCTTGCCAGCGTTCTGGATCGCGTAGTGGACGATCAGGAAGTGGTCATTGTCCGCCGCAGAGGGGCGAAGGACGTGGCGCTCGTGCCGGCAACGGAACTGGCAGGGCTCATGGAAACAGCCTACCTGCTGCGATCTCCACGCAATGCGAAGCGGTTGATCGCGGCTCTGAACAGGGCAGAGCGAAGTCCGGGCCGGGCGATGACCGCGGCACGATTGCGCAGGGAGATGTCGCTTGAGGCCGGCAGCTGAACGCGAGGCCGTCTTTCAGCGCGAGTTCCTGGAGGATCTCCGGTTCTGGGGGGCCACCGAACGGAGCGTCGCGCTTCGCGTCCTGGATCTGGTAGAGGCGGTGGTCCGCGGTCCTTTTCAGGGGATCGGCAAGCCGGAGCCGCTCAAGCACAGCTTGGCGGGATGCTGGTCGAGGCGGATCACCCAGGGGCATCGGATGGTTTACCGCGTCGCCGGGTCACGGATTGACTTCCTGATGGCGCGATATCACTATTGAGGGACCCGCCTGTGGTATTCCTTAAAGGCGAATGGAGGGGACGATGCTGGCGAAAGGCAAAATGGCCGGGTTTGTGATCACGAAAGACTACGACCGGTCGAGGGCGTTTTATGAGGGCAAGCTAGGGTTTGAGTTTGTCAGTTTGGACCAGTTTGCGTTGGTGGTGAAAGTCGGCGGCCACCACATCCGGATTTCCAAAGCTCCGAATTTTACGCCGTTGCAGAGCACTGTGCTGGGCTGGGAAGTGGGAGATGTCGAGGCGGTGGTCGCGTGGCTCGCGGAGCGAGGCGTGGCCACCGAGAAGTATCCTTTCGTGCAGGACAAAGACCGCGGAATCTGGACCACGCCCGACGGCAACAAAGTGGCCTGGTTCAAAGATCCGGATGGCAATGTGCTGTCGGTCAGCCAGCATTAGCAGGCGGCCTTCTAAGTGGGGCGGGCAATTTTGCCCGCAGCCGTCTTTAGGCGGCCACCCTGGCTCGGCGAGAATCCCGGCGGGCCGGCTGCGCCGGCTGAAGCCGGCTGCGGCCAGAATTGGCCGCCCCACTTGAGCTATTCCAGCCCCGCGCTCTTGAACATTGCCAGAAACTGGGATTCCGTCCGCATGTCGATGGATTGGGCCACCAGGCGGCCCTGGCGATCGAATAAAAAGCTCTTCGGGATGCCTTCCACGTAGAACGCGGTGTTGGTCTTGCGGTCCGGGTCCAGCAGGACCGGGAACGTGTAGCTCTGTTTGGTCAGAAAGCCTTCCACGGTTTCGCGCTTCTCGTCGGAAACCGCCAGAACGATGAGGCCCTTCTTCTCGAAACGCTCGTAGAGCATTTGCATGTCGGGCATTTCTTTGCGGCAGGGTGGGCACCAGGTGGCCCAGAAGTTCAGCAGAACCACGTGGCCGCGCAGAGCGTCCAGGTTGTAGATTTTGCCGTCGAGCGCGGTGAGCGTGAAGCCGGTCTCCTGGAGCACCTGGTCCCGCAGTTCGAGCACGGCGGTGGCGGCGTCCAGAGCCGGGTCGGCGGGCGGCGGGGTGACGTGTTCGTAACGGATCAGCTTCGCGAGCTCAACATAATTGCCGGCGGCGCCTTCGGTTTCGTGAAGGGCCTGGACCAGCGCGGCGGCCACGCCGTTCAACGCTTCTTTGCCCAGATCGCCTTCGGTGGCGAGGCTTGAAAGGCTGGAAGCCAGGTTGAGTTTTTCGCGGCCGGCGGGCAGCGCGCGAATGTCGGCAACCAGCTTGATGACCACTTTGCCGCGCTCGGCGTCGGTCGCAAGCGCCCGAATTTGGCCCATGCTCTTCTGGATGGCTGCGGATTCGGCCGAAAGCGGCGTGCGTGCCGCCGCCGCCCGCGCGGCAGCCGGAGCGGCGGCCGGATCCGAGAATTGGCTCGCCAGATCGGGATAGCGCTGCTGCAGAGCCTCTGCGGCCAGCTTGCGGAACGCCGGTCTGAGCGACTCGGGCGCTTTAGCGAACCGTTGTTCCACCCGGGCGGCGCCTTGTTTTACGGCGTCGGAATCGGCCGCGCAGACCAGGCCGGCGGTCAAAAGGCACGCGTTCAGCAGACGAAGAGAAAACATGGGGGACTCCTGGTACGGACTATAGCAACTACCGGCCGGTGGGGTCCGGCGGGTTGTTGTTGCCGCCTTCCGCCGTCTTGGTGGAACTGCTATCGTGCCTCGGGCCGAGCCCCAGGGCGATCAGCGAAAGGGAATTGATCTTACCGTTGGAGTCGATGTTTTGCTCGGATTGGAACTTCTTAAGGGCGTCGGCGGAGGCCTGGTCCCAGGCGCCCGTGGCGGCATCCGCCGGCAGGTACCCTTTGGCTACCAGGGCGTTCTGGATTTCCCGGTAGCGGTCGGAACTGGGGGTGGCTTGCCGGTTGCGCCAGGTGGTGCGTTTGACCGGAACTTTCTTGGCGGATTTCTTGGTGGCAGCCGTTTGGACCACGGCTCCTGTCTTTGCTTGCGCCGCTGGTTTCCTGGCGGCGGACTTCACGGCCGCTTTCTTTACCGGTGCCTTCTTTTTCGCCGCGGATGCAGGCGGCTGGAAGCCCCAGGCCAGTGCCGCCATCGACAAGGCGGCTGCGCAGGTCAGAATTGTCCGCATCTTCAGTGGACTAGTGTAACAGGGGTTCAGGGTCGGAGGGGTGGGGGTGCCCTGGGGACGGCTCGCAAAACGGGGACTGCTACCAATTCCCGCCTTTGGAATTGGATAGCTGTCCCCGTCTTGCCTGGCAGGACCCGGTTCGCGGAGCCGGTTAGCGCATCTGGTTGGGAAGAGTTCCGGGCAGGAAGACCAAAGCCCACTCGTTGCGTCTGGGGTCGTGCCGCGTCACCCGGAACATCACCGGGTCGCCCGGCTTCAAGGTGGCTTGGACCTTCTTGATATCCTCCACCGAATTGACCGGATGGCGGTTGATTTCCAGAATCAGGTCGCCACGAACCAGGCCGACGTCTTCGGCGAAAGAGCCCTGTTCGACCTCGGAGACCATCACGCCGCCCTTTTCCTTGATTCCCTGGGTCTCGCGCTGGCGGTCGGTCAGCGGGTTGATAGTCATGCCGAAGCTGACGGTGGTGCCTTCACTCTGGCTGGGAGCTTCCTGACGTCCGCCGCCAAACTCCTCGGGGAAGATCTGAGCCAGGTTCCCCACCACAACCTTGAAGTTTTCGCGTTTGCCGTCGCGTAGCACGCCGATATCCAGGCTGCTGCCGACGGGCGTGGCGGTGACGATGCCAATCAACTGGTCGCCGTCGTGAATCGTTTGACCGTTGATGGATACAATGACGTCTGCCTGCTTGATGCCGGCCTTTTCCGAAGGACCACCGGCGGCCAGGGAGCCGACGAACACGCCTTCACTGGCGCCGCTCACTTTGAGGGCCGCGGCGGTCCGGGGATCGTCCGATTTGCTGAACGAGATGCCGATTGAACCGCGCGTCACCTTACCGGTCTTGATGATGTCGTTGTAGACCCCCGCGGCCGTATTAATGGGAAGCGCGAATCCGATGCCTTCATAGCCGCCGGAACGCGACGCGATGGCCGTGTTGATGCCGATCACTTCGCCGCGCATGTTGAGCAGCGGACCGCCCGAATTGCCCGGGTTGATGGCTGCGTCGGTCTGTAGGAAATGCTGGAACTGCATCCGGGTGTCGCTATCCATTACGCGTCCCTTGGCGCTGATGATGCCGGCCGTGACGGTTGTGTCGAAACCGAACGGGGAACCGATGGCCATGGCCCAATCGCCCACCTGGACGGCGTCGGAGTTGCCGATTTTGACCGGCGCAAGGTTGTGCTTGCCCTCCACGCGAATCACCGCCAGATCCGTGGGTGCATCCACGCCGATCACACGGGCGTCATACTTCTCCGGGTCGCCGGGGAATTTCACTTTGATCTTGTCGGCCTTGTCCACCACGTGATTGTTCGTCAGGATGTAGCCGGCCGCGTCCACCACCACGCCGGAGCCCAGCGCTTCGCCTCCGCGGCTGTTGGGCATCTCCGGGACGCCATTGCCAAACGGATTGCCGCCGAAGAAGTGGTTGAAGAAATCGTTCATGCCATTGTCGTCGCCCTGAGCGCCGTCGTCCGGCGTCGTCGGGCGGCGCCCCGTCCGGGTCCGCGTGGGCTGTGGTTTGTACATGACCGAGACGTTCACAACCGAGGGCGCCACCTGCTTGGCAATCTGGCTGAAGGTGTTTGACAGCTCCACCGGGCTGGGAATCACCAGCGGTGTCGCGCCGGGGGCCTGACCGTTGTCTTTGGCCGCCTTCACGCCCGAATTGATGAGCGTGCCCAGGACGATGCCGAACGACAACGTAAACAGCATCACCGTAAACGAAAGCAACTTCTGCGTGCGTAACTTGTCAAAGAAACTCATGGGATATTACCTATTCCTCTGCTATTGATAATGGATGCCGCCGCGGATTCAGCGGTTTCACTTCCACCAGCACAACCCCGCCCAGAATGAGAGCCGCGCCCGCGGCGGCGCGCCCTGACAGGCCCTCACCTGCAATGCAATACGACGTAATCCAGGCCACCACCGGTTCCAGCATGTAGATCAGAGCCGTCCGTGTCGAACCGGTGTACTGCTGAGCCCACGCCTGAATCGTAAAGGCCAACGCAGTAGCCAGCAATCCTGTTATCAGTATGGCCCAGACCACCGCCGGACGCCACTCCACCCGCGGGGATTCCACCCACCAGAAGAGTGACAACGATAACAACGCGGCGACCCCAACTTGCGCGACCGATAGTAGTTCGAAGCTCATGTGCCCGGTGAAGTGGCCCAGCGTCACGATGTACGCGGCGAACCCAAAGGCGCACAAAAGCGTCAACAGATCGCCCAGGCTCATGGAACCGGCCGCTCCTTTGAGCGTCATCAGGCCAAGCCCGGCGGTGGCCACTACCACCCCAGCCACCTCGGAAATCTGGGGTCTAACCCTATAGACGAGGGCCGCCAGCAAAGGTACCGCAATAGACGTTAATCCCGTAAGAAACGCGGAGCGGGGCGCCGTGGTGAGACGCAACCCTAGAGTTTGTAAAAGATAACCGGAGAAGAGGAAGACGCCGGCGAGAGCCCCGGCCCCCACCGCACGCCACGATCGCCGGCCTTCCCCGGTCGGCCACGCCACTCCGCGGAACATCGCCAGCAGGGCCAGCGTGGCCAGCGAAAAGCGCAGCGCCAGGAAAAGCAGCGGGGAGACGTGGAGCAGCGCGGATTTCACCAGGACGAAGGTGGCCCCCCAGACGATCGTGTTCAAAACCAGGGCGGCTTCGGCGGCCCGGCGGCGGTTCACTTGCCGGTCCCGGAGTCTGCCGTGGCGTCGGCCGGGCTGCTGCGCAGCAACAGCAGAAGCGTCAGGAAGATCCGCTTCAGGCCCAGATCCCGGCCTTCCGGGCGAAACCATTCTTGCGTGGTGTGGGCGCCGCCGCCGATGCCCCCCGCCCCGATCGCGATCGCCGGAATTCCCAGCGAAAGCGGAATGTTGGCGTCCGTCGAGGAACAATCCAGATGGGAGCGGACGCCCAGGTGGGCATCCACCGCCCGCACGTATTGCAGAATGGCCGAGTCTTCCGGAAGCGCCGCGGCGGGCCGCGATCCAATCTCCTTGAGCTTGCTCGTCACTTTACCGCCGGTGGCACGCTGGTTTTCCAGATCGCGCGCGCGATCCACCGCGGCAGCCAGCAGATCCACCAGTTCGTCCATCTTCTCGTTGCTCTCGGAACGGATGTCGACTTTGGCGCGCGCCAGTTGCGGGATGGCGTTCACGCTGGAGCCGCCCTCGATGAGTCCCACGTTAACCGCGGATTTCGGCGTCCCTTCAATCCGCGTTTCGGCGAAGAAGGCTACCGCCCGGCACAGCGCATGCAGCGGATTGCCGACGCCAAAATCGCTCCAGCTATGGCCGCCGGGTCCGCTGAAGGCGATTTCGAAACGGCGGCTGCCCAGGGCGCGCGTCGTAATGTGGTCGGTATTGGCGCCGTCCACCACCACGAAGGCCTCGATCGGGCGGCCGAGTGGCGGCTGTTTACAAAGCTGGCGCATTCCCAGCAGGTTGCCTTCGCCCTCTTCGCCCACATTGGCCACCAGCAGCAGGTTGCCGGAAAGCCCGGGAATGCGGGCACCGTTTTTCCAGACGCGCGCCACCGCCAGCAGCGCCGCCAGGCCGGCGCCGTTGTCGGAGACGCCCGGTCCGCAGAAGCGGCCGTCGGCATCCACGTAGATGTCTTCCTTGCTGCGCGGCGCGATCACCGTGTCGAGGTGCGCGCTCAGAGCCACGTAGGGGCCTTCCCCCTGGGCCGCGATCACGTTGCCCGTACGGTCGATGGACGTATTCCACCCGAGGGACCGCAACTGCTCCTGGAACCACGCGGCGCGGTCCTGTTCCAGGAAAGTGGGGGCGGGGACGCGGCAGAGCTGCAGGTGGATTTCGTTGATCCACTGCTTCTCGCGAGTGAACCACTGCAAGCATTCGCGAACGCCGCGGTCGCCGGCGAGTTCACTAATGTTGATTCCGGCGGCTGCGGGCATTCCTGACTTAGTGTAGCAGCGTGGCAGGTGAAACCTCCGGCCTGACGCGCCCACCTCCAAACCGAGCCGCGACCGTCAGGGAGCGAATTCCCGCCATTACCAAAACATCACAAGTCCAAAAGTGCGCTTCATTCCGGCAGCGGCTGCCCCTTGGTTTCCGGCGCCCACGGCAGCGCCGCCAGCCCCACCAGAAACACCAGGCACATCGTCACGCCCGCGTACCGCATGGGTTCGGCATGCGCCGCGAATACCGTGCCGGTGAGGTAGCCAAAACTGATCGGGCCGGCGGCGGCCAGGCCGCGCCCCACGTTGTAACAGAAACTCGTGCCCGTGGAGCGCAAGCGCGTGGGGAACAACTCCGGCAGGTAAATGGCATAGCCCCCGAATAACATGAGCTGCGAGAAGCCCATCATCGGAACCATCCAGAACATGTCGGTGATCACCTTCATGTGCCAGAAGGTGTAGGCGGTCGCGAACATGGCCGCGACGAAGCTCACCGCGAAGGCCATCCGGCGGCCCGTGTAGTGCGTGAGATAGGTGAATGCGTAGACGCCAAAAAACCCACCCAGGTTCTGGAACATGGAAGTGACGCCGATCCACGTAGTCGTCTTGCCAGCCAGCGCCGCGCCCGTCAGGCCCTGCGCGCGGAAAGAACTGTCCAATACCTGGCGGAAAAGATCGTAACTGAAATAGCCGATGCCCCACAGCCCCACCACGCCCGCCACCGAAAGCAGCAGCCCGGCGATGGCGTTGCGGCGCCACCGCGGCACAGAAAACAATTCCTTGTAGGACCCCAGCTTGACTTTTTGCGCGCGCGCTTTCAGCCACTGCTCGGGTTCTTTGAGCTTCATAAAGACCAGAATGGCCAGCGGCGCCGGTATGGCGCCGGCCAAAAAGAGATAGCGCCATGCCCCCACGATCGCGCCGGATTGTTCCATCAACCCCAACCCGATTCCGATGAGCGCGGCCAGAATATTGCCAACCGGAGAGAACGCCTGGATCGTGCCCAGCGCGTAGGGCCGCGCGCGCTCGGGGACCACTTCGGCGACGATCGCCACGCCCACGGCGAATTGCCCGCCCACGCCCAGACCGCACAGGAAGCGGTAGACGTCGAAATCCCAAACGCCCGTGGCCAGCGTGCTGAGCCCCGTGAAGACGGTATAAGAAAGGATGGCCAGCATCATCGTCTTGACGCGCCCCAGGCGGTCGCCCAGGATGCCGAAGAGAATCCCCCCGGTAGCCCAGCCGACCAGGAAAACCGACGTCGCGTACCCGCTCTGCTGGGCAACCGCCGCGCTGCTGGCGTGCGCTCCCAGCAGTTCCTGGATGGCCGGCCGCCGCGCCAGCCCGAAGATTTGCTGCGCCATGCTGTCAAACATCCAGCCGGTGCAGGCCACCCCCAGCACGAACCACTGGTAGCGGTTGAGGTCCCGGTACCACGCATACTTCGGTTGGGATGGCGGCATGAACCTGCTATTGTTTCGGAAATGCTCCGATGCCGCAACCCCAAAGAGCACGCCCGCCGCAAAACGCCGCAAAACGGGGACTGCTACCAATTCCCGCTTTTGGAATTGGTAGCTGTACCCGCTTTGCCCCCGAGCATCTCTTATCTATTGAGAATAGTTAAGAATCGTGCTAGCCTGCATGGCAGGAGAAACCCAAACGAGGAGGCACCCATTGACAACCGTCACCATCTCCCTGCCCGAATCCCTGAAGGCATTCATCGACCGCCAACTGGCCACCAAGGGCTACGGCAATGTGAGCGAGTATTTCCGCTCGCTGTTACGAGCTGCCCAGAAGGGAGAAGAAGACGCCCGGCTGGAGGCGCTGCTGCTGGAAGGCCTGGGGAGCAGAGCCGACATTCCGTTGATGCCGGAGTTCTGGAAAGACCTCAAAGCCGAAGCGCGTGACATCGCCGCGAAGCACCAGGCACGGAAGCGGCCGTGAATCCGGTGATTCTACCGTGAATTGTTGGAAAGGAGGAAGTGATGCGAGCGACAAAAGGCAGTGAGAACGTTTTCGCCGACTGCGGATTTCCGCCCGCCGAAGCGGAAAACCTCCGCATCCGCGCTAAGATGATGATGGCTCTGACCGGCTATATCCAGGAGAGAAGGATCACCCAATCTCGCGCGGCCAGAATCATGGGTGTATCGCAGCCGCGAATCTCGGATCTGGTACGCGGCAAGATCGGGCTATTCACAATCGACACACTGGTTAACATGGTGACCGCCGCCGGTCTGAAGGTGGATGTAGACATCACTGCCGGCAGGCCGAAAGCGAAGACCAAGCAGGTTGCATGACTCGCACATCCGCTGCCTGGGCAATGCTGACCCGGCGTGGTATCCGCGCGCTGGTTGTGGTGGCGCTGTCCGCCGCGGCAGGTGTGCCGCAACAGCCGGCAACCATCACCGTCGATTACCCCGCGTCCGGATCCGTCTTTCCGCCGGACTTCACGCCGCCGACCTTTCTCTGGCGGGATAGCCAACAGGGCGTTACCGAGTGGAGCATCGAGGTGACCTTCGCCGCCGGTCCGTCCCCCATTCGGCTGACATCTCGCGGCGAGCCAATGTCCGTGGGTGAAATCGACCCCCGCGCCGTCGGCCCCACCAACCAACTGCCGCAACTCACCCCCGAGCAGGCCGCCGCACATACCTGGATGCCCGGCAGCGAGGTCTGGGAAATCATCAAGAAGAATTCCGTGGCGGGCGCGGCCACCATTCGGTTCACCGGGCACCGTCCAGATGGGCAGGTCGTGTCCCGGGGGCAGGTCGTCCTCAGGACGTCCCAGGACCCGGTGGGTGCGCCGATCTTTTACCGCGACGTCCCGCTGATGCCGTCCGAAACCGAGCCCGGCGTGGTCAAGCCGCTGGCTCCACGCGCCGTGCCGCTGATTGCGTGGCGCGTGCGCAACGTCTCCGACCCCGCCAGCCGCGTGGTCATGACCGGTATCCACAGTTGCGCCAACTGCCACTCTTTTTCGCGGGACGGAAAGACCATGGGCATGGACCTGGATGGCCCGCGTAACGACAAGGGGTTGTACGCCATCGTGCCGGTCGAGCCGCGCATGACCATCCGCCAGGAGAACGTCGTCGAGTGGAGCACCTTCCGCGGAAAACTCGGCGGCGCCCTCCGCGTGGGGTTCATGTCCCAGGTCTCGCCAGACGGACGGCGGGTAGTGACTACCATCAACGACCTCGGCGAAGCACAATCCGACTACCAGCGGCGGAGGAATCCGCAAGATCTGGTCCGCAACTACTACGTGGCGAACTTCAAAGACTATCGCTTCCTTCAGGTGTTCTATCCGACGCGCGGAATCCTCGCGTGGTACGACCCCGCTGCCGGTCACCTGCAAGCTCTGCCCGGCGCGGATGACGCTGGCTATGTACACACCGGCGCGGTCTGGAGTCCCGACGGAAAATACATCGTGTTCGGGCGCGCCGCGGCTAAGGATGCTTACCCGCCGGGCGCCGGAATCGCCGAATCCGCCAACGATGCCAACGAGACCCAGATCCGCTACGACCTCTATCGGATCCCGTTCAACGAGGGTAGAGGCGGCCGCGCGGAGCCGATCGCCGGCGCCTCGTCGAACGGCATGAGCAATAGCTTTCCGAAGGTCTCGCCCGACGGCCGATGGATCGTCTACGTGCAGGCCCGCAACGGACAGTTGATGCGGCCCGACAGCCAACTGTACATTGTCCCGGCGGCAGGCGGAGAGGCGCGGCGCATGAACTGCAACACTCGCCTCATGAATTCCTGGCACAGTTTTTCGCCGAACGGCCGCTGGCTGGTTTTTTCGTCGAAAAGCCGGTCTCCGTATACGCAGATGTTTTTGACCCACCTGGATGCCGACGGCAACGACAGCCCGGCGATCCTGATCGAAAACTCCACCGCTGCAAACCGGGCCGTGAACATTCCGGAATTTGTCAATATTCCGCCGGATGGTCTCATGAACATTGACGCTCCGGTTACCGATTATTACCGCGTGATCGACACGGCCACCGACTTGGCGAAGGAGCACAAGTCCGCCGAAGCGGCGGCCGAGTGGCGGAAGGCCGTGGCAATGAATCCGAAGGAAGCCTCGAACCATTTCAACCTGGGCGCCGCGCTCTTCGATGCAGGCAGCGTAGTGGAAGCCATCGCCCAATACAACCAGGCCCTGAACCTGAGCCCCGAGTACGCGGAGGCGCACACCAATCTGGCAGCGGCCCTGGCCAGGAACGGGAGGCTGGACGACGCCATCGCCCACTTCACCAAGGCCCTGGAGTTGAATCCGGCGAACACCAATGCGCGCAGCAACCTGGGTACCGTGCTGGCGCAGGCCGGAAGGACCGGGGAGGCCATCCCTTACTTGCGCGCCGCCGCCGCGGAAAGACCCCGGGATGCCGAGGCACAGACCAATCTCGGTCTCGCCCTGGCGCTCGCCCGGCGGTTCGATGAAGCAATTGCATGCCTGCAGGAGGTTGTGACGGCCAGTCCGGATTCCTTCGAATACCGATTCAACCTGGGCCGGGTTCTGGCGGCCGGAGGGCATTTTGCGGAGGCCGTCCCGCACTTCGAGCAGGCAGTCCGGTTGTCTCACGCGCGGGAACCGCAGATCCTTGACATGCTGGCCTACGTATATGCCGAGACGGGCCGTTTCCAGGAGGCGGCCCAGGCGGCGCGGCAGGCGCTGGAAGTCGCCGGGCCGGGCAATACTCAGTTCGTCGATACTTTGAAATCCCGCATCTCCTACTACGAATCGCGGATTCCAAAGGCCAAGTAACAAACGCTATTTGCCGGCTTCCGCGGCCGGCGCCAGGCGCTCGCCGGCTTTGAGCAGCAGTCGCCGGGAATGGGGCCAAAGAGATCGTCTTCTGGTAGGATATTCGGTAGGATGATCAGTCGTACCGCTCACCCCAAAAAGCAGCAGCATCGGAAGGCCAAGAAGAGCTATTCGCTGTCGCACGAGTCGGTTCAGTTTCTCGAAGCGATGCGGAGGAAGCGCCACGCCTCATCCATTTCCTCGATCCTCGAAGACATCCTGCAAGCTGCCCGGCGCCAGCAGGAAAGGGCCGCTGTTGAAAATGCGGTAGCCGGCTACTACAGCTCGCTTTCCCGCGCGGAAACGGAAGAACTGGCTGTGTGGGGTGAATTCGCGATGGGCGAGTTTCCGACCGAGGCGGCTTGAGTGGCGGCGGCACAGCGCACACCGCTTCGCGGCGAGATTTGGTTCGTGCAACTCCATGTCGACCCACCCGAAAAGGGCAGGCGCCCGGTAGTAATTGTTTCGCTCGACGCCAGGAATCGTCACGAGCGGGCCGATACAGTCTTAGTAGTTCCGTTGACAACCAGCATCCACAAGGAATCTCCTACCCACATTTTTCTGCCGGCAGGCGAAACTGGACTTCGGACCGATTCAGCGGCGAAAGCCGAGGACATCACCGTGGTTCGGAAACTGAGTTTGATTGAGCCTCGATCCCGCCTGCGCCGACTCAGTGACAGGCGAATCTGCGAGCTCGCTGCAAAGGTCGGTATGGCCATGGGGTGTGCAAGCTAAGTACGTGGTTTCAGAAGTTCGCCGACGTATCCAAGAGGCGCTTGCTAACGCGCGCGGCTCCGATGCGAGCCGCGACCGTGAGGGAGCTGCAAGGTCGACCCTATTTGCCGGCTTCCGCGGCGGGCATCACGCGGTCGCCGGCTTTGAGCGGAATATCCGGCGGCATCGCGACCGAATCCCCTTCCGCCAGCCCATCTGTCACTTGAATGCGTGTGACGCTCGACGCCCCGGTCTTTACCGTGCGTCGCTCCAGCGTGTCGCCCTTCAGCACAAGGACGTAGTCGCCCGTCGCGTCATGGTGCAGCGTCTCTTTGGGAATGGCAAGAGCGCGCTCGACCACCGCCGTGCGGATCAGGGCATCCACGTTGGTTCCTGGAACCAGTTCTCGGCCGGGATTCTCGATCATGCAGATCACCTGTCCCACCTGGCGCGAGCCCAGGGTTTCGATGGTGGTCGGCATCTGCTCCACCACGCCTTGCCACTGCTTGCCTGCAAGCGCCTGCCACGTGATTGTGACGGGCTGCTGTTTGGCGACGCGCCCCAGCTCCGGCTCATCGATGTAGACCCGCACGCGGAGGCGGTTCATGAGGCCGATGTTTGCCACCAGGTCGCCCGGGTTGAGGTAAGCGCCGGGGCGAATCGCCAGGCCGTAGACCACGCCGCCGATGGGTGCGCGGATTTCGCTTTGCGCCGCCTGCCGCTTCACCAGCTCCAGCGCGGCTTGCGCATCCTGCAGCCGCGCACGGGCGCCGGCCACATCGGGAGCCGTGGCCGGCATCGTGCGGCGCCTCTTTTCAAGCCCTGCGATCTGCACGTGCAGTTGTTCCACTTTATTCCCGGCGGCCGTCACTTCCGCGCCGGTGGCGGCGTGTTGGGCGGCCAGGCGTTCGAGTGCGGCGCGCTCCCGCTCGGCCTGCTGGAGCTCCACGTTAGCGCGTGCCAGGCCGTTATCGATTTCGGTGAGTTCGGCCGGCTTGGGGCCGCTTTCAAGCGACGCCAGGTTGGCTTGCGCCTCGGAAACTTTGGCTTCGGCGGCGTCGAGCGAGGCCTTGGCGGAAGGATCGGTAAGGGTGGCAAGCACCGCCCCTTTTTCGACGGAGCGCCCTTCCGCCACATTGACCTCGCCGGCCATGCCCTTGGTTTCGGCATGCACGGCCCGCCACTCGAACGGTTCCACCTTTCCGTTGGTGTTGAGATTGCTAATCAGCGTTTCACTGTGGACGTGAGCGAAGCCCACGGTGGGCGGCGCATTCTTGCGCAGGATGCCCCAGGTAATCAGCCCCGCAGCAGCCGCCAGCAGCACGAACAACAGTAACTTCCTCAAAATGATCTCCACTACTATCTTAGCTGGCAAAGCTCTGTTGGCTGGAGTTTCTCCATTCGTGGGGCAGGCGCTTTCGCCTGCCAACCTGTCCTTTTCTCCGCGTCTCCGCGCCTCCGCGGTGAATATGCACTTTGGTCACGAATAACCCTTCAACCCGAACTTACGCATGATGCTCCGAAAGATCCGCTCGCTCCCTTCGCCGAACGGTCGATCCGTAGTGAGATACGTCCACGTAGCGCCCCGCTCGGCTGGGTCGAGCCCCCGCTTCTCGGCCTCTTCCAGTCGCGCGGCCGTTTCGCCCTCGAGCGAGTCCTCCAACTCCCGGAACATCACATCCACCCGCGTGAGGTATTCATGCAACGGGTCGCGTCCCCCGTACGAATACCATTGCACCCCCGACCGCAATTCGGAAACCGCGGCCAGGTGATCGGCCCACAAGTCGTCGATCGTGGTGAGAGAGACCAGGCGCTCGCGTTCCGGCAGATCCGAAACCAGGATCGCCTGCCGCCGCTGCTGGATGCGGTTGCGCTGCCCCTCGATGATGTTTTCGTACTTCACCAGGAATGTCCGTATGTCCAGGTTCTGCCCTTCGATCACCCGCTGGATACTCTCGGCATCATGCCGGTACTTGGCGTCTTCGATGCCGTAACGAACCAGCAGGTCGTCTTCGAGCGATATCAGGAATCGGGAGTGCCCCGGGTCGCCCTGCCGGCCGGCGCGGCCGCGAAGCTGGTGATCGATGCGGCGGCTCTCGTGGCGATTGGTCCCAATGACGAACAGCCCGCCCAGCGCAGCCACCCCATCGCCCAGTTTGATATCGACGCCGCGCCCCGCCATGTTCGTCGAAATCGTAACGGCGCCGCGCTGGCCGGCCCGCGCCACGATTTCCGCCTCTTCTTCTTCATTGCGGGCGTTCAGTACGGCGGGCGGAATATCTGCCAAAGCGCGGCTGAGGCGCTCGGATTCTTCCACGCTGGCGGTTCCGACCAGCACCGGCTGGCCCGAGGAATGCACGCCGCGGATGACTTCCGCCACTGCCTCTTCCTTGGCCGCTTTGGTCGGGAAGACCACATCCGGCTCATCCTCGCGAATGACCGGGCGATTGGTGGGTATCACGTCCACTTCCAGGCCGTAGCACTGGCGGAACTCCGCGGCCTGCGTGGCTGCCGTGCCGGTCATGCCGCAGACGTGCGGGTACATCGCGACCAGATTTTGCAAGGCGATCGAGCCCAGCACGCGGCCCTGCCGCCGGAACGGGACGCCTTCCTTGGCTTCGATGGCGGTGTGCAGGCCGGCGGGCCAGCGGCGGTCCTGCGCGATGCGGCCCTTGAACTGGTCCACCGATTCGATGGCCGCATTCTTGACCACGTAGTCCACGTCGCGCCGCAGCAGGAAGTGCGCGTGGATGGCGTTGTGGACCGCGCTGTAGAGTGCCAGGTTGGGCTCGGCGAAAATGTTGCCGCACCCCAGGGCCGCTTCCGCCACGCGCGCGCCTTCGTCGGCCAGAGCGATGTTGCGGCCGTGTTCGTCCAGTGTGAAGTGCAGTCCCTGGTGGAAGCGGCGGACAATCGGGTCCACCTGCCGGGCCAGCACTTCCTCGTCGACCACCCCGCCGGCCAGCACCAGCGGGATGCGCGCTTCGTCGATCAGGATGGAATCGGCTTCGTCGATGACGGCTGCGTGAAACGGCCGGTGCACCTGCTCTTCGGGCCGCAGCGCAATCTGGTCGCGGAGAAAGTCGAAGCCGATTTCGTTGGCCGTGGCGTAGGTGATGTCGCAGGCGTACGCCGCGCGGCGCTCGGGGCCGCGCATGGTCTGCTGCACGCAACCCACCGTCAGGCCAAGGAAGGAGTAGATACCGCCCATCCAGCGGGCATCGCGGCGCGCCAGGTAGTCGTTGACCGTTATCACGTGGACGCCTTCTCCGGAGCGGGCCTGCCACGCCACAGCCGGCGTCGAGGCCAGCGTCTTGCCTTCGCCGGTCTGCATTTCGGCGATGTGGCCGCGCGCCAGAGAGAGCGCGCCTGCGAGTTGCACGTCGAACATCTCGAGCTTGATCACGCGTGCCGCCACCACGGCCACGGCCGCGATGGCTTCGAGCAGGTCTTCCGATTCCTGGAAGCGGGCGCGCAGCCTGGCGTCATCGAGGGTTGCGAAATCGGCGCGGAATCGGTTGATGCGCGCCGTCTCCCGGGTCAGCGGAGCGCGCGTCAACCAGGCGGGAAGCTTCATCTGTCTCCTTGACGGTTGCGTTTCTGCAATTTTAACGGCACGGCCGCTTCCGACTCACCTTGCCGACATTGGTTACAATGTACCTCTATGCCGCTCTATCGGATCTATCGCATGAAGGATTCGCCAAGGCAGCAATTCCGCTGGGCTCCGCATCTTTCCGGTTGCGCTTCGCTCAAGCCCCGCGATTACGAGCCGGACGGCCAGGTGGAAGCTCGCAACGAATACGACGCCTGGCAGGCGCTGCGTGAGTCCACGGAGCCCTTGTTGGTGGGCGACCTGCTCGAGACCGGGGACGGCCAGTTGCGGGTTTGCAAGTATGTCGGGTTTGAGCCGGCGCAGTGGGTCATCCCGGAACTCAAGCAGCAGGTTTCGCCGCAGCCCGCCCCCGAGGGAGCCGAATCCATCGTCAGTTAGGAGACCCTTATGTTGCGCGATATCCGGTTGGGTGACGATCTCGACGATTATTGCGTGCGGTGCAAACGGATCATGAACCACGCGGTGGTTTCGGTGATCAACGCGGCTCCGGCCAAAGTCCGTTGCCGCACCTGCCACAGCGATCACGATTACCGCCACGAACAGGCGCCCCCGCCCAAGGTGGATCTGCGCAAGGCTGCGCTGTTTGCCGAGGTCTTGAAGAAGGTCAGTCCGCAGGAAGCCGCCGTGGTGGGTCTGGTGCCCGAACTTCCTGACGAAGTGGCTGAGGTCGAAGTTGAAGTGGAGGCTGAAGTGGAGGCTGAAGTAGACCTCGAGGCCGCGGCGTTGGTTGTGATGGAGCCCGAGGCCGAGCCCGAGCCCGTGCCGGAGGCTCCCAAGCCGAAGACCAAAGCCAAGCCCAAAGCCAAGCCAAAGGCCAAGCCCAAAGCCAAGGCCAAGGCCAAGGGCCGCAAGTAGCAGTAAGGTCATGATCAGCAGGCGCTCCATTCTGGCCTCGGCACCTGGAATGCTGGCCGCGTGGCCGGCGCTTGCGGCGTCTGCGGCGCCCGCGCCTTACGGAGCACTCCCCACCGGGCGCCAATTGCGCTGGCACGATCTGGAAACCACCGCCTTCCTGCATTTCACGGTGAATACTTTTACCGGCAAGGAATGGGGCTACGGCGACGAGGACCCCAATATTTTTCAGCCGGCGAAGTTCGATGCGGATGCCATTATCGAGGCGCTTGCGGCGGCCGGTATGCGCGGCGTGATTCTCACCTGCAAGCATCACGACGGCTTTTGTCTGTGGCCTACCAAGACCACCGATCATTCCGTCCGCGAGAGCTCCTGGCGGTCCGGACAGGGTGATGCCGTGCGCGATCTTTCCGCGGCGGCGGCGCGGCGCAAACTGTTGTTCGGCGTCTACGTCTCCCCGTGGGACCGCAATAACCCGACCTATGGGTCGCCGGCCTACATCGACATCTATCGCCGGCAACTCACCGAACTCTTGACCGGATACGGCCCGATTTTTGAGGTCTGGCACGACGGCGCCAACGGCGGCGACGGCTTTTACGGCGGTGCTCGCGATAAACGCACCATCGACAAGCGGTCCTACTACGACTGGCCTACCACCTGGGCCCTGGTGCGAAAACTCCAGCCCGGCGCTGCCATTTTCAGCGACGTGGGGCCCGACGTGCGGTGGGTGGGGAATGAACGAGGCATCGCCGGGGATCCCTGCTGGGCGACCTACGATCCGGTGGGTGCAAACGGCGGGCTGGCTTCGCCCGGCGATGTCCGCGAACGCGAATCGCCCACCGGCCACCGCCACGGCACCCACTGGCTGCCCGCCGAGTGCGACGTTTCCATCCGGCCTGGCTGGTTCTGGCACCAGAACGAAAACGCGCGCGTGAAGACGCCGGCCCAACTCACCGACCTCTACTACAAGTCCGCGGGGCGCGGCGCCAACCTGCTGCTGAATGTCCCGCCCAACCGCGACGGATTACTGCAATCCGAGGACATCGCGGCGCTGCACGCATTCGGCGATTACCGGCGCGCCACTTTTTCGCGCGACCTGGCGGCCAAGGCCAAAGTCACGGCCTCCAACGTTCGCGGAAACGCGCCTGCTTATGCTGCCGCCAACCTGGTGGATGGCCGCGCGAACTCGTTTTGGGCCACCGGCGATGCTGTTCTCGCCGCCGAAGTAGTCTTCGATTTCGCCCAGCCCGTCACCTTCAGTGTGATTCGTATGCGTGAGCAAATCCGCCTGGGACAGCGGATCGACAGCGTCGCAGTGGATCGCTGGAACACCGGAACCTGGGAGCCGCTAGCAACGGCCACGAGCATCGGACCGCGCCGCCTGATCCGCCTCGATAAGGCCGCTACAGCGGAGCGCCTGCGGTTGCGCGTGACACAAGCTTCCGCCAGCCCGGCGCTCAGCGAATTTGCCGTGTTTGCCGAGCCGGGCGATGCGGTACGTTAGCCGGCTGGCCATCCTTCTCTGCGCCGCCTGGTGCGGCCAGCCCGCGCGCGCCGTGGAACTCCATCTTCAGTTTGGCGCGCTGGAACGCATGCTGGCCGAACAGATCTTCACCCAGGACGGCCGCCGCTATGTGCACGGCGATAAGAACAACAAATGCAATTTCGCCTACCTCGAAAAGCCGCAGATTCAGGGCGAAGGTGGACGTTTGCGCATCCGCGCGCGCTTCACCGGACGCAGCGCGCTCAATATGCTGGGCCAGTGCGTGGGACTGGGAGATGCCTTCACGGTCGTGATCGCCGCGACGCCCCAATACCGCGATGGCAACCTGGTCCTTGA
This sequence comes from Bryobacterales bacterium, assembly GCA_003167255.1. GTDB lineage: Bacteria > Acidobacteriota > Terriglobia > Bryobacterales > Bryobacteraceae > PALSA-129. Next base: position 46,322 of record PMTR01000044.1, read on the forward strand.
GAACGTAACCGCCGTGGGCGAAGGCAAAACCGGGTATTACATCCGGCGCGTGTGCACCGCTTTGGATTCGTCCCTGGCGCGCGATTTCAAGTATCCGTTGGCGAACGTGGCGCAGAAGTTGCTCGAAGATCCGGCCGCCCAGCCTGGTTACAAGCGCGAGCTGCGGCGCTTCCAGGTGCCAGCCATCCGCGTCACCAATGACGCGCTGGTGATCGAGGTGGATTTCGAGCTCACCGTAAAGTGAGTGCTCTCAGTGGGACAGACGATCGGTTTATGTCGTCTGTCAACCCCTATCTCGCCCCGGGTGGCAGATACTCCTCGAAGAAACTGTAGCGCAGCGTATCCAGGTGTACCGGGTCGGAACCTTGCACGCCATGGCGGCGGTTCGGGTACTCCATGAAATGGAATTGCTTGTTGAGCGAGATCAGCCGGTTGAGCAGCCGTTGTGTTCCCTGGAAATGCACGTTGTCGTCGCCCGTGCCATGGATGATGAGCAGCTTGCCTTTCAACCCCTCGGCGTAACTGATGGGCGAGCCGTCGTGATAGCCCTTGGCGTTATCGGTGGGCAGGCCCATGTAGCGCTCCTGGTAGATGGAATCGTAGAGCGTCTGGTCGGCCACCGGCGCGCCGGCCACGCCCACCGAGTACAAGTCGGGATAGCGAAACATCAGGTTCAGGGTCATGGAGCCGCCGCCGCTCCAGCCGTACACGCCCACGCGCGTGAGGTCCACATAGGGATGGGTGGCGGCCAGGCCGCGTAGCGCGGCGGCCTGTTCGTCCGACGCCAGTACGCCTACCGAACCATAGATCACTTTCCGCCAGTGAGTTCCTTTGGGCGCCGGCGTGCCGCTGTTATCGAAGCTGGCGATCAGATAACCGTCGTCGGCCAGGCCGAGCATCAGCAGGTGGCCGCCGCCCCAACTATCGTTCACCGTGGAAGAAGCCGGCTCACCATAGACGTTGATGATGATTGGGTATTTCTTGGTGGGATCGAAATGGCTCGGCTTGATCAGCCAGCCGTCGATGGTCGTGTCGTGGCCCACCGGGATGTGCACCATCTCCGTGCGTCCGGCAATCATCGGCCCCACCTTGGCCTTCTCCGCCGCGTTGTCGTTGAGCACGCGCACCACTTTGTGGTCCGGCAGGCTGACTAAGTCGGATTGCCCCGGCGAATCGAAGGTCGACACGCTGTGGAAGGCCCAGTGGCAGTCGGGCGAGAGGTTGTAAGTGTGTGTCCCCGGCTGGCCTTGGGGAGTCACGCGTTCCGTCTTCGATCCGTCCAGACGGGAGCGATACAGGTACCGCTGAGTCCCATTGTCCGGCGATGCGATGTAATACAGCCAGCCGCCCGGCTCATCCACCGCGGCGATCGAAACCATGTCGAAGGGCGCGTTGGTCACCAGGCGCGCGTCGCCTTCGCGGGTTATGGCATACAAATGCCGCCAGCCGTCGCGCTCGCTGGTGAACAGCAGCCGCTTGCCGTTTTCGATCCACTTGAGATTGCGGTTCACTTCCACCCAACTGTCGTTTTTGTCCTGGAACATCTGCCGCAGGTCGCCCGTATCCGGATTGGCGATGAACACCGTATTGGTATTCTGCAGCCGGTTCATGTGCTGGAGGATCACCTGGTTGTCCTCCAGCCACTCCATATGCGGGATGTACGTGTTGCGCGGATCGCCCGGAGTCTTGAGCCACACGGTCCGGCCGCCCGTGGCGCCGATCACGCCCACCCGCACCGCCGAATTCGTCTGGCCCGGCTTGGGGTATTTGTATTTCGTAATCACCGGGTACAGTTGATCGGTGTAGTTGATCAGCGCGAATTCGGGCACGCCGCTCTGGTCAAACTGGTAATAAGCGATCTTCTGGCCGTCCGGGCTCCACAGGAAGCAATCCGCCAGCCCGAACTCTTCGTTGTTGTTCCAGTCGGAAGTGCCGTCGATCATGTCGTCATTGGCGTCGTAGGTGAGCTGTTTGACGGCGCCGGTTTTCACTTCCTCGACATAGAGGTTCCACCGGGCCTCGGCGCCCTTGGCCTGGCTCAGGTCGCCCAGGTAGGCCACGCTTTTCCCGTCGGGTGAGAACTTGGCAAACATCAGTCCGGCGGTCGACTTGCCGCCGAGCTTGTGCCAGGAGTTGTCGGACTTGTCCAACGCCCAATAGTCGCTGGCGGTTTTGCGGATCATGACCGTGTGCCCGTTGGTGCTGAACAGCAGCTTGGTGCCGTCGGCCGACGTGCCCGCTGCCGTTGCCCTGCCGCCTCCGGGCGGAGTATTGGACGGCTCCGCCGGCAAAACCTGCCGCGCGCCGGTAGCCGTATCGATGCGCACACTCTGCATGCCGCCGCCGCTCGCCGCTTCGCTGATGACGTAGGCCTTCCCGCCATCCATCCACCGGCCGGCGCCGCCGCCGCCGCGTCCGCCACGGCCACCGCCGCCCGCGCCGCGCCCGCCGCCGGCGCTGAATTCCCCGGAATTGATGCGGCGCATCCAATCCTGCATGTTTTGCGACAACTGTGCGTGCGCCGGGAGTGCGCCGAGCAAGCCCGTCAGCAGGAGCGCGACGGGCACAATCGTACGTCTGGTCAATACGCTTGCCATGGATTCCTCTTTCGGAATTGAACAGGAATGAGTGTAACTCATACCGCCGGGTTCTGGCGAAAATACCCTCAATCGGGTATTCTCGCAGCCGGTCCCCCCTTCTTATGCTCGTAGGTGGGGGACCAATTGACTGGGAACCACGTCCACGCGCTGCCATCGCAAGTCTTCGAAGCCATCCTGCAGTTCGACACCTGCATCATCGCCAACGCCATCGAAAAGTTCGGTGTCCGGCTTCGCAATGAGGGCTATACCAGACCCGGTTTGCAGTGTGTCACCGGCGGTTTTCCCCGCTTGTTAGGCTATGCAACCACCTCCAGAATCCGTTCCTCCGACCCGCCGATGATGGGAAACTCCTACTTGGATCGCACCGATTGGTGGGTTGGCATTCAAAGCCTTCCCGCGCCGCGCATTGCCGTCATTCAGGATCTCCACGCGGAATCCGGCCTGGGATCCGTAGTCGGAGAGGTGCATGCCGCCGTTCTCAAGGCCCTGCAGTGCCAAGGCGTGATCACCAATGGAACGGTTCGCGATATCCCCGCCGTCGCTCGCATGCAGTTTCCCATGTTCGCTCGCGCCGCCGCCGTCTCGCACGCCTACACCCACATCGTGGACTACGGTCAACCCGTCCGGATCTTCGGACTCGAAATCCGCCCGGGCGACTTGCTCTTCGCCGATTGCCATGGCGTGGTTTCCATCCCGCACAAAATCGCGGCGCAACTCCCCGAGGTGGCCGCCCGCATCAGCGCCCAGGAGCAGCGCATCATCGACCTGTGCCAATCCCCCAATTTTTCAACCGACAGACTCCTGGAAGCTATCCGGACCACGGATCGAGAAAACTGAATGCGCACACCCATCGCCCCGATCTTTCCCTTGCTGCTCGCTGCATTGGGGTCGCTTCTGCTCTCTTCCTGTGGCCGCAGCAGAGACGTGCAGGCCGGCGCCGCGGCTGCCCCTGAAATCCCCACCGTCGCCGTCGCTAGAGCCGCCACCGCCGACCTCTCGCGCGATCTGATCCTTACCGCCGAGTTCAAGCCGTTTCAGGAAGTCGACGTGATGGCCAAGGTCTCCGGCTACGTCAAGGAAATCCGCGTGGATGTGGGCGACCGCGTGAAGGAGGGCGACCTCCTGGCCACCCTGGAAGTCCCCGAAATGGCCGATGACCTCAGAAAGTCCCAAGCCGGTGTGAGGCACAGCCAATCCGAAGTGGCGCGCGCCCAGGATGAGATCGCCCGGGCTAAATCGGCCCACGATATCGCGCACCTTTCCTATAACCGGTTGCTACAGGCATCGCTGAAAAAACCCGGCCTGATTGCCCAACAGGAAATCGACGATGCCCAAAGCAGAGACCTGGTCGCCGAAGCCCAGCTCTCCGCCGCCAACTCCTCGCTCGCCGCCGCCGGACAACAGGTGGATGTCGACCAGTCTTCCACCGCCAGAGTTCAAACCATGATCGACTATCAACGCGTCACCGCTCCCTTCACCGGCGTCGTGACCAAACGCTTTGCCGACAAGGGTTCCATGATCCAGGCCGGCACCGCCTCGCAGACCCAGGCCATGCCGGTGGTCCGCCTCTCCCAGAACGAGCTGCTGCGCCTCATCCTTCCCGTTCCCGAATCCGTCGTCCCGACCGTCCACGTCGGCCAGCAGGTGGAAGTGCGCGTCCCCACGCTGAACCGCACGTTCCCCGGCAAAGTGGCCCGCTTCTCCGACAAGTTGTCTTACCAGACCCGCACCATGGATACCGAAGTCGACGTGCCCAACCCCAGCCTGGTGCTGATCCCCGGCATGTACGCCGAAGTCAACCTCACCCTGGCCCGCCACAATGCCGTGGTTGCCGTTCCGGTCATGGCCGTTGACGAAGACGCCGCTGGCGGCAGCGGCTCGGTAATGGTGATCACTCCCAACAATCGCGTGGAAGTCCGCCACGTGGCGTTGGGCCTCGAAACCGCCAACCGGGTGGAAATCCGCTCCGGCCTGAATGACGGCGACATGGTGGTGCTTACCGGCCGCGCTTCTCTCAAGGCCGGCCAGGAAGTGCGGCCCAAGGTCACCGCCATGGCCGCGGCGGCAGGCTCGTAACCGAGGCGCCCTCATGTCCGGATTCGCCATCAGAAATCCCTACTTCATCGTTGTAATCTGCCTGTTCATCGCCGTGGTGGGTGTCACCACCCTGACCAGCATGCCGGTGGATATGTTCCCGGCGATGAACATCCCCGTAGTGGTCGTTGCCACATTCTATTCCGGGATGCCTCCCGAGCAGATCGAAACCGATATCACCAGCCGCTTCGAACGCTTTTTCACCCTCGCCAGCGGCATCGACCATATCGAATCCCGATCTCTCACCGGCGTCTCCATCATCAAGGTCTATTTCCAGCCCGGATCCAATGCCGATTCCGCCGTCACCAACATCTCCAACCTCGCCATGGCGCAGCTCCGCCGCTTGCCTCCCGGCACTCTGCCTCCCGTGGTCCTGAAGTTCGATGCCTCCAGCCTGCCCGTCTGTCTGGTGACCTTCAAGGGTGAAGGGCTCGACGAGACCGCTCTCCGCGACCTGGCGCAGTTTCAGGTGCGCAACCAGATCGGCGGCTCCCCCGGAGCCAGCGTGCCCCAGCCCTTCGGCGGCAAATACCGCCAGATCATGGTCTACGCCGACCCCTACAAGCTCGAGGCCCACCAGCTCAGCCTCATGGACGTCGTCCGCTCCGTCAACAACGCCAACCTCATCCTTCCCGCGGGCGACGTACAACTCGGCCAGCTCGATTACAACATCTACACCAACAGCCAGTTGCCCACCGTGCAGGAGATCGACCAGCTTCCCATCAAGACGGTAGGTCAGGCGCCCGTCCGCGTCGCCGACATCGGCTATGCCAAAGACGCCCAGCAGATCCAGACCAACATCGTGCGCATCGATGGGCAGCGTTCCGTATACACGCCGGTCATGAAGCAGGGCGGCGATACCAATACCATCGCCGTGGTGGAAGGCATCCGCGAAGCTCTCCGGCATCTCGTCGATGTCCCGCCGCAACTCGTCACCAAGGTCGTGTTCGATCAGTCCGTTTTCGTGAAGACCGCCATCGAGACGCTGCTCCACGAAGGCGCCATCGGGCTGCTGCTCACGTCCATCATGATTCTCATCTTCCTGGGAAGCATGCGCGCCACCGTGGCGGTCTTCTTCTCCATTCCGCTCTCCGCCCTGGCCGCTTTCATCGCCCTTTCCATGGGGGGCGGGACCATCAACAGCATGGTCCTGGGCGGTTTGGCGCTGGCTTTTTCCCGCCTCATCGATAACTCCGTGGTGGTGCTCGAGAACATCTACCGCCACATGGAACTCGGGGAATCGCCCGCCGTCGCCGCCGAACTCGGTGGACGCGAAGTGGCGCTGCCCGTGCTCGCCGCCACCCTCACCACTGTGGTAGTCTTCTTCCCGGTCACGTTCCTATACGGCGTCAGCAAGTACCTGTTCTCCGCGCTCGCCCTAGCCGTGGCGCTCTCGTTGTTCGCGTCCTTTGCTGTGGCCCTCACTGTGGTCCCGCTGTTCTGCGCCCGCTTCATCAGGATTTCGGCGCACCATGGAACGCCTTCCAACGAGCAGCCCGTCACGGTCGACCATGTTGTCAAAAAGCAGACCCTCAGCGACCGCTTCAATATCTGGTTCAACAACCGCTTCGAGAGCTTCCTCAAGGTCTACGACGTGCTGGTCGGGACCACCCTGCGCTCTCCCGGTCTCACCCTGGCGGGCTTCGGCCTTCTCTGTGCCTCGAGCCTTGTGCTGTTCCCCCAGTTGGGTCTCTCCTTCTTCCCCCGCACGGACGCCGGCCAGTTCGTCATCAACCTGAAGGCTCCCTCCGGCACGCGCCTCAGCGTTACGGAGAATGAAGTCGCCAAAGTGGAAGATCTCATCCGCCAGGTGGTCTCCCCGCAAGACCTCGGCATGATCGTCTCCAACATCGGCACCACCCCCGATTTCTCCGCCATCTACACCACCAACTCGGCCATGCACACCGCCTTCATACAGGTCAGCCTGAAGGAGGATCACAAGGTCGGCAGCTACGACTACATGGCCCGCGTCAAACAGAAACTGGCCCGGGAAGTTCCCGAACTCACGGCCTACTTCCAGTCGGGCGGCCTGGTGGATGCGGTGCTGAATATGGGTATGCCCGCGCCCATCGACGTCCAGGTGGATGGCGCCAACATGCAGAAATCGCACGATACCGCGCTGGAACTTTCCGCGCGCATTCGCAAGATTCCCGGCGTGGCCGACGTCTACACTCCGCAGGACATCGACTACCCCGCGCTGCGCCTCGATATCGACCGCACCCGCGCCAGCGAACTGGGGCTGGATCAGCGCGAAGTAGTGGACAACGTCATCACCGCGCTCACCTCCAACGGCATGATCGCGCCCAGCTACTGGATCGATCCCAAGAGCGGCAACGACTATATGTTGACCGTGCAATATTCCGAGAGCCAGGTGAAGAACCTGGCCGATCTGCGCGCCATCCCCTTGCGTGGGCCCAATGGAGCGGCATCCGCCCGCCTCGACGCCATCAGCAACGTCACCCGGATTCTGTCGCCCACCGAGGTGGATCACTACGCGCTGCGCCGCACCACCGATATCTATGTCCGCCCGCTCAATGAGGATCTCGGCAAAATCGCCAACGCCATCGACGGCATCATTGCCGATACGAAAAAGCCCGAAGGCCTGCACGTAACCCTGCGCGGTATGGTGCAGGGCATGCGCGATTCCTTCAGCCGCTTTGCCTTCGGCCTGTGCCTGGCGGTGGTGCTGCTCTATCTCATTCTGGTGGCCCAGTTCAAGTCCTTCATCGATCCCTTTATCATCCTCACCGCCGTGCCGCCCGGGTTGGCCGGGGTTATCGTCACTCTGTACCTCACCGGTACCACCCTCAACGTCATGTCGCTGATGGGCGTCGTGATGCTGGTTGGGATCGCCGTCTCCAACAGCATCCTGATCGTCGAGTTCACGCGCCACCTGCGCTCCGATGGTATGAACGTGCGCGACGCCGTCGCGATGGCCTGCCGCGTCCGCTTGCGTCCGGTGCTCATGACGTCGCTCGCCACCATCATCGGCTTGCTTCCCATGGCGTTGAAGCTCGGCGCCGGCAGTGAGGCCTACGCGCCCTTGGCGCGCGCTATTCTCGGCGGTCTCAGCGTGTCCGTGGCCCTCACCGTTTTCCTGGTCCCAGCCACTTACGTGCTGGTCTATGACAGGTCACACTAATATGCGATCCTCAATTCTCCTCGCTCTGGTTGCTTTCGGCGTGGCGCAGGCCCAACCGGCCATGCGTCTCAACCTCGCCGAAGCGCAGCGCCTGGCCATCCAGAATAACCCGCAGTTCTCCGGCGCCAGGTTCACAGCCGCCGCCGCCAACCAGGTACCCAACCAATACAAGGCCAATCTGCTGCCGAACCTCTCCGGCAACTTCACTAGCGTGGGCGCCGACAACGGAAGCCGTATTGCCGCGGGCGGCCTGAATAACCCGGTGGTCTATGACCGGGTCGGTTCCGGATTGACCATCAGCCAACTGGTCACCGATTTCGGCCGCACCAGCAATCTGATCGGCATGGCCAAACTGCAAGCCGCCGCCCAGGATCAGGTCGCCGAAACCACCCGCGCCGACATTCTTCTGGCCACCAGCAGCGCCTATTTCACCGTCCTCAGCGCCCAATCCGTTTTGAAAGTCGTCGGCGAAACCGTGAAGGCTCGTCAGACTGTGGTGGACCAGGTAACCGCTCTCGTCGAGATAGCCAAACGCAAGTCGACACTCGACCTCAGTTTCGCCAACGTCAACCTGTCGGGCGCCAAGCTGCTTCTGGTGCAGGCCCAGAACGAACTGAAGGCCGCTGAAGCCCGCCTCGCTGCTGCCATGGGCCTGCCCGGTGAGTTAACCTTCGTGCTGGCGGATGAACCCATGCCTCCCGCCATACCCGATCGCGTCCAGGGCCTGATCGACGCTGCGATTCAGAATCGACCTGAGTTGAAGGACTTGCGCCTCCAGCAGAGCGCCGCGGAGCGCTTAACCAAGGCCGAGCATGCCCTGTTTTTTCCCAGCGTCGGCGTGTTGGGCACCGCCGGCTTTGCCCCCGCCGCCGAAGCCCAGATCCCCGGCCGCTACGGCGCCATCGGCCTGAATATCTCCGTCCCGATTTTCAACGGAGGACTCTTCCGGGCCCGCCAGACCGAAGCCGAACTGAAGGCCAAGGCCGCCGGTGAAAACGTCAACGATCTGCAGAACCGCGTCATCCGCGATGTCCGCATCGCCTTCGCGAACGCCAACACCGCCTTTGAGCGCATGGCCCTGACCCAGGAATTAGTCAAACAGGCGCAACTGGCCATGGACCTGGCGCAGAACCGTTACGAGCTGGGCCTCTCCGACATCGTGGAGTTGAGTCAGGCGCAGCTCAACCTCACTTCCGCGCAGATCGCCAACACCACCGCCATGTACGACTACCAGGCGCAGCGCATCAACGTCGACTACCAGACCGGCACCCTGCACTAATAGGCGCCCCCGTCAACTGATCACCCCTTTGCGAATCGCATACAGAATCAACTCCGCGCCGCTGTGCAGATTCAGCTTCTGTAAAATGTTGCCCCGGTGCGTTTCCACCGTGTAGAGGCTCAGGTTGAGGATCGCCGCCACCTCTTTGTTGCTCCTGCCTTCGGCCAGCAATTGCAGCACTTCGCGCTCCCGCGTGGTGAGCAGCTCGAAACTGTCTTCCACCTGTCGTTCCCGCATCTGTCGAATGTAGTCTTCCACCAGCATCTTGCTGATGGCCGGGCTGAAGAAAGCCTTGCCGTCGCTCACCGCCTTCACCGCGTTGATGAGGTCGTGTTCCGCGGAATCCTTCAGGATGTAGGCGCGCGCGCCGGCCTTCAGAGCTTTGAGCACATAGCCTTCGTCGGAATGCATGCTCAGAAAAACCACCGCCGTCTGGGGAAGTTTGGCGGTGATCTGGCGCGCCGCCTCGATGCCGTTGAGCGCCGGCATGGCGACATCCATCACCACCACATCCGGTGTATACTGCTCGGCCAGTGCGACGGCTTCGCGGCCATCGGCGGCGTCCGCGATCACCAGGAAGCCCGGCTGGTTTTCGAGCAGCAGGCGGAGGCCCTTGCGCACCACCGTGTGATCGTCGGCCAGAAGAATGCGAATGGTTTTCATTTTAGCGGAAGCACCACTTCAATCGACGTGCCCGCTCCGGGCGTCGAATCCACCGTGACGCTGCCGCCCAGGTGGTTGACTCGCTCTTCGATGCCCAGCAGCCCCATGCCGCGTTCGCGGCGCGTGTCGAATCCGCGGCCGTCGTCGTGGATCAATAGCCGCAGGCGGTCCGGCTCCTGCCGCACCGCAACTTCCACGTGCCGCGCGCCGGCGTGTTGCTCGCAGTTGTGCAGCGCTTCCTGCACGATGCGATAAATGCATGTCTTGTGCTCTTCCGGAAGTTTCTCGGAAACCTGATCGGCCGAAACCTTCACCCACACGCCGCTGCGCTTGGAAACCTCGCGCGCCTGCCATTCGAGGGCCGCAATGAGGCCAAGGTCGTCGAGCATCGAAGGACGCAGCAGCAGCGCCATGTTGCGCACCACGCTGATAGAATTCTCCACCTCGTGTTTGATCCCGGCGGCCTTTTCCGCCATGGCTTCCATGTTGCCGTCGCGAATCAGCGTGGAGAGATTGGCCATCTCCACCAGCACTCCCGTCAGTGCCTGGCCCACTTCGTCGTGCAACTCGCGCGAAATCGAACGCCGTTCCTCTTCCTGGGCCTCCACCAGCCGGGCGGAGAGAGCCTTCAGTTCTTCCCGCGCCCGCAGGATCTCGTCCAGATTCGTGGCCCTCTGGTTCTCCAGGCCCAGGATGCGCCGCATGCTCGAAGCGGCCAGCAGCAGGCCCAGCCCGATGGTGAGCCCCAGGATCAACGTGAGGCGGCGGCGGAACTGCGAGAACGTCGCCTCCACCCTCACTCTTCCGGCATTCAGTTGGGCTTCGTTGAGCGCGCGAATCTGGTCGGCCAGCCCCAGCATCGCCATGCGACGCGGGAAGACCTCGTCGCGCAGGAAAATGTAGCCGTCGCGCCGGCGTTCCGCCGCACTCCATTCAAAGACCGGCTCGAGCACGCTCCAATAGGACGCCAGATCCTGCGTGAGTACCTGGAATGGCCCGGCTTCCGCGCCGTTCACCAGTTTCCGGTATTCGCCGAGAGCCGCGTCCATGTCGCTGCGGCTTTCGAGCAGGCTATAGCGGTGGCCTTCCGCCTTGCCGCTTTCCGGCTCCAGCAGGTAGTCGCGGATGTACGTGCCGGAGACGTAGAGGTCGGCGCGAATGCGGTCGAGCACCCGCGTCCGCCGCAGAAAATCTTCGCGGATTTCGTCATTGCTTCTTTGAATCTCCGTGAGCGCCTGCATGCCGTCGAATTCGGCGAAGGCCATCAGCAACAACAGACCGCCGAAGCCGGCCATCAGGATCAGGCGGCTATTGGCGGCCAGCGCGCGCTTGCGGGCAATCGAAATCATGTGTGGCAGGCGACACAGGTTCTATCCTGAGTCGTGGTCTCCCAGTTATTGTAAAGTAGATCGCTTGGTTAACCTCATGCCTTGGCTCTACACTTCAAGCCTGCCACGCTTGTGCATCGTTGCGCCACGGCACCGCAATTCATCTCCCATGCTCGGGAAGGAACAATGACGAAATCACGCACAGCAGCATTCGCATTATCCCTGATGGCAATAGCATGCCTGGGCACCGGCTTCGCGGCCGATCCGGCGGACGAGCCCAAGACGGTTGCCGGCATCGCCGCGGAACTGGCGGCCTTGAAGGCCCAGCTCGCGGCGCAGCAGAAACAGATCGAGCAGTTGCAAACCGCCTTGCAAGCCCAAATGATAATGCTGAACGAGATGGCCGCCAACACGGCTGCGGCCGCGGCGCCGCCCCGCGCGGCCGGATTGGGAGAGATCGCTTCTTCCATTACTCCCATGTTGCCGCCTGTTCCCACCGCCCGCGCCGCTTCCCGCGTCACCACCCCGCCGGCTCCGCAAGCCGCCGCCGCGGAAGCCTCGTCGCCTTTACAAATCAAGATCGGCGACACCACCATCATGCCTGTCGGCTTCATGGATGCCACTGCCTACTGGCGCGATAAAGACGCCGGCGGCAGCATCGGCTCCAATTTCGGCAGCGTGCCGTTCAACAACGCCGCCACCGCCAAGCTCTCCGAAATGCGCTTCAGCCCGCAGAACTCGCGCATCGGATTCCGAGTCGATGGCGACTGGAAGGGCACTCACTTCCTGGCTTTCAACGAATTTGACTTCCTCGGCGCCAGCGGAACCAACAACCTCAGCGTCTCCAACGGCGGTTTCGTGCCGCGCCTCCGCCTGTTCTGGGTGGATCTCCGCAAGGGCGAGTGGGAAATCCTGGCCGGCCAGAGCTGGAGCATGTTGACGCCCAATCGCCACGGTCTCTCCGCGCTGCCGCGTGACCTCTTCTACAGCCAGGTCATGGACGTGAACTTCATGGCGGGACTCACTTGGACGCGCCTGCCGGGCGTTCGCTTCCTCTATCATCCGAGCGATCGGGTCGCCGTCGGTCTCTCGCTCGAAAACCCCGATCAATATATCGGCGGCTCCGGCGGCGGCCCCATGGTCACGCTTCCTTCCGCGCTCAGCGGCCTCGCCGGCAGCCAGGTGGACAACTCGACCAACGTGCAGACCACACCCAACCTGCACCCCGACATCATCGCCAAGATCGCCTTTGACTCCAGCTCGCACGTCCACTTCGAGATCGCCGGCATCGAGCGGACCTTCAGACTGTGGAACACCACCACCGGCCAGTACTTCACCAAAGCGGGCGGCGGCGGCTCACTCAATGGCAATCTCGAAATCCTGCCCAAGTTCCGACTGGTCACCAACAATTACTGGAGCGATGGCGGCGGCCGCTATCTGTTTGGCCAGGCGCCCGATTTCGTGGTGCGCGCCGATGGCAGCATCAGCCCGCTTCACGCCGGCGGTACGGTGGATGGCTTTGAAACTGCCGTAAATAAGAATACCTTGATATACGCCTACTACGGCGGCATCTATATCGGGCGCGACGTCGCCCTGGATTCGAACGGCGCCAGCCTGATCGGCTACGGCTACCGCGGCGCCGCCAACAGCCAGAACCGTTCCGTGCAGGAAATCACGTTCGGCTTCAACCAGACGCTGTGGAAAGACGCCAGGTACGGCGCGCTCAACTTCATGGGCCAATACGAATACCTCATGCGCGCCCCCTGGTATTGGGCCGCGGGTATCGCCGGCGGCAAGCAGACCCACGACAACACCATCTACCTCAACTTCCGCTACACGCTTCCGGGTGGCGTGCCGGGCATGAAGTAACCCGCCGGTCCGGTCACGGCCCGGGTAAGCGCCCGGCGCACCAGCCCCGCCAGCGCCGCGATGAACCGCGGCGAATCGTTCAACCCCGCCGCCATCCGATAGTCTTCGATCCCCAGCCCGCGCGCCTGTTCGCGGTGCTCGATGTCGATTTCATGGAGCGTCTCCACGTGGTCCGACACGAACGAAATCGGAACCACCAGCATCCGTTTGCGCTTCTCCGCACCGAGGCGCGCCACCGTCTCGTGCATCGACGGCCGCAGCCACTTCGACGCCCCCACTTTGCTCTGGTAACAGAGGTGCCGCCTCGCCTGCCATCCGCCGCGCTGCCACACCAGTTCCACCGTCCGCTCGATCTGGCGCTGGTACGGATCGCCCTTGTCGATCACCGCCAGCGGCACGCTGTGCGCGCTGAATACGAAATCGAACTCGCGGCTGTCTTCGCCCGCGAGCGCCGTGCCGATCGCTTCCACCACCGCATCCAGATAGCCTTCGTCCTGGTGAAATTCCTCGATCGCGTGCACCACCGGATTCCAACCGTTGGTGTGGAACCTCCGCCGCCATTCGTTCAGGCTGCTTCCCGTGGTGGTGCGCGAGTACTGCGGATAGAGCGGCAGCAGCACGAGCTGTTCCGGAGCGTGCGGTTCCAGCAGCCGGATGGCCTCATCGGTAAATGGCCGCCAGTAGCGCATCGCCACCACCACGCGCGCGTCGCATTCCGCCCGCAGCACCGCTTCGAGCGCCGTGGCCTGGCGTTTGGTGTGCTCCAGGATGGGGCTCCGCCCGCCGATGGCCGCGTAGTGGTGCGCCACGTGCCGCGCCCGCGTCACCGAGATCAGCTTCGCCAGAGGCTGGCGCGCAATTCGCGCGAACGGGAAGTCGATGATGTCCGGGTCGCAAAACAGGTTGTAAAGGAAGGGCTCGATGCTTTCCGGCGAATCCGGCCCTCCCAGTTGAAACAGCACCACTCCTAATTTCAAAAGCATCTCCAGGCTCTGTGAGTTTACACTAATATTTTATGGGCTTCCGTCTGGCATTTGGAATTCTCGCGCTGGCGTCGGTGGCGCTCCGTGCGCAGACCGCGCCCGCCGCGGCTTCACCCTGCGCCTCGACGCCCTCTTACTCCTCGTGCGAGATGGTTTTCGAACTCAGCGCCGAGGATGCCGCTGCGCATCCTAATCCTTACGCCACCGTCGAACTCACCGTCACGTTCCGCTCGCCGCGCCAGCACTCCTACGCGCTCGCGGCCTATTGGGACGGCTCGAAGCGCCTGGTCGTTCGCTTCTCGCCGACCGAGGTGGGCAACTGGGATTACCTGGTCACCAGTAACATCGCCACCTGGAACCAGCAGCGGGGCAGCTTCTCCACCGCGCCGTCGGATTCCCGCGGCTTCATTCACCCCGCCGCGTTGCACCATTGGGCCTATACCGAAAAAGCCAACGGGCTCGACCAGGGCCATCTCTGGATGGGCGTGAGCGAACCGAACTTCGCCTTCATGGATGACGCCGCCTGCCGCGCCGTGGTTGATGCGCGCGCCGCCCAAAAGTTCACCCACCTGCGCGTCTCGCTGGCCGGCTCCGGCTCCGATCCTTCCCTGTTTCAGGGCCCCGACGTCCCCAATACCGCCTTCTTCCAGGCGCTCGACCAGCGCATCCGCTACCTGAACCAGAAGGGCATTATCGCCGACCTGGTTCTCTGGCGCCGGCCCGCCGATCTGCTCAAGGCCCTTCCCTCGCCCGACCGCCGCCGCCGCTTCGTCCGCTATGTTGCCGGACGTTACGCCGCCTTCAACGTCACCTGGCAGGCCGCCGAACAATTCGAAGGCGATCCCGACGGCCGCGCCCTGCTCAATGAAGTCGGCGCCTCACTCAAGCAGGCCGACCCTTACCAGCATCCCCGCACCGCCGGCGCGCTGCTCACTTCCGCGCCGCTGCTCGACGACCACTGGATGGACTTCGTCTCTTATGGCACCTCCGACGACAACCTCGGCGCCGTCGAACACCAGCTCTATCCGGTTCCCTTCGTCAATCTGAATTTCGGCCGCGAAGACAGCGGGGCGGGGAAGTCCGGCCCGGGTGATGTCGATGCCGCCACCTTCCGCCATCGCCTGTGGAACGCCACCATGGACGGCCAGTACGTCACTTACACCAACACCGGCTCAGGCGCCCAGTACCTCGATTCGCCCGGCGCCAAGGCCATGAGCGTCTGGTTCGATATTCTTTCCTCCACGCGCCACTGGGAGCTCGAGCCCTTCTTCGAGATAGATAACGGCCGCGCGCTAGCGCTCGAAGATTCCGATTACCTCGTCTACATCGAAAAGCCCGGCCCAATCGAGTTGATCGTCGAGCGCCACAGCTACGATATTCTCTGGATTAATCCCGCCAATGGCGAGACCGTCCGCAAGAAATGGTCGGGCGATCACTTCACTGCCGAACCGCCCGACCGCTCGCACGACTGGATCCTGCGCGTCGTGCGTCTCTCCCGCCTGGAGGGCATGAACAAGTCCTACAAGCTGGAGTCGCGCGAAGACCACGACGGGAATTTCGCGCCGATCGCGCTGCAGGAGATCGAGGCCAACACCGCCAAGGTGCCCTTCGCCATCGAGCAGCCTTCCGGCGATCTTCCGCTCGCCGCGCCCGTCTCCTACTCCGCCAAGCTCACGCGCGAAAGCCGCGCCACCCGCCTGATGCGCTGGCTCTGGATCGGCGATGTGGCGGCTGACGGCCAAGGCTACCGCGTGCTCTCGACCAGCCAGAACGGCTCCTTCCGCCTGCCGCCCGATCTCGCCACGGAGTTTCCCGCCATCATGCACCTCCGCCTCTATGGCATGAACGCCAACGGCAAAGTCTACGAGGTGGATACCGGTTGCGGGCTGGTCAAGTGAAGCCCTGCATTCTGGCGGTTGATACCACCCACGAATTCGGCAGCCTGGCCCTGGCGCGCGGCGCCGAGCTGATCGAGGAGCTGCCGCTGCACGCCCCAACCGGCTTTGCCCACGTGCTCTACCAGCACCTGGCCGCGCTCCTCCGGAAACACGGGCTCACGGTTGCCGATATCGATCGTTTCGCCGCTGCGTCCGGCCCGGGCTCCTTCACCGGCGTGCGCATTGGTCTCGCGTGCGTCAAGGGATTGGCCGAGGCCCTCGGCAAGCCCGCCGTGGCGGTCTCGAACCTGCGGGCGCTGGCCAGTTTCGGATCCGCCCCGCTCCGCGCCGTGGTGCTGGATGCCCGCCGCGGTGAAATCTATGGCGCCGTTTATGACGCCGGCGCGCGCATCGTCTCTCCGGAAGTGGTCGCGAAGTTTCCGGCGTGGCTGTCGAATTTGCCCGCTGGCGAGGTTGAATTTATCTCGCAGGATTCCCTTGCCCTCCAGTCCATGCTGGCCGGCACAACCTTCGAGCCCGCCCACGTCACCATCGCGCCCCGCTCTCTGGCCGCCGCCATCGCCCGTCTGGCCTTCGCCGCCGTGCCCTCCGATCCCGCGGCCCTGGACGCCAATTACGTCCGCCGTTCCGACGCCGAATTGTTCTGGAAAGAGTAAGCAAGGGCTTCGCCCTTGAAATCCCTGCGGGATTTGGAAGTCAGGAGTCAGGAGTCAGAAGTCAGAAGTGCAACCGCGGCGGAGTCTTCACACGGCCGGACCGAGGAATTGTCGAAATAGCCTTGTTCAGGAATCGCCGGCAGAGAATCTAAGTCCCCGATTCACTTGGCCGGGCAGTTGAGCAGATCGATCAGCCTGGGCGCCACCGGGCAGTAGCGGTGCGCCTCCCATCCGAGGGCGCCGGCCATCAACAGCACGATCACGAACGGAATCCAGGTGGACCAGATCACACCGGCCATCCAGTTGTGATGCTCTTCCTTCGAAACCCGCGTCAAGGAACCGGCCAGAACCACCTGGCAGGCGGCTTCCGGGAGAATGTGTGGCGCGGCATAAACCAGATACACGCCGCCTCCGAGGATGCAGGAGACCAGCGCGATCAACAGTACGATCACCAGCCAGCCATCGTCGTCGCCGCCGCCGCCGCCGAGATCGAGATCGGGCCACCAATGCGAGCCGGATGACGCGGAAGATGAATGGGAGGCAAGAGCGGCGCCATCTTCGGCTTCCCAGGAACTGCTGGCGCCTCCGCCCCCGGAGTCACCTCCGCCGAACCCGGGAAAGCCGCCGCCGGAGCCGCTTCCGCCCCCGCCGAAACCGAAAGAGCCGCCCTGGCCGCCGCCCCCGCCGAAATTGAGATTGGCGAGTTGGAAGCCCGCCAGGCTATGGACCGTCACGTACCAGATCCACACCCGAATCAGCAACAGGAAAACGCAGTAGGAGGCCAGTACCGCAATCGGGTAACGGAAGCGAAGAGAGACCCCGAGTTCCATCAGACACTTGCTGGCCAGAACTCCGGAGGAGATCACCGCGGCGAGGATCACGGTCATGTGGAAGCGGACAAAGTAATCGTGAGCGATGCGGCGCTCGAACTGCGGGCCGTCCACAGAGGACGGGGTCTTGCTGCCTTGCGTCATGCTCGCCACCTCCGAGACTTGAGTTTAGCCCGCTTTTCTTACGCCTGCCCGCGATTTTGGCGATGTGTCCTCGCTCCTTCTGCCGGAATACGTTAGTGAACTTCTGAAGTGACGCACCAAGTACACCGTTAGCAAGCGGTTTTGGATACGCTAGCGAACTTCCGGAGTGACGGACTAAGCTAGGAGGCCCGCGCGGTGCGGCCGGCTGAGAGGTTGGGGGCTGCCTGGGCTTGGCCGGCGGAAGCGCCGGCCCCACTTTGGAAGGGACTCGGCGGGAACGCGGCGGGGGCATCAGGCGGTTTGACGGAACGAACCCAATTTTCCGTAACTGGCGCTTTTTCTTTTTGTTGCGCGGGCGGTTCGGCGGCGGTGCGCTCTTTTTGGAGGCGGCGGAGTTCGGCCAGAGACCGGAAATGCCGGCTGTCTTCGGAGACGAGGCGGCGCTGGACCTGTATGAGGAGGGCGTTGGAGGCCGGGTCGCGGAGCAGGGCCAGCAGATCGGGAGCGGAATCGAGGAGTTGGGTTTCCAGGCGGCCCCAACGTTGTTTGTTCCATTGGGCGAGGAGCATGGTGCGGAGCAACCATTCCTCGGTAGCGCCGAGGGGGTGATACTGGTCGAGGTAAGCCTGGGTAAGGGCCTCTAGTTCCGCGGGGTCTTCACCGTGGATGAGGTAAGGACGGAGGTCGAGGCGGAGGTTTCGACCGGAGACGGGCGGCGCGGCGGCCGGTTTGGGTGTGGCGACTGGACGTGTCATACGACTCCACGGTAGCGGGCGAGGGGGATGGAGTCTGAAACTGGAAATTGTAAGTGGATGAAAGCAGGGGAAATCGAGTTGATTTTTTTTGTGAACGGCCAGAAGCGGTTCCGTCAGCCTGAGCCGCAGTTTCGGGGGCGCCTTCGGCAAAGCGTTTGTTCCTGACAGTATTGCAAAAATGGGTAGTGGGTCAGCTTGAAATTTTGCCCATTGACAAACGACCAGTTTACTTCTTCCTTTTCACAGTAGGCTTTTGGGTGTCGGTAACTTTGCGGACTGCCGCGCGCCTTTTCTTCGTCGCAGATCAGCGGGTCTCTTCGTAGCCATATAGGCTTCTGCCTGGTCAGACTATTTGGGAACACTGAAGATTGCGATGCGCCTGGACCCCATGTTGATGGTTTCGAGCAGCGTTCCGACGAAGACCAGATTTTGCCCAGTCACCCTGGCGAGCCTCCATTTCTTCCCCTTGGTCATTCTTTCGCCTCTTTTGGCTTTCTTGCCACGTATGGTGATTTCGCTTGTAGCCATTTTCGGCAGGCTCCTTTAACGGCTTCGTATCGTAGCACACGGCAACCGCTCAAGCATGACGCCAACCTTCCCAATTCGGCCAACGACAGACACGCTGCTACCGTACCGTCGGTCGGTGCGCCCGTTCGCCCCGCAACCGCTAAAGCGGTATCCTTGTACCCTACCCAAGGAGAAACGCATGACTATCGCGGCTGGTTTTTGGCACCGGGATGGGGTACTGCTGTGTTCGGACGCCCAACAAGAAGGGGGGGCCACTAAGCTGTATGGCCCCAAGATAGGTTTTCTCGAATGTCCGGGCGGCAAGTTGGGTATTGCTTTGTGCGGAAATGTGAGATTTGCATTGTCGGCTATTCAGAAATGCGCTCAAGAATTGCGAAGCGTTCCACCTGACGAAACCCTTGCACGTCTAGAGCAGGTTCTTGAGCAAGAATACAGGCGGGTTGTATTTAGCCATCCTAGCTACGGCAAAGACGATGCGATTGGATACTCGCTTCTGATCTCATTTTGGAGTTCCGTTAGGAGAGATACGAGTATGTTCGTCACCACTGAACATACTATGAGCAGTTGTTTCGATAGATTCCAGGCAATCGGAATCGGCTTTGAGTTGGCCAACGTCTTAGCTCGACCATTCGCCTTCGATGACATGAGCGAGGAAGGAACAATAGCGCTTGCTGCGTACATCCTTTCCCAAGTGAAGGATAACGTTCCTGGGTGCGGTGGTATTTCGCAATTCGTTTCAATGCGCAACGACGGTACAGTATCTCCCGAATGGAGTCTTGTTACTGATCAGATTCAAGAGGTGGCGTGTAAGTATGACAAGGCTTGCCACGAATTACTCTTCAGTATGGTCGGCGAGGATGATGTCGAATTTGAGAAGGCACTCTTAGCACTTACAAGCACGGCGCGGCAACTTAAAGACCGTTGGAGAGGATCTCGGAACTCTAATCCAGCAATCGCACAATATCTTCTAATGACCAGAGGCGGTTGGACACCCCCGCAGCCATCGCCGGAGTCACCCGAAGGGTCTGATGAATTCTGACGAAATTGTAGTGCATGTAGTGAAGGGCGATAGAGGCAACGTGGTTTTCGAGCTTCTTTGAGAAGGCGTTCGTTAGCCGGGCGTCGGGGGACAGCCTGAACTGCGGTATTTTCAGGCAATCCGGTTTAGTTCACCGAACGGTTTCAATCAATTTCGCGGCCCGGCCGCATCATCGTCCCCGGCTCTTCCGCGCCGCGAAACTGACGGCACCTTTTCAGACGGGCTCCAAATTCCCGGGGGCGGCGGTCGGGGAAATGGGTCTTAATTAAGCTACAGGGGCGAAAAGAATATCCGGGTTCGTGGTGACCGCAAAGCACGTGCGGCAGCTCAGAATGACAGGCAGGGAGGCCCATATAAGCCCGCTTCACCTACTTGACCTCAATCGTGACACGGTCTTATCTGGCTGCGGCGATCTTTTGGATTTTCGTCCCCGCTTTGGCCGCGATCCCATGAGCGGCGCGCGCCGGCCGCGGAATATCCATGGATGTGAAAGTAAACCGGCCGCGAGCGGTCCCAATGGTATAGAAGTTATTCCGATAGGCGAAGGGGAAGGGGCCATTCCAAGTTACCCAGCGTTTTTCAGAGGTGACGGCCTGGATCTCGCGCCAGGCAAGTTGGACCTCGCCTGCCCCGGGCAGATGAAACTCCACCCCATCCTCGCCGACGCGCAAGTAGTAACTTCGAGTGCGGCGGATCCACAAGCGGAGTGACCATGCGAATCGCGCCGGGGGCCAGGCCATGGCGCCGATGAGCGCGATCACCCAGAGATCAGACCAGTGCAAAGGTCGAATCTTGAATACCGCGACGAAAAATGCCAGAGCGAAGGTGGCCGAAAAAGCCCAGAACAGCGCCAGCGTGGCGTACCACGGCGCCAGACGCAGGCCTTTACGGCGGAAGATCATCGCCGGAATACTACCACAACGGCAGCGCGGTTTTCGCAAGGGCAAACCGGGCACAGCTATCCAATTCCAAAGGCGGAAATTGGTAGCAGTCCCCGCTTTGCGATGAACGTGGTAACCTTTTCCGCACGTGCTAGTAATTAAACTATGGGACGCTGGCTGAGAATCATTTTGTCCGATATCGCCGACGATGCGCGGCACGCGGTTCGCATGCTCGCCCGCAATCGAGCGTTTACGATTGTGGTTGTGGCGGCGTTGGCAATGGGGATCGGCGCCACCACGGCAATCTTCACGGTAGTCAACAGCGTTCTGCTGCAGCCGTTGCGGTATCGCGATGCCGGGCAGATCGTCAACGTCGCCACGCGGTGGAAGAACCGCAGCACCCTCACGCCGCGGATGACTGGCGGCGACCTGGTGGACGTGGCCGAAGAGGCCAGCGGCTTTTCGGCCTTCAGCAGCTACTTTGGCGGCGAAGTGGGCGTCCAGGTGGGCGGCCGCGGCGAGTTCACCGGCGTGTATTGGATCAACCCCGGATTCGTGCGCGTGTTCAGCGTGCTTCCGGTTGCCGGGCGCGTTTTGGAGGAGGACGACGCGGAGCGCGCGGCCATGGTCAGCCTGCCGTTTGCGCAACGAACTTTCGGCGACGCCGCGGGCGCGCTCGGCAAGATGGTCCACGTGGAAAACAAGGCCTATGAAATCGCCGGCGTGCTTCCCGCGGGCTTCCAGTTCCCCGAGAAGGCCGAGATCTGGTTAGCTGGCCCGGACAAACCGGCGAACCTCAACCGGACGGCTTATAACTATTACGTGGTCGCCAAGTTGCGGCTCGATGTGACGCTGGAGACCGCGCAAGCGCAGCTCGATACCATCGCGGCGCGCCTGGAGGCGGCTTACCCGGACAGCAACCGGGATAAAATATTCGCCGCCATCCCGCTGCAGGAACGGCTGGTGGGCGGACTGCGCCCGACGCTCTACCTGCTGCTGGGAGCGGTGGGGCTGGTGCTGCTGATTGCGTGCGCCAATGTGGCGAACCTGCTGCTGGCGCGGACTCCGGCGCGCGCGCGGGAGATGGCCGTGCGCGCCGCACTGGGCGCGAGCCGCTGGCGCGTGGTCCGCCAGCTCACGGTGGAGAACCTGCTGCTGGCGTTGGCGGCCGCGGTATTGGGAGTGGCGCTGGCGCAGTTCGGTATCGCCGCGTTGCTGCGGGCGGCGCCCGACAATCTGCCGCGCCTGGGAGAAGTGCGCCTGGACCGCGCGGCGCTGCTGTTCGCCGTGCTGGCCTCGCTGGTTTCGAGCGTCGTGTTCGGCCTGGCGCCGGCGTGGCAGGCTTCGCGCCTGGAGGTCACCGAAGCGCTCAAACAGGGCGGATCGCGGGGCGTGGTGGGGCGCGGATCGCACCGGCTGCGACACGGGTTGATCGTCGCGGAGATCGCTTTGTCATTTGTGCTGGCGATTGGCGCGGGACTGCTGTTCCGCAGCTTTCTTGCACTTACTAATGTCCAGCTCGGTTACCGGACGGAAGGAATGCTGGTGATGTACGCGCACGCTCCGGCGCATTCTCTGGCGGAGTATCTGCAAGTGGGCCGGCAGTACGAAGAGATGCTCGGCCAGGTGCGCGGCATTCCCGGAGTGACTTCCGCCGCGGCTGTGATGGGCCTGCCCACGGGCCAGTATGGCTCGAACGGCAGCTTCGCGGTGGAAGGGCGGCATGTGTTCGGCAAGAGCCGCGACATGCCGCAGGCCGGCTTCAGCCTCTCCAGTCCCGGCTACTTCGGTGCGATGGGCGTGCCGCTCGAGCGCGGCCGCGACTTCACCACGCAGGACGTTTACGAATCGCCCTTCGTCGGCGTGGTGAGCGCGGCGCTGGTGCGGCAGGTCTTCCCACACGACGACCCGATCGGCCAAAGAATCCAGCTCGGGCTCGACAGCCCGAATTGGGTGACCATCGTCGGCATCGTGGGCGATGTGCGGCAAACGCCCGCCACGCCGCCCGGGCCGGAAATCTACATGCCGCTGCGGCAGCATCCCTATCATGGGAATGAGGTTGAGGTGGTGGTGCGCACCAGCGTGCCTCCCGCATCCATCGCCGGCGCGGTGCGGCAAAAAGTACAGGCCATGCTGCCGGAGACGGCCACGAAGTTCACCACCATGCAAAGCATGCTGGCCGATTCCGTCGCCACGCCGCACTTCCGCACCGTGCTGCTGGGCGTGTTTGCGGCGCTGGCGCTGCTGCTGGCGATGGCCGGCGTCTACGGTGTGATGGCCCAGGTCACGGCGGAGCGCACGGCCGAAATGGGCGTGCGGTTGGCGCTCGGCGCGACGCCCGGCGGCGTGATGTGGCTGATCCTACGCAAGGCGGGGCTGCTGGCGGCGATCGGACTGGCGATTGGCATGGCCGGGTCGATGGCGCTGGGGCGCGTGCTGGCGGGCATGCTCTTCGGTCTGCAAGCGACGGACGCGGTCACCTACGCGGGAGTGTTGGTTGCGGTGGGCGTAACGACGCTGGCGGCCGCCGCCGGGCCGGCCTGGCGCGCGGGGCGGATCAATCCGGTGGAGGCGATGCGGGAGGAGTGAGCCAGTTAGAAGATCGTGATTGGCTCCAGACTGACTTGTTTGGAGCCGTTCGGACCCAGCTCCACTTCGGCGCCTTTCGCACGGGCGCTCCAGAGTTTGTCGATGTTCGCGGCGGTGAGGTCGAGAGCGTCGAGGGAGGCAAGCACGGCGTATTTGCCGGGCGGCAGCGTGGCCGAAGTGCAGAGGCCGGCGGCGTCGGTGGTGGCGGAGGTCAGGACGGTCTCCAGTTCGGCGGGGGTCCTGGCGGTTGCCGGCAGAAACCACACGGTGGCGGACGCTACCGGGTCACCGTCCTTCCCGGCGAGCCTGGCGGAGATGGCGCCGCCGTCGCGGGCGACGACTACGGTCAGGGTGGCGCCGGCGATGGTCTGGAACGTCTGATGCAGGACGCTGAGACCGCCGTAGGTGATTTCTTTTATGTAGTAGCCAGTGGGGGCGGAGGCGCGGACGAGGTATTCATCGGGCCTTACGTTGTTGGCGACGAAGCGGCCCGGCAGCGGGGCGGTGGCGGATGCGCGGCCCGCACCGGAAACGGCCGGCACGAGAGAAACCTGGATCTGCGCGCTCGCTTGTTTCGCGGGTCCGTCGCCATCCCATACCACTTCGCCGGAAACGGGGAAGTCGGGGAGCGCATCGATCTGGAGTTTCACCAGGTCGTGGTCGGTGACGCTGACCGGCAGCGCGCCGAATAACTGGTGTTGCGACGGCGCGACGGGCCGGTTGGCCGAGGCGGCGGTAAACCGGTACTCGCCGGGAGGGAGCCCACACGCGCGGAACTGACCCTCTGAGCCAGTCATGGAGGACGGCGGGGAGAACCGCAACACGCCCGGGCCCACAGGATCGGGGGCTATGGCGGGAGGCGCGATTTCGAAATACAGCGGCGTGGGCTTACCCTCGGCCAGCGTGACTCCCGCCACGCAGTAGGACTTCACGCGTTCCATCTCGATATCGAGACCTTCGATTTCCTGGCCGGGGCGCGGCGAGACGGTGACAGCGCCCTCGATAAAACCGGACTTCATGTAGTAAGCCGGCGCGAGAACGGGATCGCGCTTCTCAGAATCCTCCGGGGCGTCGGATGTGGCGGGCATTCCGCGGAGCACCGGGTCGGCGAGGAGAGCGTAGACGCCTCCGGGCTTGACGGCTCGATTGAGCTGGTAGTTGCCCTGGCTATCGGTGGTGGTGCGGGAGACTTGTCGATACGCCGGCTTGCCGTTCTGGTAGAACTTCTCAAGCAGGAGCACGGGGACGCGGATCATGGGGTACTTGGCATGATCCATGACGGCGCCGGAAAGGCGGGCTGAGATCACAACGGCGAAATCGACGCCGGTATGGGCCTCACCGCCGCTCAAGCTGACGGTGGCGCGCGCGGGCAGGATATCGTACCCGCTGACGGACACGGTGTAATTCGCCTGCGCAAGATCGCTGATCGTGTAGTGACCGAGGACGTCTGTTTGGGCTGTGAACCCCGTCGCACGGGAGGCACCGCCAGGGCTCGGCATGGGGCTGAAGCCACCGCCGTCCGGGGCGGCGAGCTGGACGGAGACGGTGCGTCCGGCGAGAGGCGCTTTGGTTCCCGCGTCGGTGACCGTTCCGCTGATCGACCCATGTGCCGGCGACCACGCCACAGTCTGCGCAAACGCGGCCGTCGCGGCGAATAGTAGAGCGGCTAACCGCATTACCAGGCCAGCGCCACTGCGCTCGTCCGCGGATCGGCGCCGGCCGTCACCGTGTTGGTCGCCCAATCGATCAGGATGCCCGCGCTATCGTTCATCGACCAGGCGCCGTGCATCGCCACCTTGTGGCCGCGCTTTTGCAGTTCGGCGCGCACGTCTTCGGAGATGCGGTTTTCGAGCGACAGGTCGTTGGGATACATGGTGTGCGGAAATGGCGAGGCCGGAAAACTGCGCGTGGCCCAGCGCGGCGCTTCGATGGCGCGCTGCATGTCCATCCCGAAATCCACGATGTTGATGAGCGTCTGGATGGTGCGCATGCACTGGTCGTCGGCGCCGGGGCTGCCGGTCACCATGAAAGGCTTGCCGTCTTTCATCACCAGCGTGCCTTGCAGCGTGCTGCGCGGCCGCTTGCCGGGCGCGAGTGCGTTGGCGTGGCCCGGCACCAGCGAGTAATAATCGCCGCGGCAGTTGAAGATGAAACCGAGATTGCCGATCACCACCTTGGTGCCGAACGCGCTGTGCAGGCTGGGCGTGAACGAGATCATATTGTGATCGCGATCGGACACGGCGATGTAACTGGTATCGCCGGTGTGGTCGGCATTGCCGCGCATATCGACGTCGCGCGGATAGTCCACCGGCGTCCAATGCGGATCGTAGGGCGCCGGGTTGCCGGGCCGGAAATCGCCCGATGCCTTGGCGGGGTCGATGAGCTTGCGGCGCTCGGCGGCGTACTCCTTCGAGAGCAGGCCCTGGTAGGGAATCTTGATGAAGTCCATGTCGCCGAGGTAGCGATCGCGATCGGCCATCGCCAGCTTTATGGCTTCCACGCAAGTGTGGATGAAGTCGGGCGAATTGAGGCCCATCTTTTTCAGGTCGTAGCCTTCCAGAATGTTCAGGGCGAAGAGCTCCGCGGGGCCCTGGCTGGATGACGCATTCTTATAAACGGTGTAGCCGCGATAGGTGGTCGAGACCGCCTCTTCCAGCTTGGCCGTGTATTCCGCGAAATCCTCGTAGCGGAACAGGCCGCCATTCTCTTCCGAAAACTTGGCCATCTCGCGGGCGATGTCGCCTTTATAGAACCGGTCGCGCGCGGCTTTCAGCGCGGATTGCCGGCCTTTCGGCGCGGCCTCCTTCTCGGCTTCCACCAGGCGGCGCAGCGTGCGGGCCAGGTCGGGATTCTTCCAGACTTCGCCGTCTTTCCAGCGCTGGCCATCGGGAGGGCCATAGGTGTGCGCGGTGGTGGGGTACTTCGAAAAGTATCTGGTGAAGGTGCGAGCGTTGAATGCCTGGCCGATGGGAACTCCGCGCTCGGCGAGGTCGATGGCCGGTTGCAGCACCTCGGCGAAAGTTTTAGTGCCCCACCGCGAGAGCAGGAGATACCAGGCGTCCACTGCGCCGGGGACGGTGCCCGCCAGCAGCGAATCGTTGACAGGAATTTTGCCGCCCTGGTTGGCCTTGTACCATTCGATGGTCGCCAGCTTGGGCGCGGTGCCCTCGGCATTGATCGAGAAGACCTTCTGTGCTTTGGCGTCGTAGACCAGCAGTGTTGCATCACTACCCACACCATTCATGGCCGGTTGCGCCAGGCCGAGAACGGCTTGCCCCGCCACGACGGCGTCGAACGCGTTGCCGCCCGCGCGCAGCATGTGCTCGGCGGTGAGCGTGGACTGCGGCATCATGGACGTGGCGGCGTAGTCGGTGCCGCGCACCAACTGCTTCATGGTCTGGTTGGCGGGCGGTGGAGCAGTTTCGCCGTCGCCTTGCTCGGCCGCGCCGGCGGCAGGCGGCCGTGGAGTCCGTTGCTGCTGCGCGTTCACGACGGGCGCCGCGGTGGCCAGCGCCAGGAAATGTCTTCGCTTCATGGAGCCCTCCTGCGAGGGTTAGTATCTCAAATTGGAGGGGCCGGGGGACAGTTTGGCGCCCGAATTAGTTAGCTGGGGAGACTCATTTGGCAGGGTGAGAATCTCTACGCGACTCAAGAGCGCCGCCTGAAAGGCGGCGGCAGCCAGGATTGGCTGCCCCACAAAGCAGCGGAGCCTCAACCAAACGACCGGAGGATTCAACGGGAGGTGCTGAGGCGCGGAGAAAACAAAGAAGAGAAACAAGCGCCCTCCGGACGGCCTGCTCCGCAAGAATGACGAAATCTTCGCAGGGGGAGAAGAATTCAAAGAGGTGTAATACAGAACAGCAGCGCCGCAACCAATGTGAGATAACGCCAAGCGTCGACACGAGTGTCGACGCGGCACGCACGAGTGCGTGCGCCACAGGAGCAACGAAATCTTCGCGGCGGGAGAAGAATTCGAAGGGGTGTAATACAGAACAGAGCGGCAACCAAACGTCGAGTTGAAGCGCTGACAAGCTTGCAGGCTGGAAAGCCTGCTCCACAAGGGGGGGACACGATGAAGATTGGAATCTTGGGTTCGGGAAACGTGGGCCGAGTGCTGGGCGCGGGTTTCCGCGATCAGGGCCACACGGTGATGATGGGTTCGCGCGATCCCACCAAACCGGAAGTGCGGCAGTGGGTGGGGCAGGATTCGGGCGCCCTGGCCGGCACGTTCGAACAGACAGCGCAATTCGGCGAACTGGTGGTGCTGGCGACGCTTGGCCGCGCGGCGGAACAAGCCATCGCGCTGGCGCGGCCGGCCAACCTGGCAGGCAAGACCGTGATCGATACCACCAACCCGATCGCCGAGGCCCCGCCGGTGGATGGAGTGCTGATGTTCACGACCGGGCGGAACGAATCGCTGGGCGAACGCGTCCAGGCCGCTGCGCCCGAAGCGCACGTGGTCAAGGCCTTCAACAGCGTGGGCGCGGCGCGCATGATTCATCCGAAATACGAGCAGGGGCCGCCCACCATGTTCCTTTGCGGCAACCACGCGGCCGCCAAGCGGCAGGTGGAAGGCGTCATCCGCAGCTTTGGCTGGGAGCCCTTCGATTGCGGCAGCCTGATTGCCTCGCGCGCGCTGGAGCCGCTGTGCATGCTGTGGTGCATCCCGGGGTTCCGCCAGAACCAATGGACGCACGCATTCAAGCTCTTGACCAAGTGATCCCGCGGGTGTCAACCTGCTACAGAGGAACTGAATCATGCTCTTTCGAACTCTTTCGCTATTCCTGTGCGCCGCGGGGGCGCTCTTGGCCGACCAGGTAGTGCTGAAAAACGGCGACACGCTCACCGGCAGGGTCATCCAGAAAGACGGCGCCAAGCTCACGCTCAAGAGCGAACTGCTGGGTGAAGTGTCGATTCCCTGGGCGGCAGTGAAGAGCCTGAAATCGGATGGGGATCTGGTGGTGGTACTGCCCGGCGGCGAGCCGGTGAAGGGTAAGATCTCGACCAATGGCGACAACCTGGAAGTGGCCGCGAAATCCGCGCCGCTGGTCGGCATCTCCGCGATTCGCGACGAGGCCGAACAAAAGAAGTGGGAGAAGCTGCAACATCCAGGGCTCGGCGAGTTGTGGGCCGGCAACTTCGATCTGGGGCTCGCGCTGGCCCGCGGCAACGCGCGCGCAGAGACCCTGACCAACGATTTCGCCGCCGCGCGCGTCACAAAGCACGACAAGATCAGTCTGCACTTCAACGAGATCTATGGCACGGCGCTGGCGAACGGGGTCTCGAGCACGATTGCGAGCGCGGTGCGCGGCGGCTGGGCCTACAACCGCGACCTGACGCCGCACTTCTTCGCGGCGACGCTCAATGAATACGAGCACGACCGTTTTCAGAGCCTGGACTTGCGCGCCGTATTTGGCGGCGGCCTGGGCTGGAACGCCATCAAGAAGGAAAAGACCGCTCTCAGTTTTCAAGCCGGCGGGGACTACGAACACGAAAGTTTCACCACTCTGAAGCGCGGTTCGGCGGAAGTGAATTTCGGCGACGACCTGCTCTGGAAGGCCTCCGGAGCGACCAGCGTCACGCAGTCGTTCCGCATGTACCCGAACCTCAGCAACACCGGACAATACCGCATGAATTTCGATATCACCGGGGTCACCGCGATCAAGAAGTGGCTGGGATGGCACCTGACCTTCAGCGATCGGTTTGTTAGCGACCCGTTGCCGGGGCGGCTTCGCAATGACGTGCTGCTATCGACGGGATTGCGCGTGAGCTTCGCAAAATAGATCAGTTAGCCGCCGATGAACGCAGATTATAAACAAAAGAACTTATCCGCGTTGATCCGCGTTCATCGGCAGCTAAATTGGGGTTCCTGGATTATGCCAGGTCGAATTTTTCCGGGTGGAGCTGGTTATCGCTCTTGACGATCACGGTTCGTCCGAGGATCTCTTCGAGTTCCTGCAGATAACTGTTCTGATTCGATTTCAGAAGCTTGGCGACTTCGGGGTTGACGCGCAACATCACATCCTTGCCCTCCACGGCGCGAGCGATCTTGTTGGCTTCAATCAGGATCTCGCCCACCACGGTCTGCGGGCTCTTGACGTATCCCGCGCCTTCGCAAATCGGGCACGGCGTGCACAAGGTGCGCTCCAGGCTCTGTTTGACGCGTTTGCGGGTGATGGCCACGAGGCCAAAGTCGTTGAACTGGAGAATCTTGTTGGGAGCCCGGTCCGCGCGCATGGCCTCTTCGAGCGCCTGCATCACCTTTTGCCGGTTCTTGCGCTCGTCCATGTCGATGAAGTCGACGATGATGATGCCTCCCAGGTCGCGCAGCCGGATCTGCCGCACGATTTCCTTGATGGCGTCGGTATTGGTCTTGACGATGGTGTCTTCCAGGCGGTTGGACTTGCCGACGTACTTGCCGGTATTGACGTCGATGGCCACTAGCGCCTCGGTCTGGTTGATGACAATGTAGCCGCCGGATTTCATCCACACTTTGGGCCG
Organism: Bryobacterales bacterium; assembly: GCA_003167255.1. Taxonomy (GTDB): domain Bacteria; phylum Acidobacteriota; class Terriglobia; order Bryobacterales; family Bryobacteraceae; genus PALSA-129. The sequence continues at coordinate 76,101 of PMTR01000044.1, forward strand.
CAGGGCCTTCTCCAGTTCGGAAGTGATGTTGAACTCGTCGAAGATCGGGGTGGGGCGGGTGTAGAGCCTGACGCGGCCTACCATAGCCGGCTGGAACCGCTGCACGAAGCGCAGCACGCTTTCGTAGACTTCTTCGTTGTCCACCCAGATGCTCTTGAACGATGAGGTCAACTGGTCGCGCAAAATGCGCTCCACCACGTTGAGGTCGTGATGCACCAGCATCGGAGCGGGCCGCCGCTCGGCCTTCTGGCGCATGTCCAACCAGAGGTTGTAGAGGAACATCATGTCGGCGCGCAGTTCTTCTTCGGTGCGGCCGTCGCCCGCCGTGCGGACGATATATCCGCCCGGAATGCCGGTGCGATTGTTCTGCAGAATGCGCTTGAGGCGGAGGCGTTCGTCGTCGCTCGGAATCTTCCGCGATACGCCGATGTGATCGACGGTGGGCATGTAGACCAGGAAGCGGCCGGGCAGCGCGATGTGCGAGGTGATGCGCGCGCCCTTGGTGCCCAGTGGCTCCTTGGCGATCTGGACAATGATCTCCTGCCCTTCCTTCAGCAGGTCGCTGATGGAAGGCACGGCGCTTTTCTCGGCGCGCGGTTCGGCCGCGGCCCGCTGGGCGGGAGCGGTCCGTTCGACCGGACGGGGCTCCTGCGGCCGGGTGGCATCGTCAACTGCTCCGCGTGCTTCACGGCCTTCGCGTCCGTCATGGCCCTTGCGCCGCGTGCGGCGGGAAACCCGGTGCTGATAGCGCGGCCCCTGCTCACGCAACGCAGCCGTCAGGCTGGTGGGGATGCGGGCCGGCTCGGGACCTTCCTCTTCAACAATGGCTTGGGCGGCCTGGGACTCTTCGGTGATGGCTTCGAGCTCGGATTCGCCTTCCGGTGTGCGAGATTCTTCGGCCGGAGCTTCCGGGGCCCCGGGTTCGCTAGTGGGTAGGGAACTTCGCTCAATCACGGTCGCGGCCCGGTCTTCGGCCGGAGCTTCATCGGCACAGGGTTCGCCAGTGGGCAGGGAACTTTGCTCAATCACGGTCGCGGATCGGTCTTCGGCCGGAGCTTCCGCGGCACAGGGTTCGCCAGTGGGCAGGGAACTCCGCTCCCTTACGGTCGCGGCTCGGTCTTCGGCCGGCGGCGCTTCGACAACCGGCGACGGCTCGGACCGGTAAGACTCCAGCGCGGTCTTGGCGCGCGCTTCAATCTCCCGGATGCGTCCGCGAACCTCGGCCAGGTTCTGCTCCACCAGGCTGGCCTCGGGGCCGGCATCCTCGGCGCTGGGCGCCTCGAAATGGCGATGGCTGACGCGCTCTTCCGGTTCGCTGCCCGGACCGGTGTACTTGGCCAGCGATTCGCCCGGCAACACGAAGAGGTCGTCGGGTTCCGTGCGCGACGGCGCGGCGGCTTGCAGTTCCGGTTCCGGCTCCAGTTCGACGCCGGCTTGCGGCAGAGCTTCCGGGATCACAACCGGCGGGGCGCCTTCCTGCGGTCCTCTTTGGCCCGGCGAATAGAATTTGGAATCCGGCAGACCGCAGCGGCCTCGGCCGCCGCGGCGACGCCGTCCCCGGCGACCGCGATTGTCTCGATCGTCGCGATCGTCGCGGCGCGGCTCCTGCACCGGAACCGTGATCGGCGCCACGGGTGCGACGGTGGAAACCGGCACGCCATCCGGCGGGGCGCCTTCCACCGCGTCGGATGGCGCCACTCGATCGGGGGCCGGCATCGCGCCGGGCGTCTTATCCAGCTTGAGGACTTTTTCCTCCACGCTGGTGACGATCTTGTCGTACTCGTCGTTGTCTTCGAAAAAGTCCGAGACGTACAGGAATGCGTCGCGATCCAGGCCGATATCGACGAAAGCCGATTGCATGCCCGGCAATACGCGCGTCACTCTGCCTTTGTGGATACTGCCCGCCAGCGAGTATTCATTCTCCCGCTGGTAGTAAACTTCAACTACCTGGTCCTCTTCGATCACCGCTACACGTGTTTCGTGGCGGTTCGCGGAAATCACCAACTCCTTCGACATCCAAAGCCTCCCTGCGGAGCATGGAGCGCCGGAACGGATCGGAAGGTCTTACAAGCTCACTCGAGCCGGGCGTGGAGCAGCGTGCCTCATACACCGCCTGGCCGGGAACCACTTCTCTGCTTCTCTTCCTTGGGAAGCGCTTGCGCGCCACCGTCCCCAGGGTCTCCTACAGGCTCCCCATAAATTTCTAATTCACAAATCTTCTGAGGCGGACGTTGTTGACCAGCCCCAGTGCCAAGAAACTCGTCCAGATACTCGAACCGCCGGCGCTCATGAATGGCAGCGGAATGCCGGTCACCGGCATCAACCCGGCCACCACCCCGACATTGATCAGGATGTGCGAGAGCAGCAAGGCGGCCACCCCCATACAGATATACATCCCGGCTCGCTCAGGCGCCGTCTGCGCATTCTGAACAATGCGCATGATCATCACGAAGTACAACGCCAACATCAATACTACACCGACAAATCCATGCTCTTCGGCAAAGGCCGCAAAGATAAAATCCTTGGACGGCACCGGCAGGAAGTGTAACTGCGCCTGGGTTCCCTTGGTCACTCCCTTGCCAAACATACCTCCAGAACCGATGGCCGTCTGCGACTGGATCACCTGGTATCCAGCGCCCTGCGGGTCCAGCTCCGGATCCAAGAAACTTTCCAGCCGCGCTTTCTGATAATCCTTCAGGAAATGCAGCCCTATCGGAACCATCAGCGCCGCCCCCGCCACAATTACGAGGACGAACTTCCAATGCAATCCCGCCAGAAACACACCCACCGTGAGAATCCCAAAATAGGTGAGCGCCGTACCTATGTCCGGTTGCTTCAAAACCAGGGCGGCGGGAATCAGCACAAGGCCCGCCAGTTTCAGCATCTCCCGAAACTCCAGCTCATCCGTACGTAAATCCGTCAAGTAGCGGGCTACCATCAAGATTATCACGAGCTTTACGAATTCCGATACCTGTAAGTGAAGACCGAAACCCAGCGGTATCCACCGCGTGGAGCCGAACGCAGCTTCGCCCACAAGGTAGGTTCCCAGCAGCGCCCCTACCGAAACCATGTACATCAGCGGCACGTGGTGCAGCATGGCGTGGTAATCCGACGGTAAAACCAGCCACATCAGCACCAGGCCGCCCAACACATAGAGGATCTGCTTCCACCAGGCGCTGTGTGAGTCCGAGCCGCGCGTGACACTATAAATCTGCAGAACTCCCACCGCGCAGATCAGCAGCGCGATTACGAGGAGCGTCCAATCGATATCGCGAGCCGATAAATGCCGAACCATATTAAAATCGCTCCCTTACGGTCGCGGCTCGGATTGGGCCGGGCAGGCCGAGCGTGCGCACGGCCGCTTCGCCGGCCGCTACCGCCGCTGCCGCCTGCCGCAAAGTCTCGATCCGTATCTTCTTATCAAAGTAGGCCGTCAACACGTCACGCACGATGGGCGCCGCCAGCGGGCCTTCGGCGCCATGTTCGAACAGCGCCACCACCAGAATCTCCGGCGACTGCCGCGGCGCGAAGCCCACGAACCAGGCGTTGTCTTTCAGTTCGTGTCCGCCGCCCGCAGCCTTGACGTATTCCGCCGAGGCCACCTGCGCGGTTCCGGTCTTGCCACAGACTTCGATATTCGGCAGCCAGGCCCGGCCGCCCGTGCCGCCTTCGTTCACCACTCCGTACATGCCGTCCACCACGTCCTTCACGAACTGCGGATTGAGCGGCCACTCGGTGGGCTTGTCCGGCAGCTCCTTCACCACGCGCGGCCGGTGCCACACGCCTCCCATGGCGAGGCCTGCGATCCCGCGCGCCATCTGAAGCGGCGTCACGGTGAGAGCGCCCTGCCCGATGGACACCGAAATGGTGTCCCCCGCGTACCACTTGCGGCCTTGCGTGTGGATGGCCCACTCCGGCGACGGCACTACGCCTTGCGCTTCGTGCGGCAGATCGATTCCCGTGGCGTGACCGTAACCCACCATGTCGGCGTATTGCGCGATGTCGTCGATTCCCATCTTGTTGCCGACGGTGTAGAAAAACGTATCGCACGATTGCACTATGCCCTTATGCAAAGCCACCGCTCCGTGACCGCTCTTCAAGTGGCAATGGTAGAAGCGCCCATAGAAGTTCGCTCCGCCCGGGCAGTGCACGGTAAAATTCTCGTCGATCGTGCCGGTTTCCAAAGCCGCCATCGCCATGATCGGCTTGAAGGTGGAACCGGGCGCCTGGGCCGCCTGAATCGCGCGGTTGAAGAACGGCTTATCGGGGTTTTCGTTCAATGCCTTCAAATCCCTGGCGCTGATGTGGGCGGAGAACTTGTTGGGATCGAAAGTGGGCCGGCTTACCATGGCCAGCACTTCGCCGGTTCGCGGATCCAGCGCCACCACGGCGCCGTTCCTGCCATCCATAGCCAGCTCCGCCACCGCCTGCAAGTCCAGGTCGATGGTGAGTTGCAGATCCTTGCCGGGGACCGAGGGCTTCAGCGTGACATCGACATGCGCTTCCCCAGCGGTCGCGTGGGGGGGCCGGCCATAGACGTCCAATTCCACCTGGCGCTGCCCGTCGATGCCCATCAGCGTATCGTTATATTGCCGTTCCACGCCGAACTTGCCGATGACGTCGCCCGGCTTGTACCTGGCGAATTCCGCAGTGTCGAGTTCGGACGGACTGATGCCGCCGGTGTAGCCCAGCACATGCGCCATCATGCCGTTCTGCGGATACATGCGATGCTGCGCTTCGGTGATTTCGAGCTCGGGGAAAAAATCGCGGTGCGAATCCACGAAGGCCAGATCGGCCGGCGTCATCTCAGCCTTCAACCGGATGAACTCGTACTTGGGCCTGGTGCGGTAGCGCCGAACAATCTCCTGCAAGTCGCCCAGGTCGAGGTCGAGGCCCTCGGCAATCGGTTTCAGATGTTCTTCCTTCAGGTTCTCGCGTGTCAGGATCAGCGTGAACGACGCATGATTATCCACAATGACGCGGCCGTCGCGGTCCAGAATGCGGCCGCGCGGCGCCAGAATGGGCATCGACCGGATGCGGTTCTGTTCCGCCCGCTCCTTGTAGTAATCCGGGTTCTGCACTTGGAGTCTCCAAAATCCCGAAATCAGAACCATAAACAGAACTACCGTGGCGTATTGGAAGATGGCGATCTTGGGCGCCGCAAAGCGCGTATCGTCGTGCAGGTACGGCTGCTCGGATGAGGGATGCCCGGAATTTGGATCGGTTGGCGGAAGGGTCACAACAACGCGCTGGAAAAGCGCTCCCGATTCATTCTAGCAGGATGGGGAAAAAGGCGATTTTTGCTTGGGACAGAGAGGAAGAGTTCACCGCAGAGACGCTGAGACGCGAAGAAGAAGAAGAATTGAGAACCACGAGCTGAACTGAATTGGTCGCAGCGGGGATCTCATTACCGTTGCCTCTTCTCCAAGTCCCTTTGGTTCGCCTTTTACTGGTTGCCTTTCTCAGCGTCTCTGCGACTCTGCGGTGAGATCTCCCGCTTCTGATTTCTCGAAAACCTCACTCTACGCACTCTACGCGGTCACTCGGAGCTTGTCGAGGAAATGAAACAGGGCGGCGCCCACCAGCGCATTCAGGATTCCCAGAACCAGCCAGTGCTGCCAGTCGAACGGCGGCAAGTGGCGCAGCAACGCCCGTTCCATAATCCAGTAAAGGAACTGGTGAAGGATGTAGAAGAAGTACGCCAGCAAGAGACGCATGGTCAGGTTGTCGACGTCCAGCTTCATCCCGATCGACGCCGCGAAATAGCCCACCAGCGTGTTCACAATCCCGTACATCCCCAGCGGGTTTTTGGAGAGCGAATCCTGTGCCAGCCCTACCGCCGCTCCCATTAGGAGCCCGCTCACCGGATTCCGCCGCATCACTGCCAGATAAATCACCACCAGCAGCGGCAGGTCCAGGAAACTCAGGAAGCGGAAGAACAGCGGAACGTAAATCTGGAACAGCAGGGCGGCCAGAGGGACCACCAGCATGACCCAAAAGCGAAAACGCGAAATCCGGCTCTCCCGCTGGCTGCTGAGCAGAATCCGTTCGCCCGAATAATTCACTTGCCGCCTCCGGGCCGTTTTTGCTCCGGCGCCGTGTTCTTGGTGGCGGGCGCGGGATTGGCAGGCGCGGGCGCTTTGGCCGCGGGCCCCGTGCCCGCGCCAGGCACTTTGGTGAAGTCCGGCGGCTTGGAGTGCGGCGCATCCTCTCCGAAATTATGCCCCTGCGCGTCCCCGGAGGCTTTGTAGGCGGCCTTCAACCGGTCGGCTTCCGTGCCGGCCGCCGCGCCCTGCGCCGCAGGTGTCGCGATCTCAGCGTCGCCCGTGGTGGGCGGCGGCGGTGCAACGTATACCGGCTGGCTCCCGGGCGGCGTGTCGGGAATCTCCTGATGCACGGCATCCAGCACGATCAGCACATCCTCCAGCCCGCGCGCCATGCCGCTCGGCTCCAGCATGATTTCTTTGAACGGCTGCCCCGGCTGCACGGATTTCACCACGCCTACCGGAAAGCCGCTGGGAAACATCCGGTCATCGCCCGAGGTGTAGAACCAGTCGCCCGGCTCCACTTTATCTTCGAACGCCACGTAGTCCACCCTGCAAAGGTGCCCGTCGTATCCCTTGAGCGTGCCGCGCGCGTGGTTCTTCGCCGAAACCACGCCCGCCGCGAACTCCGGATCGGTGACCAGCAGCACCTGCGACGAGGTCAGATAGGCCGCGGTCACTTTGCCCAGGATCCCATCGGGCGTCAGGACGCCCATCCCGCGCATCACGCCGTTGACCGAACCGCGGTCCACAAAGACCATCGAGTTGGTTCCGAGGCCCATCATGAAGACGCTGGCGGGAAGCGTTTTGGAAGGAATCTTGGCCTGGAACAACTGCAGCGCCCCGGCACGATCCGCGGTGTTGAGCTGGTTCTTCAGGAAAACGATTTCCACCTTCTGCCGGTCCACTTCCTGCTGCAACCGGCGATTCTCGGCGTCGGCATCGTGCAGCCGGATATAGTCGCGCACGAAACCGATGCTCCCGCCCCGCAGCGCGTCCATCAGCTTGGCCAGCGGCGAAACCGCGGTCACCGTCCACGCGCGGATGAACCCAACATTCTGGTCGTTTTTCACCTGCAGCGAAAGCAACACCAGTTGCGCCAGAATGGTCAGCAGCAAAACGGTGATGTTCCGGTACCGGTTGAGAAAGGATTCCATCGGCAGGGCCACCTTCCGACGCTAGACGATCCGCTGAAAAAAACCAGTTGAGCCGCCGATGAACGCAGATAACTCTTGAGATGTGCATCTGCGTTTATCTGCGTTCATCGGTGGCTCATCCGTTTTTCAGTACCCCTTATCAGTCTATCGAAATCTTGCGCAGCAGCCGGAAATCGCTCAGCATGCGGCCGGTGCCCAGCACCACGGATGCCAGCGGATCGTCGGCGATGGAAACCGGCAGCCCGGTCTCTTCGCGGATGCGCTTGTCCAGGTTCTTCAACAAGGCCCCGCCGCCGGTCAGCACGATGCCGCGATCGCTGATATCGGCGCTCANNATGGTGGCCACGCACTCCGAGAGCGCCTCGCGGATTTCGCTGTCGTCCACGGTGATGGTGCGGGGGACGCCCTCGATCAGGTTGCGGCCCTTGATTTCCGCGGTGATCGGCTTGTCGAGCGGATACGCCGAGCCGATCTCTATCTTGATGGCCTCCGCCGAGCGTTCGCCGATCAGCAGGTTATACTTGCGCTTCAGATACTGGGTGATGGCCTCATCCATTTCGTTGCCGGCTACGCGCACCGAGCGCGAATAGACGATTCCGGAAAGCGAGATCACCGCCACGTCGGTGGTGCCCCCGCCGATATCCACCACCATGTTGCCGGAAGGCTCCGTAATGGGCAGCCCCGCGCCGATGGCCGCCACCATGGCCTGTTCCACCAGGTGCACTTCGCTGGCCTTGGCGCGATAGGCCGAATCCATCACCGCGCGCTTTTCCACCTGCGTAATCTCGCTCGGAACCCCAATCACAATGCGCGGGTGCACCAGCATCTTGCGCCCGTGCGCTTTGTGAATGAAGTAATTCAGCATGCGCTCGGTGACTTTGAAATCGGCGATGACGCCGTCCTTCATCGGCTTGATGGCCACGATGTTGCCGGGCGTGCGGCCGAGCATTTCCTTGGCTTCCTTGCCGACGGCTTCCACTTCGCCGGTGTTCTTATTGATGGCGACGATGGACGGTTCGTTGACGACAATCCCCTTGCCTTTGGCAAACACCAAGGTATTGGCTGTGCCGAGGTCGATGGCAAGATCGGACGAAAATAAACTGAACAGAGAGCGTAAATTCATTTAGTAATGTTGGTTCACTTAAAGGAAAGGACGAGCTTCGGCCGCGCACGGCTTGGCCCTATTGCATGTTAACACATCAATCAAAACCCGGAAACTATCTGTTCGGAAGGTCAGTTCGCGTAATCCGGGCCTCCGCTCCCTTACGGTCGCGGCTCGGTTCCGGTGGCGGCTCGGTTCCGGCCGCCCCATACTCTTGTTTTGGACCAGCATCTCTGAAATACTCTTTACCGAAAGGAACTTTACCGTGGCGCGCAGCAATACATGTAAAATCTTCGTCACTTTCGTCCTTATCGCCGGCTTCGCGGGCCCCTCCGCCGCAGCCGTGCGGGACCGCGTAGTGGGTCCGGTGGATGCCGGCCAAATCAGGGCGGTCCCAGGGAACCTTCACCGCTCCGCTCAACCCCAGTTCGACCGCGGCGCGGTCGACCCGGGCATGCGCATGGATTATATGCTGCTCCTCATCAAGCCCTCGGCGGCGGAGCAGGCCGAACTCGACCAATTACTCGCCGACCAGCAGAATCCTTCCTCGCCCCGGTTTCATCAATGGCTGACTCCCGAACAGTTCGGCGCGCGCTTCGGCCTCAGTTCCTCGGATCATTCCAAGATTGTCGCCTGGCTGTCGTCCGAAGGTTTCACCGTGAACGAAACTGGCCGCGGCCGCAACTGGATCGCCTTCAGCGGCACAGCCAGGCAGGTCTCACGCGCGCTGCACACACCCATCCACCGTTTCGAGGCGGGCGGCGAAACCCATTTCGCCAACACCACCGAGCCCTCCGTGCCCGAGGCCCTGGCCGAGGTAGCCGGCGGATTCCTCGGCCTCAACGATTTCCGTCTCAAGTCGTTCGCCCAACTCGTCCCGCCCGACTACAACTCCGGTACCAGCCACTACCTGGTGCCCGAGGACTACGGCACGATCTACGACATCGCGGCGCTCTATCAGTCGGGAATCGATGGCACCGGCCAGAGCATCGCAATCGTTGGCGAATCCGACGTGCAGATCAGCGATATTCGCACTTTCCGTACCCGTTATAACTTACCCGCCAACGACCCGAAGATGATTCTGTTTGGCTCCGATCCCGGTTACAACGGCGCGCAACTCGAGGGTAACCTGGATCTCGAATGGGCCGGCGCCATCGCTCCCAAGGCGACTATCAATTACGTCTACGGGTCGGATGCGCTTACCGCCATCACCGTCGCCGTCAGCCTGAATGTCGCCCCCATCATCAGCGTCAGTTACGGAAGCTGCGAGGTCGGCTGGCGCCCCGATTACTGGCGTGCCATCGCGCAGCAGGGCAACGCCCAGGGGATCACGATCCTCAGCGCTTCGGGCGATTCCGGCGCCGGCGGCTGCGACGCGCAAGGATATCTGCCGGTCGCCAACCTCGGCCGCTCGGTCGATTTTCCCGCCGTCCTGCCCGAAATTACCGGCGTCGGCGGCACGCAGTTCGTGGAAGGCGGCGGCACTTATTGGGCGTCCAGTAACTCGCCGAATCTGGGCTCGGCGCTCTCTTACATTCCGGAAGCCGCCTGGAATGAGTCCGGCGGCAGCGGCCTGTTCTCCGGCGGCGGCGGCGCCAGCCTCTTCTATTCCAAGCCCACGTGGCAGAACGGGCCGGGCGTTCCCGCCGACAACGCGCGCCATGTGCCGGATGTTTCGCTCAGCGCGGCCGGCCACGACGCCTATATGGTCACTTACTCCGGTTCCAATGTCGCGGTCTACGGGACATCCGCCTCCGCGCCATCCATGGCGGGCATCGTCGCTCTTCTCAATCAGTATCTGGTTACCAACGGGCTTCAGAAGCAACCCGGCCTCGGCAATATCAACCCGCAACTCTACCGCCTGGCACAGAGCGCGCCGACGGCGTTTCACGACGTCACTGCCGGCGACAACATCGTCCGGTGCGCACAGGGCAGTCCGGACTGCCTGACCGGCTCGTTCGGCTACGCCGCCGCGGCGGCCTATGACATGGCCAGCGGGCTCGGCTCGGTCGACGCCATGAACTTCGTCACCCAGTGGAATACCAAGACGCAGGGCGTGGCCGTAACCCTGACGGTGAACACCGCCAAGGCAACCGTGAACGACACCGTTGCCATGACCGCCGGAGTCGCGCCCGCCGCCGGCAGCGGAACACCCACTGGCACCGTCGCTTTCAGCGCTGGCGGAATCGCGCTGGGCACCGTGACACTCACCTCCCGCGGCGGCCAGCAGGTGGCCGACCTCACCTTCCCGGCGTATCTGTTGGGCACGGGCACTCTCAGCCTGGTGGCGGCTTACTCCGGCGACGCGGCTTTCAGCAGCGGAGGCACAACCAAGACCCTTCAGATCGTAGTCCCCTCCGGCGCCGCCGCCATCGTGCCTTCGGCGCCCAGCACGGTCTGGCCGTCTGCAGGGGATCCGCAAGGCTTGAGCTGGCAGACCACGCTCTCGCTCAGCGAAGTGGCAGGGGTCGCCGCCATCCTCACCGGTTTCACCATCGATGGCATCGCGCAGCCGCTCTCCCAGTATTTTCCTTCGCCCGCCATCCCTCCGAGCAGCACCGTCCACGCTAACGTGGTTTTCCGCAATCTTACCCCGCCGGTGATTCGCACTTTCGGCTTCACCGGCCTGGACACCGCCGGACAAACCTGGTCGCGCCAGGTATCCGTCAACTATTTCCCGGTTCCGCCCGGCGAGGATTTCAATTTATCGGCCACGCCTCTGGTGGTCGCTCAGAACACTTCCGCCGATCCTTCCTGCCAATGGTCCGTCCAGCTCAACCTCGATGACCTGGGCGGTTACCTGAACCTGTTGAGCAGCCTGTACGCAGGCAGCATCAACACTTCGCTTGCCTCGGTCTTCGGCAGTACGCGCCTGGATGCCTGGGCAGGGTTACAGGGCACGCTCTGTTTCACCGGGATCACGCCCCCCGCCTCCACTTCAGTCCAGATCAGCCTCGACGGACTCAACCAGCAAGTGACCGTCTCCTTCGCCGGCCCGCCGGCAACTCCCGGCAAGGTCTCGACCAGCCCTGCCAGCGTCACCCTGGCCCCGGCGGTCGGCGGCCAGACCGCGCAGGCCACGCTGGCCGTCAACCTCACCGACAAGACGCAGCCCTGGACGGCCACGGTCTTCCCGGCCAACCGCACTACTTCCTGGTTGACGCTGTCGCAGCTCTCCGGCACCGGATCGGCGCAGGTTACTCTGACCGCTTCCGGCGCGGGGTTCGAACCGGGCGCTTATAAAGCCAGCATCGTGTTGCAATCACCCAACGCCGTGCCGCAATACGTCGATGTGCCGGTGATGTTCGTGCTGGGCGGCGCTGCTTCCGGCGCGGCGATCACCAGCATCGGCAATGCCGCGACCTATCAGACTACCGGCAGCGCAGGGATGCTTCTGGCCATCTTTGGCAAGAACCTCGCCGGTACCACGCAGACGTCCTCCGGCAATCCGCTGCCCTTTACCAGCTCGGGTGTTTCGGCAACCGTCAACGGACTGGCAGCGCCCCTGGTCTACATCTCCCCGACCCAGATCAACATCCAGATTCCGTTTGAAGCCGGCACCGGCCCGGCGGTCCTGGGCATTCGCAACAACGGCCAGGTCGCCGGCTTCCAATTCCAGATCGCACCGGCCGCTCCCGGCATTTTCGCCGATGGATCGGGGAACCTCGTTCCCATCCCGGCGGTGAAACAGGGTGGCACCACCACGCTCTACGCCACCGGAACCGGAGACGTCACGCCCGCGCTCAAGAGCGGCTGGACGCCGTTTTCGGGCACGTCGCTCTCCAATCTGCCCAAACCGGTGCTGCCGCTCTCTGTGACCGTGGGCGGAGTCCCCGCGTTCGTACTTTACGCCGGCAACTCCTCCGGCCTCATCGGAGCGTTGCAGGTAAACTTCACGGTTCCCGCGTCGGTTCCGCCCGGCGTTCAACCGCTGGTATTGACGGTGAACGGCGTCTCCAGCCCGCCGGTGAACATTACGATTCAGTAGCCGGCCGCATCACATCGGCGCGCTGGCGTCGACACGAGTGTCGACGCGGCACGCACGAGTGCGTGCGCCACGGGGAAACTAAACGGAGCGATCGAAGAAACTGCGTTGGCGTAAATACTTTGGCTATTCAGTTTCCGCGGCGGTGAAGTAGGCGCAATCGGGATGGTGGAAAACCAGCGCGCTGACGCTGGCTTCGGGCTCCATCATCATGCCCTCGGTGAGCCGTACGCCGGCCTCTTCCGGCCGCAACAGTTGGAAGAGCCCCTGCTGATCGTCCAGGTTGGGACACGCCGGATAGCCGAAGCTGTAGCGCTTGCCGCGGTATTTCGAGGTGAACCGGTCGTGCATGGTGAGCGTGGGCGGGTCCGGAAAGCCCCAATCCTCGCGGATGCGCCGGTGCAGCCACTCCGCGGTTCCCTCCGCCGTTTCGATGGCCAGCGCTTGTATGGCGTGTGCCTTGAAAAACTCGCCGGCCTTTTTCCACTCTTCCGACCGCTCCCGCACGCATTCGCCCGCCGTCACCACAAACAGCGCGAGGTGATCGCGGCGGCCTTCCTCCGCTTCCAGGATGTAATCGCTCAGGCACAACCCGTCTTCGCGCGGCTGCCGCCCGAAAAGAAAAGTGTGGATGGGCCGCGAGCCGGCGGGCGCAAACAGATGGATACTGTTGCCCGCGCGCTCGGCTTCGAAAAACTGCCACACTGCCTTCACCTTCATGAACTGGAAGGCGGCCTTCTTGACCTCTTCCATGTTGTGGAAGAGTTCCATCGCTTTGGGCTCATGCTCCGCCAGCGCCTTCTCGAAATTCCCTTTGTAGCCGAGATGGCGGCCAAAGAGCATGTACGGGTTGATGTAACTCCAGACCTCCGCCAGGTGAGGGACGTCGCGCAGCTTGCGCTCCAGATAGGGCGCCGCGGGAATGGGAATATCCGTGCGCACTTTCGAGCTGCGCCGCGTGCCCGGCGGCGGCGCAGCTCTTTCCACCGGCGCCTCAGCCGCCACATCCGCCACCGGCTTGTGCGCTTGGAGCACTGCGGCGCGCGAAGCCGGATCCATGATGCGGTTCATCAGGCTCAGACCGGTCATGGCGTCTTTGGCATAACACACCGCTTCGCCATAGGCCGGAGCAATTTTGCCGCGCGTGAACTTTTCGGAAAGCGCCGCACCCCCCACCAGCAACGGCGCCGTGATGCCCGCCATCTTCAGGTCCGTTGCGGTGATCACCATCTGCTGCGTGCTTTTGACCAGCAACCCGGAGAGCCCGATGGCGTCCGGTTTGTGTTCCTGGCAGGCGCGGATCAGCATCTCCGGCGGCACCTTGATGCCCAGGTTCACCACCGTGTATCCGTTGTTCGAAAGGATGATCTCTACCAGGTTCTTGCCGATATCGTGAACGTCGCCCTTGACCGTGGCCAGGATCACCTTGCCGCGCGCCGCCGTATCTTCCTTCACCATGAACTGTTCCAGGTGGCTCACGGCCGCCTTCATGGCTTCGGCCGATTGCAGCACTTCCGCCACAATCAGCTCATTGTTGTTGAACAGCCGGCCCACTTCCGACATGCCGGCCATCAGCGGCCCGTTGATGATGTCGAGCGGCGCGGCGCCCTCGGCGCGCTTCTTTTCCAAATCGGGGATCAAGCCGTCCTTGGTGCCCTCGATGATGTAGTTGGAGAGGCGCTGGTCGAGCGGCAGATCTTCCGCCCGCTGCTTTACGCGCGCGCCGGTCTTGCGGAAGTGCTCGGCGATGGCGGCAATGTGCCACTGGTTGAGGGCGGCTTTTTGGGCGGCGGTCTGCTCCCGCCAGTCCTCCGGCGCGGTGCGCAGAGATTCGTCGGCGGCATCCACCGCGGGCCAGTTGAACAGCAGGCTCTCCGCAAGCCGGCGCTCGTGGTCGGGAATGGAAGCGAAGCGCTCCAGCTTTTCGGCATTGACAATCGCCAGGTCCAGCCCCGCCTTGGTGCAGTAATACAGGAAGACCGAGTTCACCACCTCGCGCGCGGCCGCCGGCAGCCCGAAGGAGATGTTGGAAATGCCCAGCACAGTCTTCGAGTACGCCAGCTTTTCCTTGATCAGCCGGATGCCTTCGATGGTTTCCACGGCGGCACCGATATAGTTGACGTCGCCGGTGGCGCACGGGAAAACCAGCGGGTCGAAGATCAGGTCCTCGGCCGGGATGCCATATTTTTCCGTCAGCAGTTGGTACGAGCGCTCCGCCACCGCCAGCTTGCGCTCACGCGTGAAGGCCTGCGCCTGCAGCTTGTCTTCGTCGATGGAGCCCACCACCAGCGCCGCGCCATAGCGCTTGGCAAGCGGGCAGACGCGCTCGAATTTCTCTTCGCCGTCCTCCAGGTTGATGGAGTTGACGATGCTCTTCCCCTGGCACCACTCGAGCGCCCGCTCGATCGACTGCGGATCGGTGGTGTCGATCATGATCGGCGCTTTGATCTTGCGGATCAACCGGTCGTAGAAAGGCTCGATATCGGCCATCTCGTCGCGGTCGGCCGATTGCAAACAGACGTCCACAATGTGCGCGCCATTCTTCACCTGCCGTCGCGCGATCTCACTGGCCTCTTCCCATTTATCTTCCGCCACCAGGCTCTTGAACAACCGCGAGCCGATCACGTTGGTGCGTTCGCCCACAATCAGCGGCCGGGCGCTCTCTTCGGCTTCCACCAGGTCGATGCCGGAATAATAAGCGCGGTGCGAACGGCCCGGAATCGCGCGCGGCCGTTTGCCTTCAGCCATCTGGGCGATGGCGCGAATGTGCGCGTCGGTCGAGCCGCAGCATCCGCCCACGATGTTCAGCCACCCGTTCTCCAGGAAGCGTTCCAGTTGCGCCGCGATGGAGGTGGGCGTCTCCAGGTACTTGCCCTCCTCGTTGGGCAGTCCCGCGTTCGGATAACACGAAACGCGCACCGGCGCCATCTCGCTGATGGTGCGCAGGTGGTCCGTCATAAACTCCGGCCCGGTGCCGCAGTTGAGCCCGATGGAAAGCAGATCGGCATGCAGCACGGAAGCACAGAACGCATCGGCCGTCTGCCCCGCCAGCATGGTGCCCAGTGTTTCGATGGTCGCGGAGACCATGGTGGGAATCGGCCGGCCCAATTCCCGGCGCAGGCGCTCAATTGCCACCAGCGCGGCCTTCACCGCGCGCGTATCGTTGCAGGTTTCCGCTACGAGGATGTCGGCGCCGCCGTCGAGCAGGCCCTTGGCGCGCTCATAATAGACTTCCACCAGTTGCGCGAAGGTCACCCCGCCGACCACCGTAATGGATTTCGTCGTCGGCCCCATCGACCCCACCACGAACCGCGGCTTGGCGCTGGTCGAGAACTCCTCCGCCGCTTCCCGCGCCAGCCGCGCCGCGGTCACGTTCAGCTCGTACACGTCGTTCGACAACCCATAGTCGCCCAGTGAAATGCGGTCGCAATTGAAGGTATTGGTTTCGATGGCGTCCGATCCCGCCTCGAGATACACGCGGTGGATCTCACGCACCACGTCCGGCCGCGTGCGGTTCAGACTCTCATTGCACCCTTCGAGCGCTGCCCCGCCGAAATCCGCGGCCGTGAGGTTGCGCTGTTGCAGCATGGTCCCCATGGCCCCGTCGAGGACGAGGACACGTTCAGCCAGGATGTCGCCGAGCGCCTCTTGACGCTCTGAGGGTGTAGTCATAACAGGCGTGCTCTAACCAGTTTAACAGGGGCGGAACGCGCACACCGGCACGCGCACGGCCGGTGTATCCTGGAGATATGCGATATTGGGTGATATTTCAGCGTGCAATGATGTGCGTTATCCTCATGGTGGAGAGTTCCGTATGCTGATGCCCGTAGCCGTCACCCAGCAAGAGAAGATCAGGGCGGAAGTGCGGGAGGTCGAGGCTGCGCTTAGGCCCGATGTTGTGCGTATCCGGTACGACATGGGCGAGGACTGGAGCGGCCAGTGGGCCATATTCTTCCGCGTCGTTCTGTCGGACGATGCGGCAAGGAGTCGCTTGCGCCAGGTGGCGAACAATGTGGAATGGCGCCTCGCCGAGCACTTGGATTTCAACGCCCTTGGCGTGTTTCCATACCACAACTTCAGAAGCGAATCCGAGCAGGCCGCGTCGCGGGAAGAGGCATGGGCGTAGGAGATGGCGTATGCCGATGACCTGTTCAGGGATGCACACCACCTTGCGAAACGGGGTGGAAAACACCCGAAGCAATCGAGTCTCCGGCGTGCCGTATCCACGGCGTACTATGCGGCGTTCCACCTCCTGGTAGCGGACTTCGTCGCCAACTGGCGCATACCCGACCAGCGAGCGCGACTCGGCCGGATGTTCGAGCACCGCAGAATGAGCGGCGCGGTATTGGAGATTGGCAATAAGCACAGTCCGACGCCAATTGAAGCCGACATCAAGAGTCTTATCGCTAAGTTCACCGAACTGCAAAAGGATCGGAACGAGGCGGACTACAACGTCGCCAAGATTTGGTTCCATACTGACGTGGCCCGCAGCCTTGATCGCGCGGATGAGGTGTTCACGATATGGCGGCGGATTCGGAAAGAGAAACTCGCGCAGCATCACCTGATGTCAATGTTCGGGGCGCGGCAGAATTAGAAGCCGCTATATCCTCGCGTGAGCGCCAGGCGAGCGCCTCTTGACGCTCTGAGGTTGTGGTCATAACAGGCGTGCTCTAACCAGTTTAACAGGGGCGGAACGTACAGTACGGATCGCACGGCCGGTGTATCCTGGGCATATGAGATATTGGGTGATACTTCTCGCCGCCATGGCAGTGATTCCCGCGTGCGCTGACACGCGCTTTCGGGCCCGTCACATGACCCGCAACGAAATACCCCTGGGCAAGGGGCAATGCGATATCCGCCTTCAGGTGGATGGCCAGGTGGATGTCGCCGTGCGCGGCGACATGGTTGTGGTCCACACGATTTCCGGACAGGACGCCCGCGACGACGGCTCCGAGTGCAATGTCCCGCTGCCCGACCACGAGGCCCGTGGTTTCAATTTCCAGGTGGTCGAAAGCCGCAATGAGATCCGCCTCGCCGAGCCGCCCTCGCGGCGCAACGATTTCGCGGCCAATGTGCAGATTCGGGATTCTTCGAGCGGTTTCGGCCGCTATCATTTCCGCTTGAGCTGGGAGATGGGCCCCGGCGGCGAGATGCGACGCGACGAACCCGCTCGGCAGGACGAACCTGGCCGGCGCGGAGACGGCTTCGTCTGGAACAATGCGCTCAACTTCCGCGGCCGCGGCATGGGTGAAGTCCGCATCAATGGCAACGGTCCGCGCCGCCTGCAGGATGCCACCATCGATATCGATCGCGGCGGCAAGATCCTCGTCTCCTTCCGCGGCGAGGGTCCGCGCCCTGTGGTCTTTAGCGGAACCGTGATCGCGCGCGAAGCCGGGCGCCTGAAGGCCGATGTGGTGACCGAAGACGGCCGGCTCCACGGCCCCATGTTCCTCTCGGTAGACGATCGCCAGAACATCAACAGCATCACGCTCGACGCCACCGACGGCCGCGAGCGCTTGCACCTGGCCTGGGACCGGCGCCAAGGCCGGTAAACCTGGAGCCGCAAGACAGCAGCCCGGGCATAAGCCGTGCGGAGTCCGGAATCGGCCGTGAAGCGGCCCTCAGACTGGCCCGCGAAATTTCATGAAAANNGCCGGCTGAAGCCGGCTGCGGCCAGAATTGGCCGCCCCACTCGGCCGGCAATTTTTCGACCCTATCAAGCAGCGTGTTTAAGCAACGCACGACAGGCCACGAAAGGCGATGGCCTGTCCCACTCAACTGAACAGTATTGCTGCTAGGCCGGCGCCCGCAGCCCTTCCCACCGCACTTTCCACGTCGCCGGAAACGCTTTCTGCGCCGCCATCACCGCCATCGCGGCCAGCAAGGCTCCGTTCCCCGGCAGGTAAACCGGCAGATTCGCGCGCTGCCGGTTGTGTCCGTTGGGTAGCCACTCATTCTTCGGCGAATCCATGAACAGCGCGCGCAGCGCCGTATCCGGGTCTCCCAGCCGCGCCGCCGTCATCGCCACCATGGGAAAATCCCAGCCCCAGGTGTCCGGCCACTGCCACTCCTTCATCACCCGATCGAGCGTGCGCCGCATGGTATCGCGGTCCACGCCGTCTCCTTGCAGGAAGCCCAGCGCCATTAGCATCGACGGATGGTCCCGGTTTTTCTCCGTGAACGTGGCCGGGCAATTTTCGTCCGACAGGTACACCCCGTCCTTCACCGGAAGCGCCGAAAGCCTCTTCCGCACATCATCCCATTTGCTCTCGCGCGCGAGCCCCAGCCGCGTCCGCCACTCTTGCGCCGTGCCCAGCGCCTCACGCCAATACTGCAGCTCGAAGGCCGGGTTCCAGGTGGTGCGCGCGTCGTGGTTTTCCTGCGCCGGAATCACCGGAGGCCCCAACACGTACCGGCCGCTTCGCAACACCGCGTAACCGGCCATGAACTCCGCGCTCTCCATCACCACGTCGCGATACCGCTCCAGCGTCTCGCGGTTGGGATGCGCGCGGTAGCACAGCTCCGCCATCGCGATCGCGTGCGGCTGCTGCCAGATGAGCAGTTCCCCGACGTTGGACGGGCTGTCGCGCCCGCTGGGCGACGTCATCTTCGGCCAGCGCGCGCCCGGGTAGCCTTGCTTCCGGGCCTTCTCGCGCGCCACCGGCAGAATCCGCCCGTACCACGCCAGGCTGCGTTCCAGCAGGGGCGCCCTGCCCCACAGGGCGAAGTGCGCCGCGTGCCACCAGTGCATCTCCAGATGGAATTTGCCGAACCAGCTATTGCACGCGAGGCCGGTCTCCTGCGGCGGCAGCGAGCCCGCGCATTGGATGGCCGTGAGGTATTGGGAAAGCACTACGCGCCGCTCGAGTTCCGCCGCGCGCGGGTCCGGGCTGCCCGCGAAATCCATCGCTCCGCCGCCGCTCCAGAACCGCTCCCAATGCTTTGCGCCGAGGGCGAACGTCTCCGCCGCCGTCACTGCGCCGGCTGACGATTTCACGGCGGCGAACTCGCATGTGAATTCCAGTTGCCTGCCCCGCAGCACCGCCCGGTGAGCCCCGTCGCCGGCCGCCTCCGCGTCGCCGGTCCAGTGGAGCCTCACCCAGTAGCCGTCCGCATCCAGCCTCCGATCAGCCGTCAGACCGCGCGCGCCGTCAGCCGTAAACTTGGTCTGGTGCTTCGCCTCGCTCGTCCAGTCGGAAGCGTTCATCTTCGACGAGCCGTAGGGAAACTCCACCGCGATCGCGAGCGCTCCCGAATTCACCAGCGGCGATTCCACCACCGCGGCCACCGCATCCCTCTCGGGATGGCAGCACGTGCGAACCCGCACCGGCTGCCCGCGCAGTTGAAACCGGCTGTCGATGGCGCCGCTCCACAGGTCGAGCCGCTGCGCAATGCCGCTCACCTCCGCGAGGTCGATCGGCCGGCCGTCGCACAGCAGCCCGATCCGTGCCAGGTTCAGCCGGTGAGGATTCTCCCGCAGCCAATTGAAGAGCGGCTCCTGTCCCTTGCTGGTGGTGGCGTAGCCCACCGGCCGGCCATAGGTGTCGAAGCTCTCGAGCCGCAGTTCGGTGCTCGCCAGGCCCTCCGGCATCGGCGCGCTGTGCCATCCCCACTGCGATTGCGTGCACAGCGGCAGGACACTCTCATAGGGTTGGGGAACGGATTGCAGCCCGGTGATGTCCGCCGTAAACGCGAACTCGCCGTTGCCCACGGACAGCGGCGATCGAGAGTCCAGTTGAGTCTGATACGGATTGTGCCTGGAGACCAGCGCTTTGCGGTCGATGGCTCCTTCGCCCGCGTGCGCCGCCAGCGACGAACCCGTCAGAAGAAGAAAATCCCGGCGAGTATGCATTCGTACTTCATACGATACTCCGATCTTCTTCCGGCCGTCTTACCGCGCCGCGGCTGCTTCCAGCTCCTTCACTTCCGCCGGCGCGGGCTCGCTGTGCCCGTTGCTGCCGTTGGCAGCGGGCGCCTCGGTCGCCGCCGCTTGAATCGCGCGCGAGAGGTTCTGCTGCGCCATCACCAGCAGTTCCATACCCTTCGCCGCGCTCTCCCGTTCTTCCTGCATCCGGACATCCTGGGCCGACCGTTCGCTCTGCAGCTCCGACACCTGCTCCGTGAGGACGTGCAACCGCTGCCGCTCGCTGGTCAGGTCCGCTTCGAGCGTCGTCCGCACCTTCTCCGCTTCGTCCGAGCGTTGCTTCAGGTCCGCTTCGAGCGCCGTTCGCGCCTTCTCCGCTTCGTCCGAGCGTTGCTTCAACTCCGCCGCTTCCGCCGCGAGGCGCGTCACCTGCTCCGTCAATTCCTGAATCTGCCGTCCGCCGGTTTCCACTTGCGCCTGGAACGCGGCCAACTGGCGATGCTGTTCCTCGCTGGCCGGGCTGGGGCTTTCCGCGCCCTTCGCTTCCAGGCCGGCGGCTTTCGCCTCCAGATCCTTGGCCTTGGCTTCGACTTCCGCTTGGCGCGCCTTTCGCGCATCCGCTTCGGCGATCAATTCGGCGATTCTCTGCTCCGCCGCGCTGCGATGCGCGGATTCCAGGTCTTTGGCAGCCAGCGCCGCATCCAGTTGCCGCTGCTTTTCGACCGCTTCCTCATTGACCTTCGAAGCCTGCTCAGCAACCTCCTTCTTCAACTTGACGCCGTTGGCGATGGCCGCGTTCAGATCGAACTCCGTGGTGCGCACTTTGCTCCGCAAAGCATCCAACTCCACCGCGTTGAGCGGCCGCAGTTTTCGGTACATCAAAAAAATTCCGGTGGAAGAACCGATCAGCGCTCCACTCATTGCGGCAAGTATCATGACAATCAGATCCATGGAATCCTCATTTCCTCAGCAGTTGGGCGATACCTTACCCATACATCGTAGGAACATCCGCGCCCGGAATGAAATTTGCTAAAGGTTAACCTATTTTGCGATAACCCTTGTTAGGGTATAGCCGGGTGCGCGACTTGAAAGTGGCAGGCACGCACCTTTTTGTGGGTCTGGGCAAGCTAAAGCATGCCCCACCTGTACTGCTTCGTACCCAGAGCCGATGCTATCCTGAACATGAGCCGCTGTGCTTGTGCCTTTTCACCTCCGCCGGGCCGGAACCGTGGTTCTTGCCGCTTCGGCGCTCATCACCGTCCTCTACGCGTGGCAGAAGCCCTTCCGCGAATATCCCGGCCTGGAATACAGCCACTACCCTGTTCCACCCGATCCCAATGAGCTTACCGAGTGGGTCTTCGCCCGCCTGATGTATCCGCCGGTGGCGCCGCGGAACGGCGGCGTGGAGTTCTCCGGAAACTGGAAGGAGGGCGGCTCCAACTGGACCATGGACTATCCGCGCTCCGACCGCCATCTCTCGGCCGCCATCCGCCGCCTCACCCGCATCCACGCGCGCACCGCCGAAGAGCCCACCGACCTGGACGATGGCGACGTCTTCAACCGCCCCTGGCTCTACGGCGTCGAAGTCGGCCATTGGGACCTGACCGATTCCCAGGCCGCCACCATGCGCGAGTTTCTGCTGCGCGGCGGCTTCTTCATGTGCGACGATTTCCACGGCACCGTCGAATGGTCCTTCTTCGAAACCAGCATGCACAAAGTCTTTCCCGACCGGCCGATCGTCGAGATAGAATCGAGCAACCCCATCTTCCACACGCTGTACGATCTGGAGGAGCGCTACCAGGTGCCCGGCGCGCAGTACATCGAAACCGGCCAGGTCTGGGAGAAGGACGGCAAGCAGCCCCACTGGCGCGCGATCTACGACGACCGCGGCCGCATCATGGTGGCCATGTGCTTCAACATGGATCTGGGCGATTCCTGGGAGCACGCCGACAACCCCGCGTATCCCGTCCACTTTTCCGACCTGGGAATCCGCCTCGGCGTGAACTACATTCTCTATTCGATGACGCACTGACAGAAGGAAACGAGGACCCGACCGATGAACTGGAGCGCAATCGCCGCCATCTTCCTGGCCCTGGCGGTGGGGCTGGGCGCCTTCGGAGCTCACGGCTTGAGAAGCCGCCTGAACCCCGAGATGATGGACATTTACAAGACCGCCGTGCTGTATCACTTCCTGCACGCGCTGGGCATGCTGATGGTCTCAGTGCTTCCCAAGACCGGCACTTTTTCCGAATCGGGCGCCGACACCATCTGTTGGTTGCTGCTGGCCGGCATCCTGATTTTCTGCGGCAGTCTTTACCTGCTGGCCGTCACCGGCACGCGCATGCTGGGCGCCATTACGCCGATCGGCGGCGTGGCCTTCATGGCCGCCTGGGTGATGCTGGCTTGGAAGTTGATGCGCAGATAGGTGGGCAGGCCTCCCGGTCTGTCCAGGCCGGATAAAGCCGGCTGCGGCCAGGATTGGCCGCCCCACTCCGCCGTGCTACCCTCGGATTCTATGCTTCGTGAACCGTTCGACCTGGTGGCGCTGGCCCGCCAGGAAATGACCGATCAAGGCTTCCAGCCGGACTTCCCGGCCGATGCGCAGCAACAGCTCGCCGCCATCCACTTGCAGCCCGACCATAGCTTGCAGGATCTCACCGGCCAGCTCTGGTCTTCGATCGACAACGACGATTCCAAGGACCTCGACCAGATCGAGTGGGCCGAGCGCGTAGCCACGGGAATCCGCGTGCTGGTGGGCGTGGCCGATGTCGATTCGGCCGTGGCCCAAGCGACGCCGCTCGACCGTCACGCGGCCCGCGAAGCCACCACGGTTTACGCCGGCGTTCACACCTACCCCATGCTGCCCGAGCAGCTCTCCACGAACCTGACTTCGCTCAACGAGGAACAGGACCGCGCCGCCGTGGTGATCGAATTCGTGGTGGCCGCCGACGGCGGCATCAGCGCCGGCAAAGTCTACCGCGCCAATGTGCGCAACCGCGCGCAGCTCACTTACAATGCGGTGGGCGCGTGGCTCGAATCGACCGCGGGCCCGCCGCCGAAAGTCGCCGCGTCGGCCGATCTGGCGGCGCAGCTCCATTTGCAGGATGAGGCCGCCCAGGCGCTGCGCGAATCCCGCCATCGCCTGGGCGCGCTCACCTTCGACCGCACCGAAGCCCAGCCCGTCATCACCGACGGCCACGTCACCGAAATCACGGCGCGCGAGAGCAACCGCGCCGCGCACCTCATCGAAGACTTCATGATCGGCGCCAATGAAGTCATGGCGCAGACCCTGCGCGCCGCCGGTGTCTCCAACATCCGCCGCGTGGTGAAGTCTCCGGAACGCTGGGCGCGCATCGTCGAACTGGCCAAACAATACGGCGACACGCTTCCGGCCGAGCCCGATTCCGGCGCGCTCAACGAGTTCCTGCTGCACCGCAAACAGGCCGATGCCGTACACTATGCCGACGTCTCGCTCAGTGTGCTCAAACTGTTGGGGCCGGGCGAATACGTGTTGCTCCGGCCGGGCGACTCCGAGGTGGGCCACTTCGGCTTGGCCGTGCAGGACTACACGCATTCCACCGCGCCCAACCGGCGCTTCGCCGACCTGGCGACCCAGCGCCTGCTCAAGGCGCTTCCCGGCAAGCCCTACACGGACGACGAGCTGGCCGCCATCGCGCAGAACTGCACACTCAAAGAAGACGCCGCACGCAAGGTGCGCCGCAACATGGACAAGCGCATGGCCGCAGTGGCGCTGCGCAGCCGTGTGGGACAGCAGTTCGATGCGGTGGTCACGGGCGTCACGCCCAAGGGTGTCTTTGTGCGCGTGCTGGGCCCCCCGGTGGAAGGCCGCCTCATGCACGGCGAGCAGGGACTCGACGTCGGCGACCGTCTGCGCGTCACGCTGCTCTCCACCGACCCGGTGCGCGGCTTTATCGATTTCGGGAGAGCTTAATGGACGGCGAAACCAAGTTGCTGCGCCACACCCTGGCCACGCTGGCTTATCGTGGCGCGAAAGCCCTGCGCGGCGCCCCGGCGGAGTTCGCGGATTATCGCGCCGATGCCGGCTCGCGCACGCCGGGCCAGATTCTGGCGCACATGGGCGACCTGCTGGATTGGGCGCTCGCGCTGAGCGATGGCCGCCACGACTGGCACGATTCGCCGGCGCTCCCGCTCGAGCGGGGCGCCGCCCGTTTCTTCAAGGCGCTGGAAGCGCTCGACGCGCGCATCGCGAACGGCGCACCCCTGGCAACCGCAGCCGAGCGCATCTTTCAGGGACCCATCGCCGATGCTCTGACGCACGTGGGCCAGCTTGCCATGCTGCGCCGCATGTCCGGCGCTCCGTTTCAGGGCGAGAATTATTTCAAAGCGGAGATCGTAGCCGGCCGGGTCGGCGCCGAACAAGCGCCACCAAGGCAGGAGTTCTGAGGCGATGTGGGGCAGCCTATCCAGGCTGCGGGCCGGCTGAAGCCGGCTGCGGCCAGGATTGGCCGCCCCACGGAGCAGCGGAGCCGCAACGAAAGCGTCGACACGAGTGTCGACGCGGCACGCACGAGTGCGTGCGCCACGTCATGTGGCCTACTTGGCTAGAAATGCAGCCGCACCGATAGCTGCACGGACCGCGGGCCGCCGATCTGCAAAACCGGCGCCAGGCCGCTTCCGGAGCTACCGGTGCCGAGCATGGTATTCAGCATCGAGGTGGATTGCCCGAACAGCGGGCTATCCAGGAACCGGATGGGGTCGGCGAAATTGGCCTGGTTGAGCGCGTTGAAGGCTTCGAGGCGGAACTGAATGCCGCGCTGCTCGCCGAAGTGGAATTCCCTTTTCAGCGAAAGATCCAATTGCGCCATACCGAAGCCGCTGGGAACGTTGCGCCCCAGGTTTCCCTGCGTAGTATTGTAGGTCCCTGGAATCGAGAACGCCGCCGGATTGAGCGTCTTACCCCCGGGCGCATTGGCATCGGAGATCCAAAGAGGCTGGCCGTAGACCCAGTTTGGGCGATAGGCATTCACGACATTGATGGCAGAGATCTCTTCGGCCTGCTGCAAGGTGATGGGGAAGCCGGTGCGCGCGTGCACGATGCCGTCGAAGGCCCAGCCGCCCAACAGCCTCGCGGCGAATCGCGGTGAAGCCGGCGGCGGCAGTTCGTAGCTGACAGCGGCCGTCAGCGAGTGCCGCAGATCGAAATCGCTGGACGCGTGGTCGTGGCCGATGCCCGCGCCGTGGGCGGCCCACAACAGAAATGCGTCGCTCGAATCGTCGTCGAGCGAATGCGCCCAGGCGTACGACACCACGGCATCCAGGCCGCGCGCCACGTGGCGGCGGTACTGCGCTTGCAACGCATTGTAACTTGAGGCGCCGTGGTTGGTGGTGAGCGCGACGTAGTCCTGGAGGTTCGACCCGGCGCCGCCGGCTTCCCGGCGGATGAGGTCGCGGCCCGAAGAGCCCACGTAACCCAGCGAGATCACGTCGTGGGTGCCAAAGCCGTGTTCGAGCGATACGTTCCACTGCCTCACCTGTGGCAGCTTCAGTCCTTGTTCGAAACCAAACGTCAACGAGGAACTAGCGATCGGAGAAATGTTGCTGTTGAGAACGTTAGCGCTGAACGGGCCGCCGTTGATGAGGTCGGTGGCAATGCTCATGCTGGAGTCGTAGAAGAGGCCGCCGCCGGCGCGCAGCACGGTGCGTCCGTCCTTGGTAATGCGCCAGGCCAGGCCGAGACGCGGAGCGTAGTCATGATAGGAGGTCGGCCAGAGTGGCTGAGTGTTTTGTACCAGGCTGTTGGTTGTGGCATCCAGAAAATTGGCCTGGGCAGTGGGCGCGGGGCTGAATTCCCAGCGCAGGCCGGCCGCCACGGTAAGCCGCGAACTCACTTGCCAGGTATCCTGCAGCCACAGAGAAAGCTCCTGGACGGCCGCGTTTGCGTTGACGGGATCGGCGTGGGCGAACCACCAATCCTGCAGCAGCGTGATGGTGTCGGCGCTTTCGTCAATCAGGTTGATGCTGCCGGTGGGATCGCGGCGGATCGCCAGGATTCGCCGGTAATCGAGCCCGAGCTTGATCGAGTGGCGGCCCAGGTTGAGCCCGGCGGTCGGCACGATCTGGAATTGCCGCTCGCGGCGCGATCCTTCGCGTCCCGAGATCACCTGCCCGATGCCGTTGATGGAGAACCGCACCAGGTCGTCGCACGTGACGGTGGCCCTGGGGAAGAAGCCGGACGCCTGGGTCGCCAGCGCGCATCCCGGCGCACCGGAGCCGGTGCTGGCGGTCCAGACGGAATCGGCGCTGGATTGCGATTCGTTGACGCGGACGTCCAGCACGGTGCGCGCGGTGGGCCGGGCATTCAGCCCCAAGGTCAGGGATTGCGCGCGGAGGTCGAGGTGGTTCACCTGCGGCTCGCCGAAATCGTTGTGCGAGGGGGAATCGCTGTAGCGTCCGAACAGCGTCACGCGCGGCGTGACGGCCTGGTCGATGCGGGCGCTGCCGCTGGTGAGGCCGGCGGGGCGATTGACCTGGCCGATCCATTCGCCGGTGTTGGTAGCGATCAAGCCGTGGTTCGGCTGGGGAAACAGGTTGAGCACGGCCTGTTCGGCAGGGCTCACGGCCAGGCGTACCTCGGTGGAAGGCACCGGGACCTTATATACATAAGGTTGGTTGAGCCAGATGCCTTCGTAGGAGAGAAAGAAGAAGGTGCGGTTGCGCTTGAGCGGGCCGCCGAACGACGGCGCGAAGTCTTCGTAGCCGAGCGGCGCGCGAGGATAGCCGGCCTGGTTGGCGAACCAGTCGTTGGCGCCCATGTATTGGTTGCGATAGCGGAATACGGCGGAGCCGTGAAAGTGGTCGGTGCCGGCGCGGCTGGAGAGCGCGATGCTGGCTCCCGGCATGCGCCCGAACTCCGCTACGGCGCTGGAAGTCTGCAATTTGAAATCCTGCACGGCCTCTACCGAGATCATGGAATCCAGGCTGCCGAAGGCGCTCAGGGCCGGGAGCGCGCCGCCGCTCGATTGCGCCGGCAGACCGCCCGCGCTCACGCCGGTGTTGGCGCTGACGCCATCGACGGTGAAGAGGTTAGTATTGGGGCGCATGCCGCTGGTGGTGAACTGGCCGGCATCGCCGCGCGTGGCCGGAATCACGTTGGTGCCGGGAATCAACTCCAGCAGAGTGATGACGCCGCGGCCGTTGAGCGGAAGTTGGCCGACTTCGTCGAGATCGAACTGGCCGCCGGCGGAAGCGTCGGGCCGCTCCAGCGCGGGGGCGGTGCCCACCACGGTGACGCTCTCTTCCATGCTGCCCAGGGGCAATTGAAAATCTTCGCGCGCCGCCGCGCCGGAGGAAACCTTCACCCCGAACTTCATGACCGGGCGGAAGCCTTCCTTGCGGACGGTGATCTTGTAACTGCCCGGCGCCAGCGACCCGATGGCATACGCGCCGCCGGTTTCGGATTGCACGGTGCGGCGGAAGCCGGTGTCTTCGTCGACGATCATGATCGACGCATCGGACACGCCGCCCTGCGAGGAATCCACGATCTTGCCGAAGACTTCTCCGTAACGTTGCGCCCGCGCGGGTGCCATCGACACGCAAACCACCACGGCGAGCGAGAGCAGCCGACCGACTGGCATTGACTATACTATAACGTGAGCATGGCGAGTTTCTGGATACTCAACATGGGCAGAAGCACCAAGGGCGGCGACAGCCTGCCGCAGGCCATGTACCGCTTGAAGGCGGGCGCCAGCCTGCTGCACGATTCCTTCGAACATAATCGCAGCACGCTCATCCCGGCCAGGCTGGATCTTTGGGAAAAGGTGGAGTGCTCGGACCCCTGGGGCTACGACAAGGGCGGCTCTCCGGATTGGCTGGTGGGCCAATACGGAAACTGGTGGGGCGCGCAATGGAGCGGCGGCAGGAGATGCGGTTTTGACGGCGTTGGGCCGGCCGATTGCCCATTCATCGACGCTCTGGATCAAGTGGCGCTGTCGCACGACATCGAGTGTTGGCTGGTGGGCGAGACGCATCACAATCCCAAACCCGGCATCCAACCGGGCGACTCTTTCCGCGTCGAGAACGTCTACCACGCGGGCGGCCAGATTGGCCCACAGGTCTTTTTTTACATGAATGACACGTACCCGCACACCAACGCCTTCTTGAGGCTCAAGGCTCTGCCGCTGATGCTGCGGCAACGGCTCAAGAAGAGTGTGCTCTTGTACACAATTTTGCAATCGGAAGTGCTTGAGGCAGGCGGAGCCGGGAAGTTTCTGCGCTACCGCTACGACATCGCGGTGAAGGCGTCGCTGATGCTGTTGGGACTGGCGCATGTCAAGGTGACCGTGGCGGACCTGCTGGAGTGCCTGGATAATCCCCGAGCGGACAACCTTTCGCTGACCGCGGCGCAGTGCGGCAAGTTGAAAGCCTTGATCCTGGTGGCGCGGCAAGGCGGCGGCGACGCGCGCCTGAGGGAAGTACTGGCGATGGTGGAGAGATAGGGTGGGCCAGGCGCTTTCGCCTGCCAAGCCTGCTTGTTCTCACGTGCGCTGCTGGCAGGCTAAGCGCCTGCCCCACTTTTTAGCGCACTTCGAAATCAGCGGTGCGGGTCATGGTCCTGCCGGCGGCATCGAGCACCTTCACTTCCGCGGTGTACCAGGCGGGCGAAAGGGAGTCCAACTTCAACCGCAGACCGTACGGAACCGAGCGGTTGCCCGCCACGGCTGCCGCATCGATTTTGGCGGCCCCGGTCAGTTTTTGCTCGCCGGTTTTTTTGTCGAACACGCTCAGCATGATTTCGAGCGCGGGCGGCTGGGAAGTGGTGGCCAGGGAATCGTAGATCTCCAGGTAGATGGCCGCCGGATCGGTCTTCCGGAAATGGTTGGTGCCGGAGGGCACAACGCGAAGCTGGTGGAAGACCAGCGGAGTGCGGCCTTCGAGCAGTTCTTCATCGACGGCCGTACCAAGTTCGGCCGCGGGGTGCATCTCCTTGCTGAGCGCGAGCGAGCTCACCATGAACTCCTGGCCGTCGTAGGGATCGATCTGGAGGGGAGCTTCCATCTTGCCGAAGCTTTCGGCGCCGGCGCTGAAGACCACTTTGAACGTGTACTTGCCGGGCGCGATGTGGAGCTGTTTCTCGTAGTGCAACGGGAGGGCGTGGAAGGCGTCGAGTTCTTTCTGGCCGGCAAAGTCGAAGTGGACGGTATCGCTGAAGCGGGCCGCGGCGGAGCCATCGAAGGCGTAGGCGATGCCCAGCACGTTGGCTTCGCCGTGCAGCTTGCCTTTGACTTTTTCGAACTTCAGGGAATCGGAGGGAACATCAATGGCGACGTTCAGGCGGGCCACGCCGGGCTCGGAGTAGAAGAAGGGGAGCTGCATGGAGGCCGCGAGATTGCCGGCCTTGTCGCCGGTCACGCGGTCTTCGAGATCGTGCTCGATGGGCTTGCCGGCGAGCAGGTCAGTGGCCTTGGTGTTGCAGTAGCTGCTGCGGGCGCGGAGCTCGGCGCCGCGGTCCACCTTGACGCGCAGGGCGTGGCAACTGCCATCGGGCGATTCGGGCGGCGTGTAGCCGAGCAGGTAATACCCGCTTTCTTCTTTCAGGATCTTGGCCATCATGCCGATCATGTCGTTGCCGTTCTGGTTGACGTAACCGCCGGTGCCCTTGGCAAGGCTATGTAGAATCTGATCGGTGGTGGAAGAAGTGGGAGTGGGATCGGTGGCCATGGGGTTCCGCCCGCGCGTGGATGCTGTCTGAGGAGTGCTCTTGTCGATGATGGCGGTGGTATCGTTCGAAACCAGGCCGGTGGTTTCCAGGGGATAGACCGACACGTTGGAGCGGTTGCAGACGTTGATGGCGGAAGTCATGGTGCCGATGATGGTGGAATCGAGCGGCATACCGGCACTGAACAGCACCATGGTCTTGCGGCCCGGCACTCTGCTCAGACCTCCGGCCAGGGAGGCAACCGCCAGGAGGAAACGGCGCTGCCCCTCCCGGTTGGAAATGTCTCCCACGTTGGAGGAGCCAAAGGTACTGCTTCCGATAGCCGAACTGGCGGCAGTAGAACCAGGGACACCGATGGCGTCGGTCATCGATCCGGCGAGCTGCGCACCGGAAACCACCTGCTGGAGCCGCTGCGCATCGGGCGTGAAGTTCTGCGTAAGGACGAGCGAGTTGCCGTACTCGGCGACGGCCATAAGATTGCCGGGGCCTGCATTGGCCGCGACGAAGCGCGCCGCGGCTTCGCGGACGCGCATCTCCGAGGGGCTGTCGAGCATGGGATTGTTGAAGAGCAGAACCGTATAGGCCGGCGCGGCGCCCTTGCCGGTATGGGTTTCCAGCGAGAAGCTCTGGATGGTCTGTTCCTTGTTGTCATCCCAAACGTGAAAATCCTTGGCGGCGAGATCGGACACAGGGTTGCCGTTCTTGTCCGTGACCACGGCATCCACCTGGACGACGCGGGTTTCGGTCTTGATGACGGTAGCGGGCCGGTCCTGCTGCGCCGGAGCGGCCGGAATAAGCGCTAACAGCGCGAGTAAGGCTGCGGTCTTCACCACGTGACGAAGCTCCGCTCCCTCACGGTCGCGGCTCGGTGCGGGGCTGTAAGTAAGAGCGACAGGAGTCTTCATGGAATCTCCACTACACCATTATGGGCAGCCATCAACGGGCCGGTGGAATCGCGCACCACCAGGCGCAGCAGGTAAGCGCCGGGTTTCACTTCAAAACTGGCCGGCACGGTGATGCCGCTGCGCAACCAGCGCTCCATGTTGCCGTCCAGCAGGCGAAGGTTGACACCCTGCTGGGTTCCGGCGACGTAGTTGCCGTTGTGATCGAAAAGGCCGGCCACTACGGTGAGGTCATCGTGGTTGCGACCCTCCTCCTTGCGGAACTTGAGGGACTTGAGATCAATGTGCGCCACCAGGGAAAGGCGGGCGCTCTGGCCGGTTTTGAAGTACTCGGTGTGCAGCTCAATGGGGAAGTCGTGAATCTCGTCGCGGGAGAAAAGGGCTTCGCGGATTTGCTCTTTGGCAACTTCGGCGGGATCGCTGATGCTCTTGGGAGCGCTGTAGCCGCGGCGGGCATCGATATCGAAGACGCCGTGGTTTTTCAGCGTGACTTTCAGAGCGTGGAAGCTGCCGTCGAACTTCATATCCTGGGGCGAGAAGCCGAGGACGTAGGAATACTCAGGGACAGAGGCCACGCGGCGGAAGCCTTCCGCGAAATCGTTGTTGTTGTGGAAGAAGGTGCCGCCGGTGCCGTAGGCAACCTCGGCCAGGACATCGGCTTGCAGGTTGGCGGTCTGGTGTTCGTTGGTCTCCTGGTAACTCAGGAAGTCCGAGACGCTGGCGACTTGCCCGGTAACCGGGTCCGCCAGATGGACGACGGTGATGCCTTTCCGGCTCGCGTCGCGGTTCTCGGTGTAAAGAGCGCGCGCGTCGAGCGAATTGATCACGACATTGGAATGGATGGCGCGGTCGATGATCTCGGTTTCATCCTGCTTGAAGTCGCTCGAGAGAAAACCCGGCGAGACCAGCACGACGGTCCGCTGGCCGGGCATGACGGAAATGCGGCGGACGGCATTGCTCAAGGAAGTGAGGCCGTTGCGAGCCGACTGCTCGTTGAGGCTGATGATGCGCCCGACGGCGCCCTGAAGCTCGGCATTGGCGAGTTGCATGTCGCCCGGCAATGTGAGGTGGAAGCAGCCGATAGTTTCCCACAGTCCGAAATAGCGGGCTTCCGAATCGTTATCCCGAATGTGGCGCGCCTGGATATAGGGGATATCGGGGCAAGTGCGGGCGCCACCGCCGAGCGGCTTGGGAAGCAGGAGGCGATATAGCGTGTCGTGCAGCTTGTCGGGATCGCCGGTGAAATCGAGCATGATCTGGCCGGAGGTGGTGAATACGGCAGCGCGGTCCTTGGGGCCGAGATTTTTGGCTATGTGAGCGGCGGCAGCGTCGCGGACGCGGCCGAGGTCGCCTACCTGCATGTTGATGTCGTCGAACAGGTAGGCGAAGAAACGTTCCGGAACGGCGGACGGGTAAATCAACTTCGGAGTGGGCGCGGCGGCCGATTCGGGAGGGGCGGGCGGCGCAGCGGCGGCCTCGTGCTTTTCTACGGAGAACTTCGAGATGACTTGCAGCTTGCCGCGATCGAAGAGTTGGAAATCTACCTGTTTGAGATCGCCGACCGGGTGGCCCTGGCCATCGCGCACGACCACGGGCACCATGACCAGGTTGGTGGTGGTGCGGAACGTGGCGGGCTCGTCGTGGGTGGTTATTTCGGGGCCGTTCTGGCCGGCCGGGGACACCGATCCGGTCTGCGCGTGGGTAGCGGGGGAAAGGAAGCCCGGCAGGCACACGAACGCGACGGTCAGCAGCCAGCGGGATCTACGCACTGCATCGATTCTGACGGCGGGATGAGGCCGAAGTCAAACGGGTTGTCAGGCGGGCTGCTTCGCGGCCAAACCGGACTTGGGGGTCAGGCTGACTGACGACAAAAACCGATCGTCTGTCCGACGCTCGCGCCTCTGAAAATTTGCGCTTCTCCGCGAGCCTATGGTATAGACCCTCTATGGCGGTCCGAGGGGTGTCGTGGATTCTACTAGCGGCCGCTGCCGCGCCGCTGCTCGCGGCAACCGCCCCAACCTACGTGGGCGCCGCTGCCTGCGCGAAATGCCACGCCGAGGCGCAGCACACCTGGGCCGCGTCCCGGCACAGCAAGATGCTGCAGCCCGCCACCGCCCAAAGCGTCAAGGGCGATTTCAGCCGCGGCCAGGTTGAACTGCGCGGCGCCATGTACCGCCTGAGCGAGAAGGCCGGCGTTTACTACATCACCGAATCCTACCTTACCGGCAAGGAACAGGAACACCGCGTCGATTACACGCTCGGCAACCGCCGCATTCAACACTACCTGACCACGCTCCCCAGCGGCCGCATCATCGTGCTGCCGCCCAGTTGGGACGTGCTCCGCAAAGATTGGTTCCACAGCTTCGATATCGGCGATCCCGACGAAACCAGCGACGTGATGGTGCAGGTCTGGAACAAAAACTGTTTCTCCTGTCACGTGAGCCGGCAGGAGAAGAACTACGACGCCTCGACCAACCAGTACAAGAACGCATGGCAGGACTTCGGCACCAATTGCGAGCGCTGCCACGGGCCCGGCAGCGAGCATATCGCGCATTACTCCGCCCCCGTTCCACCGTCGGCGAAACCCCGCGACATCGTGCTGCAGACCCGTCTTTCACCCGCCCGCAATACTATGGTGTGCGCGCAGTGCCACTCCTTCCGCGACATCTACGCGCCGGGATACTCGCCGGGAGCCGACTACTACGACTTCTTCCTCCCCATCCTGGAATACAGCCAGCCGCTCGACAAGGACCCGGCCTACTGGCCCGACGGCCGCACCCGCCGTTTCTCCAATGACGCTTTCGGATTGTGGCAGAGCGAGTGCTATCTGAAAGGTGCCGTCACGTGCGTCGATTGCCACGTCACCGGACACCAGACCGAAATCGAAAAGAACCCGCAGCTCCGCCCCGACGCCTCGGTTCTCTGTACGCGCTGCCACACCGCCATCGGCAAGGCCGTCGAGGCCCACACGCATCACGCCGAAAAAGGCGCCGGCAGCTCCTGCGTGGAATGCCACATGCCCCGCACGGTCTTCAGCATCAAGGCGGCCATCCGCGATCATTCCATGAGCATTCCGGTTCCCGAGAACACCATCCGCCACGGCATACCGAACGCCTGCAATGTCTGCCACACGGGCCGTGATGCGAACTGGGCACTCCAGCAGATGAGTCAATGGTACGGCGGCCGCTCGCGCCAGAAGCTCATCCAAAGAGCGGAAGCGTTCACGCAGGGGCGCGCCGGCGATTCCAAAGCCGTCGGCGCGCTGCTGGAGATTCTCGCCAAGCCCTCCGAAGGCCCGCTCGCGCGCGCCAATGCCGTGGGCTACCTGGCGCGCTTTTCCAGCGACCCGCGAGTCTACCCGGCCTTCGAGCGCGCGGCCGCCGACACCGAGCCGCTGGTGCGTGCCGTCGCCGTGCTCCGTATGAACCCCGGCCAGGCCAACCGCGCTGCCGCGGTGCCGGTGCTGGTCCGATCGCTCGGCGATCCCGTAGCGGTAGTCCGCCTGGGCGCGGCCGTGGCTTTGGTGGGACTGGGAGTGAGCCAACTTTCGGGCGCCGACGGCGAGCGGTTCGAACTCGCCAAACAGGCCTACCGCGCGCGGGCCGAACTGAACTCCGACGACCCCGGCCAGCAACTAGGCGCTGGAAAATTCTATCTGCTCACGGGCGACCCCGCCAGCGCGATCGGTGCGCTTGAAAACAGTTTGAAGCTCGATCCCGAAGTGCCCGCCCGGTATTTTCTCGCCTACGCCCATGCCCAGCAGGGCCAGTATAACGAAGCCCGCGAGATCCTCCTGGCCATTTCACCCGCCGATCCCCAATTTGTCAGGGCGCAGGAACTCTTGAAGGCCATCGTCAACCACTTCCCGGCCCCGCAGTGATTATCAGCGGTGGGATGTAAGCGCTCGGCAATTCTCTGAAATATGCTGAATTTGCTTGACAACGCCTTGCCATCCGCACTACAATCGCCCCAATAATCACTCTCTGTAACGTTTGTGTCGGGGAGTGTGAGTTAGTGGTTAGTTTGGTTTCTGGCCTAATTTTAGGAGGGGATACTAATGAAGTCGAGCCTGCGGCTCATTTGCTTCGGCATTTCCACAAAAGTTTCCGCGTTCCTGTGCCTCGGAGTTTTTCTTCTGGGCGCAAGCAGCGCATTTGGTCAAACCAGTACGGCTGGGACCGTCGCGGGGTTGGTCACGGACCAACAAAACGCCGCCATTCCCGCCGCGGTAGTGAAGCTCACGGACACGTCAACCAACGTCGTCCAGAGCTCCATCACCAACAACGACGGCCGCTACATCTTCACGCCGGTACCGCCGGGCAAGTACAACCTGAGCTTCGGCAAAGAGGGCTTCACATCGTACCGGGTGGATAGCCAGCCGGTGGATATCGGCCAGAGCCTGACCATCAACGCGACGCTGAAAGTGGGTTCCACCACGGAAACGGTGGAGGTTTCGGCTTCGGCGGGCGCGCAACTGCAGACCATGAACGCCACGGTGGGCAACACGCTCAGTGGCCAATCGCTGCTCATGCTGCCGAACCTGGGACGCGATGCGACCTCGCTGGCAGTGCTGCAGCCGGCCACCTCCCCGAGCGGCTACACGGCGGGTTCGTATCAAGACGCGAACACCTACCAGCTCGATGGCGCCAGCATTACCGACGACATGGCGGGAAATACCACCGGGTACCAGACCAATTATTCCGGTCTCGGCGGAAGCCAGGGCGGCGGTATTCCTTCGGGCGTGATCCCCACGCCCATCGAGAGCATCGAGGAGTTCAAGGTCTCCGTCAGCAACCAGACCTCGGACTTCAATAGCTCCTCGGGCGCGCAGATCCAGATGGTGACCAAGCGCGGGTCGAACCAGTTCCACGGCGCAGTGTATGGCTGGTATTTCGACACCAAGGTCGGGTCGGCCAATTCGTGGACCAACAACCACACGCCGTTCTCGTTCGGCAGCGTTTCGTTGCCGTATACGCCGATCATTTCCAACCACCGCGACCGGTTCGGCGGCGCCATCGGCGGCCCGATCACGAACAAGAATTTCCTGGGCAAGCAGTGGTATTTCTTCTTCAACTACGAAGGAATGCGGTTCCCCAATGCGCAACTTGCCAGCAAGAACGTGCCCACGGCGTTGTTTAAGGCGGGCGTGATCCAGGTGCAGAACGCGGCGGGCACGTACCTCCCGTACAATCTGAATCCCAATTCGGTGACGGTGGGCGGCGTGGTTTATCCATCGGCGGTCTGCCCGGCCGGCTCGTGCGATCCGCGCGGCATCGGCATCAACCCCATCGTGGCCCAGATCTGGAACAAGCAAATGCCGGCGGCCAACAATCCGCTGGGCGGCGACACGTACAACACGCAGCAATTTCTTGGGACCATCCGGTTGCCTCAGACTTCCAATCTCTACACCGGCCGCATCGATCACGACTTCAGCGACAAGTGGCATTTCTACGCCACCTATCGCGACTACAAGCTCATCAACCTGACCAACAACCAATACGATATCGGTGGCGTGCTTCCCGGCGCTACGTTCGGCAACTTTATTCCCACGGCCCCGCGGCCCCAGCAGCCTTCGGTCTGGACCGCGGGCCTCACGACCATTATCAGTCCACACGCCACCAACACTTTCGTGTTCAGTTACCTCCGGCAATTCTGGCAGTGGTCGAGCGCCAACGGTCCGCCGCAGCTTCCCGGGTTAGGCGGCGCGCTGGAAATCGGCGGCGAAAGCTCGGGGGCACTGATTCCCTACAACGTGAACACGCAAAGCGTCCGCCAGCGCTTCTGGGACGGTCAGGACAAGGGCATTCGCGACGACCTGACCGTGCTCAAGGGAAATCACCTGTTCGGCTTCGGCGGTTCCTACCAGCGCAATTTCGACTACCATTCGCGCACGGACAACGGCTCCGGCGTTAACAATCAGATCAGTTACCTGAACTCCAATTCGGGATTCGTCTGGGCCTCGTCTCCGGCTGCCGCCGGCATCGCCAACCCGTACATCCCGGCTACGGTGCCGTCCGCGCAGTACTCCACCTACGAGGGTCTCTATGCCGAGGCTCTCGGCATGCTCAGCTCGACCCAGGTGATGTATACGCGCGCCGGCTCGAATCTGGCCTTGCAGCCCCTGGGGGCTTCGGCTACGGACCAATCGATCATCCCCAGCTACGCCACCTACTTCTACGACACGTGGCATGCCAAGCCGTCTCTTACCATCACGTATGGGTTGGGATGGAACCTCGAAATGCCACCCTACGAGTTGAAAGGCAGCCAAGTGGCACTGGTGGACTCCAACAACCAACCGATCGTCACGAGCGACTTCATCGCACAGCGCGAATTAGCGGCATTGCAGGGGTCGTCCTACACCCCGCAGATCGCCTTTACCCTGGTGCGCAACGTGGGATCGGGTCTCAAGTACCCCTACAATCCCTATTATGGTGAATTCAGCCCGCGCGCTTCCCTGGCCTGGAACCCGCATTTCAACGACGGCATCCTGGGCAAGGTATTCGGCAACGGCAAGACCGTAATCCGCGGCGGATACGGCCGCATCTTCGGGCGCCTGAACGGCGTCGACCTGGTCCTTGTGCCGCTGCTCGGCCCGGGCCTGTTGCAAGGCGTTGGCTGCACCAACCCGATCAAGACCGGTCAATGCGCGGGAGCCGGCGTGGCGGACCCCACTACCGCATTCCGCATCGGAAGTGACGGCATGTCGGCTCCGTTGGCGGCGGCTGCTCCGACGCTCGGCCAGCCGTACACTCCCGGTCTCGGATCGAATCCGGAAACCGTCGATCCCGATGCCCTGGACCCGCACTTCAAACCAGACCGCACCGACAATTTCACCATAACCATCCAGCGCGAGATCAATCAGCACGTCAATCTCGAAATTGGCTACATCGGAAAGATCATTAAAAACGAATACATGCTGGTGAACCTGGACGCCGTACCGTACATGACCACGCTGGGCGGCCAGTCGTTTGCCCAGGCGTACTCGCAGATGTACCAGCAGATCGTCTTCACTGGACAGAATCCGCTGAACGTAACGGCGCAGCCCTTTATCGAAAGCGCGTTGGGCGGGTCGAGCGCCGCTTACTGCCAGGGCTTCTCCAGTTGCACGGCAGCGCTGGCTTCCAAGAACACGACCCTGATCAAGAACACCGCCGTCTCCGACCTGTGGACCGCCATGGGCAAGGTTCCGAGCTGGGTTTTGGGCCGCACCATGCTCAGTCAGGCGTTGCCGGGCGGAACGGTGGGTCAGGCCACCTCAGTCGGCATGAACACGAGCTTGGGTTGGGGCAACTACAACGGGCTGTTCGCTTCCCTGCGCACCACCAACTTCCACGGACTCACCGCCGTCTCCAATTTCACATGGGGACGGTCGCTGGGAACGTCGCAGTTGGCGCAATACAACAGCGCCTCCACGCCCTTGTCGATTTACGATCTGCAGGGCAGCTACGGGTCGCAGAATTTCGACATCAAGTTCATCTATAACCTCTCGATGTACTACCAGCCGCCGGTTTTCCGTGGGCAGAAGGGCGTAGTGGGGCACATCCTGGGTGGATGGACCTTCTCTCCGCTGTTCACCGCGCAGAGCGGCAACGGCACGGGAGTCGGCTACAGCGAAGGCAGCGGTTCTTCTACCCAGGCCTTCGGTGAAGTGAGTACGGGGAGCGGCACCACCTCGACCTCGGAAGCGGCTGTCGGGTTTGGGCCCTACACCGGCACCACCTCCGTGAAGTACAACCAATACGGCAGCACTACGTCCGCTCCCGTTGGCTTCTTCGGAGCCACCGCGATCGGCACGAAGACTTCAGGCACGTATGGCCTGAACATGTTCAGCGATCCGGCCTCGGTGTACCAGGAATTCCGGCCCTGCGTACTGGGTTACGATACCAGTTGCGGCGGATACTACAGCCTCCGTGGGCTTCCGACCTGGAACCTCGATATGTCGATCGTGAAGGATATCGGCCTGCACAAGGAGAGCGTGGGCGCGACGCTGTTCGTCCAGGTCACGAACATCCTGAACCACTTCCAGCCGAGCGGTCCGAGCCTCAGCCTCACCGGCCCGACGACCTTCGGCCAGATCACCGGCCAGGCGAACACGCCGCGCAACATGGAGTTCGGCCTCAGGATCCACTTCTAGCTGTTTTACCCCCTTTAAAGCACGGGGAGACCGGCCTGAACAGCCGGCCTCCCCGTTTTTTTTGTGTGCGGCCCTCCGGATGTGGCGCACGCACTCGTGNNCGCATGAGTGCGTGCGCCACATTGTCATCACCGAACGTCTGTGAGAAGAGCGGGCGAGAGGCCGGTCGCTGACGCTCGCGGTTCCGTGCCGAGTGGCTACCGTGAGATAATCGGCTCCATGCGCATTGCAACGATCCTCGTCGTATCCGTTGTGTCTGTACTCTGCCTGTCCGCCCAGCAGAAGGGCGGTCCGCCGCAGCCCGAATGGGCCCGGCACGCCCGCCAACTCATTACCGAAGGCAAGTACGACGACGCCCTCGGGGTCTACCAGAAGGAACTCGCCAACACGCTCGACAGCCCGCAGCTCCACAATGCCGCCGGCGTCCTGCTCGACCTGATGGGCAAAGGCGAGGAAGCCCGGAAACACTTCGCCAGGGTCATTGATCTGTCTTCCAACAAAGACGCCAAGGTGAGCGCCTACCGGGCCATGGCGATGTCCTATGCCTTCGAAGCCGACTGCAAGAATGCCGGCAAGTACGAACAGATGGCTCTGGATATTCGCGCGGCCGACAACGATTTCTACCAGCAGGGTGAAATCGCCGACGAAGCCGGCCGCGTCTGCATCGACACGGGCGATCTGGGCGCCGCCGAGAAATGGTACAAGCTGGGGCACGATTCCGGCATCAAAGATCCCAAGCTCACGCCGGACATGAAGGACCTCTGGGAGTTTCGTTGGGAGAACGTCCTGGCGCGTCTGGCGGCCCGCCGCGGCAACAAGGCCGAGGCCATGAAGCACGTCGCCGCCGCCAAAGCGCTATATGAGAAGGACCCGCAGATGGGTTCCACCAGCGGCCAGGCGCAGGCGATGTTCCTGCCCTACCTCACCGGCTACGTGGCCTTCTACACGGGCGATTACAAGACCGCGGCCGAAGATTTGCAGAAGGCCAACCAGGACGCGTTCAACATGAGCCTGATCGGCCAGGCCTACGAGTGGCTGGGCGAGAAGGACAAGGCCATGGAATACTTCCGCAAGGCCGTCGCCTCAACCGCCCACAATCCGCCGGCCGCGGCGGGCCGCCTGATCGCCAAGAAGAAGCTTGGATAGTCCCGTTATGAGTAAAACCTCATCCATCTGGGCAAAGCGGGGACAGCTATCCAATTCCAAAGGCGGGAATTGGTAGCAGTCCCCGTTTTGCGGCGTCGCGTGCTGCCGGGGCTATTTTCTAGAGAGAGGTTCAGTTCTATGCGTCTCATTGCCGCCACTGCGTTGATCGCCGCGCTGCCACTTGCGGCGCAGACCTTCGACCCCACTATGCCGGCTTCGGTGCCCGCGGCCACCGGCCCAGTGATGGAAGCTTACGGCCTCCGCTACGTCGAGATCAAGACCGGCGATGGCGCGTCGGCCGCGCCCAACCAGGAATATACGGTCCACTACACCGGCTGGTTGCGGGACGGAACCAAGTTCGATTCCTCGGTGGATCGCGGCACGCCCCTGCCATTCATCCAAGGGCGCCGCGCGGTGATCGCCGGCTGGGACAGCGGTTTCGAAGGAATGAAAGTCGGCGGCAAGCGGCGCCTCTTCATCCCCTACCAACTGGGCTACGGCGAGCTGGGCCGCGGCCGCGCCATTCCGCCCAAGGCCGAATTGATCTTCGACGTCGAACTGCTCGGCGTGAGGAACGTTCCGCCCGCGCCCGCAGCCGGGGCCGACTTGAATGCGGCCCTTCCGGAAATCGAAGCCCATGTGATGGCGCTGGCCAAAGCCGTCCCCGAGGAGAAATATTCCTGGATGCCCGCGCCGGGGGTGCGCACGTTCCAGCAGGTTTTCCTGCACATCGCTTACGCCAACCAGGTGATGCTGAACATTGCGGCCGGCAACTCCAGCGCCGATGCCATACAAAAGCAGGTGGATGAGAACTCCCGGAACGAGCAGCAGCCGGTCAACAAGGCAAAGGTCCTGGAAGCGCTGACGGCGAGCTTCACCGCCTTGCACCGCGCCATCGATTCGGCGAGCAACAATTCTCTAAGCCGCGAGGTCAATTTTTTCGGCACGGGCATGACCACGCGCGGCCAGTTGATCCGCCTGGAGACGCATATTGCCGAGCACCTGGGGCAGGCCATCGCGTACGCGAGGATGAACGGGATTGTGCCGCCGTGGTCGCAGTAGGGGAGGTTGGCAGGCGAAAGCGCCTGCCCCACGGTAAAGCAGGACTTCGCGCACCAAAGTGGGACAGACGCTTTCGTCTGTCAACTCGGGAGCGCGAAACAGCACTGTCAGAGCCAGTTCAGGTCGGTATACTTCTCGCCGGTGAGGTGCAGGAATAGCGACTCCAGGGTGCGGAATTCCTGGCCGTTGTAAGTGAGCGAGCCGTCGTTGGCGAGGAGCGTGACATCGCCTTCCCAGACCAGTTTGCCGGGCTTGGTGATGATGGCGACGTCGTGGCAGATGCGCTCGACGGTTTCGAGCACGTGGGTGGTCATGAAGACGGTGCGGCCCTGGTCGGCGAAGCGGCGCAGCCATTGCTTCATGAGCGCGACGCCGGCGGGGTCGATGCTCTCGAAGGGTTCGTCGAGGAACAAAACCTCCGGCGAATGGATCACGGCGGCGGCGAACGCCACGCGCTTGCGCATGCCGGTGGAGTATTCGGCGAGAGTCTTGGAGGAGTCGCTGAGTTCGAGTGCGTCGAGCAGTTCGGTGACGCGCTGGCGCGTGGTGACTTCGTCGAGGCCGAACATGCGGGCCACAAAGGCCAGGAACTCCTTGGCATAGAGCGGGTCGAAGAGGCCGAGCGTTTCCGGCATGACGCCGATGCGCTTCTTGATGGCGGCATTCTCCGAATCGAAAGGCTCTCCCAGGACTTCGACCGTGCCGGAGGTGGGATCGAGCAGGCCGGTGAGACAGCCGATGGTGGTGCTCTTGCCGGAGCCGTTGGGCCCCAGGAATCCGAAAATGCGCCCCGGGCGCACGGAGAGCGAGAGATTCTCGACGGCGGTAACGGCGCCGTAGCGCTTCACGAGGTTGGTAATGCGTATAGCGTCCATCAGCTTTTTCCTTCCAGCAAGACCATGAGCGATTCGCGTTTGGCGCGAAACAGGGCGGTGGCGAAGTGGAGCGAGGTGAAATAGAAGACCGCAGCCAGCGGGGCGGCCACGGCGGCGGCCCACCAGTAGTACGGAGTGAGAGCGCCGGGCCATTGTTTGGCGGCCAATTGGGGCAGGAACAGCAGCGAGAGCATGCCGCCGATGACCACGATGTTGCCGGCGAAGGAAAGGTCGTTGCCGAAGCTCTGGTTGTAATTGCCGCGGCGCGGGCCGAGCAGCGAAGTCCAGAGCGCGATGCCGTGAAAGAAGAACAGGCTGGTGACGCTGGCTGCCACCAGCATGGCGATGGCCCGGGGATCGAAGCGGGCGGGCACGAACAGGCTCCAGAGAATGGCCGCCGGCAGGATGAGCGCAGCGCTCAACATGACGAACATGTAGCTGCCGGCGCGGAAGGCGGTGGCGGCGCCGGTGGGCAGCAGGAGAAACCGGCGGAATCCGCCGCCCACGTATCCAAACTGGTTGACGGCGAACTGGCTGGTGCCGATGAAGCCGAGGATTAGGAAGACCGAGAGGGATATGGTGAAGGTTCCCCCCGCGGCATGCACTTGGCGGCCGTAGAAGAACTGGAGGAACGCGGCGAGCGGCAGCGCCAGCGGATAGATGGTGCGGAAGCGGTTGTGGCGGGAATAGAAGCGCAGCCAGAACGCGACGAGCGGACCGGTTTGGGGTCCGAAGACGGCGCCTATGCGGTCGAAGGGGCTTTCCCAGGCCACCTTGCCGGCTTGCGCGACGCGGGTTTTGGGCGGACGCCGTTCGAGCACGACCAGAACGGCGAGGAGCGCGGCCATCCACAGGAGGATCAGGCCCAGGCCGGACACGGCGGCGAGATTCGATTGGGTCATGGCGACGGCTGCGCCGGCCGGCGGCGTGCTCTGCCACAAGCGGGCCGCAGCGTCCAGGATGCGGGGGTTCTTGCGGATCACCGGGCCCAGCGTGGCCGGCAACAGGCCCAGCATCATGATGCAAACCAGCATGATGGCGGAGCCGCCCTTCTTCATCATGAGGCGGTCGACGAGCATGCCGAGCACGCGCGCGGCGACGTAGTTGGAGCAGAAAAGCAGCAGCGCGGCGATCAAACCGAGCCAGAAGGAACCGGCGCCAAAGAGGTACAGGCCGAAGGCGAGACCCAAGTCCAAAGTGAGGAAGAGGAGCCAGTAGGGATCGACGATGCCGATGAAGTGGCGGGTGAGGCGGCGCTCAAGCGCGCGCACGGGGTAGCGGCGCAACTCGGTTTCGGAAAAGATGGCGGTCATGCCGAAGCCCAGCACGACGCTGGCGACGATGGCCTGCGCGTAGATGCCGCCGAGCAGAGCGCCGGCGACCAGCATGGCTTTGCCGCTGCGGATGGCGGTCATGCCGGCTCCGACGCCGCCGAGCGAGAGCAGCATAGCGACCATGGCGAGCAGCAGGTAACCGGCGAAGAACAGGGCGATCTTGCCGTTGCGCGTGCGGGTTTTGGCCCACAGCAGCTTGTAGCGCAGGCGGATGAGGACTCCGATGAGTTGGAAATTCATAGGGCAGCCGTTACTTCCGCGGGCGGATCACTTCCTCGTTGAGATAGGGGCGGAGCGCTTCGGGAACGACCACGGAGCCGTCTTTCTGCTGGAAGTTTTCGACGAGGGCCACCCAGGTGCGGCCGACGGCGAGCGCGCTGCCGTTCAAGGTGTGAGCGTACTCGGCCTTCTTACCGGTGCGCATGCGGATGCCGGCGCGGCGGGCCTGGAAGGCTTCGTAGTTGGAGCAGGAGGAGATTTCCTTGTAGGCATTCTGGCCGGGGAGCCAGACTTCGATGTCGTAGGTCTTGGCGTTGGAAAAGCCGAGGTCGCCGGTGGAGAGGACCACGGTGCGGAAGGGCAGGCCGAGGCGGCGGAGGATG
Source organism: Bryobacterales bacterium (assembly GCA_003167255.1). Taxonomy (GTDB): domain Bacteria; phylum Acidobacteriota; class Terriglobia; order Bryobacterales; family Bryobacteraceae; genus PALSA-129. The sequence continues at coordinate 120,005 of PMTR01000044.1, forward strand.
TCTTCGGCATCGGCGGTGAGCTTCTCGAGTTCGTCGTAGCTCTGATCGGGGCGCGCGAACTTCACAAGCTCGACCTTCTGGAACTGGTGCTGGCGAATGATGCCGCGGACGTCGCGGCCGTAAGAGCCGGCCTCGCTGCGGAAGCACGGGGTGTAGGCGCAGAGCTTGATGGGCAGCGACTCGGCCTCCAGGGTTTCATCGCGAAAGATGTTGGTGACGGGGACTTCGGCAGTGGGGATGAGCCAGAGATCGTGGCCCTCGCACTTGAAGAGGTCTTCCTTGAATTTGGGCAACTGGCCGGTGCCGAAGAGGCTGGCGGAATTCACCAGGAACGGCGGCAACACCTCGGTGTAGCCGTGGTGGCGGGTGTGGACGTCGAGCATGAAGTTGATGAGTGCGCGTTCGAGCTTGGCGCCGAGGTCCCAGTAGAGAGCGAAGCGGGCGCCGGTGATTTTGGCGGCGCGTTCGAAATCGAGAATGCCGAGCTCGGGGCCGAGGTCCCAGTGGGCCTTGGGCTCGAAATCGAAGCGGGGCGGGGAGCCCACGCGGCGCACCTCGACGTTGTCTTCGGCGGTCCTGCCGACGGGCACGGATTCGTGCGGGACGTTGGGGATCGAGGCGAGCAACTCTTGGAAGCGCGCGTCGAGGGATTGGACCTGCTCATCGAGCGCGGCGATCTCGGCCTTCATGGCGCGCACCTGTTCCTGCTGCCCGGTGGTATCGGCGCCCTCCCGCCGCCGCTTGCCGATCTCGACGCTTTGCTCATTGACGCGGGCCTTCAACTGCTCCGCCTTGGTGATAGCGGAGCGGCGTGGCTGGTCGAGCTCGCGAAACTGATCCAGGCCGGCGACGTTGCCGCGCGTGGCAAGGCGTTCGGCGATGCGCTCGAAGTTCGAGCGGAAGTATGAGAGATCGTGCATTCTCTCCATGCTAACGCATGGGGAGAGGCGCGAACCGAGGACAGAGAGGTCAGTCCCCTAAGTCACCAGGCAAGAATCACTTCACAGTTGCTGCTGTGGCGCACGCACTGGTGCGCAGTGCCACTTAGTTTTCCCATTTCAGTATTCTGCACAAATCGTGGGGCGGGCAATTTTGCCCGCAGCCGCCTTCAGGCGGCGGCTTCGAGCTGAAAGAGATCGCTCGCACCCGGCAAGCGCCGGCTGAAAGCCGGC
>PMTR01000060.1 GCA_003167255.1 Bryobacterales bacterium
CAGTTCGCCATGGACGACGAGCCGATCGCCGCAGGGCTGGTCTTCGATACCAGCGGAAGTATGGGCGAGAAGCTGAGGCGCTCACGCATGGCGGCGGCGGTGTTTTTCAAAATCTCCGATCCGGAAGATGAATTCTTCCTGGTGGAGTTCGACAGCCAACCCAGACTGGTTGTGCCGCTTACGCGGGATTTCGGAAGAATTGAAGAGGAACTCACCTTCTCGCGCTCCAAAGGCTCCACGGCCTTGCTGGACGCCATTTACCTGGCGCTGCAGGAAATGCGGAAATCCAAGAAGAACAAGAAGACGCTGCTGCTGATTACCGACGGCGGCGACAACAACAGCCGCTACTCCGTGACGGAAGTGAAGAAGCTGATCCAGGAAAGCGACGTGCTGATCTATGCCATCGGCGTATTCGGCGGCGGCAACTCGCCGGAAGAGGCCGGCGGCCCGGAGTTACTCGGTCATATTGCGGAATCGACCGGCGGGCGAATGTTCGTGGCTGCTTCGGCCGACCTGCCGGATATCGCCAAGCGAATCGGCATCGAGTTGCGCAACCGCTACATCCTGGGTTTTGCGCCCACCAGCCAGGCGCACGACGGAAAATACCATCACATCCAGGTGAAAGTGGTGCCGCCGCGCGGCCTGCCTCCGCTGCAAGCCCACTGGCGCACGGGCTATACGGCGCCCGATCAGTAAACCGGTCTTTGCAAATAGTACTTTACATTGCAAACTACTTTTCATATACTGACAAGCATGAAGATCAGCAGCATTGCGGCCTACCTGTTCTGCCTGGCGGTTGGACTCTTCCTGGCAAGATTCGAACTGCACACCGACGATACGGGCGTGGAGGTGTTCTTCATCCTGCTGTTCACGTTTGTGCTGGGATGCTGGCATCCGCGGCACGCCTGGCAGTGGGCCCTGCTGGTGGGACCATGGGCGCCGGCCGCGGATGTGTGGCAGCTCAACTTTGGAACCGCAAAACCGGATCTCTCACACACCGGCGGCCTGCTGCTGCTGACGGGCGTGGTGATTGCGCTGGGCCTGGCGGGGAGCTACGCGGGGGCGCTGTTGAGAAAGGGCGTGCGGGCGGCAGCGGGACAGTAGGCGGGTTTTCTTTCGCCCCGTACCGGGGCTGGGGGGATAAGATGCCGGGTCCCCATCGCTGACGCGATGGGCTATTATCTATCGCCCCTGCGGGGCTTCCGGCACTCCGGCGGAGTTGCTGGAGCCACCATCTATCTGATCCTTGCTAGGATAAAGAATCACCCTTGATCGACACGATTCCAGACATCCTGGCCCGTATTGTCGCTAAGAAGCGCGAGGAACTGGCGCACTGCGCTCAACGTCTCGACGACTGGGAACGCGAGGCTGAATTGCGCCTCGCCACGCGGCGCGATTTCCGCGCGGCGCTCTGTGTGCACACGCCCGCGATTATCGCCGAGGTGAAGAAGGCGTCCCCCAGCAAGGGGCTGCTGTGCGCGGATTTCGATCCCGCCGGTATCGCCCGCCAATACCAGCAGGGGGGCGCGGCGGCGCTTTCCGTGCTCACGGACGAAACCTTTTTTCAAGGGAGCCTGGCGGATCTGGAAGCCGCACGAGGCGCCGTCCGGTTGCCGGTGCTGAGGAAAGATTTTACGATTGCAACGTCGCACGTGGTGGAAGCCGCGGCCCATGGCGCCGATGCGATTCTGCTGATCGCGGCCATCCTCACGGAGCGCGAGATCCGCGACTTCCGCGAACTGGCGGCGCGCTACGCGCTTGGGGCGTTGGTGGAAGTACACAACCAGCGCGAACTCGAGACCGCCATCAAGGCCGGCGCCGACATCATCGGGGTCAACAACCGCGATCTGGCCACTTTCGAAGTCACGCTCGAAACCTCCCTGCGGCTGGCGGAGCACATGCCGGAGGGCGTGGTGCGCATCAGCGAAAGCGGCATCCACGACGCGCGCGACATCGCGACGCTGCGCGCCGCCGGCTACACCGCGTTCCTGGTGGGAGAGCACCTCATGAAATCCGGCGACCCGGCGGCGGCGCTCGGCGCACTGGTGGGCGCATGATCCTCAAGATCTGCGGCATCACCAACCAGACGGACGCCACGGCGGCGATGGTTGGCGGGGCCACCGCGCTCGGCTTCAACTTCTACCCGCGCAGCCCGCGGTATATCGCGCCGGATCGCGCCGCCGGAATCTCGACTTCGCCCGGCGTGCGGCGCGTGGGCGTGTTCGTCAATGAGAGCGGTGAACGAGTGGCAGACATCGCCCGGATTGCCCGCCTTGATGGCGCGCAATTGCATGGCGACGAGAGTCCGGCGGACTATCCCCCGGCAGTGCCGGTCTGGAAGGCGGTTCGCGTCCGCGATGGTTTCGACATTTCTCTTTACGAGGATTGTCCGGTTGAGGCGCTGCTGCTGGACGGCCCGGGGGCAGGGGCCGAATATGGCGGACAGGGCCGCATTTTCGATTGGAGCCTGGTTCGCGAGACCAAGCGAAAGATCGTGCTGGCCGGCGGACTGGACGCCTCGAACGTAGCTCTCGCCGTCGCAAGAGTGAGGCCCTGGGGAGTGGACGCCTGTTCATTGATCGAGAGCGCACCGGGCAAGAAGGATCACAAGAAAATGGCCGAGTTTCTACACGCGGCGATGCTGGCGGCCCTATGATGACGCCGCAACCCGACCCTCGCGGCCACTTCGGGCCCTACGGCGGCCGCTACGTTCCGGAAGTGTTGATGGCTCCCATTGAAGAGTTGGAAACCGCCTACCTGGCCGCGCGCGACGATCCAGCCTTCCAGCGCGAGTTGGCGGAGCTGCTCAGCACGTACGCCGGCCGCCCCACGCCGCTCTATTTCGCCCGCCGCCTGAGCGAACAACTGGGCGCGCGCATCTGGCTCAAGCGCGAAGACCTGCTGCACACCGGCGCGCACAAGATCAATAACTGCCTGGGGCAGGCGCTGCTGGCGCGCCGCATGGGGAAGCGCCGCATCATCGCCGAGACGGGGGCCGGACAGCATGGCGTCGCTACTGCGACGGTCTGCGCGCTGCTGGGTTTCGATTGCGTGGTGTACATGGGCGAGGAAGACATGCGCCGGCAGCGCCTCAACGTCTTCCGCATGCGCATGCTGGGCGCGCGGGTGGTGGCCGTCACCAGCGGCAGCCGAACCCTGAAGGACGCCATCAGCGAGGCCATGCGCGACTGGGTAACTAATGTCGGCGGCACGCATTACCTGCTGGGCTCGGTGTTGGGCGCGCATCCTTACCCCATGATGGTGCGCGATTTTCACAAGATCATCGGCGAAGAGGCGCGCCGCCAGATCCTCCAGGCGGAAGGCCGGCTGCCCGACACCATCTTCGCCTGCGTGGGCGGCGGGTCGAACGCCATCGGCATCTTCCACGCGTTCCTGAACGACAAGGCGGTCGAACTGGTGGGAGTGGAAGCCGGCGGGCGCGGCTCCGCGATCGGCGAGCACGCGGCCCGCTACCGCGGCGGAGCACCGGGCGTGCTGCAGGGCTCTTACAGCTACGTGCTGCAGGACGATGACGGACAGATCGCGCTCACGCACTCCGTCTCGGCGGGCCTGGATTACGCCATGATCGGGCCGGAGCATGCGTGGCTGCACGATCAGAACCGCGCCGAATATACGGCGGTTTCGGACGCCGAGGCGCTGGCAGCGGCGCAACTGCTTTCGCGCACCGAAGGAATCATTCCGGCGCTTGAATCGGCGCACGCGGTGGCCGAGGCCGTCCGCCGCGCGCCCTCCGCACACGGGAAAATACTGCTCGTGAACGTCTCCGGGCGCGGCGACAAGGACATCGATATCTACCGCGAAAATTTTCCCGAGCTCGATCAGTCATGACCCGTATCGGCCATCTCTTCGAAACACTCGCGCGCCAAGGCCGCAAAGGCCTGATCGCTTACCTGACCGTGGGCGACCCGTCGCCCGACCGGACACCGGCGCTGGTGGAGGCCCTGGTGCGCGGCGGCGCCGACCTGATCGAGCTGGGTGTGCCGTTTTCCGATCCCATCGCCGATGGGCCCGTGATCCAGGCCGCCGGCGAGCGCGCGCTCAAGGCCGGCACCACGTTGCGGCGCGTGCTGGAAGTGGCCGCGGAAATCCGCGTGAAGTCCGAAGTGCCGCTGCTGCTCTTCACTTATCTCAACCCGGTAGTGCGTTACGGCCTGGAGCAGTTGGCTCGGGATGCCGCCGCCGCCGGCATCGATGGCTGCCTGCTCACCGACGCCTCCGTGGAAGAAGCGGGCGACTACGTGGCCGCCATGCACCGCCACGGCCTGGACACGGTCTTCCTGGCCGCTCCCACCAGCACCGAACGGCGGCTGAAGCTGGTGGCGCAGTACTCGACGGGATTCGTCTACCTGGTTTCGCGGACCGGCGTCACGGGCGAGCGCGAATCGCTTTCGGCCGCCGTCACGCCGCTGGTGGAAGCGGTGCGCGCCGTCACCAACCTGCCGCTGGCCGTGGGCTTCGGAATTTCAAAGCCCGAGCACGTGGCCGAACTGGGACGCCAGGTGGAGGCGGTAGTGGTGGGCAGCGCCATCGTACGGCTGATCGAGCGGAACGCCGATAATGCTTCGCTCGAAATCCAGCTCGAATCGTTTGTCCGCGAATTGAAGCGCGGGTTTGGAGCGCACGCATGACCCCGGATGAAGCCCGCGGCCGGTTGGAAGAGCTCCGCGTCCTGATCGATGACGTGGATCGCCGCGTCGTGGAGCTGTTGAACCAACGAACGCGCGTGGTGGAGGATATCGGCCGCGTGAAGCGCCAGGCCGGGCTGCCCATCTACGAACCCAAGCGCGAGGACCAGGTTTTCGCCAACGTCTCGCAATCCAACCAGGGGCCCATGACCCACGAGGCGTTGCGCGGCATCTTCGAGCGCATCATCGACGAGATGCGTAAGATCCAGCGCATGCGCATGGTATCGGAGGGAGAGAAATAGATGTTTGTCGTCATGCAGCAGGGAGCCACCGAGGAACAGATCGATGCGGTCATCAACCTCATGGTGGAAGTGGGCTTCGACGTCCACCGTTCCACCGGCGTGATCCACACCGTTCTCGGCGGCGTGGGCGGCAAGGAAGAGTTCGACCTGGCGGTCTTCGAGGTGATGGAAGGCGTCAAGGAAGCGCACCGCATTGTCTCGGCCTATAAACTCGCCAGCCGCAGCTTCCGTCCGGGCGGCACGGTGGTCAAAATTCGCGATTTGGAAATCGGCGGGCCGCGCGTGGTGGTGATGGCCGGCCCTTCGAGCGTGGAGAGCCGCGACCAGATCAATCGCTCCGCCGATGTGGTGGCCGCGGCCGGCGCGCGCGTGATTCGCGGCGGCGCCTTCAAGCCGCGCAGTTCCCCGTACGCGTTCCAGGGCCTGGGCGAAGAAGGACTGCGCCTCTTGCGCGAGGCCGCCGACCGCAACGGATTGCTGGTGGTGAGCGAAGTGATGGACCAGACGCAGATCCCGCTGGTCCGGCAGTATGCCGATATCCTGCAAGTGGGCGCGCGCAACATGCAGAACTTCAATCTGCTGCGCGAACTCGGCCGCGAGCGCTTCCCGGTGCTGCTCAAGCGCGGTATTTCCGCTACTATCGAAGAGTTGCTGCTTTCGGCGGAGTATATCCTGGCGGGAGGTAATTACGACGTGATCCTCTGCGAGCGCGGCATCCGGACCTTCGAGACTTATACGCGCAACACGATGGATATCTCCGCGATCCCGGTGGTGAAGAAGCTCTCGCACCTGCCCATCGTCGCCGATCCTTCACACGGCACGGGCCGCCGCGACAAGGTGGTCCCGATGGCCCGTGCGGCGGTGGCCGCGGGCGCCGACGGCCTGCTGGTGGAAGTGCATCCGGACCCGGACCGGGCCCTGAGCGATGGCGCGCAATCGCTCCGCCCCGAACAGTTCGAGGAATTGATGCGCCAGTTGCGCATCATTGCGCCTGCGGTAGAGAGGGAAATCTAGAGTGTCCGCGCAAGCTTCGTTGAGAACAACTGGTGGCGCCGGCGGTCTTGCCGCCGGTGTCTTTTGCCCGTTTGACCAAGCAGGACATCGGCACGGTTGCCGGCGGCAAAGACCGCCGGCGCTACAAACCAATTTGCAGGAAGAGGGATATTAGCCTGGTGCAGAAAGTCGCCATCGTCGGGACCGGCCTCATCGGCGCCTCCTTCGGGCTGGCGTTGCGCGGCACCGGCTACCAGGGCGAAATCGTGGGTGTCAGTTCCCCGCCGGCCATCGCCGCGGCGCTCGAAGCCGGAGCCATCGATCGCGGAGCGCCTCTGGCCGAAGCCGTAGCGCAAGCCGGGCTGGTCTTCCTTTCGCAAACCATCGGCCGCATCCTGGACACGATTCGCCATCTGGACGCGCTGGTCGAACCCGGAGCGCTGGTCACCGACGCGGGCAGCACCAAGTGCGAAATCGTCGACCTGGCGCGCCAGAACATCCGTCGCGCTCAATTCCTGGGCGGCCATCCCATGGCGGGGAAAGAAAAACGCGGGGCCGCGGAAGCCGATGCCGATTTGTTTCGCGGCCGCACGTGGGTGCTCACACCGGATGAGCCGGCTGAACTGGAGACCCCGGCCGCGCGGCAGTTCCGGGAGTGCCTCGGGCGCATGGGCGCCCGCATCGCGGTGATGGACTGCGATGAGCACGACCGCGTGGTGGCCCTTACCTCCCACTTGCCTCAACTGGCTTCCACGGCTCTGGCCTCGACCGTCGCCGGTTCGGCCCACATAGAAGTTTCCGGCCCGGGCCTGTACGATATGACACGTCTCGCCGCCAGCTCCTACGAGCTGTGGCGCGACATTCTCGCCACCAATACCGATCACATTGACCGGTCGCTGGCCTTGTATATACAGATGCTGGAGCACATGCGCGAAAACCTTCGTACGCGGCAACTCCAGGAGGAATTTCAACGCGGCGCTGCTGTCGCCGGCCGTCTGCGCGGGGCAGTCTGACTCTCCGCGCCAATTTAGGATAAACTACGCATGAGGCGCTTAATCGTACCTCGACCATCGACGGACCTATCGTCCGGGGGTGGACCCGCGGCCTTTCAGGCGCGGCGGACCTCGCGGTCCTACGCACCAAATGCCGAATTTAAGGAATCAAAAATGGAACAGAAACTCAAGATCGCCGTGTTCATCGATTTTGACAATATCGAAATCGGCGTCAAATCCACGCTGCACCGCGAATTCGACGTGGCAGCCGTGCTCGACGCATTGAAAGAACGCGGCGAAATCGTCACCAAGTTTGCCTATGCAAACTGGGGACGGCAGGAATCCGCCACCCGCGCGCTCTCCGAGCACGCCGTACAAATGGTGCAACGCGATCCCTCACCGCGCGGCGACAAGAATGGCGCCGACATCAACCTGGCCCTCGATGCACTCGAGATGGCCTTCACTCACGACCACATCAACGCCTTCGCCATTGTCAGCGGCGACAGTGACTTCATTGCGTTGGTCAACAAACTCAAACAGTACGACAAGCGTATTTTCGTAGTCGGCGGCCGTGCTTTCACCAGCACGATACTGCAGAAGAATTGCCACGAGTTCGTGGCCTACGAATCGATCATCGACGATCCGCGGCCGCGGCAGCAGGGCGGCGGCCACCAACCGCAACAACAACAGCAGCAACATTCCGAGAAACCGCCGCAACAACAGCAGCAACAGCCACAACAGCAACAACAGCCACAGCAGCAGCAACAGCAGCAACAGCAACAGCAGCGCCCGCCGCACAAGCGCGTGGCGCTCGATCTGGCGCAGTCCATGCCGCTGGTGGAGCGCGCGCTCGGCGTGCTGGAACGCCGCGAGGTGCGGCCGCAGCTCGGCCTGCTGAAATCCACCATGCTGCAGCTCGATTCCACTTTCAATGAGAAGGCCTATGGCGCCAGCTCCTTCACCGATTTCGTGGAGAAGCTGCAAAAGGCCGACTATGTTGAAGTCTCCGGCGGCGAAGGCCGCTACATGATCCGCCTGAAGGGCGGCGCCGCTCCCGAAAAACCCGGCGCCAAACCGGAAGAGGCCATCCCGCTGCTGCGCGACGTGCTCGAAACGCACCGCCTGGACATCGACAACGGGGCCGTGGCCGACGAATTGGCCGAGTGGGTTCATCAGGACCAGCCCGGCTTCGACTGGCACCGCTATGGCTTCCAGGAATTCGGCGAGTTGCTGAACTACGCACAGGACAAGGGCCTGGTTCGCATCCAGGCCGACGAAGAGAAGGGTCTAATCGTCTACCTGGGCAGCGAGTTCCATCCGCCCGCTGCGCCGCCCGAACCGGAACCGGTCGCGATGATCGAAGAAGAGGAAGAAGACGAGCCGCAGCCGCTGGTCCCCGGCCAGCCGACGGCCACCGGAGAGATCCCGATTCCCGCGCCGACACCCAAGCCCCAGCGAAGGCCGCGCGTCCCGCGCAAATCTTCCGGCGGCGAGGATGGGAATAAGAAGCGGCCCAGCCGGTCGCGCAAAAAGCCGGTGTAGGCTGTGGACAAGTAGTTTGGTGTCTTGCTGAAACCCCTCCCTCACGGTCGGGGCTCGACGGGAGCTTTGAGCGTGACGGAGGGGTTTTCGTTTTTTCGGCAGCCTCTCTTCAGTTCAGACGCTCTGGAAGAGAATTGGCCGAACATGCTCGCGCAAACGGTCGATCTCGCTCGCGTTGTGTCGAAGAAGGACATGACTCCAGATCGTGTCAGTACCTTCGCGGCAATCCTTCGCCATCGCGCTACCGATGGTTTCGTACGAGCCGAGCGTAGGCTTCAGCTTTTCAGGCTCGCTCCAGACACCAAGAATAAAGACTCTGCCGTTCAAATGCGCAGGGATATCGGCCCGCGCCCGATCAAACCTATCTTTTTGACGGTCGAAATCGATCAGCAGAACCATAAATCGGAGCGGGTACTTATTCATGCCGCCAATGTGATCGGATTTGAAACAATCAAGGACCGCGGTCCAGCCGCCCACTTCCGGAAGAACCTGAATCCTGCTAGTCAGTACGGACTGATCTTGAAGGAAACCGTTGGCCAATTGTCGGTCGGCATCGTCCTCGGGAAGCACCAGGACGTGAGGCTGATACCTGTTGACGCTCATGGTTCTACGTCGCCGCGAATCAACGCGCCGACCAGATCGCCACTGAATTGCAAATCGCCGAGCTTGCGGACGATGGTGGGCTCCAGGTGGCTCCTGCGGTGGAGAAGGAGGGTGTTCTCGTCGGAAAAGCGGCGAATGGCCTCCGGATTGTGCGACGTCGCGATGAACTGGCCGCCCGATTGAAATGCCTTGCGAAGAGCCACCACGAAGTGCCCCACTTCGGACAGCGCAAGATAATTATCCGGCTCATCCCAGAAGCAAAACAAGGGGTCATAGGCGTCGTTTGCGGCAAGAACCAAGGCGCATATCATGAAACACTTCTCGCCGTCGGATAAATCCTCAAAGGGGACAATCAGGCTTTCGAGTGTGAGAGGGCTTCCGCGGTCCGCGGAGAACTGGACGACCAGACTTCGAGAGTCCTTGCCAGCTTCCGGATTCTTGATGTCCTTCAGGTCGGGCATTAACTGCTTCAGATAGGAGTCGATCTTTGAATAAGCAGCGGGCGCGGACGCTAGCAGGCCGGACCACCACGCGGCAAAATCCGTGACCTGAACGTTGGGCTGGAGCGTCTCTTGGTTGGAGTCTCCCTTAATCAAACTAGGTACCGGGCCAAGGATGAGCATGCGAGCAAGCCACCGCTTGAATATGGGCAGAGGTTCTTTCTGCGACTGCTCTTGTACAATCGGCAAAGCCACTAAGTGCCAGTCGATAAGGAACTGCGCCTCCTTCATGTAGTCGGCAGCCGTTATGGCTCCTTGCCTCCGGCTAAGATGCACTTGCGCCTGCGCCCGGGTGTAGATGGGCTTGCCGTCAACCGCGAGCTTCTCCTCGAGTACCCGCAGCTCTTTGAACCCCTCCGGAAGCTCGAAAGCGATAGCGTATTCGTAGACGCTGGCGTTCAGCTCGACCTCGATTTCGAACCGGATGGGCACATCTGTACGCCCACGGGTAAAATCCTTGGTCCCCACCAGGTTGCCTACCCGGTTCGTCCCGCGCGCAATCCTCTGGAGAATCTCCAGAGCAAGCCGAACCGTTGTCTTGCCCGAGCCGTTTTTCCCGATCAGCAGAACGGACGACAGGCCTGAAACGGGCAGCTCGAAGTTTTCCAGGCACCGGAAGTTATGAACGTAGAAGCGACGAATCACAAGAGAATGATAGCGCTTCTGGGCCGGGGCAGAGTGCTGCATGAAGCCTCAAGCGTCCGATTCAGAGAAGATTGAAAGCTTGACCCACCTTGAGAAGCCGGCACCCTGTAGATGCCGCTCACAGAGGCCGCAGCACTTGCAAGTTGCCGATTGCGCAGTTCCTGGTTCAATTTATTTTTCCCTCAGAATCAATAAGTTAGCCGGAAAGGCTTGCTCCAGGCGTACGCTACTCTAAAAACAGAAGAGGGTTGTTTGGGCAGCGACCCTCGGCTCCAATCCGGGGAGGGCGGCGGATCCTGGGCAGGTCCGCCGACTTCCCCGGAAGATTGGTTTTATTCCATGAAGACGTTACAGCAGATTTGCGTCTGCGCCTTGTTGACGGCGCTGACGGGGCTCGCGGTGTGTGCCATTGTTTTGGTGCGAACCGCTACCGGCACAATGGCCGCCATTCCGGGCCAGATCGACGCCACGCGCGCGGCGCTGGCCGGGGAAATTGCGGCCGCGCGGCACGATGTCATCCACCAGGTGGCCGACTCGCGCCACGACCTGCTGGTGCGCACCGAGCGGCAGGCCGCCGCGCTGCGCGAAGGTGTACTCACCGAAGCCGGGCAGATCCGCCAGGACGCCGACCGTCGTGTCGGCGATACCCTGGCGCTCGCCGACACGGCGCTCGCCACCGCACAAAACTTGCGGCAGGATCTCAAACCAGTCATCGAGGCCGCGCAGCACACCCTCGAGCACACCGACAAGACCGTCGCCGATCTGCACCCGCAGCTCCTCGGTCTCATCGCCGCTTCTAAAGTGACCGCCGGCGAGACGGCGCAGACCATGCGCGATTTTCGCGGAGCCGTTCCCGGATTTCTGACACAGAGCCAGGCCATCGCCGGCAACGTGCAGACCGCGACGCTGAGTTTCAGCGGCGTCGCTGACAACCTCAACCGGCTGACCAAGCCGAAATGGTACGACCGGCTGCTTGGCTACGCCCTCAATGGCGTGGTCATCTACCGCAACCTCAACCCGATTACCAGCCTCACGGTGACGGGCGCACAGCTTCTGACCAGCAGACCCTGAAACGGACCATATGAACTCGCTCACTCAATACAACGGCGTCCGCTCCCTGCTTCGGCCGGGCGACCTGGTGATGTTCTGGGGACGGTCCCCACTCTCTCTGGCTATCGAGTTGATCGACGCCGGCCCGAGCCATTCCGCCGTGATTCGGCAGCCCCTCACAGCGGAATCGGACGTAACGATCTGTGAGTCAACGATCCAGGGAGGCCGTAACGGCGTACAGACCAACCCCCTCGGCGCGACTATCGCCGGGTATGACGCGGGGGCCTCGATTGCCACTCTGCGGCTGGATGACGCGACCCGTTCCAAGATCGATTGGGAACAGTTTTACGCCGTCATTGGGGCGGCCGAAGATCGCGTTGGCTACGACATCCCGGATCTGTTCGAGTTCCTTCTCCGCGATGTGCCCATCCTGGGCGCGCGCGTAGCCCAGGGAGAGCATAAAGCAAAAATGGTGTGCTCCTCCTGGGTCACCGCCGTTCTCGAATCTTGTGGCGTTCTAACCGGCTTCAACTGGACGCAGGTTACACCGCAACAACTCGTCGAGATGCACATCTACCAGGATTTCCTGCCGCTTCTCGGAAATCCCAAACCATCACGATTCAACACGATTTGAAAGGCAACCAGCAATGAAGAAACTTATCGTTTTCACTCTCTTCGCCATGGCGGCGTTCGGACAAACCACAACCACAACGACACCCACCACGACTGCCGTCCCGACCGTTACGCCCACTCCAACAGTGACGTTTCCCAACCTGATCCTGCCGGCCGGGATCGCGGCGTTTGGCGAGTTCAACCAGTTGGGGAACCCGCGCTGGACGGCAGGATTCTCTGCGCTGTACCCGGTAGTTGGCTCGGCTGGAGTCTACGGATCGACTACTGCCGACGTCCTCCCCAAGTTAGCCACCGATCCGGCGACCGGGCGGAAATTCTACGCGATCTCCTCTTCCGCCAGGCAGGGATTTCACAAGAGCGTCATCACCACGGGAAGATTCACGGCTCTGATCGGCGGCGACGTGGGTCCCAGCTTCTCCCAATCCACCAGTTCCCCCGTCGCCGGGAAAAGCGCGATCACCGTCAGCTTTTCCGGTTCGTTTACCGCAACGGGCGTTTACCAACTCAGTTCGGCCTTTAGTGCCATCGTTCCGGTGCGTATGCTTTACGTTTCGGGGATCGGCTGGAATCCGGTTCTGGAAGCCGGGATCGTCATCAACCTGAAGAACCTGCCAAAGGCAAACCAATGAAAAGCGCAACGCATATTCCGATTCTCTCGTCCGTGCAGTTGGCCGTGACGGGGAGCAAGGCGTAGACCCATGCGGCAATACGTGATCAATACGTTGACCGGTAGCGCGGCCGCACTCATCGCTTCCGCAGCCGCGCGTGCCCTGCCTGAGCCCGTTGAAAACGGGTCGCGGCTCTACCTGTGGTTCTACCGGTTCACCCACTTCATTCTCGCCAACTTCGACAAGGCTCAGATCGCCAATGAAAACCAGCCAAGCGGGAATTGCCCTCATCAAACAGTTTGAAGCGCTGCGGCTGGAAGCTTACCTTTGTCCGGCGGGATTCTGGACCGTCGGTTGGGGCCACACGGCAGACGTGTGTGAAGGGATGCGCATCACGGAAGGCCAGGCGGAGGAGTTCCTGCGGGACGATGTCCGGCAGGTCGAGTCCGGCTTTCCCTCCGTGATCCGCGTGCCCCTCACGCAGGGACAGCACGACGCGCTGGTATCGCTGTGCTTTAATCTGCGCGGAGGCGCGCTGCGGCTCGCGAAGACCGCGCCGCGCCTCGTCGCCAGGATCAACAGCGGCGATTCGGCCGGCGCCGTCAACGAATTATTGGATATCAACCGGGCCAACGGCGTCGTCCTGCCCGGCCTTACCAGACGACGGGAAGCCGAGCGGGCGCTTTTCGTTGCGGCGCCGTCAGGAAATCCAGGAACGGCTTCATGACGCGGAAGCGCCGCAGCACCTCGGTGAAGAGTTCGGGCGTGGTGGCCAGGTCCGGAGCCAGTTCGGTGTACAGGATGAAACTCTTGAAGCGGAGCAGGCCGGCCGCCGGATCGGTGGAACAGAAGCCTTTCGGAACACGCGCCAGTTGCTCGCCCTGGACTTCTCCCAGCAGTTGCCGCACCGGCCGCGCAGCCAGAATCTTGCGGAATTCGGCGGGGTGTTCGGCAATGTGGCGGCGGATTTCGAGCAGCACCGGCGGCTCCGGCATGTACACCCCGCCGCCCACCGCGACCTCTTTGTGCGAAACCTGCAGGTAATAGCCGCCGTACTTATGCGGACCGGTGCCGCGGCGGTGAAAGCTGGCGGCGACGTGGGTCTTGTAAGGCGTCTTATCCTTGCTGAAGCGCGTGTCGCGGTAGATGCGGTAGATGGCCTTGTCGGGATCGGTCGAGTACTCCGGAGCAAAGCTTTTCATCGCGCCGTTCAGCGCCTCCACCAGTTCGCGCATAGGCTGCTTGACGTGCTGCTCGAAGAGCGGCTTGCGTGGCTGAAACCACTCGCGGTCGTTGTGGCGCGCGAGGCCACGGAAGAAGGCCATAGCCTCTGGCGGCAATCCCTGAAATCCCGATCGCATGTAGTGCCTCTCCTATAATGAAAACGATGCCGACTACGGAAGAGACGCAAGCGCGCCTCGCCGAGATTCCTAATTTAACCGTTTTCAACCACGCCCCGCTCTCCCGCTATACGCGTTTCGGCATCGGTGGGCCCGCCGACCTTTACGCGGAGACCGGCAGCGCGGAAGCTTTTATCACGGCACTGGGCGTCGCGCGTGCGAGCGGCATCCCGACCATGGTGATCGGCGGCGGGACCAACCTGATTGTTTCCGACAGCGGGTATCGCGGGATCGTGCTGCGCTACCGGGGCGACCGGCTGCTGGCCGCCAACGGGCGCGTCTCAGCCGACGCCGGAGCGTCGCTGCAGGATCTGGTGGATTTCGCGATCGCGCGGGGGCTTAAGGGCGTGGAGACGCTTTCGGGCATTCCGGGTTCCGTGGGAGCGGCGATTTACGGCAACGCGGGCGCTTACGGCCACTCCATCTCGGAACGCGTGCTCAAAGTCCGCTTTTTCGATGGCGCGTCCCTGCGGATCTTCGACCATGAGGAGTGCCAGTTCCAATATCGGGAGAGTATTTTCAAAGAGCGCAAGGACTGGATGATTCTTTCCGTCGAGTTGCGCCTCGACCCGGCCGACGCGGTGGCCCTGCGCAGCGCGGCGGATGAGATTTTGAAAGTGCGCAACGAGAAGTTCCCGGTCACCATGAAGTGCGCGGGCAGCATTTTCAAGAACCTGCTATTGCGCGAACTCCCGGCCGGCGTGGCGGCGCAGGTGCCGGCCGCGGCCGTGCGCGAGGGCAAAGTTCCGGCGGCGTGGTTCCTCGACCAGGTGGGAGCCAAGGGCATGACGCGCGGCGAGATCCACGTAGCCGGCTATCACGCCAACCTGATCTACAATGCCGGCGCGGGGACCGCGGCCGACCTGTGCGCTCTTATCGCCGAGCTGAAAGCCCGGGTCCGCGAGCGGTTTGGAATCGACCTGGAGGAAGAAGTGCAATACGTGGGCTGACGAGATGTTGAAAAAGCCAATTCTAGCCGCCGATGAACGCAGATCAACGGCGATGAGTCTTTTGTTTTCAATCCGCGTTCATCAGTGTTCATCGGCGGCTAAGCATTTTTTACTAACCTGCTAAAGCAGCGCTCCGCCGCCGCCGATCAAGCGGTTGATGACCGACGCACTGCTGACGCCCGCCGCCCGCCGCTTTGTGGCCGCCATGGCACGGGCGATCACGCCGGATGCCGGCCGGCTGGATAGGCGTTTTCGTAAGGTGCTGCGCGCACGCGGCTACCATGCGGCCGAGATTCGCGCCTTCCTGGCAATTACGCCGGCGGCGGCTGCGCGGCTGCGCTTGCTCAGCCAATTCCTGGAACAGGTGCGGTACAGCGGGCGGCGGCTGGCCAAGCTCAACGTGCAGCCGGCAGCGGTGGATGAAGTGCTGCGCGAATTCGGCGGGTTGCTCGACGGCCTGCTCGGGGGACGGTTTCAGCCGGCGCGAGAGCAACTCTATCTCTCCACTACGCTCGAACTCAGCCGCGCCTATTACCAGGTGCGGGAGGCCGAGGCTCAAGCGTTCTTCGACCTGGTTCGCGCCGAGGCCGAATCGACCGGCATCGAAGACCTGCTGGAGCGCTTCGTCCACATCCTCGCCCGCACCTTTCGAGCGCGCGCCGGCCATCTCTTGCTGTTGGACCGGCCGGCCACTGGGAAACTCGCGGGGCCGCTCTATATTGAGCGCGGCAAACCCGAAGAGCGGCTGCTCGCCCTACCGGAACTGCGCGGCCGCCACGCTTCCTACTGGTCTTTCCCGATGGGCCGGGCGGCGCTGCTGCAGTTTGGTTTTGCCGCACCATACCCTTGGCTGCCCAGAGAACTCGACCTGCTCAATGCCGTGGCCAAGCGATGCCAGGGGGCCATTGAGAAGGCGCGCCTGGAGGCCGAAAACCGTCGCCTGGACGCTGAAGCGCGCCAGGCCGAAGAAGACGAGCGCCGGCGCATCGGCCGCGAACTGCATGATGAGGCTGGACAATTGCTGCTCCTGTTGCGTTTGGAACTGGAGATGATGGAGCGGCAGGCCCCGGACGAGATGCGGCCGCGGGTGGCTGGGGCGCGCCGGATCGCGGAACGAACCGTCGACGAAATCCGCCGCATTGTGGCGGCGCTGAGCCCCGCCGTGTTGGAACGGTTGGGCCTCAAAGCCGCTCTTCGCCAGTTGGGCGCACGCTTTCGCAGGCTGCATCCGGCCGGCCTGCGGCTGCGGGTCTCGGGCTCTTGGGAGGCTGTTCCCAGGCAAACGCAGGAGGTAATTTACCGCGTGTCGCAGGAATCGTTACAGAATATCGCAAAACATTCCCAGGCGACTCATGTAAACCTTTCCTTGCGAGAGGCCGATAAGAGTATCAGGCTGAGCGTCGCGGATAACGGCGCCGGCTTCAGTGCGGAAACGGCACCGGGCAAGCCGATGTCTTTCGGTCTGGCGGGGATGCAGGAGCGGGCCCGGCTATTGGGTGGCAAGCTCAACGTTCGAAGCCAGCCCGGAAAAGGCGTCGCGGTCCGGTTGGTATTGCCGAAAGACTCCGCAACGGTGGTGGTGCATGGCAAAAATACGCGTACTCTTAACTGACGATCACACTCTGTTCCGGCAGGGCATCCGGACGCTGCTCACGGCGGAACCGGACATGGAAGTGGTGGGCGAAGCGGCTGACGCCGCCGAATCGGTGGCGCGGGCAAGCCAGCTACGTCCCGACATCGTCCTCATGGATATCGGGATGCTCGGGATGAGCAGTTTCGAAGCCACGCGCCAGATTCGCAAGGAGCGCGCGGAGACACGCGTCATCTTTCTGTCGATGTACGACGACGAAGATTACCTCGCGGAGTGTGTCGAAATCGGCGCCGGCGGGTACATCCTCAAGGACAGTCCGTCGGACCAGTTGGTGACAGCCATCCGCGAAGTCCACCGTGGCGGCAGTTATCTCAGCCCGCGGCTGCTCACCCGTCTGGTAGACGACTTCCGGGTTCAGGGCCCCGGTGGCGTGCGCCAGCCACGCTTCGGCACGCTGACCAAGCGCGAGCGCGAAATCCTCAAAATGCTGGCTGAAGGCAAATCGGTCAAGGAGATCGCCGCGGGATTCGATCTCAGCGTCAAGACCGTGGAGGCGCACAAGTTCAACCTGATGCGCAAACTGAATATTCACAACAAAGCGCAGCTTGTGCAGTATGCCATCCAGAAGAAAATCATCCGGCTGATGGAGCCGGTCGCGATCTGATCAGAGCCGCGCGCGTCAGCAAGCGATTTCGGATCGGTGAGCGACCTCCTGAAGCCACGCACTAAGGGCCGACGCAAAAATAGTTTCACATCGGCGGACTGGCAGATATGGCGCACGCACTCCTGCGGCGCACTCCTGCGTGCCGCGTCGGCACTCTTGCCGACGCCCCTAATCTAAGCTGAATGCGTCCCGGATTCCACGTGTGTGTCGGCTGACACGTAAGGCCTTTGAGAAAGTCGCTTTGATTCAGTAGGTTAGGTTCTGGTCCTCCTCCTGCACCTTCCCTCCCCGTAAGGAGGATCGGAAGATGCTCAAAGTAGAAGATCAAATCCGCAAGCTGGCGGCCCTTACCAGCGTCGTGTTGATGGCCACCGCCGAAGCTCTGGCCCAGGAAAACCAGGCGCGACCCACGCGCCGCGTGGTGGTTAGCATTCCGGACCGCAAACTCGCGGTCATGGAGTCGAGCCGAGTGGTGAAGATCTTCTCGACCGCCGTGGGAGCACCGGAGTCTCCCAGCCCCAGCGGTGTGTTTCAGATCGTCAACAGCATCCCCGATCCCACCTGGTACACGAAAGGCAAGATCGTCGCCCCGGGACCGTCCAATCCGCTCGGCCCGCACTGGCTCGGCCTGAATCTCAAAGGATATGGCATCCACGGCACCAGCAATCCCAACTCGATCGGCCACAATGCGTCTCACGGGTGCATCCGGCTCCGCAACAACGATATTCGCGAGTTGGCAAAGATGGTGCAGATCGGCGACCCGGTGGAACTCCACGCGGAGCGGACTTCCGAAACCGAACAGATCTTCGGCCAGGCGGTGGTTGCCACGCAAGCCGCCGCCCAGGCCACTGCGCCCGCCGGCGTGGGAGCCGCGCAGTGACGGGAGCTGTAGAGAAATCGCGGATCGCAGGCGGCACCGCCTGCGCCACCAAAAGCTGTGTTTGCAAAGGTGGGGCAGGCGGTGCCGCCTGCCGAGTCCTCACTAGCTTGAACAGGAGCTGACTATGACGAATCTTCTAGGCTGTGTGTTGATGGGTGCGATCACATTTCCGGTTTCCTTCTTTGTGGCGCGGAGTTGTTTGCGCGGTTTCATCCGTGTTGTGACGAAAGCGGGATCTTGAGGCGGCGAGAGAACCGCGATGTGCTATGATCGCAGCCGTGAAGGGATGGCCCGCGGTTCTGGCCGCGCTCCTGTTCTTCCTCCCGCAATACGCCCGATCCGCCGACGATCCCGCCGGCGCCGCGCGCGAACTGGCGCGAAGAACGGCGGCATTCGCCGGAAGAGGCGCGCTGGTCGCGGTGGCATGGCGCAACGGGGCGTCGCTCGATTCCGCCACCGCGGGACAGGCGCGCGCGGTATTCGAAACCACTCTGGAAGAAGCCGGCGTGCGCGTGAGCGAGATTGCGCCGGCGGTGGAAGCGGAAATCACGCTATCGGAGAACGGATCGCAATACCTGATGGTGGAGGAATCGCGCAAAGGCGAAGAGCGGCAGGTGTGGATCGCCTCCTGGAAGCGCGGCGCTCCGCCGGCCGCTCCCGCGCAGGGCGTGGCGCTCGAAAAGAAGCTGGTGTGGGAGCAGGACGAAGCGATCCTCGACGTGGCTTTCCCGGCGGCCGGTTTGCTGGTGCTTTCGCCCGCCAGAGTGACGCTCTACACGCAGGCGAATGGAAAATGGGAAGCGTCCAAATCCGTTGCGCTGACGCCGGCGAAGATCGGGCCGCGAGATCCGCGCGGGCACCTTCGGACCAACGGCAAGAGCTTCCAGGCCTTTCTGCCTGGAATGGCATGCAGCGGCGCGACGGAGCCGGTGCTCCAAATGGAATGCCGCGCGGCGGACGAGCCCTGGGTGCTCGAATCGGGCAGCCGCGCGCTGCTGCTGGGGAACTTCGCCGCGGCGCGCAACTATTTCGACGGCCGGGTCACCACACAAAGCGGCGTACGCAAGACGGTTCCGCCGTTTTTTTCGGCGGCCAGCGTGGAGGATCAGGGGCGGACGTGGTGGGTGCTGGCACAGGTGGATGGGCGGAGCCAGATCTTCGACGCGGCCTGGCAGCCAGCCGGCGGGGCGGGGCAGTGGGGCAGCGATATCGCCGGCACGGATGCGCGCTGCGGCGGCGGGTCGCAGGTGCTGGCCACGCGGCCGGCGGAGGGCGGGGAACCAGACACCGTGCAGGCCTTCGCGGTGGTGAACCAGGCGGCCACGGCGATCACGGCGGCGGTGGATTTTCCGGGGCCGGTGACAGCGCTATGGGCCTCAGGCGGGATTTCGGTGTTGGCGGTGGCACGCGATTTGCGAACGGGCAGGTATGCGGCTTATTTGGTCACGGTGGCTTGCGGCAGGTAGTTTAGCGGTTGCGCTGATGGCGGGCGCGACAGCGCTTGCCGCCAGGCGGCCGCACTACGGCGGAACCCTGCGTATCGAGATACACGAAGCATTCGAAAGACCCGAGGCGATGGCGCCGCCGGCGGGGTTTGTTCTGGCCAGTTGGGAGGCCGGACGGCGAGCGGTGTATACGGCCGACGAGAACGCCGCCGGCGGGCGGCCTTATCTGGACTCGGTCGAGATTCAAATGGGCAGGCCGCTGCGCGACCAATCCACCGATCTCGAATTGGGGAAGACCGACGTGGTTGAGCTGGGGCCCAGTGAGCTGCGGCGGCAGATCGCGGGGCGCAAGGTCTGGTCGTCGTCACCGGTGCGGTTGATGGCGCTGGTTTTCGGGCCGCGCGTGGAGGATACGCGCGTGCGCGAAGCTTTGGCGCTGGCGGTGGACCGCGGCGCGATCCACAGCGTGCTGTTGCAGCGGCAGGGAGAAATCTCGGGCGCGTTGCTGCCGCAGTGGCTTTCGGGCGACGCCTTTCTTTTCGCACCGGCTTTCGATGTGACCAGAGCGCGCAGCCTGGTGGCGGCGCTGGGGGCGCCGGCAAGAACCATCTCGCTTGCGGTGAGCGACGCTTCCCTGAGGCCCATCGCCGACCGCATCGCGCTAAACGCGCGCGATGCCGGCCTGGTGGTTCCGGTGACCGCACAGACTGGCAACGCCGACCTGCGGTTGATGGAGGTGCGGATGGCTTCCTCCGATCCGGCGCGCGCGCTGGCGGAAACCGCCGCCGAATTGGGCCTGGCGGAGCCGGCTCGGTCGGACACTCCCGAGGCGCTCTACAATGCCGAGCGGGCGTTGCTCGACGGGTTCCGCGTGATTCCGTTGTTCCATTTGCCGCGGGTATTCGGAGCGGGCCCACGGGTCAAGGGCGGGCCGGGCATCACGCCGCTGGGCGAGTGGCATTTTGAGAACCTGTGGGTGGAAGACCGGCCATGACGTTTCGCACGCGGCTCCTGCTGATTTTCACGGTGGCGGTGGCGGCCGCGGTGGGCGTGGTGGAACTGGTGGTTTCGAGCCGCGCGCGGCAGGCCTTCGAGGATATGGAAGCCAAGCGCGCGGAAGCGCTGGTTACCCAGTTCAACCGGGAGTTCGCTCGGCGCGGCATGGAAGTGATGCGCACGGTGGAAAGCATCGCGGCGTCGGCCGCGGCGCGCGACATCGCCATTTCGCCGGACGCTTCGAGCTATGTGGACCAGGCCGCGGCGCTCGGTTCCACGCACGGGCTGGACCTGTTGGAGCTGGTGGCGGGCGATGGCACTATCGTCTCTTCGGCCGAGTGGCCGGCCAGGTTCGGATACAAAGAGGACTGGCTCACCGGCGAGCCGGACTGGAAAGGGCGCGGCGCATTCCTGAAACGCGAAGAGTTGCCGGACGGCGTGGCCCTGGCGCTGGTGGCGGTGGGCATGGCCAGCGTGGGCGACCGCAAGCTGTACGTCGCAGGTGGCCGGCTGCTGGACCGCGAATTCCTCTCCACGCTGGTGATGCCGGCGGGAATGCGGGTGCTGCTCTACCGCAATCTGGCGCCGCAGTTTTCGGCGTCGGAGCTGATCGGCGCGTCCGGACCGGCGCCGGGCGCGGCGCGGCTCGAATCGCTCATTGAACAGGCCGCGCACCAGCGGCACGAGGTCGCCGCCACGGTGGGGCGCGGCGCGGAGGCCGAGACATTCCACGCGTTGCCGCTCGGCGGGTACGAAAGCGGAGTGCTGGGCGTACTGCTGATCGGCAGCTCACGGCGGGACCTGGTGGAACTGGAAGCGTCGATGCTGCGGACGGCGATCACGGTGGCGGCTGCGGGCATCCTGATGGGGATCGCACTGAGCTGGTGGGCCACGGCGCGCATCACGCGGCCGGTGCGGCAACTGGCGGAAAGCGCCGGAAGAGTGGCGGCGGGCGACTGGGGCGCGACGGTGGAAGTGGCGTCAACCGATGAGATGGGGCAATTGGCGGGGGCCTTCAATCGTATGACACACGAACTGGTGGGGCAGCGCGAGCGGCTGGTGCAGGCCGAGCGGGTGGCGGCGTGGCGCGAGCTGGCACGGCGGCTGGCGCACGAGCTGAAAAACCCGCTGTTCCCTCTTCAGATCACGGTGGAGAACATGCAGCGGGCGCGCGAAAGCTATCCGGAGCAATTCGACGAAGTGTTCCGCGAAGGCACTGCGACGCTGCTGGCGGAACTTTCCAATCTGAAGCAGATCATCGCGCGGTTCAGCGATTTCGCCAGGATGCCGGCGCCGGAGATGGAGCCCGTGAACCTGAATGAAGTCGCCGCGGAAACCATGAAGCTCTTCGAGGGGCAACTGGCGAAGGCGCGCGTCCGTGCATCGACGGAACTGGATGCAGCTTTGCGCCCGGTCGAAGCCGACCGCGAGCAGGTGACGCGCGTGCTGCGCAACCTGGTCCTCAACGCGATCGACGCGATGCCCGAAGGCGGAACGCTGACGGTGCGAACCGTCGCGCTGGAGGCGGGCGCGCGGCTGGAGGTTTCCGATACGGGACAGGGGCTGACGCCGGAAGAATGCGAGCGCCTGTTCACCCCGTACTACACCACGAAGACGCACGGGACGGGGCTGGGACTGGCGATTGTGCAATCGGTGGTGAGCGATCATAAGGGACGAATCGCGGTGGAAAGCGAGAAGGGCAAGGGGACGACGTTCCGGATCGATCTGGGGTAGCGCGTGCGGCTTCGATCCGAGCCGCGACCGTCAGAGAGCGTTCTTCGCGGAATACAGTTACACTCGTCGGATTTTTGTATTACACCCTTTTGAATTCTTCGCAGTGCGCGACGATTTTACAGTGCCCTAGCCCCGGAGGGGCGGCAGATCGTAGCCCAGTGCGTGAGCACTGGGAACGGCGNNTCGCCCCGTGCCGGGGCTGGCAAATTTGCTATACGGACCCAGGGCTCGCGCCCTGGGCTAATCTCTTTCGCCCTTCCGGGCTTCGGGAACATTTTTCTTGGTTGCGGCTCCGCCGCTCTTCGGGGCAGGATGGTATCCTGCGCGCCGGTTGGCAACCGGCGCCGGGCGGCCATTTCCAAAGGTCGGCAGGCGGGTTACCAACCCGCCGCAGGTTGCCAACCTGCCCCACAAACCGACACCTTCCGTCACCGTGTCTTGCGAGCCTCAATAGTCAGTGCGAGATATCCCGGCGGGAGAACAGCACATACGCGGCGAGGAAGCCCGCGAGCGCGATCCCCAGGAGCACAGCGACATTTTTCAGCGGAAGCCGTCCGCCCATCATCAGGTCAAACGGGCTGAAGTAACGAAATGGCGATAGCCGCGCCAGCGATTCGGCGGGCTGCCAGAGACGGCCCACATAATCGAGGAGGAAAGCCACGAGCGCCAGCACTCCGGCCGATGCGCCCGCGACGCTGCGACGGCGGGCCGCGGCAGCGATGGCCAGCGCCACGGCGCTCCAGCACAGCAACAGCAGGCCCAGATTCAGCGCCAGCGAACCGATCAGGCTCACGGAAGGCCGGGCGGCGCCGCTGGGGGCCAGGGTCTCAAGCCCGATCCATGTTCCCAGCACCATCAGTCCCAACACCAGCGCGATCGACAGGACGGCCGCGACGATGCTGCGGGTAACGATCCAGTGACGGGCGAGCGGGCGAGAGAGGATCAAATCCATGAAGCCGGTCTCGACTTCGGAGGCCGGCACGGTGGCCACCGCGATGGAGAGTCCGACAAGCGAGCCCATTACGGCCACGTGGAAATATCCCAGACAGACGATGCCGGCGAACGACAGGAACATGGCAATCGAAGGGCCCAATAACTCGCGGGCGAAGGGAGGAATCAGCGCGCTGAGTTGTGCGAACCCACCAGAGCGCTCGACCGCCCGGGCAACTGCCACCATCAGGATCTGAAAAGCGCAGAGCAAAGCGCCCATGGTGAGTAGGATGGTTCGCATGCGCTTCAGCGAGTAAGCGAGCAAGAGGAAAGGCGGGCGGCCGCTCATGAGTGATCCTCGCGATAGTACTGCATGACGACGTCCTCAAGTTTCGGTTCCACCACTTCGAGATCTTTGACCGGGAAGGGGCGCAAGATTTCCAGGAGCGGTCCCAGGAAGCCTTCCACTTTGAAGGTCCACAGGCGCGGCGCGGTCTCCATCATTTGTACGCCGGGCGGAAGATCGGGCGGCGGAGATCCGTCTTCCGCCAGATGCACGCGCACGCGGCGAGAGGCGAGCCGGCGGATTTCCTCCACTGCGCGAAGCAGCACGAGTTCGCCTTTGCGCAACAAGGCAACGCGGTCGCACACGCGGTCGACTTCCGAGAGCACGTGCGATGACATGAAGACGGTTGCGCCCCGCCGCTTGGTCTCCGCGATCAGCGTGTAGAAGGCCTCCTGCATGAGTGGATCGAGCCCCTCGGTGGGCTCGTCGAGAAGCAGCAGAAGCGGGTCGGATTGAAACGCTTGAATGAGGCCGAGCTTGCGCTTCATGCCGGTCGAGTACTCACGCAGTGTTCTGCGCAGGTCGCTCGAGGGCAGGCCGAGCCGGTCCTGGAGTTCGCGGCGGCGGGTGCGGTCGACGGGCCCGCCGCTGAGTCCGGCAAGGAGATCGAGCACCTCAAAGCCGGTGAGATCGGAATAAATGCCCATCTCGCCGGGGAGGTATCCGACGTTGGACCGTGCGTGCAGCCCCTCGCGCTGGCAATCGTGTCCGAAGATAAAAGCCTGCCCGCCGGTTGGCCGCAGGAGGTCGAGCAGAATGCGGATGGTGGTGGTTTTACCGGCGCCGTTGAGTCCGAGGAAGCCGAGTATCTCGCCGGGTGCGACGTCCAAGTGGAGATTGTTTACCGCTATGAGTTTGCCGTACTGCTTAGAGAGTCCTCGGATTGAAACGGCTGAGGCGTCGGGCATGGTGAGGGGCGGTGATGTAGAAGGGTATTGTCGCACGGAGGATGTCCTTGGGCCGCCGATGCTCTCAGTACAGAGAGAGATCTCCAGACTCATTGACTGCGGCGAAGACCTCCTGAAACCACTCGTCGTCCATCAGGGTCGGATGCTTCTTCACCAAGAAAGATAGCTCATGGCGCTGGTCGGGCGAGTGCGTTAAAGCAAGCGTGGCGGCGCGGACTCCCTGTGTCATGTCAAAGTCCTCCAGCATGAGATCGATCGCGATGTGCAACTTGGAGACAAGGTTCGCATCTTCGTACAGGAGCACGTCCACGCACTGTCCGAGGGTACCGCGCCCCCAGTCCTCGGGATCTACGGCTCGAATCATCTGGACAATCTCTTCGGGCGACCGCGCGGCATTTATGCCCTCGCGACTCGTGATGCGCTCTCTCGGAAGTTTCACGTCCAAAGACCCGATTATTGTGGCGCCTGATCAGTGCTTGAGCGGTGATCGCCCAGCTAGCACCATTGTCGCTCCGCGCTGCAATTCAAGGAAAGAACCGGCGGCAGAGACCGCCGGCGCTACAAGCAGAAAACTCCAGACACCGGTGTTATTTCACCACCGGCAGCACCACCGCGCTAGCCGTCCTCGGCGCGCGGTATATACGCTGGGTAGCCCTCACGTAATCCGTCGCGTGAGCTTCCCAGATGTTGGGGATGTATTTCTGCGGATTGCGGTCGTAGACCGGGAACCAGGTGCTTTGCACTTGCACCATGATGCGATGACCTTTTAAGAAGGCGTGTGCGCTAGTGTGCAGGTCGATCGGGTATTTCAGAACTTTGTTCGCGGGGACCGGCTCGGGGTGCTCGAAGCTGTTGCGGAAACGGGCGCGCAGGATTTCGTCGGCGATGATCAGCTCGAAGCCGGCCATGTGCGTATGCGTGGTCGGATCGTCCGCGGCGTCCTCGGGGTAGACGTCGATCAGCTTGACGGCCCAATCGGCGTCGGTGCCGGTGGTGGAGGCGTAAAGTTCGGTGACGATGTCGCCGGCGATGTGGACGGCGTCGGCGAGCGGGTCGGTCTGCCAGGAGAGAACGTCGGGGCGGCGATCGACGAAGCGCTGGTCTTGCACCAGCCAGACGGGCCAGTCCGGACCGGGATAAGTGGGCGGAACGGGACGCGGTCGGTAAGGGACGGGGTTGGCGGGATCGCTGACGTATTCGTCGTACGCGGCGGCTTCAGCGGTGGGGGCGTCGAAGGACAGGCGGCGGGAGTCGCGGAAATACAGGCGGCGCGAATCGACGCCTTGCTTGGGCGGCCAGGCGTCGTACTGTTTCCACTGATTCGTGCCGGTTTCGAAAGTGGTGGCTTCGGCCTGGTGGAGCTCGCCCTGGCCGCGCAGCCAGTAATCGAACCAGGGTTGGAAGATGTTGTCGCGGTAGTACGCGCCGGTGTCGGAGCCGAAGTCGATCGCGCCGAGGCGGCGGCCGGGGCCGTTCCAGCCGCCGTGATTCCACGGGCCGGCGACGAAGTAGTTGAAATGCCCGGTATCGTGCGGCTCGAGCGAGGCGCAGATGCGCTGCGGGCCGTAGAAATCTTCCTGGTCCCACCAGCCGGCGACGTGCATGATGGGAACCTTGACGGAGTTGAGATAGGGCGCGAAGGCCAGGCGCTGCCAGAAAGCATCGTAGTTGGGGTGGCGCGTGAAATCTTCCCAGGTGGGAAGCTTGCCGTGGAAATATTTCTCGTCCGCGTTCGCAAGCGGGCCGAGCGCGAGATACCAATCGTAGGTGTCGGCGCGGTCGAAGGGGAAATGGTAATTCTCTTCGGAGGTGGTTTCGAGCAGCGCGGCGTATTCGAAACCGTAGCTGAGGCGGAACGTGCCGTTGTGATGGAAATCGTCGCCGAGGAACTGGTCGGCGGGGGAAGCCTGCTCGATAACGGCTTTGAGGGCGGGATGCGGGTCGAGCGCGGCCATGACGGCGGTCCATCCGTCGTAGGAAGTTCCGGCGATGCCGGCGCGGCCGTTGTTGTTGGGGATGTTTTTGATCAGCCAGTCGACGGTGTCCCAGGCGTCGGTGGTTTCGTCGACGCCTTTCGGGTCCTTGGGATCGTGCGGCGGGCGGCCCATCACGAACTTGCCTTCGGATTTGAAACGGCCGCGGATATTCTGCGTGACGACGTAGTAGCTCTCCCAGCGGGCGCGCGCGGCGGCGGGCATGCCGCGATCGGCGGCTTCTTTGGCGGGGACGCCGTAAGGAGTGCGCTGGATCAGGAAAGGCAGCGGGCCTTTGGGGTCCTTGGGCGAGAGGATGACGGTCTGGAGGCGGACGCCGTCGCGCATGGGGATCATGACTTCCTGGAAGTTGACGGGGATGCGGGCATCCTGCGTCTGTCCGTAAAGCAGGAAGATCGCGCAGGCGAGGGTAAGAGAGAAGAGGACGCGCTTCATGGTGAATCATCTTAGCACCGGCAAGCGACAAGCTAAAGGGGCTGCTGAGGAAGCCAAAGCAAGGCTGGCCGCCGATAAACGCGGATTGAAAATGAATTGGCTTATCTGCGTTCATCGGCGTTGATCGGCGGCTCAAAATGCTCTTGTCGGACTTTTTCATCAACCCTCAGAGCATGTAGTCATGAATGGTACCCTCAAATTTGGCCCACCTCCTGATTGTCGATGACGATGCGAATACGCTGGCTTCGCTGGCGCGAGCTTTCCGCCTGGCGGGGCATGAGGCCACCGTGTGCGATAACGCAGGGCGCGCGCTCGAACTGGTGAAGGCGCAGGCGTTCGATATGATGCTGTCGGACGTCGTGATGCCGGGCAAAGACGGGCTCACGCTGCTCGAAGAGTTACGCGGCCTGGGGATCGCACTGCCGGTGGTGATGATCTCGGGGCAGGCCAACATCGAGATGGCGGTGCGGGCCACGAAACTGGGCGCGATCGACTTCCTGGAGAAGCCGCTTTCCACGGAGAAGCTGCTGCTCACCGTCGAAAACGTGCTCAAGCTGAAGCGCCTGGAAGAAGAGAATCGCCAGTTGCGGCAGCGCGTGGGAAGCCAAGAGATCGTGCATTCGGGCGAAGCCATGCGGCGGGTGATGGCGCAGGTGGACCGCGTGGCGGCAAGCGAGGCGCGCATTTGTATTCTGGGCGAGACCGGAACGGGCAAAGAGCTGATTGCGCGGGCGCTGCATGAACGCAGCGCGCGGCGCGGCGGACCGTTCGTCACGCTGAACTGCGCGGCGGTACCTGGAGAGCTGATCGAATCGGAGCTGTTCGGGCACGAGAAAGGGTCGTTCACGGGCGCGGCGTCGCGGCACATTGGGAAGTTCGAGCAGGCCAACAAGGGGACACTCTTCCTGGACGAGATCGGCGACATGCCGATGGTGATGCAGGCCAAACTCCTGCGGGTGCTGGAAGAGCGGCAGGTGGAGCGCGTGGGCGGAGACCGCACGATTCCGGTGGACGTGCGGGTGGTGGTGGCGACGCACCGCGACCTCGACAAGCTGGTGAAGGCGGGCGGATTCCGGCAGGACCTCTACCACAGAATCTTCGTGTACCCGCTGGCGCTGCCGCCGCTGCGTGAGCGGGTAGAGGATATTCCGGCGCTGGTGGCACACTTCGCGGTGCAGGTGGCGGAGTTCAACGGCTGGAAACCCAAACTGTTTGAGGCGGAGGCGATCGCGGAGTTACAGCGCTACTCGTGGCCCGGGAATGTGCGGGAGTTGCGGAATATGGTGGAGCGGCTGCTGCTATTGGCGGATGGGCCGGTGGACGCGGCCACGGTACGGATGGCGCTGCCGGCCAGTGCGGAAGGGCCGGCCGGAAACGCGCCGCACAGCCTGCCGCAAGAGGGAACGCTGGCCCAGAGGGTGGATGCGTTCGAGCGGGAACAGCTTCTGGCGGAGTTGAAGCGGCACAACCAGCGAATGACCGACACGGCGCGGGCGCTGGGGTTGGAGCGGAGCCACCTATATAAAAAGTGCCAGGCACTGGGGATCGACTTGCGGGCGTTGCGTAAGGGTCCGGAGGTTTAAAAGTATGGGGAAGTTCTTACTGGGCTTGGCGACCGGCCTGCTGCTGGTGTTCCTGACGGTGGTGCTGGTCTTCTTCGCGGCGTGGCGGTTTCGCGACAGGCCGCCGGACATTGCCGACAATTCGGTGCTGGTGGTGCGGCTCGCGGGCGAGATCCCGGAGAAGCCGCCGGTGGAGATGCCCGCGTTCCTGGGAGGCGATGGCCCAGGGTTGACCGTGACGGGCTTTTGGATGACGCTGCGCAAGGCCGCCGCGGATCCGCATATTAAAGCGGTGGTGCTGGAGCCGGAAAGGCTCTCGGCCGGCTGGGCGAAGCTGGAAGAGATGCGCGCGGATCTCGATCAATTCCGCAAGTCGGGCAAGCCGGTCTACGCTTACCTGCGGACGCCGGGAACGCGCGAATACTACCTGGCCACGGCGGCGGATCGCATTTACCTGGGCGGTTCGGACCTGGTGATGGTGAGGGGGATGCGCGCTGAGCTGATGTTTTTCAAGAAGACCTTGGACAAGCTGGGCGTGGTGGTGGAAGTGGAGCACGCGGGCAAGTACAAGGATTTCGGCGATATGTTCACGCGCTCCGATATGAGCGCGGAGACCCGCGACGTGATGAACCTCCTGGTGGACGACCTCTACGCCAACGTGGTCGCGAAGATCGCGGCGGGACGCAAGAAAACGCCGGAAGAAGTCAGGAGCATCATCGACCAGGGACCGTTCACGGCCACGCAGGCGCAGAAGGCCGGCTTGGTGGACGCGCTGAAGTACGAAGACGAGATGTGGGGCGAACTGAAAGACCGCCTGAAAACGGGCGAGCCGCACAAGGTGGCGCTGGACGATTACCTGAAGGTGCCGCCGGAAGCGGTGGGGTTGGGCGGCAAGAGCCGGGTCGCGCTGGTGGTGGCGGAAGGCGACATCGTGCGCGGCAACGCGGGCGATAACGGTGCGGACGAGAGCAACCTCACCTCCTACGGGTTCAACAAACTGTTGCGGAAGGTGCGCAATGACGCGACCATTCAGGGAGTGATCGTGCGGATCGATTCGCCCGGCGGGGAGGAGGTGGCCTCCGACGAGATGTGGCGAGAGATGAGCTTGCTGAGCCGCAAGAAGCCATTGGTGATTTCGATGTCGGACGTGGCGGCGTCGGGCGGCTACGATATGGCGATGACGGGCGATCCGATTGTGGCGTATCCGCAGACGGAGACGGGCTCCATTGGGGTGGTCTTCGGCAAGCCCAATCTGCACGGGTTGTATGACAAGTTGGGCATCACCAAGGATGCGGTGCAGCGCGGAAAGCACGCGGACGTGGAATCGGATTACACGCCGCTGACGCCGGAGGAGCGCGAAATGCTGCGGCGGGGCATCGACGAAAGCTATCGCGACTTTGTAAGCCGGGTGGCGACGGCCCGGCATCGGGCCTTCGACCAGATCGAACCGCTGGCGCAGGGACGGGTGTGGTTGGGCGACCAGGCCAAGGAGCGAGGCCTGGTGGACGAACTGGGCGGCCTCGATACGGCCATCGACCTGGTGAAACAGAGAGCCAAAATTCCCGCCGCCGAGCATGTGAACCTGGTGATGTACCCGTCCCGGCGGAGCATTGTGGATGTGCTGCTGCGGCACGGCACGGACGATCCGCTCCAAACCAGGCTGGCGCAAGTGTTCGGCCGCGTGCCGTTCCACGCGTGGATGAAGGGCGGGATGTTGCGGGTGATGCCGTACTGGGTGACGGTGCAGTGAGAGGCCGCGTTAAAATGGAGGGGAGCAGGGCAATTGCACTCGCACAACCACACACATAGCCACGGCCCGGCAACCGGGAGCGTCCTCCGGTGGTCGCTGGTGGCTACTTCCGCATTTGTTCTGGTGGAGCTTTTTGCGGGCGTGCGAGCGCACTCGCTGGCTCTAATTTCCGACGCGGGACACAATTTCACGGACGCGCTGGCGTTGCTGCTGGCGTGGTTCGGCTTTTACCTGCAATCCAAGCCGGCGGACGAAACCAAGACCTACGGGTATCACCGCGCCAGCGTGCTTTCGGCCTTTCTGAACGCTCTCACCCTGGTCGGGCTTTCGGCGTGGATCTTCTACGAAAGCGCGCTGCGGTTGCGCCATCCGGCGGCCGTGCAGGAAAACGTCATGATGGCGGTGGCGGCGCTGGGACTGGTGATGAACGGCAGCATCATGCTGGCATTGCGCGGCGCCAGCCAGGGCGATCTGAATATTCGCGGGGCGTTCGTCCACATGCTGGGAGACGCGCTGGGATCGATTGCCATCATCGCCGGCGCCATTACCATCCGTTACACCGGGTGGGTGGAGGTGGACCCAGTCCTTTCGATCCTGATCGGCGTGCTGATTGTATGGACGGCCTGGGACATCATCCAGGAGTCGTTGAACATTCTGCTGGAGGGACTGCCCAAGGGCATTCGGCTGGACCATGTGGCGGCGGCCATGCGAGCGACGCAGGGAGTGTTGGGGGTCCACGACCTGCACATCTGGAGCCTGGGCTCGAACACGCGTGCGCTGAGCTGCCACGTTCTGATCGAAGACGTTCCGCCTTCGTCCAGCGACAGCATTCTGCGCGAACTGAACGGCGTGCTGGCGGAGAGTTTCCATATCCATCACACCACCGTGCAATTCGAGCACGTGAGCTGCGCCATTTCCGAGAGTGGATGCGCCATTCCGGTGGAGGGTGGGCGGCAAGGGCTTCGCCCTTGATATCCCTTCGGGATATGGGAGTCAGAAGACAGAAGTCAGGAGACAGAAGCCCGGAGTCAGTCGCGAAGGTATGGAACTCGCGCCCGCCTGGTTTTATTCTGACTACTGTCTCCTGTCTTCTGTATTCTTTCCTCTGTTAACCAATGGAGTACTGGCAGGTTCGGGACTTCTCTTGTATAGTTCAAATCGGCCGCCGGTTTTGGCCGTGCGGCGCCGTGTTTGAAATCTATGAGTCCCGCCACTGCGAACCTCGTACGGCCCGACGTGCAGAGTGTCCGTCCGATCATTCCAGACCGGCTGGAAGACCTGGGCATCACGCGCTCGTTGGTTTCCGATCTGATCCTGCGCTGTCTCTGGCTGCATGGCTCGGGCACGCTGGCGATGCTGCACGAAAAGTTGAAGCTCTCTTTTCCGGTGCTGGAGACCATGTTCCACCAGTTCCGGCAGCAGCACCTCCTGGAAGTGAAGGGGATGTTGGGAAACGACTACTCTTTCTCACTCACCGACGCCGGACGCACGCTCGCCACGGCGCGGAATGAAGTGTGCCAATATGTCGGACCGGCGCCGGTATCCATCCAGCAATACCATCAAGTGGTAAAGGCGCAGACCGCGCACGTGCGGCTAAGCCGTGAGAGCCTGCGCCAGGCGTTCGACGACCTGGTGCTGCCGGACAATTTGCTGGATGCGCTGGGCCCATCGCTGATCGGCCACCAGTCGCTGTTCCTGTACGGCGGAACGGGCAACGGCAAGACCTCAATCGCCGAGCGAATTCTGCGGGTGTATCGGGATACGGTGCTGGTGCCGTACGCGGTGGAAGTGGACGGGCACATCATTACGTTGTTCGACCCGGTGGTGCATCGCACGGCGCAGCACAACGAGGAACTGCTCGACCCGCGCTGGGTGGTATGCGAGCGGCCCTGCATCACGGTGGGCGGCGAGCTTTCGGCGGCGATGTTGGAGCTTCAGTTGGACGATGCCACACATTGTTTTATTTCGCCCTGCCAGATGAAGGCCAATAACGGGATTCTGATCATCGACGATTTCGGGCGGCAGGTGCTTTCTCCGCGGGAACTTCTGAACCGGTGGATTGTGCCGTTGGACCGGCGCGTGGACTATCTGACCCTGGCTTCGGGGATGAAGTTCCAGGTGCCATTCGAGCTGATGGTGGTGTTTTCGACCAACCTGAATCCGCGCGATCTGGCGGATGAGTCCTTCCTGCGCCGCATTCAGACCAAAGTGTTGGTGGACAACGTCACCCCGGAAGTATTCGACCAGATCTTCCAGCGAATGGTGCAGATCAACCAGACGCCCTGCGAGCCGGGTTGCGCAGAATTCCTGCGCGAGCGTTGCGCGGCGGCCGGAGCCGAGTTCCTGCACGCCTGCTATCCGATGGACGTGTACAAGCTGGTCAGAGCTATCAGCGAATACGAAGGCCGGCCGGTGCGCATGACACGGACGAACATCGACCGCGCGGTAGGCCTGTACTTCGCCAAGGTCGAAATGGCGAAAACGATCTAGCGCCTGCGGCGCTAACATCGACGAAAACGGTCGATGTTGAGAAGTCAGAAGATAGAAGTCAGGAGTCAGAATAACTCCACGCGAGGCGCGCATTCTGACTTCTGACTTCCTCGACTCCTGACTCCCGTGGCCCCGCGGGGGCCACTCGTTCGGGGCTTGGCCCCGGACGAAGTGAAACCGTTTGGCACAATACTGCGTCTGCTACGAGTATGGGACGGGACCCGGGCGACGAATTCCGAGAGTACCTGCGATCGCTTCCCGACACCCTTTTGGAAAACGTGACCGAAGACTATGTCTGGCTGGCCGGTCTGGTTCTGGAGCCGGGCAGGCATGGCACGGATTTCGTGGAACGGCGCGAATGTTGCCGCGCGGAGTGCCTGCGCCGCGGAGTGCCGGAACTTTACCAGTTCGCCGAAAGGGTAGTCTCATCGCCCGCGGCCTGACGGCTCACTTCAGAATGCCGAGCATGTTCGAGAAGTCGTCGGTCCAGGTGCGAAACTGAGGATGCGGCTTTAGCAGCTTCCCGCCGTGTTCCAGCCCCGGGTGAGCGGCCATGGTGGCGCGATCCATAATCAACGCCCAGGAGCAGGCAAAGCAGATATAGTCGCCCGGATCAGGTTCGAACTGATAGGAATAGGCTGCTTTGCCGAGTGAGGCGGCGGCGCGTTCCATCACGGGCTCGAGGTCGAGGTAGCTGTTGGTCATGTTGACGGCGAGAATACCGCCGGGCTTGAGGTGACGGAAGTAGACGCGGAAGGCCTCCGAGGTGATGAGGTGGACGGGCACGGAATCGCCGGAGAAGGCGTCCATCACCAGGAGGTCGAAGCCTTGGCTGGGCTCGGATTCGAGCGCCAGGCGCCCGTCTCCCATGGCGACCTCTACCTTGGCGCGGGTGTCGCGGAGATAGGTGAAGTCGCGCTTCGCGATCTCGAGGACCAGCGGGTTAATTTCGTAGATCCGAATCGAATCCCCTTGACGGCCATAAGCGGCGAGGGTTCCGCAGCCGAGGCCCAGGATTCCGATGCGGCGCGGCGCGCCCTGCTGCGCGCGCATGGCGCGGCCAATGCCCGACTGCGGGCAAAAGTAGGTGACGGGCTCGAGGCGATAGACCTCGTTGAAGAATTGCGAGCCGTGGTTGATGGTGCCGTGGACCAGGGTGCGGCTGGAGAATTCGCCGCCGGCGTCGCCGTCATCCTGCACCTTGAGCTGGCCATAAAAATTGCGCACCACCAGGCGGTAGCCGCCCACCATTTCCTGCATGAGGTGCGCCAGCACCACCAGATAGCAGCAAAGCACCACGGCGAGGGCGCCGACTCCCCAGCGCTGCCGGGCCACGCCAAACCGGCGCAGTTCCGGCGCCAGCACCCGAAAGACCAGCACGGCGCACAGCGCGAGGCCGATGGGAAACTCATCGAAGGCATGAAACAGGCTGGGGGCCAGCAGCCCGACGAACAGCCCGCCGCACGCGCCGCCCAGAGCTACGGTGACATAAAAACCGGTGAGGTAGCGCGGGTCCGGTTTGAGGCGCACCAGTTCGCCGTGACACACCATGCAGCAGACAAACAGCGCCGCGGCACAGGCTGCGATGGCGACGCGCATCTGCATGGCGCCATGGTAGGGCCACAGCCGGTAGGCGAAGAAGGCCAGGGCCGCCAGCAGCAGCGGGAGAAAAATGACGCGGCGGTAAGCGCCCGGCGATTCGAAGCAGATGATGAAGCTCAATAGATAAATACTGAGCGGCAGAATCCAGAGGAAGGGAATCGCGGCGATGTCCTGCGTGAGGTGCGTGGTGACGGCCAGCAGCAGCACCGAGGCGCTGGCCGCCAGACCGAGCCAGAGCAAGCGGGCGGCGAATGAGGGCGGCTCGATGGTCTCTTCGACATCGGAGGATGCCGCAGCCGCGGGCTCGCCCATTGATCGCCAGGCGGTGACGGCGCAGATGACAACGAAGCAGGCATACGCGGCCGACCAGGCGTAGCCCTGCAGGCGCGTGGGCAGGTTGGGCTCCACCAGCAGCGGATATGTGAGAAGCGCCAGCATGGACGCGGCGTTGGAAAGCGCGAACAGGCGGTACGGCAGGCCGCCGCGGTTGCGCCGCGAATACCAGGCCTGCAGCAGCGGGCTGGTGGAGGAAAGCAGAAAATAGGGCAGCCCGACGGTGAGCGAGAGAAGCAGCAGAATACGCTGCGAGGGATGAGCGACATCGGCCATTTTCCACGCGGGGTTGGGGAGAATGGGCAGCGTGGCGAGGCTCGCCGCCAGGACGGCAATATGCAGAAATGCCTGTTTGCGGGGCGGCAGTTTTTCGTGCAGCCAGTGGGCATAGAGATACCCCAGCAGAAGCACGGCCTGAAAGAAAAGCATGCAGGTGGTCCAGACCGCGGAAGTGCCGCCAAACCATGGCAGAATCATCTTGGCGATGATGGGCTGGACTTCAAATAACAAGAAGGCCGAAAGCGAAATCGCCAGCGCGTAGAGCAGCATTCGCGAAGTCTCTAGAGCGCGGCGATCTGGCCGTAGACCGGCTTGAGCGCCGGGTAGAGCGCCTGGTACACGCGGTGGGCTTTCTGGTAGAAGGCGGAATCGGCCGGGCGCGGAGCCACCGAATCGGTTTCGCGCACGGCGGCGTGGCAGACCTCCGGAACGGAAGCGTATTCGCCGGTGCCGGCCAGCGCCAGCAAGGCGGCTCCGTACGCGGAGCCTTCCTGGGTTTCGAGCGTCACTACGCGCTTGGCGAAGATGTCGGCCAGCAATTGGCGCCAGAACCGGCTCTGGGCGCCGCCGCCGGAAGCACGCACGGAATTCACCGCGACGCCCAGCGATTCGATGATGTCCAGACAATCGCGCTGGCTATAAGAGACGCCTTCGATAATGGCGCGAATGAGATCGGCGCGTTTGTGGCTGTTGGTGAGGCCGATCCAGCCGCCGCGAGCGGTAGCGTCAAGGTGCGGCGTGCGCTCACCCATCAGATAAGGCAGCCAGAACAGGCCTTGCGCGCCGGTGGGAGACTGCGCGGCCTCGGCCGTGAGCGCGTCGTATTCCACTCCCGGCGCGAGCTGGTTGCGGAACCACTGGAGGCTGAGACCGGCGCCTTGCGTGACGCCCATCACGTGCCAGCGGTCGCGCACGGCGTGGCAGAAAGTGTGGACGCGGCCGGCGGGATCGTACGCCACCTTTTCCATGTGAGCGAAGACCACGCCGGAAGTGCCCAGCGTGCAGGAGACGATGCCTGGCTCGACGATGCCGTTGCCGACGGCGCTCGAGGCCTGGTCTCCACCGCCGCCCACCACGGGCGTGCCCGCAGCGAGACCGGTGAGCGCGGCCACCTGCTGGCTGATGCGGCCGGTGATCTCGCTCGATTCGTGGCAGGACGGAAGGATGGAGCGGTCGAGCGAGAGCGCATCCATCATCTCAAACGACCAGCGGCGGTTGACCACGTCAAAGACCGCGGTGCCGGAAGCGTCGGAAACTTCGGAGGCGAATTCGCCGGTGAGGCGGAAGCGCACGTAGTCTTTCGGCAGGAGCATCTTGCGCACACGCTCGAAATTCCGCGGCTCGTTGTCACGCACCCACAGCAGCTTGGGGAGCGTGAAGCCGGTGAGCACGGGGTTGGCGGTGTAGCGGAGCACGTTTTCCCGGCCGACTTTGGCGTTGACGAAATCCACCTGCGCCTGGCTGCGCTGGTCACACCAGATGAGCGAGGGACGGATCACGGCGCCGGCATCGTCGAGGATCACCAAGCCGTGCATCTGGCCGGAGAGGCCGATGCCGCGGATCTGCGAGCCCTCCACGCAGCCGCGCGCCAGCACGCCGCGGATGGCGGCGACGGCGGCGTCCCACCAGTTCTCGGGGCGCTGTTCCGCCCAGAGCGGACGCTGCATGTACATCTCTTCGTGAGGCGCCGTGAAGCCCGCGCGGACGCCGCCGCGCTCATCCACAAGAAGCGCGCGCGAGCCGCCGGTACCGATATCGATTCCCAGCCACATGACCTTCTATAGTGTCATACCGCGGCCCGTCGCGGCGGCGTTCGGCAACCGCCCGCTATGTTAGTCGCTGAACAGAAATCTCAGTCCGCGATTGAAGACCTCAGGCTTGTTGCCGGCGTGGCGTTCGCCCTCGATCACGCGCGTTTCGAGCTTCAGGCCCTTGTAGCCGCGGGATTGGAGCGTTTGCATGAACTCCCGCACCGGGGTGGTCAACCCCTCCGCTCCGCCGACTGCCAAAAACAGTTTCACTGGCAGTTCCTTGTGAGCGCGCGCGTATTCGGCTTCCTGTTTGAAGGCATAACCGTCGTCGTAAGGCACCGCCGGACTAGCCGACATGTATGCGGAGAAAAGCCCTGGATCGGCAAACATGGCGTACAACGTGAACAGCCCCGCGTACGAGCTGCCCTGCAGCACCCGGCGCGAAGAGTCAGCCCGGTAATTCGCTTCAATGAAGGGGATCAGTTCCGTCTTGAGGAACTTGAGGAATTTGGGACCATTCCCCGATCCCTTCACCTGCCGGACCGCCGTCGGCGTGTAGTCCATTGCCCTGAGACCATCGTAATCCGCATGCTCGCCCGAGTACGTGATTCCAACCATGATCATTTCGGGTACGAACTTGTCGTAGACCAAGCCTCCCAGCACGGAATCCATCAATTTGAAATCCCACTGGCCGTCGAGGATGTAGAGCACAGGATACTTTTTGGTCTTGTCCTGGCCGTAATTCGACGGAATGTGAATGTAGAGGTCGTTGTCGCGCCCGGTCGAGGTTGATTTCATGGTCCTCAGCTCCGAGCCGGCAATAGTGACCTTGGGGAAGGCTTGTGGGTGCGTTTCAGACGGCTGCTGAGCACACGCAACCCCAGCCAGGAAAGAGAACAGGCAGACAATTACAGCGGAAGCCCGCGATATAGACATCATCGGTGATTACCTCTTATGGAAGTATGCTATCAGCTATACAGGCGCGCATAAATAGAGCGACATTGGCAAGCGTAAAGTACTACAACTCCTCCAATTCTTCGTAGCGCGTGACGATTCTTTCGCAACCCCAGCCCCGGAGGGGCGTCACATAATAGCCCAGTGCGTGAGCACTGGGAACGGCGNNCCATCGCCTTTTGTGGCCTGCCGATGCCGGCGGAAGACAGGCGACAAACACCGATCGCCTGTCCCACCACCACCGTCCCACCACCACAGCATTGTCGAGTGACAACATGTCCCGCCAATTATGCGCGGACGTATAGCTCTCCTTGCCAGCCAAACGCTTTGGCAAGAGCGCTCTAAGAGATCGGACAGGTTCCGGGCGGACCGTCGCCCGCCGCGGCGGCCACGGCGTTCGGCCCGCTTTGCCCCGCTATGACTTATACTGAGCTTCGAAGACCTTCCTCAATGGCGCTGTTTAAGACGCGCAGCGCTGCCATCTATGGCATCGATGCTCATTTGATCGATGTCGAAGTCGACATGTTCTCGTCGGGCAACGCGCGCGATTCCGTGATGGTCGGTATGCCCGATACCGCCGTGCGCGAAAGCCGCGAGCGCATCAAGAGCGCGCTGATCAATTCGGGCTTCGGATATCCCAACAAGCAATTCACCATCAACCTGGCGCCGGCCAACGTGCGCAAGGAAGGGGCCGGCTTCGATCTGCCGGTGGCGCTGGGGATTCTGGGCGCGATGGGCGCGGTGAAGGGCCTGGATCGGCACCTGGCGATCGGAGAACTGTCGCTCGATGGCGCGATTCGCCCGGTGCGCGGGGCATTGTCGGTAGCGGTCTGCGCGCGCGATATGGGCATCCCCAACCTGATCGTGCCGGCGGAGAATGCGGCCGAGGCCGCGGTGGTGGAAGGCGTCAACGTCTACGGCATGCGCTACCTGGCGGAAGTGGTGGCGCTGCTCACGCGGCCGGAGGAGTTCACGGCTACCAAGCCGAACGGCACTGCGCCGCTGGCGGAAGAAGCGGCTATGGCGCCGGATTTCCGCGACGTCCGCGGCCAGACCATGGCGAAGCGCGCTCTGGAAGTGGCCGCCGCCGGTTCGCACAACGTGCTGATGATCGGGCCGCCGGGTTCAGGCAAGACCATGCTGGCCAAGCGGCTGGCGGGGGTGCTGCCGTCGCTCACGTTTGAAGAGGCGATTGAGACCACCAAGGTTCACAGCATTGCGGGCGTGTTACGCGGTTCCGGCGGTCTGCTGCACGAACGGCCGTTTCGCGCGCCGCACCACACCATTTCCGACGCGGGGCTGATTGGTGGCGGTATGGGCACGCCACGGCCTGGCGAGGTAAGCCTGGCGCACAACGGCATGCTGTTCCTGGACGAATTCCCGGAGTTCCCGCGCGACGTCCTGGAAATGTTGCGGGGGCCGCTCGAGGATGGTTCCGTCACCATCGCACGGGCCGCCATGACGCTGACTTTTCCTTCGCGGTTCATGCTGGTGGCGGCGATGAATCCCTGTCCGTGCGGCTTCTACGGCGATTCCACGCGCGAGTGCCGTTGCACGCCGGCGATCATCCAGCGCTACCTGGGGAAGATCAGCGGGCCGCTGCTCGACCGCATCGACATCCACGTGGAAGTGCCCGCGGTGCCCTACAAAGAACTGCGCGGCAACTCGACCGCGGAACCCTCTTCGGATATCCGCGGCCGCGTCGAACGGGCGCGGGCGGTGCAAAGCGCGCGCGGCTTCTACAATGCGCAAATGCCCTCGCGCATGATCCGCAAGCAATGCGAATTGGACGATGCCGGTGAGCGCACCCTCGAAATGGCGGTTCGCCGCATGGGCCTTTCGGCGCGCGCCCACGACCGCATTCTGAAAGTGGCGCGCACGGTGGCCGATCTGGGCGAGTCGCAGACGGTGTCGGCCAAGCACGTCGCTGAAGCGGTGCAGTACCGCAGCCTGGACCGGAATTACTGGAGCTAAGGCTCCTTTCGAGAAATGGGTGATTTGGTCCCCGTTTAAGCCTCCTCGTGATCTCTTCGTGTTTTACATTTGCCCGTACTCGTATGAGGGGCATAGAACTTAACTGCTCCGCCTCCCGCTCTTTTCAGGGCGAATTCCCGCTGCGCCTCCACTGCTACCGGGCAAGGCCGGTCGGGTTACGCGGGAGAAGATGCAACTCGGATGCAACTCGGATGCAACTCGGAGGATCAAAGAATGGCGGCTCGGTGTATACTGAACCGGACCCGGGAGTCCAAAATGGAACTTCCGGATGATCGGGAGCAACGTATGCGTTTTCACAAAACCGCTGGCATTCTGTTGCTACTTAGCTGTTGTGGCTGGGCAAGCACCATTCTTCCGACGGATTATTCATTCGGGACCCCGGACGTGTCGGGCGTGGCGTGTGGTTTGATTGTTCTAACCGGTTGCGAATATCGGCCCAATGGCTACGGTTGGACGTTTGCCGGGAGTTCCGGGATTACCTCTAATGGGGGTATTTTCGGCTTGGATTCACCCGGGGGCGATAATCCAGCCCCGGACGGTAATCAGGTGGCTTTTCTCCAGTTTGACCCTAGCAACCCAGCTTCGTTTCCTGGGGACATAAGCCAGACCCTTACGGGGCTAGGCGTGGGCCAGTCGTACGTGGTTTCCTTCGAGGCTGCGTCACGCCCTGATGCTGTAGGCAGTTCGCCCTCTTATGGAGGAGAGGAAGACTTTGATGTCTATTGGAACAGCATCTTGATTGGCTACTTCTTCCCAACATCGACGAGCTTCTCGGAATACTTCACGGCCTCGTTTACGGCAACGGCTACCACTGGCCTACTGGCGTTTCGGGCAATTGATACTCTAGGCGGGGATCGGACCGCCTTCATCGATGATGTTCAGCTCAACGGTGTGCCTGAACCATCGAATGGGCTCATGGTGCTATCCGGCATTGGACTGATCGGATTCGGACTACGCCGGAGGCTCGTTCGTCTGATCCGCGATCCCAATTGTCTGAGCGTGCCCGCTTCTTCGAGAACTGCCTGCCGAGCGCGCGGGATATAGGTCGGCTACAAAGCATTCTGTCGGCTTGTCGGAAGGCTGAGCTGCCTAGACGCTTCCGCCGTCGCTGGCCGTGAAGTTGGTGAACCCGCGCTAGGTTCTCCCCCTCCAGTACGGTATCCCATGCTCGTCACGGAGATACAAGGTGGTGGAATCGCGCCGCACCTGGCGGGCCAGAACGACGGAAGCGCCACCGTACTTCACTTTCGAGCCGATCACCTGGACCCGGTCACCTTTGGCAAAGGTGACTTCAAAATCCTTAAGGTAATTAGCTGGGCCAAGATAAACATCGATGGTCTCGGAATTCTCTTTGGCCGATTCCGGCCGGACGATCAGATGAGTTCCAGTAAGCGGGCTCCCACGGGGAACCTCCCGCAGGTCGGCGACAACCGTCATCATGTCAACCGTTGTGGCCGAATCGTAGCGCGGTTCCGGTTCCGCCTGGGCCGTCTGGCCCGAAGAGGCTGTGAGCCCCAGAAGCACGGGCGCCACCAGAAAAAAGACAACAATACTTCGCAACCCCATGGTCATGCCTCCTTTTCAGCCAAACACAAGGGGCGATCAACCAGCCGGTCCTAGCGTGGCCCGGCTGCCTGTAGTATAAGATTCTTTTATCTGCTTTACAAGAGAGCGCCGGCCTGTGTTTGCAGTGGTGGGGCGGGCGGTGCCGCCTGCCGAGCCCGTTGACGGGCGATTTCCTCACGGCTTCTATTGCACCGCCACGGTAACGCTGGTCTGGCTCTGCCAGTTCCCGATGCGGATCACCAACGGCACGTTCGCTCCGGGGGTTACAGCGGCCGGAATCACGGCATTGATCTGCGTCAGGCCCGCGATGGAGCCGGGCACCGCGCCGCTGTACAGCACGGTAGCGTTGATGTTCCCAATGGTGACCGAAACCGGCTGTGTCAGCACCGGCGGCAGCGCCGGCGGCACTGGCGCCGCGATGATGGCGCCATCCACGCTGGGAGGATTGGTCACGCCGCCGCCCACGCAATAGATCATGATTGCCTGGCCGCGCGGCGAGGGATTGGCGGCGGTATTCGTGGAATAGTCCTGGTTGAGGATCGCGCCCGGACCGAGGCCGGAACTATCCAGCGTCAGCAGCCCCGGCGTAGCTGCCTGTACGGCAAGCGTTATGGTGTTGGAAGGCGTGCCCTGGTATTGCACCTGCACCTGCGTCGAGCCAGTCACGGCGTACGGCGCCACCGCATTCACCTGCGTCGCGGAGGCGTAGATCAGCGGGGCGGGCACGCCATCGAACAGCACTTGCACGTTGCCCAGTGTCTTGGGGAACGAGCCCTGAGCCTTCACGCCTGGAAGCGGGCCGATATTGACGCCAAACACCGCCACCGCCTCCCCGGGCGAAACCGCCCCCTGCGCGTAGCTCCCGCCGTTCAAAATGGCGTTCACCTGCACCGTTGGCGCGGGCGCGGGTTGCTGCGTGACGGTGAACAGCAGCGGCCCAACGTGGAGGTTGCCGGTGCGCGCGACACTGGTATTGGCGATGATGTGGTACCCGAGACTGCCCGGGCCGGTGCCGGAACTGGCGCCGGTGATGCTGATCCAGCTCACGTCGCTATACGCGAGCCAACTGCAAGGAACGCCGGTCGTGAGCGTAATGTGTCCATCGGCGCCGGTCGACGGCACGGCCGGAAGGCCGCTCGGCGCCAGCGCCAGGTTGCCGAGCGAGCCGTCTTGCACCAGGGAGAATGTCTGGGAAGTGCTGGTGGTGCCGGCATATACGATCATGGAGCCGGAACGTTGGTCTACGCAGGTGTTGGCGGCAACCGTGTAGTTCACCGCACCGTTCAAGGTGCCGGTGCCTGGAGGAGTCACGGTGATCCAGCTCGTATTCGAGCCTGCCGCCCACACACAGTTGGTCTGCACCTGAAACGTGCCGGTAACGCCCGCCACTGCGGCGGTGCCTGACGCCGGCGCGAGCGTCACCGCGCAAGTGGGCACGCTTTGGACCACCGTAAAAACAGTGGTCGTGCCGAAGACTATATCCGATACGACGATGTGGCCGGTGCGCGTCGAAACATACGGATTCGCCGCTGCCAGCCACGTGAATGTGCCGTTGCCCGTGCCCTGCGTGCTGGCCGCTGGTAACGTGATCCAGGTGACGTCCGTGGCGTAGCTCCAGGCGCAGCCCGCGGGCGCGGTGATGGTGATGGAGTTGGTGGAGGCATTGGCCGTAATGCTGATGGGCTGGACCGGCACCGGCGCGTACGAATAGGAACACGTTTGGGCGAACAGCCGCGCAGCGGCGGCCAGAAGCAGGAGCAACCTCATCATTGGTATGGTAGCGCTTCCCGGCAGGCTTTCAGGATTGCCACCGCCCCGGGAGTGTCACCATGCACACAGATGGTCTCGACGCCGCCGCGGCGCGCCAGTCGCAGGGCTTGCGCGGCCGCCTCTTCGGGATCGGTGATCAAGGCATCCGGAAACTGGCGCGAACGCAGCGAGCCATCGGGCTCGTAACGCCGGTCGGCGAAGCCTTCGCCAGCCGCCGCCAAACCCATGCCGCGCCACACGTCGAGCATGGAAGAACCGGCCAGGCCAAACAGCGGAACAGCGCGGTTCCACCGGGCCACGCCCCGGCCGATGGCCCGGGCCACTTCCTGGTTGCGCACCGCCACGTTGTACAGCGCGCCGTGCGGTTTCACGTGAACGATGGCGCC
Organism: Bryobacterales bacterium; assembly: GCA_003167255.1. GTDB lineage: Bacteria > Acidobacteriota > Terriglobia > Bryobacterales > Bryobacteraceae > PALSA-129. The sequence continues at coordinate 43,226 of PMTR01000060.1, forward strand.
GCCGAGCCGGCGCACCACCGCATCCAGCCTCTCGATCTGCTCCGCGACCGTGCGCTCGATTTCCTCCGCCGTCATGGCCATTTCGATGCGGCCGAAATTGGCGCGGTCGGGGTAACCGGGATGCGCGCCGATGCGGATCTTGCGTTCGAGCGCCAGCCGCACGGTGCGCTCCATGGTGGCTTCGTCCCCGGCGTGCCCTCCGCAGGCGATGTTAGCCGATGTGATGTGTTCCATCAGAGCGGCCTCATGAGCCGCGTCTTCCAGCTCGCCCATGTCGCAATTGAGATCGATGATCATAGGAGTCCTTTCGGGAGAGCTTTTTCACCGCTGAGACGCGGAGACGCGGAGAAAAACAAAAAAATATAACTTAACCCCAAGGCAGCCGTCGCGCGCACAACGTTCCAATGTGTTCTCAAAACTCTGCGTCTCTGCGGTGAACTCCGTCTTTTTCAAGACTCCGCTCCTCCGCGTTAGAATTCCCGTAGCCGTCGCGCACACAACGTTCAAATGTGTTCTCAAAACTCTGCGTCTCAGCGTCTCTGCGGTAAACTCCGTCTTTCTCAAAACTCCGCGCCTCCGCGTTAAGTTCTTATATCCCATACAACCACTTTTCCTGCTCTTGCATCAATTCCAGCGCGCGTTCGATGGAAAGCTTTTCGAAACGCACCTGGTCGCGCGGGCGGAGTTGGCCGAGACGCCAGAAGTCGGCCGAGATCACGTTGGCCGGTTTGGGGTATCCGCCGGTGGTCTGGTGCTCGACAAACAGGATGATCGGTTGCCCGTCGGGCGGCACCTGGACGGCGCCGAGCGGCACTCCTTCGGTGAGCATGTGGCCCGACGGACTGGGAATCGCCGCGCCGCGCAGCCGCAGGCCCATGCGATTGGATTCTTCGGAGATGGTGTATTCAGTCTGGTAAAGCTCGCCGGCGAACCAGGCGGCCTGCGGGCCGTTGGTGACGCGGAGCGGCCCGGCCACCGGGAATGGCGGAACCGCGCTCCCCGGGCGCGGCCGGCGCACAGCTTCGTTCCCGATCGGAAGCACGTCTCCCTTGCGAAGCGCCCGGCCGCCCACGCCGGTCATCAGGTGGGTGGAAGCGCTGCCCATCACTTTGGGCACGCCGATGGAGCCTCTGACACACAGATAGCAGCGGGCGCCGGAGCGCGACGGGCCGCACCGCACCGTCTGGCCGGCCTTCACTTCCACGGCGGTCCAGAGCGGCAGGTCCGACGAAAAATCCGCGCCTGTGAGCGCGATAGTCGCGGCTCGCTCGAACTCGAATTCGCCGCCGGTCAGGGTCATCTCCAACGCGGCGGCATTCTCGGCGTTGCCCACCAGCAGGTTGCCCGCGCGCAATGCCAGCGGGTCGGCGGCGCCGGATGCCGACACGCCGAAGTGCGCCCAACCGAACCGGCCCAGATCCTGGACGGTGGTGAGAAAGCCCGGAGACACAACCCGAATCGAACTCACGCGCGACGCTCTTTCAGCCGCCCTGCTAAGGGCTCCGCGACGAAGCGCACATGGTCGCCCATGCGCAACAGCGGCGGCGGCGAGCCCTGGGGATCGAAGAGTCGCAACGCCGTGCGGCCCAGCAGGCGCCATCCGCCCGGCGAGGCCAAAGGGTACACGCCCGCCTGCGCGCCGCCAATCGCCACGCTGCCTTCCGGCACGTGTTTGCGCGGCGCGGAAAGACGCGGCGTGGCCAGCTCCGGCGCAAGGCCGCCCAGATACGGAAAGCACGTGGAGAAGCCCACGAAGTAAACCAGGTATTCCGCCGCGGCGAATAGTTTCACCACGTGCTCCGCCGCGAAACCCGTGTGGCGCGCGACGTCTTCCAGATCCGGACCGAATTCGCCGCCATACCGCACCGGGATTTCGATAGTGCGCGCCTCCTCCGCGCGGGCCGTATCCGGCATGCTCAGGCACTCCCGCACCAGGGCCTCAATCTGCTGGTGCGTGCGCAGCCGGGGATCGAAATCCACCAGCACCGAAGCGTATGCGGGGTGAAGATTGAGGATGCCGCGCGCGCCCGCGAGTGCCCGCGTGAGCCGCGTCACCGCGCCATATGACTCCATGGAGATCTCGTCGCCGAACGAGACGTGGAGCGAACGATCGCTGGCCGGGCGGATGTCTTTCACAAACTCCATCTTGCGCTACTCCACCACAAATGAGTCCAGGTCCACAATCTTTCGCCCGGCCACCCGAATCTCGACCACGTGCCGCCCCTTGCCGAAGCAACAGAATCTCGACCGGCTCTGCCATTCAGTTTGCGCAGCGAACAAGTCGACGATCCCCTGGCTGATTCCATCAATCGAAATTTCAGCCAGGCCCCGATCCGGCCCCTTGCTGTGCACGTAGGTCACCGCGGTTCCCGCAAACGCGAATGAGATCTCCGCGCCCGGCGCGTCGGACTCAGTCATCGTGTGGGCCCACGTCCTGTCGACCCCGCCGCGCCTGGTCCAACTGCCGCGGTACCAGATGCCCGGATCATAGTCGTCGTAGATGCCCGCTGGCAATACAACGGAAGGCTGGATTGGCTGGCGCGCGGCCAGGGCTGCTTCGTCCAGATTCTCGCAAGCCTCATCCAGCCGCGATACGTAGAAATCGGCGAATTCGGATTCCGATGCGGTACACGTCTCCAGGACTTTGCGCAGCGACTCCGGCTCCAGATGTTCGGTGGCCGTCGGTTTGCGCCCTACAAAATACCGGACGCCCCACTTCTGAAGAAGCGCCAGCGTCTTTTGCATACTGGCCGCCCGCCGCAACTCGTCCAGAATCGCATACTGGTGCCAGTTGCTCAGGTAGACGTCGCCCGCAGCGTCGGCGAGGTCGTCTTCCGCGGCCAGGAAGACCGGCGCGCCCGCGTGCGCCCGGTTGAAGTCCGCCATCACCTTGCGGATGGGAACAGATTCCCGGATAAACCGCTCCCGGGCCCCGCGGGAGAATGTCGCGCGCATGTAGAAGTCTTTTTGGTACCATCCCGAAGCCGGCAGAAAATAGAGGTTCAAGCCGGTCGAGACAACCAGGCACGCAACCAGGACGCGGTACGTCCGTGGCCCATACTCGCCGAGCCAGCACAGCAACTCCGCGAACGGAACCAGCAGCAGGGGAAACGCCGCGTAGCAAAAGCGGGCGTTTGGTTCGAACCGAAGCACCAGCAGCGCCGCCCCCAGCGCCACCACCGCACCGCTCAGCGCCCATCTGCCGCTCGCCACCGCGAGCCCCAGCAGGACCAGCGGCACGATCAGCAGATATTGAAATCCGAAGGCGCCGTCTTGCGATTCGTAGTAGGCATGCGTGTGAAACGTCAGGTCGTACGGCGTATGCCAGGTGAGCGGCGCGCGGAATTCATTGTCCTGGAAGTCCACCGCCGGATCGATCAGGGGCGAATGAATCTTACTATTCTGAAAGGGAAAGATTGGGTTCCCCGTCATCCGCCACGCGATAACGTAAGTGGGCAACGCGGCCGCCAGAAACAGGCCGGCCGCCACCATGCAGGAAACCGCCGGTCTGTGGCCGAGCGACTTCCAGTGCCGGCGGATTTCCACGATGGCGAACGGCAGCGCCACTGCTACAAAACCCAACGCCCCGGTCTTGATGGCCAGCGCACTGCCTCCCAGCGCCATGCTGAGGTACAGGAACTTGCGTTCTCCCGTCCCGCCAAAGCGCCAAAGCGCGGCCAGCATGCCCAGAATCATGGCCGCCAGCAGGTTCTCGACGAACAGAGATCCCGTCACCAGTTGAACCAGCGGAGTGGTCGCGAGCGAGGCCAGCAGCAGAAAGGCGAGCGGGCGCGAGACCCGCCGCCGCACCACGCAGTAGAGCAGCGCGAGCACCAGCAGCAACGCCGCGAAATTCAAGAGCCGCGCCGCAAACTCACCACCCAGCAGATACACGATGGAGTAGGTCCAATCGGCGCCCATCGGCATCACCGACCAGACGAACACCGCCGGCCTAAAGGTCAACATGTGGTTGCGGGCGATGTTCGCGGGAATCGCCAGGTGCATGGCCAGGCCGTCCGCGCTTCGTTCCGGCTTGAGGACCACGAGCCAGTGCATCACGAGAACGAAGCTCAGCAGCGCGAAGCCGGCGCGCTCCACCCAGGCTCGCAGTTCCAGGGAGCGAATCAGCCCGCCCCAGTAGAGCAGGCGCCGCCCCGAGCCGCGGAGATCCAGCAGGATGGGGATCGCCAAAAGTGCCGCCCAAATTGCCGCATAATGCATCGGCAGTCGCGCCAGCAAATTCATCAGGAAGATGTAGAAGGCGGTGCCCAGCAGAGTCGCCAGGAGATGCGTCTCCGCCGATTCCTCCGTGTCGCGCCCCAGAAACCTCACCCCCAGCGCGCAGGCTGAAATCAGAAAGAGGAGAACCGCCAGAACCGGCTGCACACCGACCGCGGCAACCGTCAGCGTCGCGACCAGCGCGAATGTCAACGGCGCCAGCGCCCAAGGCGCCACCAACAGGAGCGAACCGCCGGCCGCCAGATACCACCCGCCCAATCGGCCCAGCTTCTTCAGGCCGTCTGGATCCCAAACGTGCTGGGCAAACAAATGGCCTTGGAAAAACCCGTACACCTCGACGCCCACCACCCAGAGGACGACAAGCAGCACCACTGCCGAAAAAGCGCGGGCCGGCTGGCGATTCACTTACTCAGTCTAATTCAGCCGGTTGTAACCGCGGAGACAAAAACTGGACGATACCCACCGCCACCAGATAAGCCGAGCCCGCGTAGATGAAACACGGCACATAGCTGAACTGGACGATGCGGCCAATCGCCAACTGCGCCGCAGCGCCGGCCGCCGCTCCCGTCAGACCGCCAATTCCGACCACGCTTCCCACGGCGGACGGCGGGAACAAATCAGAAGCCAGTGTAAAAATGTTCGCGGAAAATCCCTGGTGCGCCGCGCCTGCCAGGCCCACCAGAGCCACCACCAGCCACAAGTTTTTCGTAAACGGCGCGTACAGCACCGGCAACACGCATATGGCGCAAATCAGCATCGCGGTTTTCCGCCCCGCGTTGACGCTGCGGCCGCGCCCGATCATTGCCGAGGAAAGCCATCCGCCCGCCACGCTTCCCACGCAGCAAATTGCATAAACCACCACGATGGGAGCGCTCGATTTCCCCAGCGTCAGATGAAATGTCCTTTGGAAATACCCGGGCAGCCAAAAGGTCCAAAACCACCAGACCGGGTCCGTGAGCATCTTTCCGATCGCGAATGCCCAGGTCTCTTTCTTGTCGATCAGCCGCGCCCACGGGATGGCGCGGATTCTCTGCGGCGGGTCGGATTGAATGTGCCCTAACTCGCGGACGGAGACCCTGGGATTGTCTTCCGGTTTGGTGTAGATCCACAGCCAGAAGCCCAACCAGACCAGCCCCGCTGAGCCGCCGATAAAGAAAGCGCCTCGCCATGTGAAGGTGGCCGTCAGGAATGGCACCACCAGGGGCACCACAAGATTGCCGACGTTCGCTCCGGAGTTAAAGATTCCGGTCGCCAGCGCGCGTTCCTTCTTCGGAAACCACTCGGCAACCGTCTTAATGCAAACCGGAAAATTGGCGGCCTCGCCGATCCCCAGAAAAAACATGGCCGCGGCAAACGTGGGAACCGACGTCGCCGCTCCCGGCGCCATGGCGGCGAAACTCCAAATAATGATAGCGATGGTAAAGGCCTTTCGCGTTCCCAGTTTGTCGGTCATTCGCCCGGCAAACAGGAACGCCAGCCCATACGCTGCCTGAAACGACCACGTCATCCAACTGTATTGCACCGTCGTGAAGCCGATAACCCCTTCCAGGTACTTTTCCAGGAAACTGAGGATTCCGCGATCCATGTAGGCAATCACAGTGGCAAAAAACAAGAGGCCGCAAATCAGCCAGCGCACGTTCGACTTGGCCGGCCGTGATGAAAGTGACGGTGTCATGGAATTCATCTGATTATAGCTTGGCAGCCATGGCAGAAGAGTTTCCCACCTGAAAGTGGTGTTGCGTTATAATCGGCTTGAGAGTGCGCGCGTATGACCACGCAAACCATGACCATCTCGTGCTCCATCGCCGAGCAGATGGAGCGAACTTCCTGGATTCGCCGCATGTTCGAAATCGGCATCCAGCTTCGCAAGGAGCGCGGCGCCTCGAACGTTTTCGATTTCTCGCTGGGCAATCCCGACGTGGAACCGCCCGCCGCGGTCATCGAAGCCCTGCGCCGCGTAGTCGCCGAAAACCGTCCACACACCCATGGCTACATGCCCAACGCCGGCTTCCCTGGCGTGAGGGCCGCCATTGCAGGCCGCTTGGCCGAACGCACCGGCCTTCCCTTCACGCTCGACGACATCCTCATGACCGCGGGCGCCGCCGGAGCCATCAACACCGTACTCAAAGCCGTGCTCGACCCCGGCGACGAAGTGATCGTCCTCAACCCCTACTTCCCGGAGTATCGCTTCTATATTGAGAACCATTGCGGCCGCGTGGTTCCGGTGGAAACCGGTCCGGACTTCCAGCCCGATATCGCCCGCATCGCCGCCGCCATCACGCCGCGCACCAAGGCGCTGATTCTGAATTCGCCCAACAACCCCACCGGCGTGGTTTACAGCGCCGACGTGCTGCGCGCGCTCGACCGCATCATTCCGGAGCCCGTCTTGGTCATCAGCGATGAACCCTACCGCCCGCTGACCTTCGACGGCCTTACGCCCCCCGAAACGCTGCCGCTCCTTCGCCGCGCCGTGTTGGCCTGGAGTTGGTCCAAAGCCATGGCGATTCCCGGCGAGCGCATCGGCTATCTGGCCATCCCGCCGCGCCTGCCGGAAGCCGCCGAGTTGCGCAACGCCTGCACCTTCGCCAACCGCATTCTCGGTTACATCAACGCGCCCGCCATCTGGCAATTGGTGGTAGCCCAAGCGCCCGACGCCGCCATCGACGTGGCTCCCTATCAGGCCCGCCGCGATCTCCTCTGCGACGCCTTGACGTCCATGGGCTACGACGCCCCGCGCCCGCAAGGCACCTTCTACGTGTTCCCCAAGACGCCCATTCCCGACGACGTAGCCTTCATCCGCATGCTACAAGCCGAAGGCATCCTGGCCGTCCCCGGCGCCGGTTTCGGCCGCAGCGGCTACATGCGCCTTTCGCTGACCATCCCGCTCGACTCCATCGAACGTTCGCTCCCCGGCTTCGAGCGCGCCATCCGAAACTGCCAGTAGGACAGGCCTCCTGGCCGGGTGGTTTATTGCCTTTCCGCGGTCGCACCATCGCGCTTACAGCTCCGATGCGAGCCACGACCGTGAGGGAGTGGTTTCCCGGACAAGAACAACATCACGCGGTCAAGGCACTAGTTATGCACCGTCAGCACCACGCCCGTCGGCGATGAAATGCCGCCCACGGTGGCAATGACCGGCCAGTCGCCGTTCGCCGTAGAGATCGGAACCTGCGCGGTTGCCTGGTACAGTCCGGCGAAGGTCGGCGCCAGTGCGGTGCCGTAATACGTCATGGGCTGGCCGTTGATGGTGAGCAATGGAACATTGGTCACGTAATACGGGCCGTCGGTGATCGGCACCAGCGTGCCGTTGGGAATCGCCGGCGTGGTGGGACCGAATCCGGAGCCCCAAAAAGTGATGTACTCGCCGGGCTTGGCCGGAACCGTGGTGAGCCCCGAGTAAGTGCCGTTCTTCATGGCATCGGAAGAGTCGGCGGCGTGCGTGGCCACGGGCTGGTTGTTTTGCCACTCAAAAAAGCCGGGAGCAAATTGCTGGGACGTCACGGACACCGAGGCACTTGTGCCGTTCGAGTTGGTCACCTGCACCGCCATCGTGCCCAATCCGAGATCCGGCGGCGTGAGCACCTGAATGCGGGTGGGGCTGACGTATTCCACGTACGCCGCTTTGCCGCCGATGCTCACGCTGACGCCATCCACTTGGGTCGGCAGATTGTTATTGGTGATGAACGAGTCCCACACATCGGTGGCGGAAGAAAGGTCGGTGCCATTGATATTCACGTACAGATTCGGGCCGATTCCAGCCAGGCCCGTGGCATTGCTGACCACGCCGCCCGACGATATGGTTGGCGCGTTCGACGAGTTCCCGGCAGCCAGCGTAAAGGTGGTGGCGTAAATATGGTCGTTATCGGCGGTCGGCTGGCCGCCCACACCGGCGTTCCCCGCGATGTAGAACGTGATGTTGCCCACATTGGTCGAGGGCGGCGTCCAATCGAACTGATAGGTGCCCGAATTCTGTCCCTGGGTGTGTACGTAGCCCGAATAGCTGTGTTCCATGTACTGCAACGGCTCATTGGCGGGACACGCCGGCGCGCTGGATTGAAAAGTGCAGCCCTGCCCGGCGCCCGGCAGGCAGTAGACATCGAAGACGTTAAAGTCGGCTCGCGAACACATGATCTGCGTGTACTGGTCGCTGGGACTGAAGGTGCCGGTCATGGTGGCGGGGTTGCTGCTTTGCCGCGCGGTCACCTCGAATCCCCAGGCCACCTGTGTCGGCGCCGGGTCGGAAATAGTCACCGTCAGGTGCTGTTGGACGCCCGGCACATAGGTGAGGCCGTTGGGAAACTTGATCGCCAGGCTACCCCTGTTGGCCGGGTTGTTGGTGGTTCCCGAATGACATTGAGATTGGGTGCAAGTGCCGAGTTCCCCGGGGACGCCGCACACACCGGGATTGGGCCCATATTCGTACGCCCACAACACAACCGCAAAAGCCCCCATCACCACGGCCATTTGGGCCCAACGCAGTTTCCGCCGTCTCTCCATCACTATGTATAACCCCGTGCCCCTGTAATTGACTCGCCGTCTATAGTTATTAATGCGGCCCGCGGTCTACAAGTTTCGCGCCAGTTTCAACGCCTTGCGGGCCGTGGTGCTGAGAGGGATACCCGCCAACTGTGCGGGAGCGAACCATCCGAACTCCGCGCCGGCCGCTCGCCCCGAAGCCGTCTTCACCGTTAACGTGTAGTGGTGATGCGTGATGGTATGGCGGAATTCGCCGATGCTCTGGCCGATCCGCGCGCCAGGCAACTGCTCCGGCGACGGCAGTTCCCAGAAACCAGCCATGCGCCGCGAGCCCGCTTCCGTTCGCCGCAGCAGCACCCGCCCGCCCTTGCGCACCAACAGCAGCACGGCGGCGATCTGCACGGGCTCGGTTTTTCTCGACTTCACCGGAAATTGCGCGGCGATGCCCTGCTGGCGCCCGAGACAGCAGGCCTCGAGCGGGCAGACCGGACACAACGGATTCTTCGGCAGGCACACCGTGGCGCCCAGTTCCATGAGCGCCTGGTTGAACGCGCCAGGCTGCTTCCGGTCGAGCCACGCCTGCGCGATCGCGCGGAAGCGCTCGCGGGTCCCCGCCGAAGCGATGTCGCCCGAGTCCGCCTGGAGGCGCGCCACCACGCGCATCACATTGCCATCCACCACCGCATGCGGCAGGCCGAAAGCGATGCTCCCTATGGCTGCGGCGGTGTAAGCGCCAATTCCGGGCAGCGCGCGGATGGCTAGGTATTCGCGCGGAAAGCCGTCCGCCTCCGCCACTTGTTGGGCCGCGCGCCGCAGGTTGCGCGCGCGCGAGTAATATCCCAGGCCGCTCCACAGCGCCAGCACTTCATCTTCGGAGGCCGCCGCCAGCGCTCCCGCGGTGGGAAAGCGCTCCAGGAATCGCTCGTAGTAGGGGACGACCGCCTGCGCCCGGGTCTGTTGCAGCATGATCTCCGAAACCCAGATGCGGTAGGGGTCGGAAGTGCGCCGCCACGGCAAATCGCGATGGCCTTTCCGGTACCAGGCAAGCAGAAGGCGGGCGAGCTTCACTCGATGACGCGCAGCCATTCGGCGACCACCGCAAAATCCTGCGGTTCCACGTCCCAGGCTTCGTATTCGGGGTTCAGCGGCTCGAGGCGAATGCGTTCGTGCTGCCACTCCTCTTCACCACTGTAAGTTTTCCGGCTGGTGTACTTCTTTACGGTGTAGCGCGCCGTTTCATCGGTGACGCCGAAACGCTGGATCAGCAGAATCTTATTCTGGCGGGATCCGGCCGGGTGCAGCCGGAACAGGTTCAGGCTGCCATCCGGGATGCGCGGCTCCATGGAATGGCCCACCACGTGGGCCACGAAGAGATCCGGCGCGAGGCGCATGCCTTCGGGCGCGGGCACCCAATCCTCAGCCGCCGATTCCATCTCTTCGCCCAGACTGCCCGCCGCCGCGCGCAGGCTGTAAAGCGGCACGTGCGTCTGGAACGGCTGGACCGCGATTTTTTCCACGTGCTCGCTGAAGAGGCGTTCCACCACGCGCGAGAAGGCGTCCACGTCCACGCTCTGCCGCTCGCTTACCCGTAGCGCGTTCGAGAGCGAATCCTCGAGCGACGCAAGAAAGGCCTCCGCTCCCATTTCCAGGGAGCGCGCGCGAATATCCGCTTCGAGCGCTTCCAGCACTTCGGCGTCTTCCGGCGCCGCGATGCTCTCATAGCGTTGCCGCAGGCGCACCCAGGCGCGGTCCGCCGCCGGGTCCACCAGCAGCACGCCGATGGTCTGGACGGGCCGTGCAGGCAGCGCGGCTTCGAGGACCACGTAGGTGCCCTTCCGCCGCGCCGAGATGGGAGTGACGCTTGCCGGCAAAATCAGACTCCGCTCTTCATCCTATTCTACCTATCGGCCAAAACCAAAAACATCTCACCGCAGACGCGGAGAAAGGCACAAAAGAAAGAAACCCCGTTCTCTTGGGTTTTCTCGGCGTCTCCGCGTCCCTGCGGTGAATTTCGACTTAAGAATCGTTTTATCCTAATAGACAGGAGGCGTGATATGGATTCCTTCGCCCGCGTTCTTTTACCGGTGGACTTTTCCGAACGCTCTGCCAGCGCCGTCCATTGTGCCCGCTCGCTGGCTTGCCACTTTGGCTCCGAGCTCACTTTGCTGCATGTTCTGGTACCGCCGCAATACGAGTTCGGCGCCGTGGATGTCGCCGGGTCCATGCTCGCCGAACTGTGCCGCGACCGCGCCCAGCAGGCCACCCTGGAACTCGACGCCTTTATGGCTCCGGAGCTCGGCGGCCTCAACGTCCGCCGCCTCGTGCTGGAAGGCGACCCCGCCACCACGATTGTCGAGTATGCCCACCGCCAGCAGACCAGCCTCATCATCATGCCCACCCACGGGTATGGTCCGTTCCGCCGCTATATTCTAGGTTCCAACACGGCCAAGGTCTTGCACGACGCGGATTGCCCGGTGTGGACCGGCACGCACCTCTCCGAGACTCCCGCCGCGGTGGCCGCGCCCTTCCACCACGTGATGTGCGCCGTCGATCTGGGCCCGCAAAGCGCCAAATCACTCGCCTGGGCGGCGCACTTCTCGCGGGAGTTTGACGCGCGCCTCACCCTGTTCCACTCGACCGCCTGCGACCCGCAACTTCGATCGTCCGCCGGAGACGCCCTGAACAGCCTGCGCAGCCAGGTGGGCGCCTCGACCGCCGTACTGGACATCGAATCCGGCGAGGCATCCCGCCTGATCTGCGCCGCCGCAAAACGTCTCGGCGCCGATGTGCTGGTAATCGGCCGCGGCTCGGCTGCCGGTGTGTTCGGCCGCCTGCGTACCAACGCGTACGCCATTATCCGGGAATCGCCCTGCCCGGTAGTCAGCGTATAGACCGCATTTCTCGGAATGACACGGTCGAGAAAGCGCCGCCCCAGTGGGGCGGCCAATTCTGGCCGCAGCCGGCTTTAGCCGGCTTCCGGTGCCGCCCACACCGCCCGGCGACATCCAGGCTCCCCCACCTTTGCATGAAATTTCGCGCGCCGAAGGCCCTCGGCAACAGGCCAGCAGGCCTGCCCCACCAGACCACTCGTGTTAAATTGCTTGCAGTGCCGCCTTGCACCCTGTACCAGGTTCTCGAAGAAGCCGCGCGCCGTTATGGCGATCGCCCCGCGCTGCGCCAGCCTGCCGGCGGCGGTTACCTCACGCTCTCCTGGAACCAGTATTTAGAAGCGGTCCGCGAGATCTCGCTCGGCCTGCGCTCGCTCGGCATAGGCAAGGGCGACGTAGTGGCGCTGAACTCGGAAACCCGCCTCGAGTTTTACCTGGCCGACCTGGGCACTATGTCGAACGGCTCCATCGCCGCCGCTCTCTATCCCAGCTATCCGCCCAAAGACCTGCTGCACAACCTGGAGGCCTCCGGCGCGCGCGCCGCTTTCGTGGAAAATCCCAAGGTCTTCGAGACGCTGCGCTCGGCGCCCGTCGGCCACTGGATTCTGCTTACCGGCCGGGCCGAAGGAGCGCTCACGCTGGAAGAACTGCGCGCCATGGGCCGGGCGGCGCTCGAGCGCGGTGACCAACCGGACGCCGCCGAACCGGCCGACGCCGCCGTCCTGTACCTCACTTCCGGCGCCACCGGAGAACCCAAAATGGCGCTCGTCACCCACCAGGCGATTTGCGCCAATATCGCCATGGGGCCCGCCGTGCTGCCGCTGGGGCCCGAAGATTCCACCGTGGCTTTCCTGCCTTCGGCCCACATCGCGCAGCGCGTGGTGGTGGAATTCCTGCCGATTCCCGCCGGCATGCCGGTGACGTTCTCCGCAAGCCTGCTGCAATTGCCACAAGAGATCCGCACGGTGCGGCCCACCCTGCTGCTGGCGCCGCCGCGCATGTGGGAGCGCATCTATTCCACCGTGTGCACCGAACTGCGCAAGCGTCCGGCGCTCGCGCGCAAGGCCTTCTACGCCGCTCTGGGGCTGGGCTTGGCCGCGGCCCGCTACCGGCACAAGGGCAAACCCGTGCCGTGGCGCATTCGCATCCCGCTGCGGGCGGCCGACCGGCTGATGTTCCAGAAGATTCGCGGCCGGTTCGGCGGCCGCCTCCGCGTGGCCGCATCCGGCGCCGCGCCGCTCAGCAAAAACCTGGCCGATTTCTATGAAGCCATCGGCATGCCCCTGGTGGAAGGCTACGGATTGACCGAAGGCGGGGTGGCCACCCTCAACCCCCTGGACCGCCCCAAACCCGGCAGCATCGGCAAAGCGCTCCCCGGCGTCCAGGTGCGCTTCACCGAAGACGGCGAACTCCTGCTCAAGAGCCCCTGCCTGTTTTCCGGCTACTGGAACGACGCCTCGACCACCGCCGAAGTGCTGCGCGACGGTTGGCTCTATACCGGCGACGTGGGCCACGCCGATGACGACGGCTACCTCTTCATCACCGGGCGCAAGAAAGAGCTGATCGTTTCCTCCACCGGCAAGAAAATCTATCCTTCGCGCGTGGAAAGCCTGTTCAAGATGGAACCGATTGTCAGCCAGGTGCTGCTGATCGGCGACCGTCTCCCTTACCTTACCGCGCTGATCACTCTCAACCCGGCGGCTGCCCAGGCGCTGAACGGAATGGACGAATGGAAGGGCCGCGAAACCGCCGAACTGGCCACTGCGCCCCCCGTGGTGGCGGAAATCCGCCAGGCGGTGAAGCGCGTCAACAACCAGCTCGCGCCTTTCGAGCAGGTGCGCCAGTACCGCGTGCTGCCGCGAGATTTCTCCATCGAAGCCGGCGAACTCACCGCCACCATGAAACTGCGGCGCGTGCGCGCGCTTGAAAACTTCAAGGAAGAGATCGCCGAGCTATATGCCGGCCGGGAATAGCTGGCTCAAAAAAAGCCAAAGCATGGCTGGCCGCCGATAAACACTGATGAACGCGGATTGAAAAGATTTGGTTTATCGGCGTTCATCGGTGTTCATCGGCAGCTCATGGCTTTTTCGGACTTTTTCAGCGTCTTCCCGAAAGCCAGTCTTATACCGTGAACTCCGCCTTCATCATTTCGTCCTCGGTCGAGTACTTCATCGCAAAACCGAGCTTCTCGCAGATGCGGATCACGCCCCGGTTGTCGGGCAGAATCCCGGCGGTTACTTTCTCGATCTTCTCCGCGGCGGCCACGGTCAGCAGCCGGCCCAGCAGTTCTTTGCCTAAACCGCGGCCCTGCCATTGGTCGCTGATCAGGACGGCTGCCTCGGCTTCGCGCGTGCCGTGGATCTTCACCAGCCGGCTCACGCCGAGAATCTCGCTCTCGCCGGTTTCCGGATCGCGGCGCACGGCCACCAGCGCCATTTCCCGGTCGTAGTCGATGAAGCAGATGCGCGTCAGGCGCTCGTGCGTGGTGCGCTGCTCCAGATTGATGAGGTGGAAATAACGCAGATACACGCTGCGCTCGGAAAGCGTTTCGTGGAACCGCACCATGGCCGGCTCATCCTCGGGCCGGATGGGCCGGATGGTCACCTCGGTCGAGTCCTTCAACGTCCACTGCGAGACGTAGCGCGCCGGGTAGGCGCGAATCGCCGTCTTGGGGATCTGGTCGATCTCGACCTCGGGCCCGTGCACCACCACGCGCGCGTCCAGCGCGATCAAACCGTCCGGGGAAGCCAGCAGCGGGTTAATGTCGATTTCCTTGATCCAGCGTTGCTCGGCCACCAGTGCGCTGAACCGCACCAGCAGCACTTCCAGCGCCTGCAGGTCCACCGGCTTGCGGCCGCGAACGCCTTTCAGCGCCTTGTAGATTTTGGTCTGCTCCATCATGCGGCGGGCCAGCGTGGTGTTCAAGGGCGGCAACGCCAGGGCGCGGTCCTGGAAGACTTCCACCAGTTGTCCACCGGTGCCGAAAAGCAGCACCGGTCCGAACTGGGGATCCAGGCTGGCGCCGATGATCAGCTCGTAGGCGTCCTTGAACTTGATCATGGGTTGGACCGTGACGCCCTGGAAGTGTTCGGCGCCGGCCTTTTCGCCGACCGACGCCTGAATCGCGCCAAACGCTCTCTTCACCGCTTCGGCGCTGCCCAGGTTCAACTGCACGCCGCCGACATCGGTCTTATGAGTGATGGTTTCGGAGTAGAGCTTCAGCACTACCGGGTAGCCGATCTCGCCGGCGGCCTTCACCGCCGCTTCGGCATCGGTCGCGACGATGGTCCGGGCGACGGGGATGCCGTAAGCGCTCAGCACCTGCTTGGATTCAAACTCCGTGAGGATGGTTCGCCCTTGGCCGCGCGACTTGCCCACGATGTCGTCCACCAGCTTGCGGTCGGGGGTCCAATCCGCCGAGTCCTGCGGCATGTCCGGCGTTTCGTACAGCGACTTGAGGTTGTAGCTGTACTGCCACATGTAATTGAAGGCGCGCGCGGCGGTATCGGGGTACGGAAAAGTGGGGATGTTGGCGTGGTTCAGGATCTCCTCGCCCGCGGCCACATCCACGCCGCCCATCCAACTCGCCAGCACCGGCTTGCCTTCCTGCTTCGCCAGCGGTTTGAGTTGTTCGGCAATCTTGGTGGGATCGGTCATGGCTTGCGGCGTGAGGATCACCAGCATGCCGTCGCTATTGGGATCGCCGGCGGCGATCTGAAGCGCCTTGGCGTACCGTTCCGGAGAGGCGTCTCCGATGATGTCCACCGGGTTGTTGTGGCTCCAGGTGGCCGGCAGCACGGCATTGTAGGCTTCCATTGCGGCGGGAGACAGTTCGGCCAGTTCGCCGCCGCCCATGATGAGGGCGTCGGTGGCCAGCACGCCGGGGCCGCCGGCGTTGGTCACGATGGTGAGGCGCGGACCGCGCGGGCTGGGCTGCTTGGAAAGCACTTCGGCCATGTAGAACAGGTCGGCGATGTTGTTGACGCGCAACACGCCGCTGCGCCGGAAGGCCGCATCCAACACTTCATCGCTGCCGGTCAACGCACCGGTGTGGGACGCCGCGGCCTTGGCGGCGGCCGCCGAGCGGCCCGGTTTGATGATGATGATGGGCTTGTTCAGCGCCACTTCCCGCGCCGCCGAAAGGAACGACCGTGCGTTCCCGATGGATTCCATGTAAATGACGATGGAGCGCGTTTTGGGATCGTTACCGAGGTGATAGATGAGGTCGCCCCAGCCGACGTCCACCATGGAGCCGACCGAAACAAATGCGCTGAAGCCCACCATTTCCTTGAGGCTCCAGTCGAGCACCGCCGTACACAGCGCGCCGCTCTGGCTGATGAATCCAACCGATCCCGGCCGCGCGATGGTGGTGGCGAACGTGGCGTTGAGGCCCGAGAGAGGGCTCATCACGCCCAGGCAGTTCGGCCCGATCACACGGATCTCGGCGGCCTGCGCTTCCTCCAGCAACCTCTGTTCCAGGGCCGCGCCTTCCGACCCGATCTCCTTGAAACCAGCCGAAATCACCACCGCGCCGCGAACGCCATGCTCCCCGCAATCCTTAATGATTCCCGGAATGCTGGGCGGCGGCGTGACAATCACCGCCAAATCCACCTCCTCCGGAACCTCCGCAATCGAGGGGTAGGCCTTGATCCCCAAAACGCTGGGCCGCTTGGGGTTCACCGGGTAGACGGTTCCGCCGAACGGGCTCGTCACCAGGTTCCAGAGAAGCGTGCGTCCGACGCTGCCGGGGGTTTCGGTGGCGCCGATCACGGCTACCGTCTTGGGAGAGAAGAACACATCCAGCGGCTGGTTGCCACGCCGCTTCATTTTCTTACGCGGAGGTTTGCTTATTACTTGCATTTTCGCTGTCTTTCTTTGACGGGAACGCGGCTTGATTGAGAGCCGCTACCACGTCCGGCGTATTGAGTCCGCTCTTGCGCGCCACGGTTTCGATATCGCAGTCGTCGCACGACGGCCGAAAATGGAATTCCTCAAATACCGGAATGGTTTCAGGGTGACGTTGCTTGACATCGCGGATGATCATGTCACGGCGGATCAATTGATCAAATCGAAACATAGTTTGCGCCTCGAAACAGTCACAGTAGCACCTCTCCTACCAAAGAATCGCCTATTCCTTTCAATAACCTGGATGGCTTCCGGCAGCCTCGCGATGGGTGATATGCCCCAATCCAGCGCGCTTCTTGCCTGACGGGCGCGTAAGGTATAATGGTAGAGTATTGGCATCTTTCCACCATGGCACTGAATATCAAGAACACTGACGTCGAAAGGCTGGCCGGTGAAGTGGCCAGCCTTGCCCATGAAACCAAGACGGAAGCCATCCGCCGTGCGCTGGTGGAACGCCGGGCCAGGCTCCAGGCCCGTGCCGGTAAGCCCGGCGGCCGTAAAAGCCTGCAGGGCCACCTGGAGCGGAGCGTGTGGCCCCTGATGCCGGCCGGCGAGTTGGGGCGGGTAATGAGTCGCGCGGAAGAAGACCAGATTCTGGGCTATGGGCCCGAAGGCTACTGAGGCATGGTTCTGGATAGTTCCGCCATCGTTGCCATTCACCTTCGGGAGCCTGGTTACGAACGGCTGATCGATAGAATCGAGGCTGCCGAAGTGGTGGTGGTGGGAGTGCCCACGCTACTCGAAACTGTGATGGTGTTGACCGCGCGGCTGGGTCAGGATGCCCGTCCGATGATCTTCGCTTTTCTGCGCCACCTGGAAGCCGAGGTGGTGCCGTTCAACGAGGAACACCTGGACGCCGCCGCAACCGCCTTCATCCGGTTCGGACGCGGCCGTCATCCCGCCGCTTTGAATTTCGGGGACTGTATGTCGTATGCGGTTGCATCGGCCGCCGGCATGCCGCTGCTTTCGACTGGTGAGGATTTCAAGCGGACGGATATCGCGCAGGCCTGATCCGCCAGCCGATTCCCTTCGAATCCGGTACAATTCATAGGACGAGGGGATATTCGAATGCACACTCAGACCAGCCGCCGGATCGCTATGCGCCGGTTTTCCAGCATGATTCTTTTGGCCGCCGCCACCATTGCGTCGGTAGCTTACACCACGCCCGCCGCACGCGGCCAGGCCGCCGACGTTAAGACCGCGGAGCAGGTATACAAGAACATCATCGCGCTGAAAGGAACGCCTGCCGACCAGTTGGGGGCGTCCATGCAGTTCATTGCGGCGTCGCTGGGTGTCGATTGCGAATTCTGCCACGTGCAGGGTAAGCCTGAGGCCGACGACAAGGGGCCCAAGAAGACTGCGCGCGAGATGATCGCCATGACCCTGGGTATTAACAAGGACAGCTTCCGCGGCCAGCTCCGGGTCACGTGTTTCTCCTGCCACCGCGGGTCGGCCAACCCGGTGAGCATGCCGCCGGTTCTCGACTCGGATATGCCGGCGCGGCCGGCGGCGCCAACCGCTCCGCCCGCGGGCGCGGCAACCGCCACGCCGGACCAGATCGCCGAAAAGTATCTCACGGCCGTGGGCGGCGCTGACGCCATCAGAAAGATCACCAGCCGGGTCATGAAAGGCTCCATTCTGTCCGGCGGCCCGGAAGCGCCCATCGAACTGTATACCAAGGCTCCCAACAAGCGCGTTTCGGTCTCGCACATGGGCGGACGCGAGGGCATGACGGCCTTCGATGGAACCGTGGGCTGGACCGGCAGCACCGGCGGCGCTGCGCGCCAAATGTCCGAAGCCGAAGCCGGCAGCGCTGCGCTGGATGCCGAATTCTCCCTGGCTCTGCGCCTGAAGGAGCTTTTCCCGCAACTGCGTCGCGGCCGTCCCGAACAGGTCAACGGCGTGGATTGCGAGGTGCTGCAAGGAACCAGGCCCGGCGGCATCGCGGTGCGGTTGGATTTCGACAAGCAGTCGGGGCTGTTGCTCCGCATGGTTCGCACGACTACCAACCCCATGGGCCGGATGCCGGTTCAGATCGACTACGCCGATTACAAAGAATTCGATGGCGTAAAAGTTCCGCTGCGCTGGACGCTCGCGCGGCCCAACGGGCGCTTCACCATCCAGATCAAAGAGGTGCAGGACAACGTCCCGGTGGATGACGCCAGGTTTACGAAACCGGCTGATCCGGCGAAATAGCGCGCCAAGTGGGACCGGCCTCATGGCCGGTCACTGGAGTTTCTACATTTTTCAGGCTCCGTCAAGACCAACTGGTAGCGCCGGCGGTCTTGCCGCCGGCCAGCTAGCCGCCAGGTGACGAAGACACAGGACTTGTTTCCAGTGGCCCACCTGCGCCATTATGCACAAGCCGATTTCTAACTTTAGTTTACATCGAGTGCCCTAGACATTACTGCACTGGTACCATTGGGACTGGTACTAACCTGCCATCTGGCTGACAATACAAACGCGCAATACCGCGCCCCCGGAAGGCGCGGAAATCGTTGCACGGAGGTGTTTATGCCTCGGATTCTCTTATGTAGCGGCGAACCCATCCTGGCCAGGGGGCTGGAGTCGGTGCTTCGCCAGGTTGATGGTTTCAACCTGCTTCCCTCCTGTGGGACCATAGCCGGGCTACTGGAACAATTGGCCCGCGGCAATCCCGAGGTGCTCCTGTTGGATCTCAGCCCCGAGGTCACCTTTACGGTCTTGAGCGACCTGAAGCAGGCGGCGCCGGGAACCCGCATCGTTTTGTGGGTGACGGCCATCTCCACGGAGTTGGCGTTTCAAGCCATGGGGCTGGGGGTTCGCGGCGTTCTACGCAAACAACTGCCGGCCGAACTGCAGGTGAAGTGCCTGCAAAAAGTTCATGCGGGCGAGTTGTGGTTTGAAAAAGCCCTGACGGACAGCTTCCTGAACGCACGCCGGGTGGTTCTCACGAACCGCGAAGGACAGTTGGTCAGCCTGCTGTCGCAAGGCCTGAAGAACAAAGAAATCGCCGCTACTCTGATGGT
Organism: Bryobacterales bacterium; assembly: GCA_003167255.1. Lineage (GTDB taxonomy): Bacteria > Acidobacteriota > Terriglobia > Bryobacterales > Bryobacteraceae > PALSA-129. Next base: position 62,742 of record PMTR01000060.1, read on the forward strand.
TTCGGAAGGCACGGTCAAGGTGTACCTTTCGCGCCTGTTTGAAAAGGCGGGCGTAAAGGACCGCTTCGAGCTGGCCTTGTTCGGATTGAGGAACCTGACTACCGGGCAGCGGCCCGCCGTGCCGAACGGACAGAGCTACAGCCGCCATTCGGTGCGTGGGCTGCGCTCTCTATTGCTGGAAAGGCGGCCCAAGCCGGCGGCGGAAGTCCATCCGCATCTGTCGGCCGCGCGGTTGCCGATTACTTAAAGAAGGAAGGAAGGAAGGAACGGTTATGGGTGAGGCGGGAAATACCGCTGGGAGACTTTGAACCATGGAACACTACTGTGCCCTATCGTCGATTGTCTTCATGATGGCCTTCGTGATCGTCTTTGATGGCGCCCACCACCGCAAGAAACTGGAACGGCTCTTCCGCTCGTTGAATTTCTTCGACCAGGACGAACTGGACCGGGTCCGCGCGATCTGGGCGGCCTGCCAGGAAACCTAATCGGGCTTCGCGGCCCCGAGGAAGTAGGGATGGCCGCCGTGGGTGCGGCGCAATCTGCTACAACCTCTACATGCGAGTTCTTTTCCTGGGTGGCACGGGAATCATCAGTACCGCTTCAACGCGCCTGGCCGCCGAGCGCGGCATCGACCTCACACTCATGACCCGCGGCCTCCGCGGCGCGAATCTGCCCGCCGGAGTGAAGAGCGTGACCGCCGACCTCGACGATCCCGCTGGCGCCGCCCGTGCGCTCGCGGACGCGCGCTTCGACGCCGTGGTGGATTGGATCGCCTTCACGCCCGCGCACATCGAGCGCGATCTCCAGTTGTTCCGCGGCCGCACCGGGCAGTTCATCTTCATCAGTTCGGCCAGCGCCTACCAAAAGCCCGCCACTCATTATCTGATCACCGAATCGACGCCGCTCGCCAATCCGTATTGGGAGTATTCGCGCAACAAAATCGCCTGCGAAGAGCGATTGATGCGGGCGTACCGCGAAGAGGGCTTCCCGGCCACCATCGTCCGTCCATCGCTCACCTACGGCGAAACCCAGATCCCGCTCGCGATCAACAGTTGGGCCCGGTCGTACACGGCGGTCGATCGCATGCGGCGCGGGAAAAAAGTCATCGTGCCGGGCGACGGCTCGTCCCTTTGGGTCATCACCCACAACAGCGATTTCGCCAAGGGGTTGGTGGGGTTGCTGGGCCTCGAACAGGCCATCGGCCACGCGTTTCACATCACCAGCGATGAAGTGATGTGCTGGGACCAGTTCTACCGGATCACCGGCCAGGCGGCGGGCGTGGAGCCGCAACTGGTGCACATGCCGTCGGATTTCATCGCCGCCTGTCTGCCCGATGCGCTGGGCAGTCTGAGTGGCGACAAGTCCGTCAGCGTGGTCTTCGACAACAGCAAGATCAAGCGGTTCGTTCCCGGCTATTGCGCCACCGTTCCGTTCGGCCAGGGCATCCGGCGGACGCTGGCCTGGTTTGACGCCGATCCGGCGCGCCGTCAAATCGACGAGGAAGCCAATCGCCAATGGGACCGCCTCATCGAAGCCTGGGAACGAGGCGCCACCGAAGCCCTGCGGTGTTTTCAAGCGTAGAGTGAGCCCTGGCTCCCCAGTTCGGCAAGCATGGCGCGCTGGCGCTCGAGGCGCGTGGCGTGGTCCCGCGCGAACCGTTCGACCCCTTTGAAAATCGAGGCGGGGTCGAGATGGGCTTCGGCGATCACCTCGAGCTCCAAGCCGCCGGTCAGCCACTGGTTGTCCCAGTCCGACGTCAGCGAATACTCGTCGGTCAGCGGCCCGACTCCGCGGAGCGGCCACGCGCGGCGCGTGCCGGTCGAAATCACCATCAGATCGTAAGCAGCCTCGGGCGGCAGCACGGAGCGGCGGTACTCCTCGGTCTGGCGGTCGAACAACTCCTCGCTCACGGCGGCGATCACCTTGACGTTGATGCCGGCCTGTTCCAGCTTCGGCAGCTCGTGCACCAGGTTGACCGTGGAGCTCGAACCCTGCGCAACCACGTAGCCGTGGCGCGGTTGGCCCGCCGCGAAATCGCGGATCACGTAGAAACCTTTGCGTGCCGCCTTGAGATCCGTGTCGGCGAAACGCGAGCGGTCGGCCACCGGGAAATCGGGGCGCGCCACTTCAATCGTGATGATGCCCACCTTGGGATCGCGCGCGGCGATCTCGGCGGCGGCAAAGTAGCCGGGCGCCACGTCGTTGTAATCCCAGAAACTCAGGTTGATCACTTGCCCGCGCGGGAACAGCTTCCAGACCTGCGGCGCGAAGATGCCGAAATGCGTGCGCGCATCGGCGGCCGTCTCCGGTCCCGAGTGCGCGGTCAGAATGTGCAGCACGCCCACGCGGAAACGGCTGTCCTGGTTCTGCTGGCTCCAGACGCGGGCCGGTGTGTACATCAGCGGCGTGAAGGCGCCGTAGGTGCCGCTGAGGGCCCAGACTCCCGCGAATCGCTCCGGGTCCACCGAGGCGCTCTGGCTCACCAGCCCGATGGCCGTCGAGACGTTGCCGGCTTCCTGGATGGGCGCTTTGAGCCGCGTGCCCAGCGGATTGGTCTCCGGAGAGTAATGGCCCCACAGGCTGCCGTGTTCCACGTTGATGGATTCGGATAGATCTGCCGCCACCGTGAAGAAGCGGTTGCCGGTGACGTAATTCATCCACTTGATGATTTCCGAAACGCCGCGCCGCGCGCCGGCCATCTCGCCGGTCTTGCGGAAGAGCGTGATCTCCACTTGCCGGGTGGCGCCGGAAAGCTCATTCGTCACGGTGACTTTTTGCGGCTCCACCGGCAGCGCGGCCGGCCGAAGCCGCTCGTCCAGGAACGGATCGTGGTGCACATCGATGCGCAGCGGCAAGTCGTCCTTGACCATGTCGCCAATCTCGACCAGGCGATCCGCCAGCCAATCGCCGAGGCCATTGCGGTCGAGCACCGACATCACCACGTCGATATTCGTCTTGAACTGGATGAGGCGCTCGCCCGGTTCGGTGACCGGCCCCTTGTCGATGCCCTGAAACTCGACGCCGTAGTGCTTCTCGAAGGTCCGAGCCAGGGCCACAAAGTATTCCGAGTTCATCTTCATGGCGTAGGGGTGGCTCTTGTAGCCCACCAACTGGTCGCCGAAGCCCGGGATTTTTCCATCCACGGCGTCCGGCCAATAACCCTTGGTGGTCTTGCCGATCATCACCATGGGACGCCGGTCGGCGGGGTCCCAATCTTCCATCGTCTTGAAGGCCGCCAGGATGTCCGGGTAGTGATTGCCGCGCGCCACGGGCACTGCATTCCAGCCGTAGGACGTCCATTGATCGATCAGGCGGTATTGGTCGTATTTGGCCGCGATCACGCCGCCCATCAGGCTGTCGTCGATGCCGGCGTTGTTATCGGAAAGCAGCACGCGCAGGCGTTTGCCCGCCTGCACCGCCAAAGCCTGCGTCTTGAACTCCTGGGCATGGCCTTCGGTGAGGGCGAATTCGCCTTCGAGTGCAATCACCTTGGGCGAGCTGAGGCTGCGTGCGCCTACGAAATCCCAGAACGCCGCTTTGCCGGCGGCGGAAGCGATGCCGATGCCGGAAGGGCCGCCGTTGACGTCGTTGGTGAGGTCGGTGGCTTCCGAATGGCCGGAGAGCGCGCGGATGCCGCGGCCTTTGGCTTGCGCGAAGAGCGGATGATCGGCCAGCCCGAGTTCCTGTAACAGAGTGGCGAGCGCTCCCGCGCCGCGGCGGAATCCCAGGGCGTCCACGGGCAACATGGCGACGTGCGGATCCACATAGTAGCGGCCGTCGCCGGTCGCCATGTAGCGGCGTTCCAGCGCCTGGCCGAGGATCATCCACAGTGCGTAACACGTGGGAACGCTGTGTCCGGCGGCCATCAGGAACTTATCGCTGTAAGGATGCTTGGGCCGGCGGTAGTCGTAACGCAAGCCGCCCAATTCCGGCCCCGCCAGGTGGCAAGCTACGTTGTAAGGCGTATAAGCAAGCGGCCCGCCGAAGTGGCCGGTCTGCGCGTAGTTGCCCAGCAGCACCAGCGTCATGCAGGTGAGAAAGCCGGTATCTTCCATGCCGGCCAGATCGCGCGGAGACATCAGTGGTTGCCCCGGCGAATGCAAAGTTTCGATCCCTGAACCCAAAGTGAGACCCTCCCCAGCGGGCGCCGCGGCCTCTCCCGCCGCACCCGCGCTTGAACAGTCATCATAAGTCACTGCGCGGGTGAACGTCATGTCGCGCTATTCTGTTGACAGGACGAGCGAATCGCAATTCGAGTGACAACCGGTTTCACGCGACCCAAGGAGACACGGCCATGACCGGAATTCAGTTCATCACTGACGCGAAAGGCCGCAAGACGGCGGCGGTAATCGACCTCAAGAAACACAGGGCACTGTGGGAGGATATCGAGGATGTGCTGGTTTCCCGCTCGCGTCGCCATGAGAAACGCATCCCGCTCGAAAAGGTAAAAGCGGACCTGATCGCAAGCGGAAAGCTCCGTGGTTAGTTACGACGTCGAATTGACATCAAGCGCGGAGAGAGAACTCAAAAAGCTCTCCGCCCAATTGATCGCGCGCATCGTTCCGCGCTTGGAAAATTTCGCCTCCAATCCCCGTCCGTCTGGCTGCAAAAAGCTCAGAGGCGGTGATGACGAGTGGCGCGTTCGTGTGGGCGACTACCGCATGGTATACACCATCGACGACGCAAAACTGCTGGTGGAGGTGACGCGAATTCGTCACCGCAGAGAAGTATACGAGCGATGATTGCCGCGCGCTAGACCCGCCCGCTCCCTTGACACCACCGCCGCTCCCTTGCCATACTCCCGGCGTGATCTGGGAACCGTCTCGCGAGTTTGTCGAGCAGACCAACGTCTGGCGCTTCATGACCCGGCTTGGGTTTTCGCGCCTGGAAGACTTCCTGGCTTTCAGCCGCGACAACCCCGAGCGCTTCTGGGACGAAATCATGCGCGAAATGGGCGTCGAGTGGTTCCAGCCCTATCGCCAAGTGCTCGATCTCTCGCACGGGCCGGAGTGGGCGCAATGGTTCGTGGGTGGCCGCCTCAACATCGCGCACAACTGCCTGGATCGCTGGGCGGCTTCGGATCGCGTGGCCTGCATCTGGGAGAGCGAAAACGGCGCCACCCGCACCATCACCTTCCGCGAGTTGCGGGAGGAAGCCAATCGCGTCGCGAACGGCCTGACAGCGCTTGGTCTCGAGCCTGGCGACCGCGTGGCCTTGTGCATGCCCATGGTGCCCGAAATCCTGTCGATCCTCTATGGCTGTTTCAAGGCCGGGCTCACGGTGGTGCCCATTTTCGCCGGCTTCGGATCGGTCGCCATTGCCACGCGCCTGGAAGATTCCGGCGCGCGCGTGCTCTTCACCGCCGATCGCTTCGAGCGCCGCGGCAAGCCCATCCCGCTGCTGGAAAAAATGCCGCGCGCGATTCGCACCATCATCGTGGGTGACGGCCCGCTCTTCCCAGATCAGCCGTCCGAAGCGGCCACGGCCTCGCTCGATTCCGAAGCCCGCGCGTTTCTCCTCTACACTTCGGGCACCACCGGCAAACCCAAAGGCGCGGTCCACACGCACGCTGGCTGCCTGGCGCAAATGGGAAAGGAGATCTGGCTGGCCTTCGACCACCAGCCTGCCGACCGCTTTTTCTGGCTCTCCGACATCGGCTGGATGATGGGCCCGTGGAGCATTCTCGGCAACCACCTGTTCGGCGGCACTATCTTTATGTACGACGGCGCACCCGATTTCCCCGGCCCCCTGCGCCTTTGGGAAATGATCGAGCGCCACGGCATCACGACCTTCGGCGTCTCCCCCACCGCCATCCGCGTCTTGAGCAAGGCCGCGGGAGACCCGCCTGCCATGCCCTCGCTGCGCCTGCTCGGTTCCACCGGCGAGCCCTGGGACGAAGCTTCCTGGCTCTGGTTCTTCGAACGCGTGGGCCACCGCCGCTGTCCCATCATCAATATTTCCGGCGGCACCGAAATCGTCGGCTGCTTCCTGTTCCCGCTGCCCATTCAGCCGCTCAAGCCCTGCTCGCTCGGCGGCCCCGCGCCCGGCATGGCCACCGAAGTGGTGGATGAAACCGGCGCGCCCGTGCGCGGCCGCAAAGGCTACCTGGTCTGCACGCGCCCTTCGCCGTCCATGACGCGCGGCCTCTGGAACGACCCGCAGCGCTACCTCGAGACCTACTGGTCGCGATTCCCCGGCATGTGGTACCACGGCGATTGGGCCAGCGTGGATGAGGATGGCCACTGGTTCCTGCATGGGCGCGCCGATGAATCCATGAACGTGGCCGGCCGCAAGGTGGGCCCCGCCGAAGTGGAATCGGCCATGATGTTGCACCCCGGCGTGGCCGAAGCCGCCGTCATCGGCGTGCCCGATGACATCAAGGGCGAAGCTATCGTCGGTTATGCCGTCGCCAAGCGCGGCGTTGTTGTGGATGGCGCGGCCGTCTGCCGCACCGTGGTGGAATCGCTCGGTCCCACCTTCCGGCCGCGCGAAGTGATCGTGGTGGCCGAGCTCCCTAAAACGCAAAGCGGAAAAATCGTTCGCCGCCTCATCCGCTGCAAGTACATCGGCGAGCCGCTCGGCGATCTTTCCGCCGTTGCCAACCCCTGGGCGCTCGACTAAGTGGGACAGACGATCACCTTCGGCGGCGTGACAGCGACCCAGTGGGGCGGCCAATTCTGGCCGCAGCCGGCTTCAGCCGGCTTCCGGTGCTGCCCAGCCCGGCGACATCCAGGCTCCCNNGAAGGCCCTCAGCAACAGACCACAAGCACCGATGGTCCGTCCCACTTGGTCCTACGGCTCCAGAAACATCTCCCCGCAAACCGCGTCCCAGTTCGCTTCCGGATACGCCGCCGCGATGTCTTTCACCGGCACGCCGCCGTCCGCCAGCGTGGCGGATGCGCCTACTTCGGCGGAAAGCGCGATTTGCAGCCGCTCCATTTCGCGCATCAGCCACGGCCAAACCTCGGCGCCGCGCAGCAGGTGGCGGAAGTCCATCTCGCCCTGGCCCGGAGTCTTCACCCGCAGATACCAGTCGCCGCCCGGCGTTCCCGTCTCCACCACTTCACCGTCCACCGGCGAAAGCACGCGCAC
>PMTR01000078.1 GCA_003167255.1 Bryobacterales bacterium
GGCGCGCAGCCGGCATCCGCAGATTCTGCGGCTGAAGATGGGAGTGAAGGCGGATGGCACGCTGCTGGCCAATCAGATGACCGTGCTGGCGACCACCGGCGCTTACGGAAGCCATGCCAACACGGTGCAGGGCAACACAGGCAGCAAAGTGCTGCCGCTCTATCGCACGCCGCACATGCGCTTCGAGTGCCACGTGGTCTACACCAATATGCCGGTGGCGGGAGCGTTTCGCGGTTATGGATGCCCGCAGGGATTCTTCGGGCAGGAATCGCTGGTGGATGAGATCGCAAACCACCTGGGCATGGACCCGGTGGAGTTTCACTTAAAGAACGCGATCCGGCTGGGCGATATCGACCGGCTTTCGGCGCAGCTCGGCGAGGGCCGGGAAGGATTGCCGCGCGTGATCCGCAGTTGCGGGTTGCCGGAATGCATCCGGCAGGGCGCGGAGGCGATTGAGTGGGAGAAGAAGCGGCAGGCGCCTGCCTTGCGCGGCCATTTGAAGCGCGGCGTGGGGATGTCGTGTTCCATGCAGGGTAGCGGGATTGCGGGCGTGGATTGGGCGTCGGCATTTCTGAAGATGAATGAGGATGGCGCGTTCTTTTTGCAGGTGGGCGCGTCGGATGTGGGCGGCGGCGCGGATACGGTGCTTTCGCAAATCGCCGCGGAGAGCCTGGGCGTGACGCTGGACAAGATTGTGATCACCTCCGGCGATACGGACACCACGCCGTTCGATGTGGGCGCGTATGCTTCCAGCACGACCATCATCTCCGGCGGCGCGGTAAAGAAGGCGGCGGAGAAAGTGCGGGAGCAGGTGTTGAGCCTGGCGTCGAAGATGCTGGAAACGCCGGTGGAGAAGCTGGAGTGGGGCAACAATGAAGTCTTCACGGTGTGCGAGTGCCGCAAGTCGGTCACGATGACCGAGATTGCGATGCAGGCGATGTACAAGGAGAAGCTGCAGATCATGGACGGCGCGTCGCACTTCAATACGGACAGCCCGCCGCCGTTCTGCGCCACGTTCGCCGAGGTTGAGGTGGACACGGAAACCGGACAGGTGCGGGTGCTGCACCTGGCGACGGCGGTGGATCCGGGCACGGCCGTCAACCCGATGCAGTCGGAAGGACAGGTGGAAGGCGCGGTGACACAGGGCATGGGCTTCGCGCTCACCGAGGAGCTGCTGCTGGACGGCGCGGGGCGGCCGCTGAATCCGAATTTCACGGATTACAAGATCTTTTCGGCGAAGGACATGCCGAAGCTGACTACCATCCTGGTGGAGACCGACGAACCGTTGGGGCCGTTCGGCGCCAAGTCGATTTCGGAAGTGCCGATCAACGGGCCGGCGCCAGCCATCGCCAATGCGATCTACCACGCCGTGGGCGTGCGCATTCGCAAGCTGCCGATACGGCCGGAAGACGTGCTGCGCGCGCTCTGCGACAAAGAGCGGGACCGCCGGGAAGAAGGAGTGGTGATCGCAAAATGAGTATTCCTACGGGCGGGACCATCGACGCCGCGCGCCTGGCGGAGCGGGCGCAAGCTTACGAAGGCGACATCGTTCGATTCATGCGGGAATTGATCGCCATACCGGCCGAGAGCAGTCATGAAGGGCCGGTGATCGCGCGGATCCGGCAGGAAATGGAGAAGGTGGGGTTCGACGAAATCCGCATCGATGGCATGGGAAATATTTTGGGGCGGATCGGCTCGGGGAAGACCGTGATCATGATGGACTCCCACACCGATACGGTCGGCGTGGGCGACCCGAAGGAATGGGGCTGGGATCCTTACCAGGGTAAGGTGGAGGACGGCTACATCTACGGGCGCGGTTCATGCGATCAGCGCGCCGGCATGGTGAGCATGGTGTACGCGGGCAAGCTCATCAAGGAACTCGGCCTCGATGGCGATTATACGGTGTACATGGTGGGGTCGGTGCAAGAGGAAGACTGCGACGGGCTGCCCTGGCTGTATATTTTGAAGGAAGACGGCATTCGGCCCGACTGCGTGGTGATCACGGAGCCCAGCCGGCTGGGGATTTATCGAGGCCACCGCGGGCGCATGGAGATCGAAGTGCATCTGCGCGGGAAATCGTGCCACGCGAGCGCGCCGGAGCGCGGCGATAACCCGATCTACAAGATGAGCCGCCTGGTGGAGGAAGTGGAAAAGCTGAACACGCGGCTGAAAAACGACCCGTTCCTGGGGAAGGGCACGATCGCGGTAACCCAGATCCGCTCGCTTTCGCCCTCGTTGTGCGCGGTGCCGGGCGCATGCTCCATCCACCTGGACCGGCGTTTGACGGCCGGTGAGACCAAGGAGAGCGCGGTGGCCGAAGTGAAAGCGCTGCCCGGTGCGGAAGGCGCCGAGATCGAAATCTTGACTTACGACACGCCCAGCTATACCGGGCTGCGCTACCCGATGGAGAAATATTATCCGACCTGGGTGCTGGCGGAATCGGACCCGCTGACGAAAGCCGCCGTTTCCACGTACAAGGCGCTGTGGAGCCGGGAGCCGGTGGTGGACAAGTGGACCTTCAGCACCAACGGCGTAGGGTCGATGGGGCTGATGGGCGTGCCGACCATCGGGTTCGGGCCGGGCGAAGAAGACGTGGCGCACTCGGTGGTGGAGCGCGTGCCGATCCGCCACCTGGTGGAGGCGGCACAGTTCTACGCGGCGTTTCCGCTGACCTATGTGGCCACACTGAAGAAGGCGAATGGCTGAACTGGTTCCATTGCCGCTCCCGCTGCTGTTGCGGCGGGCGTTCCACGAATACCGGAACGAAGGTAAGATCTTCGACTTGCCGGGCAGCAAGTTCTTTCGGGGCTTTCCGGATCTGGACCTTTCGGTCGAGTTCCATGGGCATCGCGCGTCCACACCGCTGGGGCCGGCGGCGGGGCCGCACGGGCAACTGGTGCAGAACATCGCGCTCGCGTGGCTGGGCGGCGCACGCATCATCGAACTGAAGACGGTCCAGATCCTCGACGAGTTGAAGATTCCGCGGCCCTGCATCGACGTAGCCAACGTGGGCTACAACGTGGAGTGGTCGCAGGAACTCAAGCTGGAGCGCTCGCTGCGCGAATACGTGAGCGCGGCGATGTTTCTGGAAATTCTGAAGGCATCCAAGCTGCCCGGCGAAGGCATTCCCACCGACACGGTGTTCGATATGAGCGTGGGGTACAGCTTGGAGGGCATCCGGTCGCCGCGCGTGCGTTCGTGGATTCGGTCGATGCTGGATGCAACCGCGGTGATCGACGAGCTGCGGCCCCAGCTCGATGGCGAGTGGGCGCGCTATCGCGATCTGCCGTTTCCGGCGCGCATCAGCGACACCATCAGCCTCTCGACGTTCCACGGCTGCCCGGCGGGGGAAATCGAAGGCATCGTGACTTTCCTGCTGGTGGAAATGGGTTGCCACGTCTGTATCAAGCTGAACCCGACGCTGCTGGGCCGCGGCGAGGTGGAGCATCTGCTGCATGACGTGCTGGGCTACCACGAGCTGGAGGTTCATCCGCCGGCCTTTGAGAACGACCTGCTGTTTGACGAAGCGCTCGATCTGATTCCGCGCCTGCAGGGCGTGGCGCGGGCGCACGGCCGCAGCCTTTCGGTGAAATTCACCAATACCCTGGTGGTGAAGAATCACAAGACGTTTTTCAGCGACGGAGAGATGTACCTGTCGGGCGCGCCGCTGCACGTGATTGCGCTCAACCTGGTGAAGAAGTTTCGCGAGCGTCAGCGCGAGCCGATTCCGGTTTCGTTCTCCGGCGGCCTTGACGCTAACAACGTAGCGCGGGCTGTGGCCATGAACTTCGTTCCCGTGACCAGTTGCACCGATCTGCTGCGGCCCGGCGGGTACGGCCGGATGATCCGCTACCTCGAGAACCTCGGCGCGGCGATGCGTGAGCTGGGCGTGAACAACATCGGGGATTTCGTGGTGGGGCATGCTTCAGCTTGCCCAGCCTCGCCGGAAGAAGTGAATGCCGCCGGTCTGCGCAACACCCCGATTTTAGTTGCGGAAGCCACGGCCGATCCGCGGTACGCGTGGGAGCGCAACAAAGGTGTGCCTCGCAAGATCGGCTCCAAGCTGTGGCTCTACGACTGCATCACGTGCGACAAGTGCGTACCGGTCTGCCCGAATGACGCGAACTTCGTGTATGAAACCGGCGCGGTGGATGTGGCGTACGACAACTTCGAGCTCGCCGCCGCTGGACTGCGGGCGATTCCCGGCGGCGTGTTTCGCATAGCCAAGGCGCGCCAGTTCGCCAACTACGCCGACGCGTGCAACGAGTGCGGCAACTGCGACATCTTCTGTCCGGAAGACGGCGGCCCATTCGTCGAGAAGCCGCGTTTCTTCGGCAGCCTCGAGACTTTTCACAGGGACGCGGGCCGGAACGGATTCTATATCGACTACGCGCGGAACGCCATTCACGGCGTGATCGCGGGGGAAGCGTACATTCTGACGGTGGATCGGGCGGCGGACCGCGCGTGCTTCGAGCGGGACGACGCCGCGGTCGAAATCCGTCTCAGCGACAACCGCGCGCTCGGCTGGACTCCTAAGAGCGGCGTCGCCGGCGCCGCGCGCACGCTCGATCTGTTGCCATATCTCAAGCTCAAGCTGTTGCTCGAATCCATCGGCGACACGCGCCACGCGCATTTTGCCAACGCCGCCGCCCTTCCGGCGGTTGCTCACGGGAACGAAACTCATGACTGAAACCAAGCAAGCGCACTTCAAAGGCAAGGACTGGATCACGACCGAAGAGTGGTCTGACAACGAGCTGGATGTGATGCTCGACGTAGCGTCGGACCTGAAGCGGAAATTCAAGGGTCGGATTCCGCATCGCCACTTGCCGGATCAGACGATTTTCCTGATGTTCTTCGACAAGTCGACGCGCACGCGGAATTCCTTCGAAGCGGGCATCACGCAACTCGGCGGGCATGGGCATTTTCTGACCTCGGATGTGATGCAAATCTCGCACGGCGAGAGCACCAAGGATACCGGCATCATTCTTTCCAGTTATGGCCACGCCATCGCGATCCGGCACGACCTGGTTCCGGGCGAAGGCAACGCTTACATGCGCGAAGTGGCCAAGTGGGCGGATGCCCCGGTGATCAACATGCAGTGCGACGTGGACCATCCCTGCCAGACGCTGGCCGACCTGATGACCATTCGCGAGCTGCGCGGGCGCAATACCCGCAGCCTGAAGGTTGCGGTCTCATGGGCCTATGCGCCGAGCTATGCCAAGCCGCTCTCGGTGCCGCAGGGGCTGATCATGTTGCTGCCGCGGTTCGGCATGGAGGTGGTGCTGGCGCACCCGCCGGAGTATGGGCTAATGCCCGGGACGGTCGCGGCGGCGCACGCCAACGCGGCGCGCGGCGGCGGGCAGTTCCACACCGTCGACAACATGGACGAAGCGTTTCGCGATGCCGACGTGGTGATCCCCAAGAGTTGGGGATGCCTGGACACGATGGGGGCAAACCCGGCGGAATCGCTGCGCATCGCCAAACAGTACACGCACTGGATCTGCAACGCGGAGCGCATGAAGCTGGCCAAGAAGGACGTGCTCTACATGCACCCGCTGCCGGCCGACCGCGGCAACGAGGTGACCGACGAAGTGATCGACGGACCCAACTCGGTGGTTTACCAGGAAGCCGAGAACCGGCTGCATACGGCCAAGGCCATCATGGCGCTGACCATGGCGGTCCGGCCGGTGGACTACCAGATCGGCTAGGGAACGATGCACTGAGGGATGACGACACAAATGAGTCAAGACCAAATATTCACCGCGGAGACGCGGAGACGCAGAGAAAGGCCAAAGACAAAAAATGAGTCTCTCCGCTTTTCTCCGCGTCTCTGCGTCTCCGCGGTGAAAAAGTCTTTCCGGTCCGATGCGGGGCCTCACTAAGGAACCCATGCGCGAGACGCTGGTCATTGCGTTGGGCGGCAACGCCATCACGCGTGCTGGAGAGCCGGGCACGATTCCGCAGCAGTTTGAGCACACCGCGGAGACGCTGAATCATCTGGCGCCGCTGTTTCACAGCGACGCACGCATCGCCATCACCCACGGCAACGGGCCGCAGATCGGCAACATTCTGATTCGCGTGGAAGAGGGAGAACGGCGCGTGCCGCGGCTTCCTCTGGACACGTGCGTTTCCGACTCGCAGGGCGGCATGGGCTACATGATCCAGCGGGTGGCCTGCGAGTTGTTCCGGCGGGAGAACCTGCGTCGCACCGCCGCCACCATCATCACCCAGGTGCTGGTGAACGAAGGCGACCCGGAGATGGTGCATCCAAGCAAGCCCATCGGCCGGTTTTATGGGGCGGATGAGATCGTAGGCATTCGCGCGGAGCGGCCGCATTGGGAGATGCGCGAAATTGAAGCGGGGCGTTGGCGGCGCGTAGTGGCGTCGCCGCGTCCCCTGCGGATCATCGAGAGCGATGCGATCGCCTGTCTGCTGGATGCGGGAATCGTGGTGATCGCAGCCGGCGGCGGCGGGATTCCGGTGGCGTGGGATGGCCCCAGGTTGGTAGGCGTGGAAGGCGTGATCGATAAGGACCTGGTCTCGTCGTTGTTGGCGCGCGACCTTCACGCACAGAAGCTGATCATCGTGACCTCGGTGGACCGCGCGGCGGTTCGCTACGGCCGCCCGGACCAGCGCTGGCTGGGTACGATTTCGGTGCAACAGGCTCGCGAATATCTGGCGGCGGGCGAATTTCCGGCGGGGTCGATGGGGCCCAAAGTCGAAGCCGCCATCGAGTTCGTATCGCATGGCGGCGAGGAGTGCATTATCACTTCCACCGAGCGGGTCGCGCAAGCGGTGAACGGCTCGGCCGGAACGCACATCGTGGCATCATGATCCTGACCAACGCGCGCATCCTGACGTTCGACGACGCCCACCGGGTGATCGATTCCGGCAGCGTCGAAGTTCGCGCCGATGGCAGTATCGGGTCCGTGCGGAGTGGCCGCGCGCGCGGCGCCGACACCGTGGATGCCGGCGGGCGCCTGCTCATGCCGGCGCTGATCAACTGCCACTCGCATCTTTACAGCACTCTGGCGCGGGGCATCACGCTCCCCGGCGCGGCACCCGCTGATTTCCCGGCGATTCTGAAGAAGCTGTGGTGGCGATTAGATCGCGCGCTGAACGAAGACGACGTGTACTACAGCGCCCTGATCGGGCTGATCGATGCGGCCAAGAACGGTGTCGGTACCGTGATCGATCACCATTCGAGCCCCAACGCCTGCGCGGGGAGCCTGGATGCGATCGAGCGGGCGTATCGCAAGGTGGGGTTGCGCGGGGCGACCTGTTACGAGACCAGCGACCGTGACGGCAAGGCGGCTGCGGCGGCTGCGATCGCCGAAAACGTTCGGTTCCTCGATCGCCGGCGGCGGGATGACACGGTGGGAGCGGCATTCGGTCTGCATGCGGCCTTCACGCTCAGCGACCGCACTTTGCGCGCGTGTGTGGAGGCCAACCAGCCGCTCGCCGGCGCGTTCCACATCCATTTGTCGGAGGACCGCTGCGACCGCGGGGCGGTGAGCCGCCTGAGCCGGCTTGGAATCCTCAATGAACGGACGCTGGCCGCGCATGCCATCCACGTAACCGCCGCGGAGCGCAAAGTGCTCGCGCGGAGCGGTGTGAACGTGGTCCACAACCCACAGTCCAACTGCAATAACGCGGTTGGCACGGCGGCGCTGCTCGAACTGTTTTGCGACGGCGTGACCGTGGGGCTGGGTTCGGATGGCTATTCGCCGCGGCTTTGGGAAGAATTCAAGACGGCCTTGCATCTGCAGAAAGTGCGGGCGCGCGATCCGCGCGTGGGCTACGCGGAAGCCTATGCAGCGGCGTTTCGGAACAACCGCGCGATTGTCCGGAAGATCTGGGGCGTGGAAGTGGGCCGCATCGCGCCCGGCGCCAAGGCCGATCTGGCGCTGTACGATTACTTCCCGCCGACGCCGATGGATCCCGGCAATCTGTTTGGCCACCTGCTGTTCGGAATCTCGAACGCGCCGGTCGATTCGCTGATGGTCAACGGCCGCTGGGTGCTGCGCGAGAAACAGTGCGTCAACCTGGACGAGCGCCGGGTGGCCGACAAGGCTTCGCGCCGCGCACGGGCGCTCTGGGAGAGGTTTTGAAAAACACATGAAAACTACCGTACCCGGTCCCACCTATCAGGAGATGTTGCACCCGGAGTTGCTGCCGGCGGCAATCCGCGGCGCGGCCCTGGCGGGCGCGGCCACTGAGCTCGACCCCATCAACCTGTTCAACATCACGTGGCGCGGAGCCGATAACCAGGTGCGGCACGTGGTGCTGCCCAAGGAACTCACGGGCGTGCGCGCCAATATCGTAGTGATGGTGGGCCGGCACTTTCCATCCGGAAGCCATAAGGTAGGTCCGGCTTACACCACGCTCATGGAGGGCGAACTGGCCGGAGAGATCTCGCCGGGCGTGCACACCATCATCGGCCCATCGACGGGCAACTTCGGCATCGGCGTGGCGTATGTTTCGAAGCTCAAGGGCTACCCCGCCGTCGTGATCATGCCCGAGGGGATGAGCCGCGAACGCTACGAGCGCATTCGCCAATACGGCGGGCAACTGGATCTGACCCCCGGATCGGAGAGCGACGTCATCCTGGTGCTGGAGCGCACCGAGGATTACAAGAAGGACCCGAAGAACAAAATCCTGGCGCAGTTCGAGCTGCTGCCCAACTATCGCTTCCACCGTTACGTGACCGGGCGCAGCGCCATCGATGCGGCGCGGGGGCACGGGAACGGGCGCGTCGCCGGGTTCGTTTCGGCGCCGGGCTCGGCCGGAACCCTGGCCGCGGGCGATGAGGTCAAGGCGCAATATCCGGAAGCGGTGGTGTGTGCGCTCGAGCCCAAGGAATGCTCCACGCTGTTCAACGATGGCCGCGGGACGCACCGCATCGAAGGCATCGGCGACAAGATGGTGACGCTGATTCACAACGTGTTGACCACCGACTACGTGATGCTGGTGCATGATGACGACTGCGTCATCGGCCTGGAGTTGGTGGAGCGGCGCGCGGCGCTGGTGGAGCAGGTTCTGGGGATGCCGCAGGGAAGCCTGGCGGTGTTCGCGGGCATGTTTGGAGTTTCGGGCATCTGCAACGTGCTGGGCGCCGTTCGCCTGGCCCGCCATCTGAATCTTGGCTTCGAGGACAACGTGGTAACGATCGCGACGGACGGTTTCGACCGGTATCCGTCGGTTCTCGCCGATTTGGAAAAGCGGCGTGGGCCGGTGGATGCGTCGTCGTTCGAAGAAGTGTTCCGCGGAGGCACACCGGACGAGATCCTGGACGTGCGGGGCAAGGACGAAAAGCAGCGGCTCTTCCATTACAAGGAGCAGGTGTGGAGCGCGTTCCATTACTCGCACGCCTACCTGGAGAGCATGCAGTCGCAGGGCTTCTGGGATGGGGAATTCGAAAAGATAGAGGTGATCGACCGGGCGCTGATCAGCGCACGCAAGTGAGCTGCAAGAAATTCGTTGGCTGCGAATTCCGTTGGACCAGGCAGCGCTGGGACCCATCCCAGCCCTCCACCCGCACTGCGGTTCCGCGCCTTTCCACCTTATAAACAGCGGTCGCGCCGAATTCGGCGCTCAAGGCGGGCAGGGACCATCCGGATGGATCGAGCATCCGCATGCCTCCCTGGCGGTCAATCAGGATGGCTATATCCTGCAGGCTGCCGTCGCCGTTCGCCGCGATCTCCAGGATGTCACCGGCCTGCTGCAGAAAAGCACTCACGAAAAGCTTATCGGCGCAGGGCGGAGTTTTTTCGGCGAAAGTTTGGAACTAGTGTCGGGGCCAGCGGTGGAACAGGGGGATAAGGGGATCCGGCGACCCTTTGGACTTCAATGGAAAAGGTGTCGTTCAAAAGTCGCGGCGCGGCGCCGGGCGGCGGGAGCGATGCTTCAGGATGATTCCGGCAAGGGCACGCAACGCTTCATTGGCTTCTCCTGAGGTTGGGAACGCAGCGGCCACGTCGGGTTCCAGCACCACTACGGCGCTTCCCGCGGCATACCGCGACGCGTACTTGTTGGGCGCGGCGCGGCTGAAATCGTACTCCGGAAGAATCTCGTCGGCATCAGCCTGACCATTGGCCTGGCGTTTACTAGGTGACCTCTTCATAGTTCCTTCGTTCACGCCGTGTGGCACGTCGCGCGCTGATGATTCGAATTCGCTCGCCCCGGCCACATACATCACTGCAAGTGCCCAGCTATTATGCTTGCACTTCCGGGGGCAATTTCGGGGTCACGCGCCAGGAGCTTTCAGCGATTCGCCCCCTTGAAACGCCTTGCGGCGGGTGATGGTCCTCCGCCATCAGGAGTCGACTCGGTTGTCCAGCCGCTCCGCCGCAAACTCGCGGAATGACGTCATCAAATCCCCCCACCAAAGTCCGCCGGCGCGAATGAACGCCGGGCCCTGCCGGCCGTGGCGCGCGGGATGATCGGGTCGCAGAGCCGCCCAGCCCGAGTGACGGACGGTGACGCGCGTCCCCGTAGGCACGGCTTCAAACACAACCTCCACCTGCGTGCTCTCGCCCGGCGAAAAGTTCACTCCCCGCCATTCAAACTGAAATCGCCCGGGCGGCTGCCAGACCGAAATCCTTCCGATCGTGAACACCCGCGGCCCCGACGGAGACCGGACCTCTTCCATGAACCGGCCGCCCAGCCACGGCTCGAACCGCAATACTCCGGGCTGCTTTCCCGCGATGCGAAACTTCGGTCCCCATCGCCACCAAAGGCCGGTCTCCTCGGTGAAGATGGCGAACGCCGTGGCCGGGTCCGTCGAGACGGTGACGCTCACGGTCACGAGGTCGGAAGCGGGCGGGATCATCGTTTTGCGGGGCCCCCGCGCCGGATCTTCGAGCGTTCCACATGATCGCGGAAGCCGGCCAACTCACCGGTCCAGAAGGATTCCACTTCCCCCAGCCAGCCGCGAAGCTGGTCGAATGGTTCCTTCCGTAACCGATAGATCCGTACCCGCGCGTCCTCTTCGACCCCTTGCTCGTGGATCAATCCGCTGCGCCGGAGCACTCGCAGATGCCGGCTCAGCGCCGGAGGGGTCAGGGAGAGGGCGACGGCAATTTCCCCGGCGCGGCGGGGCTGCGCCTTCAGAAGGTCAACCACCGCCCGGCGGTTCCGGTCGGCCAGCGCAGAGAGTGTAGCGTTCAGTTCCGCCTTCGGCACGAGCTACTCACCCGGCGGGTTCCGCACACGCTCGGTGAACCACCACATATGGCCTTCGGGATCGAGCGCCCCATAGCTGCGATCCGACCAATGGTCGGCGCCGTAATCGTGAACGGCGGGTTCTTCGATCACGGCCGCGCCGGCCGCGCGAGCGCGGGCGCAGTGCTCGTCCACGTTGTCAACGAACAGCATGAGCGACTGGGTATTTGCTCCGCCGATGGAGCGTGGACTCGCGGCGCGCGGGAACTTCGGGTGTCTGGGATTGTCTCCGCTCTGGGCCACCATTACGAGGGCCTCGCCATAGACGAGCTCGCTGTGCTCAATGCGCCCGCCGTCGCCTTCGACCTTCAGCCGCACCTCAAACCCGAAGGCGCGGCAAAGCCAGTCAATGGCTCCGGGGGCGGCGTCATAGTAGATTGCAGTGGATAGCCGGGGCCATCCCTTTGGCGTAGCTTTCATATCCAATATTTAACGCAAAACGATACTATTGTCAATAGGAGAAACATCGTGGTGTTGGCAAGCTAAAGCATGCCCCACATAAGAGACCGGCGGCAAAGACCGCCGGCGCCACCAGTTGGCTCAGGCCCCAGCTTCCATAGCTCTCTCCATCGACCGCAGGATGCCGTTCGGCTCGGCGACACCCATGGCTGCGATTGCGTCGGCGCGGTCTTGCGTGTCGGCAACGGCGTAGATCCGCAGTTCGTCCGCGTTCCCCGAAGGGCGCACGTGAGCTACATCGCCATTCTCGAAAAGCACCCGCACGCCATCCGTGTAGTCCACATGGCTTATCTTGCCAAAGCCCATGGCGGGCGTGAAGAATCGGGCAAGGTCGCTGCCGGGAGAGAGAAACTTCACCAGCTTCAGACCAGCCGCTCTCGGGAATTGCTCCAGCAGCGCGGCGCGGCTGAAGCGTTTTGGCAGGAGAGCGAACAGGTCTACCAGCGACAGCCCTTTCCCGGCGGCGGCGAAAAGCGTTGCGAGGATCGGCAGAATCGCGTCTCTTGTCGGGAGCGCCCTTAAGGTAACTCCATCCCGCTCGATGTCCGAGCCGGTCAGGAACCCGCCATTGGCCTCCCACCCGCAAATTCGTTGCTTCCCTTGGCGGCGGGCTTCCTGCATTCCGGCGATCACAAACGGCGAGCCGATCCGTGTCTTCGGTTCGACTATGCCTGCCAGCGCCCCCCGGTCCACAGCGTCATTGCAACTGATGGGCACCACCACGGCATCGGCCTGTAGATACTCCGCCACCACCATGCCCACCAGGTCTCCGCCGAAGAAGTGTGCCTGGCCCGTTACCGGATTCACTCCCAGTATGAGCGGCCGGTCGCTGTCTCCGTCCGTCGACACGATGGCATCGAGCGGTCCATGCTGCGCGGCGGCCTCATCGGCCAGCGCCTGGATGGCCGCCAACTGCGGCTCGCCGATGTTTTCCGTGTCGATGGGAACGAACGTATCGCTGCGTCCCGCCGCGATTACTTCGGCGTCCATGAGTTCGAGCACTTCCACCAGCAGGTCGCGGCCTACCGCGGAGTGTTGATAGACCAGGATGCGTTTCCCGCTGAGAGACTGGCGGTTGGCAGGCGAAAGCGCCTGCCCCACGGAGACCGCGAAGAAGTTTGTGAATCGCTCGATCCACTCGACGCGCGCGTCGGGCAGTTCCGCCGGAAGCTCCTGGTGGCCGCTATTGAACATGCCGCGATCGTCGAAGAGCGACTCATCCCGGCGCTGCTCATAAAGCCCTTGGCGCACCTTGCGCACGCGCTCGTTGATGGGCGCTTCTTCCTGTTTGAGCAACTCGCCCCGGCTGCTATTGGTTTTGTATCCGCTCCGGTCGAATGGAATGTGGCTGCCGGTCACCATGATGCTGCCCTTGCCGCGGGCCAGCGCGTAACAGGTCACCGCCGGCGTCGGGATCAATCCCAGGTTGACGGCGCGCATTCCGGCGTCCCGGATGGCCGCCACGATTGCCTGGGCGATCTCCCCGCGTTCGCCTTGTTGCGGCACGAAACGGTCGGAGCTTTGCCGCAGGTCGCGCGCAAAGAAGAACTCCTCGCCCCGGATGATTCCGCCCTCGGAGGGATCACGCGACTGTAAATACTCGAGCTCCGCCAGCGCATTGATGTAGACCTCCAACTGCGTGAGATCCACCACCTTGCCCCGCCTTCCGCTGGTGCCGAATTGCAGCTCCAGCGGTTCGTAAGTGAGACTCGAACGAAGCGAGCCGGTTTGCGTTGCCATCTTCCTCCTTAATCCTTACACCGTTATCAATGCAGTCTCGTGCGCCACGAGAACCGCTCTCTTACGTTCGCGGCTCGGATTGGAGTCGCGCGCGTCAGCAAGCGCTCCCTTACGGTCGCGGCTCGGATCGGAGCTTGATTACTGCTTCGGCCGCACGTCAATCAGGCTGATTTTCTGCTTCTCCGCTGCGCGATTGAAGCCCGAAAGATCCTGGCTCAGAATTTGGTCCCATCGGTTCAACTGCTCTTGTAGCTCTGCGCTGAGTTTCGCGAAGAGCTGTTGTTGCCCTTCGGTGGGCGCGGCGTCGGACGCGTCCACGCTCCAGTTCAGGGAGATCAACTGCTCGTCGATCATGGTTGGATACCGCAGATCCCCCTCCGTACTTTTCATCTTTACCTGCATCACCTTCTCCTCCACCGCCGCGATCTTCTTCAGCAGATCGTCGGCCACCGGCTTCAACGGCTCCCACGCGGGCACGTTCTTGTAATGCTGCCCGAGCGCCGTCAATTGCGCGCGAAGGTCGCGGATTTCATTGACTGCGTTGTGCAGGGAGGTCAGGCGGCGCGCGATCTGCTTTTCGAGATCGAACTGCTTTTCGAGGTCGGCGGCCGACAGTTGGATGCGTGGGTCCTGGCGCAGTTCGAGGGGCGCGGTCTGGCTCTGGCCTGCGGCGGTGAGGCGCACCTGGTATGTGCCGGGAAGAGACATGGGCCCCTTCGGCGGGATATCGGTTTCGTAAAACCCGCCGGGGACCTTCACCGGATCTTCCTGGCGCAAATTCCAAAACCAGCGGTTCAGGCCCGCTTCCGTGGGAAGCACTTCACTCAACCGCTGGACGTCCGGCCACTCCGCGGGCCCCAACTCTTCGTCCCCTTTGACGCTGGAATAGGTCTTCACCACATTGCCCTGCGCATCCAGGATTTCCAGCTTCACTGCATCCTTGGGCGCGGACTTCAGATAGTAATAAATGATGGCGCCGGGCGGCGGGTTCTCGCCTGCCGGCTGGCGACGGTCGAGCGCATCCGGAAAGCGCACGCGGTACGCAGGACGCGGCGCGAAGAGTTTGGCCGCGGCGTCTACATCGGCAGGCACAACTTTGCGCAGAGGAGTCAGATCATCCAGAACCCAGAAGGCGCGGCCGTGGGTGGCCACCACCAGGTCGTCGTCTTTGACCACCAGGTCGTGAACCGGCACGGTGGGAAGATTGAGCCGAAGCTTTTGCCAGTGCGTGCCGTCGTCGAATGAAATCCAAACGCCGGTTTCGGTCCCGGCGTAGAGCAGTCCCTTGCGCTTGGGATCTTCGCGCACGGTGTGAACGTAATCGCCCTCGGGAATGCCGGCGGCGATCCCGGTCCAGGTCTTGCCGTAATCGGCGGTCTTGAAGAGGTAAGGCTTGAAATCGTCCAGCTTGTGGCGGTCCACCGCGACGTAGGCGGCCGCCGCGCTGTGCGGCGACGGATCGATCATGCTGACCAGCCCCCATTCCGGCATGGAAGGCGGCGTGATGTTTTGCCAGGAGCCACCGCCATTGCGCGAAACGTGCAGCAGTCCATCGTCGCTGCCCGCCCACAGCAGGCCCTTTTCGAGCGGCGATTCGGCCAGCGCAAAGACCGTGTCATAGTATTCCACGCTGGTGTTGTCCAAGGTGATGGGGCCGCCGGAAGCGCGCTGCTTGGCCTTATCGTTGCGTGTCAGGTCGGGGCTGATGGTGGTCCAGCTCTTTCCCTGGTTGGTGGTTTTGAAAACCACTTCGCCCGCGGTGTAGATCACGCTGGGGTCGTGCGGGGAAAAGAGTATTGGCTCGGTCCATTGAAAACGATGCGGGAAGTCGGCCACGCCATGCCCGGCGAAATCAACCGGCCACGGTGAAATGTCGAGGCCCTGCTCGGTGTGCTTGTCGAAACGAAACACTCCCTGGCCGGCCGAGTAGACAATGTTGCCGTCGCGCGGATCGGCGGCCATGAAGGCGCTCTCCTGTCCCGCCACCTCATACCAGTTGCGCATGCCAATCAAGCCCGAATCGCTCCAGCTCGCCGTGGCCACGGGGCTGTTGTCCTGCTGCGCGCCGAAAACGTAATAGGGGAAACGATTGTCGGTGGTCACGTGGTAGAACTGCGCCGTCGGCTGATTCATTTGCGGCGTCCAGTTCTTGCCGCCGTCGATGCTGACGGTGGCGCCTCCATCGTCGCCGTTAATCATGCGCGCCGGGTTCGAGGGGTCGATCCACAGCGCGTGATGATCGCCATGTGGCGCGGGGAGCAGCGTGAAGGTCTTGCCTGCATCGGTGGAACGAAACATCCCGGTGTTCAGCACGTAGACCGTGTCGGCATCCCGCGGATCCGCAAACACGTGGCTGAAGTACCAGGCGCGCTGCCGATACCGTTCATCGTCATTGACCGGCTCCCACTTGTCGCCGCCGTCATCGGAGCGGTACAGGCCGCCCTTTTCGGCCTCGATGAGCGCATAGACGCGGCTCGCGTCCGCGCCGGAAACCGAGACGCCGATCCGCCCGAGCACGCCTCCGGGCAGTCCGTTGCCTTCCAGGTGCTTCCACGTTGCGCCGCCATCCGTCGACCGGTAGAGACCGCTGCCAATACCGCCGCTGGTGAAGACCCACGGCTCGCGTTGCGCCTGGTACATGGCCGCAAACACTACATTCGGGTTGCTCGGGGCGAAGGTGATATCGGTGGCACCCGTTCGGTCGTCGACATACAGAACCTTCACCCAAGTCTTGCCGCCGTCGGTGCTGCGGAAGACGCCGCGCTCGGTGTTAGGCGCGAACGCGTGGCCCATCGCCGCCACAAGAACCGTCTCGGGGTTGCGCGGATCCACCAGAACTTTCGGGATGTGCCGCGAGTCCCGCAATCCCAGGTTCTTCCATGTCTTGCCGCCGTCATTGGAGCGGTAGACGCCGTCGCCGTAAGAAATATTTCCGCGCAGGCATCCTTCGCCCGTGCCCACATAAACGATGTTGGGGTCGGAGGGAGCTACCGCAATGCTGCCGATGGAGGAAACCGCCTCCTTATCGAACTGGGGCGTCCAGTGCGCGCCGCCGTCGACGCTCTTCCACACCCCGCCCGCCGCCGCGCCGAAGTAATAGGTTTGCGGGTCGCCCGCAATGCCCGCGACCGCCAGCACGCGGCCGCCCCGGAACGGGCCGATCAGGCGATACTGCATGCCCTTGAGCAGCGCTTCATCCACCTGCGAAAAGCCGGCGTGCGTCAGAAACAGGATCAGGAATAGAAGTCGTGTTCGCATCGATTGCCCTCAACCTCATGGAAGCTCCGAATCCTTCTATGGTAAATCGTCTGAGGGGCAAAGCGGGACAGCTATCCTGGAAGACCGCTCCCTCACGGTCGCGGCTCGCATGCGAGCCGCGCGCGTCAGCAAGCGGTTCTTGATGCTTGAGCGAACTTCTGCTGGCCGGATTCATGGTGACGGGTGGGAAATCGGGTTGATCCGCTGCTGGAATTGGGTTGGTTCGCGGCGCGGGATCTGGTTGATTTGCTTCGGGTTGAGGCGGGGAATTGGGTTCGTTTGGTATTTCTGTTTCTTCAGTTTCTAATTCGGGGCGGAGGGCGCGAAGGCGCTCGAATTCCTGGATGGCGCGATGGTACTGGCGTTCGGCCTGGGCCTGATAGCGGAGGAACAGGGCCCAGGTGTGGGGCTTTTGGGTGGCGCGGTGGAAGCCTTCGCCGAGAGCGAAATTGCGATTCTGGACGCGAGTGATCTCGATGTCGCCGTCGCCGGCTAGTTCAGGGGACATCAGGTGGATGGGTTCGCCCTCGGGGTCGAGGGCTTTGTCGAGACAGGTGGTGAAGAGGCCGGCCTCCAGGCGCTCGGCGCGGATGAGGGACATTTGGCAGACGGCCATGCGCTCAAGGGCGAAGATTTCCTGGGAGTTGACGGGGAGGTACAGGTCGAGGAGGTCTTGCCTCAGGTTGTAGGTTTCATCATGGTCTTCGAGGCGGACGACAGTGGTGATGGAGCCGGAAAAGCCGTGTTTGCGGGCGTTGAGGGCGGATTTCATCTTGCCGGCGGCGGAGCGGGGGCCGGTGGATTTCTGCGCGTTGATGCGGTTAGCGGCGGTTTGTTTGTCAGTGGCCATGGGGGGCGCCTTTCAATTCAGGGGTAGCATGGCGACTGGGGGAAACTGGCTGGTGGGACCGGGAAGTGGTTTGGAATCAGCGAAAGAAAGTGGAAAAAAGTTGTGAACGAATTGCAAAACTCGCCACAGAATCTGGATTGGGTTCTCGTGGATGCGGTCAAAGGCCGGTTTTTTGGAGAGCAAATTGCTCTACGGACTTCGGCTGCCCGCCAAAGGCGTAACTACTCTATCCATTCGACTTGCAAATTTCACTTTTTTCGAATCCACTTTGCTTCATAAAGTACTGACTGATTTTTCCTTATGTTATCAACTTCAAAAGCTGATCCGCGGTCAGCGCCAGCACCCCGAGCATCAGATGCGCCATAACCTTTTGTGAATGGAGTTGGTTGGTTTGGGCCAGAGGGGCACTGGAGGGAGATCGGCGGGGGTGGAGGCGGATTGGCAATCCGTCCAGTTTCCTCGCCGTTTCTGGCCAATCACGCGGATCGATGGTGGGTAGGGCTGTTATCGCCAGCTATCCAGGGCGTTGTCTGGACAGTTGAGATATACTCTAACCATCGTAAGCAGTATGAGGGTCTTCAAGAACTTCGGCGTCAGGAGCGGCGGCCACATGGAGGTCAAGACTGCGAAGGGCTACACGCACGTCTTGAATGTGGCTGTCGAGGGGCCCGCAGTCGGTTCGAACGGGTGCAGAATCCTGTCTCAAACGGCGGGATTAGCCAGAAGGGCCGGTCGGCCTAAAACTGGGAGAGCAAGTTGTTGGACGAGGCAGAAGTCATTGCAGGAAAAAGGGTTTCCGCCCCAGTCCGGCAACCGGCGCATTCGTCTTAGGCCGACGGGGCCGTACTTTATCCCGGGGGCAGCCTAAACAGGAGTTAAACGCCGAATCTGGCTTGACGCTCATGAAGAGTCCATTTTCCTTCGACGTCTTCCTCAGTCACTGTCACCGCTCGATAGATAACGCTGTCGTGCGCGCCGTCGCGCAGCGATTGCGCAGGGACGGGCTGCCCGTCTGGCCCGATGCCTGGGAACTCGGCCCCCGGCGACTGCATCCCGGCTAACATCGTCGGCCGCAATTGAGGGAAACCGCAAGCACTTCGTGACGATTCATCGAGGATCCGCCGAGGCGGACGCACAGAGACCAGGGGACAAGCTATGAGTACCAAACGCTTTCGCATCGCATTGTCCTTCGCGGGGGAAAAACGGGACTTTGTCGCGAAGGTCGCG
The DNA here is from genome assembly GCA_003167255.1 of Bryobacterales bacterium. Taxonomy (GTDB): domain Bacteria; phylum Acidobacteriota; class Terriglobia; order Bryobacterales; family Bryobacteraceae; genus PALSA-129. The sequence goes on from PMTR01000078.1 coordinate 18,758, forward strand.
CGCATTCTCGCCGATCGCTTTGACGAAAAGGCGATCCTCTACGATAAATATCACGAGGCCGAGTTCGCCCGCTACGATCTCGGAATCCATCTCCCGAAACTCTATCGCGATCAGTCAGACCTTGTCGTCGCGGTGTTATGCAAAGACTACGACGTCAAGCTCTGGACCGGCTGGGAGTGGATGGCCATTCACGCCCAGCTCAACAAGAACGACGGCGCAAAGATCATGCTTAGCCGGTTCGATCATTCCCACGTCGACGGGCTTTTCGAAAATGCCGGTTTCGTCGAGCTCGACCACAAAACCCCCAAGCAAGCCGCTGCGCTCATCCTCCAGCGCCTCGCCCTCAACGAAGGCCGGGACAAGGACCACTACCTCTTGGACGCGGCGGCGAGCCACGTCCCCTCCCGCACTTCCACCCCAAACAACTTGCCCCAGCTGCCCTACTTTTTTGGCCGGCAAAAAGACCTCGATACCATCGCAGCCGCCCTGCGTCCGGAGGAGCGGACGTGGATCGTCCTCATCGATGGACCGGGCGGCATCGGCAAGACGACCCTCGCCATTCGCGCCGCCCAGCTGGCGCCCGAAAGCGACTATCCGCGGATCGTCTTCGTCTCATCAAAGCGCAGCGAACTCGACCCGAGTGGCCCCACCACCATCCGCGATTTCCGCGTCGGCGACTATCTCGGAATCCTTAACGCGATCGCCCGGGAACTCGGCGACCTCAATTTCGAACGCCTCGATGAAAAGCAGCGCCCGACCGCGCTGCACGCCCTGCTTCGCTCCCAACCGGCACTCCTCGTGGTTGACAACCTCGAAAATCTTCTGGACAACGACCGCCTCCGTGTGCTCGAGTTCCTCAAGAACTTGCCGCAGGGTACCAAGGCCATCGTCACCAGCCGCAAGCGTACCGATGTGCAGGCCACCCTGCTCCGCCTAGAGCACATCGCGTGGGAGGACGCCGCGCAAATGCTCGAGGAACTCGCCCGCAATAACAAGCTCCTCGCCGGCGCCACCGAGGAGGAGCGACGCGCCTTGCACAAGGAATCCGGGGGCAACCCGCTGATCATCCGCTGGGTTGCCGGCCAGCTTGGCCGTGGACAGGCCCGGACGGTCGCCTGCGCGCTCGGCTTGCTCAGGCAATCGCCTGCCGGGGAGGACGCGCTCGAGTTCATTTTCGGCGACATCGCCAAGAATTTCACCGGCGACGAAACGCACCTCATGGCGGCCCTTGCCCACTTTAGCTTGCCGGTCGAAGTCCACCACGTGGCAGAGCTCTCCGGCGTCGCCCCCCTAGCCGCCCAAGCCGCGTTGGAAACTCTCGCTGACCGCGCGCTGGTCATTGGCGACGTCGAGTTGCGGCAATTTGTCCTTACACCGCTCATCGCGGGATTCCTCCGCCGAAAGTGTCCCGAGGTGATCGCGGAAACCGGCAGCCGGCTGGAGGAGGGCGCCTATGCGCTGATCGTGGAGAACGGCTACCAAAAGCACGACCGCCTCCCGGTGCTCGATGCCGCCTGGCCCACCGTGGCCCCCGCCTTGCCGCTCTTCGTCGCCGGGCCAAATGAGCGCCTCCAGACCGTGTGCCGAGCGCTCCACCGCTTCCTCAACTTCACGGGCCGCTGGGATGAATGGCTTTCGCTCAGCCAGCAGGCGGAAGCCAAGGCCGTGGCGGCGGGCGATCACGACAACGCCGGCTGGCGGGCCTATGATGCGGGCTACGTTCAGTATCTGCGCGGCCAGGCGGACGCGGTGCTGACTTGGGCCGACCGCGCGGCGGCACACTGGCAGACCGCGCGGGCCGGTGCCCGCCAGCGCGGCAGCACTATCCGCTTGCGCGGCCTCGGTCACCGCTTAAAGGCGGATTACCCCACCGCCATCGCCCTCTTCTGCGAGGCGCTCGATCTGTGGCGCACCTTGTCCCCCGAGAACGAGGACGTGGCCATCGCCCTGAACGCCCGCGCTGAAGCCCAGCGCCTCTCCGGCGATCTCGTGGCGGCGGAGGGGGATTATCGCGAGGCGCTGCGAGTGGCTCGCGCGGTCGGTTACGCCGAAGGCGAGGCCACCTATACGGGCAATCTGGCTGCGCTGGCGCTGAGACGGAAAGACTGGCGGGGAGCCGAGACTTTGGCCCGCGAGGCCCTGCCCTTGTGCAAAAAGGTGGGCCGCCTAGAAATGATCGCTGCCAACTGCCACTGCCTCGCCCTAGCCTTGGTGCGGCAGGGGAAGGCCGCCGAGGCCCTGCCCCACGCCCGGACCGCGGTGGACATCTATACCCAGCTCGGTTCGCCGAACCTCGATGACGCGCGCGCGACGCTGGTGGAGTGCGGGTCTTGACCGTCCGACGTAACACAGGCCAGAATCCGTCTGGCAACGCAACGTGAGCGCCACAGTCGCGACTGCGGATTTAAAGGTTTGCAATATCTTTATTATTGGAAGTCACCCGTGTGAGGCCGCGGGCACTTCAGGCATGGTTGCGGGGGCTCAGTGGATCAGGATCCTCCCAGCGGCGCTTTCTCGCTGCGCATAGAGTATACCCGTCCAGTTCCCGGGTCTAGCTGGTCGTCCACTCGCGTCGCCGACGAATCGAGCGTGCTCTCGGGCGGTCGAATGCAAGGCACCCGCATCGCGATGGGGCCTTGATACTCGAATTCAGGGGACAAAACCAGGAAGACAGTAGCTGTCGATAAATCCCCTTCGCACCACCAAACGCCCAGGAAGTCCGCTTTCGGGAGCTGAGGCCGGGCCTGCCCTAGCCGGGCACCCGGCACCGGATCTATCGCCGGAACCCGGTTGGCCAGTCGCGACCTTGCGAAGCCCTTCCCCGTTTAGGGCAATCGCCCCATTCCTCCCAATCCCACTGGAATTGTGAGCACGACTTGCACAGCCTCCCGTTCGACTTGGGAAAGGTGCCGTGCGACATGGGGAAACACGGCGAGGAGCAGGGTTTTCAGGCGCTCAAAAGCGTCATCGGACCATCGCTCTCCGGAGTGTAACCTGTTAAGCCAAGTCATCGTTCTCCACATAAACAGAGTAGGATTGCACATGTCCTTGATATCGTCCCACGCATCCAGCACCTGAAAATCGAACTTCGTCCTCACGATGCTTCGGAGCTTGCGATCACATTCGCCCTTGCAGCACCAGCCGAAATCAACGACTTCACCGATACCGTTGGTCGAGAGGTGTTTTCGCCATACAACGAAGATGCCCCTAACTGGGTTGAGGAGGTCACCGCTGCAGAAGTCACAGCGTAGCTTTTCGGTATCTGAGAAGAGCTTAGCAGGTGTCGGGTGCTCGCAACTCCACAGCAATATCGAGCGGGGGAAGTATCTCTTCGCAATGAGTGCACCACCGGTGGTGCCGAGCAACGCCGCCTCAACTCGCTCATGATCGAAGACCTGCACTTCGAAACGCGATTTCAGTTGATTCAGCCTATCGTTCAAACTTGAAGACGGTAGCGTTGAATAGAACGCGATGAAACCACCACATGCGTGTCCTTCGACGCGCTCAGTAATATTGAGTTCATCATCAAGGCCCACAGCTTTGCCTGAGTGGGCCTTATGTTTGCAACTCACGAGCCAGGGGTATCCGAGTTTCGCCTCCGATGCCGTTCCACCAGGACTTCCTCAAACGGGAGCGCCGCCAAAGCGATATCAATCGGAACGCCGTCAGGCGATTGAAGGAGCAGGACTCGATTTCGACGGGCAAACTCCCGGGCATCCGGGATCCGTCGCAGGTATCCCGCGTCCAGCAGCGGCGCGGATACCTGGTCCTCGCTTCCAAACGGACACAGCAGGTGACGTCAACGCCCCGCGTGAATCGCGGCTCGCCCCAACGCACCGCCGCGAGCCCCCCGATGAAACAGAACCTCCAGCCACGCGTCTCGAGTAACGTTTGAAGATCACGCGCAGCGTCGAATAGTGCGCTCATTACCCGCGGCGGTCCCTTTGGATTCGCGCGAACCACGCCTGCTGCTCAACCAGCCCCGACGTTGGCAACGGCGCTGGAACGGCGGGGCCGTCACTTCCAAAAATCTGGCGGACAGCCTCTGGTGTGTCGATGGATTCAATCTCGGTTCGGCGAAGGCGCTCCAGTTCCTCGCTCGCGCGGCGCCACGTCTCCACCCATCGCCGGCGAAGGGAATTATCCGGGCTGGCTTCTTGTGGCATCCCGCTTTCATCATAACAAGAGCCTCGTCCGAGATTGCCGGGGCGCTCCGGTCCAGTTTCCGGTACTTGTGCGTTGGGGGCACGAAGAGTGGCGACGGCGAAGCGCGCAGAAGACACCGGCGGTAGAGTCGAG
>PMTR01000031.1 GCA_003167255.1 Bryobacterales bacterium
TGGCCAGCCAGCCGGTCATCGGCAGAATGATCGCGTTCGCCACCAGATACGACGTGAGGGCCCAGGCCGCCTCATCCACGCTCACCGAAAGGCTGCCCGCGATATGCGGCAGCGACACGTTCACCACGGTGGTATCCAGCACTTCCATGAACGTGGCAAACATGACTGCCACCGCGACAATCCACGGATTGACAGTCGGGTGCGGTTGTTCCGGCGCGGGCAAACGAAAACCCCTCCTGGTTCCATGATGCCGCATTATTCGCCCTGTGCCTGTCGCGCCACCTGCCAAAATCTCGTATATACTAGGCGTGATTCGCCCGCCAGCGACGGGCTGCGGCAGGAGAAAACTATAATGACAACGGTTCCAGCTTTGCTGTTGCAACAAGATTTGAGCGGCGCAGGGGGCGCGGCTCTTTTAGGAATGGGGCTCATCTTCTTTCTGGTGGGGATGGCCGTCGCGGTGGTGTTCATCATCGGCATGTGGAAGGTATTCACCAAAGCCGGCCAACCCGGATGGGCGATTCTGATCCCCATCTACAATATCTATATCCTCTTGAAAATCGCCGGCCGTCCCGGCTGGTGGGTGCTTCTCTGTTGCATCCCCCTGGTCAACGTCGTGGTCGGCATCCTGGTGGCCATCGATATCGCCAAGTCCTTCGGCCAGAGCGCCGCCTTCGGCGTCATTCTGCTATTCCTGCTGGGCGGCATCGGTTATCTCATCCTCGGTTTTGGAAACTACAAATATGTCGGACCGGCCGCGTTGGCCAGGCAATAGCCCGCGCCCGGCGGAGAAACGAAATTTGCCGATGCAAACTAAAAGATGGATCCGCCGCTCTTACCTGCTGGCCGCCATCCTGGCCCTCGGCATCTTCACGCTGATATTCACCGCCCACGCCCAGCAACGCGGCGGCGTCACCAAGGAACAGCTCGCCAAGCGCTCGACCACCGAGCAGGAACTGGAATCCGTCGCCATCATCGAACGCAAAGTCATGGTCCCGATGCGCGACGGCAAACGCATGGCCACCGACATCTACCGCCCCAAGGACGCGTCGAAGAAGTACCCCATCATCTTCGTGCGCACGCCCTACAACTTCAATTTCTGGGACGTCCGCAACGGTGCGCCGCGCGATATGGCCACCGAACTGGCGGCCGTCAAGCGCGGCTACGCCTACGTGGAAATGAACGAGCGCGGCCACTTCTTCTCCGAAGGAATCTACGACATCCTGGGCGCGCCCCTCACCGACGGCAGCGACGCCATTGCGTGGATGTCCTCGCGCCCCTGGTCCAACGGCAAGGTGGGCACCATCGGCTGCTCCTCCACCGCCGAATGGCAAATGGGCGTCGCCGCGCAGGGCAATCCGGCCTTCGCCGCCATGATCCCCCAGGGTTTCGGCGCGGGCGTGGGCCGCGTCGCTCCCTACTTCGAACAGGGCAACTGGTATCGCGGCGGTGCCGTCCAGATGCTCTTCATCTCCTGGATCTACGGCGAGCAGAACCAGGTCCGCCCCATGTTCCCGCCCAATGCCTCGCAGGCCGATTTGATCCGCGCCTCCAAAATGTTCGACCTCGCGCCACAGATGCCGCCCGTCGATTGGTCCCAGGCCCTCACGCACCTCCCGGAAATGGACATTATCAACGCCGTCGGCGGCCCTCACGGCATCTTCGCGGACCGCGCCGAAGTCTCCACCGGTGGCGCCATGATCAAACGCGCTCCCAACGACGCGGCCTGGTACCGCGGCGGCCTGTGGCACGACAACATGACTATCAACGTCCCGGGCTTCTGGTTCATGTCCTGGTACGACGTCTCCGTGGGTCCCAACCTGGCCGCTTATAACCATGTCCGCAAGACCGCCCGTCCTGAGATCGCCAATGAGCAGTACGCCGTGATCGCGCCCACGCTGCATTGCGGCTACAAGCGCGCCACCGAAAATACCGTGGTGGGGGAGCGCAGCATGGGCGATGCCCGCCTGGATTACGACGAGCTCACTTATGGCTGGTTCGACCACTTCCTGAAAGGCGAAGACAACGGAATCCTCCAGAAGATGCCGCGCGTGCGCTACTTCACCATGGGGATCAACAAGTGGCAATCCGCCGACACCTGGCCGCCCGCCGGCGCCCAACCCATGACGCTTTACCTTTCGAGCGGCGGCAAGGCCAACAGCCTGACCGGCGATGGCGCGCTCTCTACCGCGGCGCCCTCCACAGATAATCCTGACGCTTTCACTTACGATCCTGTGAACCCCGTGCCCAGTTATGGCGGCAACGTCTGCTGCGAGGGCAACGCGGTCACCGGCGGCGCCTTCGATCAGCGCAAACAAGAGGCCCGCCCCGACATCCTGGTCTACACCTCCGAACCCCTCACGGAGCCCATCGAAGCGAGCGGTCCGATCGGCGTCACGCTCCACGTCTCTTCCGATGCCAAAGATACCGATTTCACGGTGAAGCTGATCGACGTCTACCCCGACGGCACGGCCTACAACCTCGATGAGACCATCCAGCGCCTGCGCTATCGCAACGGATACGACAAACCGCTGGCCTGGTTGGAATCCGGCAAAGTATATAAGGTGGCGCTCCAGCCCATGACCACCAGCAATTACTTCCCCGCCGGCCACCGCATCCGGATCGAGGTATCGAGCAGTAACTTTCCGCGGTTCGACCGCAACCTCAACACCGGCGGCAACAACTACGATGAGGCCAAAGGCGTGGTGGCCCACAACGCCGTGCACCATTCCACGGAGTACGCTTCGGCCGTGACCCTTACCGTGGTGAAGCGATAAAGCATTCCGCCCGCCGTAGTGGGGCGGGCAAATTTGCCCGCAGCCGCCTTCAGGCGGCTCTTTTGGACGCGGCGCGAATTGTCGCACCGGGCGCGCCGGCTGAAAGCCTGCCACTGGAGTTTCTACA
>PMTR01000125.1 GCA_003167255.1 Bryobacterales bacterium
ATCCAGAGCGCCTGCGGCACTTCGAACAATTGCGGGAACTTCCCGTGAATCACCGATGCGGTAAGGACGAGGCGCGGGAACGCATCGGGGTGTACCGCGCGCGCATCGAGGAAGGGTTCGGCTTGCTTCGAGATGCGGACCTCAGCCGGCGACTGCGCACGGTTTTCGTGAGCGATGGAGAAGCGATCCTCACACTGATCCTGGGCAATTTGGAGCACTTGATCAACCACAAACATCAGTTGTTCACATACCTGAAAATGATGGGCGTGGAGGTGGGGAGCGGAGATCTGTACCGGTTTCGGGGGGAGTAGCAGGCGGGGAAGCGGCNNCAAAATTGCCCGCCCCACTGAGAAACCGCGGATACAATGTGGGCATGTCGAAATCGCGCAGGCAATTCCTGAGCAGGGCGTCGATTGGGCTGGCGGCCGCGGCTACCGCTTGCCGTAAGAGCATCGAAAAGGTTGGCGTCGATCAGACGCCGGGAGCGCCACCGGCCTTCGGGACGGCGCCAGAAGTGGGACCGAAGGTGTCGGCGGCCACCTTCGCGGAAGCCGAAAAGCTGGTACAGGTGGAACTGAGCCCGGCGGAGCGCGAAGTAGCGGCGGGCAGTTGGCGCAGGACGTTGGCATCGGTCTACGAGCGGCGCACCGGACCGCGCCGGCTGGCGCTCGAACCGTGGGTGGCGCCGGCGACGTGTTGGGATCCGGTATTGCCCGGTCAGAAGGCGGGGCCGGAGCGCGACCGATTCATCCGCAGCAAGAGCGAGCCGGCGCCGCTACCCACGAGCGACCGGGACATCGCCTTCGCCCCGTTGACGCAGCTCTCGCGATGGATCGAGGCGCGGAAGCTGAGCTCGGAGCGACTGACCGGCATCTATCTGGGGCGGCTGGAACAGTTCAACGCCAAGCTGCGCTGCGTGATCACACTGACGCGGGAGCTGGCGCTCGAGCAAGCCAAACAGGCCGACCGGGAGATCGCGGCGGGCAAGTACCGCGGGCCGCTGCACGGCATCCCGTGGGGCGGCAAAGATCTGCTGGATACGGCCGGCATCCCTACCACCTACGGCGCCGAGCCGTTCCGAAACCGCGTGCCGGCCGAGGACGCGGCGGTGGTGAAGCGTCTGCACGAAGCGGGCGCGGTGCTGGCCGCGAAGCTGAGCCTGGGCGCGCTGGCGCTCAACGACATCTGGTTCGGCGGCCAGACCATGAATCCGTGGCTGCTGGAGGAAGGCGCATCGGGTTCGAGCGCGGGCCCGGGGGCAGCCACCGCGGCAGGGTTGGTGGGCTTCTCCATCGGCAGCGAAACGGGAGGCAGCATCGTCAGCCCGTCGATGCGGTGCGGGATCACGGGTCTGCGGCCCACCTACGGGCGGGTTCCGCGGACGGGCGCGATGACGTTGTGCTGGTCGCTCGACAAGCTGGGCCCGATGACGCGCAGTGTGGAGGACGCCATGCTGGTGCTACAGGCGATCTCCGGGCCGGATGCCGGCGACGTTTCGAGCGTAGCCAGCCGGCTGGACTTCGACTCGGGCGCCTCGGTCGAAGGACTGCGCGTGGGCTACTTCCCCGCCTGGATGAGGGAACCGCCGTCCACCGACGTGGACCGTGCCGCTTTGGAGACCGTCAAGAAGCTGGGCATGATCCCGGTGGAGGTGACGCTTCCCGACTGGCCGTACGATTCGCTCGACCTGATTTTGTTCGCCGAGGGCGCCGCGGCCTTCGAGGAACTCACGCTGAGCGGCGGGCTGAGACAGCTCAAGGCACAGGTTCCCGACGCGTGGCCCAACCTGTTCCGGCAGGCGCGCTTTCTTTCGGCGGTGGATTTCGTGCAGGCCGACCGGTTGCGGCGCAAAGTGGCCCAGGAGATGACGCGTATCTTCACCGAGGCGGACGTGCTGCTGGTACCGTCGCTGCGCGACGAAATGCTCACCATCAGCAACTTCACCGGACATCCGTCGCTGACCTTCCGGGCGGGCTTTGTGGAAGTGGCCGAGGCACGCAGCGATTGGGCGCCGGATGCGGCGAATCCGCTGCCTAAGTTTAAGCCGCCGCGCCGCGTGCCGCACGGGGTCACTCTGATCGGCCGGCTCTTCGATGAGGGGATGGTGGGACGCGCCGGGCTGGCATTCGAGCGGGCGCTCGGCGTGGCGGGAGAGCGGCCACCGGGATTCTAGTATGCTGTCTCCTGTGAGAACTGACAACAATTGTGGGGTGGGCAATCCTGCCCGCAGCCGGCTGGACCCGCTGGAAAGCGGGTCCGCAGCCTGAATAGGCTGCCCCACATCGGACCAGCATGCAAATCGGTCTGTTCATTTTCGCCATCCTCACGATCGTGGGCGCCTGGACCGCCTGGCGGCGCAGCCCGCTCTACTCCGTCAAAATCACTCTCAAGATCGTCGGCGTCTTCCTGCTGATCGTGGCCGCCATCGTGGGCGTCTCGATGGCCATCCTCAACGGGCCGATCAGGCATTCGCCCGCGGCGCAGGCGATCTTGGCAGTGGTTGTCGTAATCGCGATCGCAACCGGGGCCACCGGCATCCTCATCCGAATCACCGACGCACACGTGGCGCAGTTGCCGCCGTCGGTACAACTCGTCACCATCCACCGCCGCAAAGTCCACCGGTGGATCTGGCGCACCGTCGTGTATGAGCTGATCAACGCGGGGGCAGCCGTGTTCCTTCCCTCCTCCTGGAAATGGCTGCCCTTGTTCTTTGGTGGGTTTGTGCTCTTGCTGTGCGGCCCCATGCTGATGGGCTTCTATATGCGGGCGCGCCGGCTCGATCTTGGCATGTCGGTAGTGATCGCCGGCCCTTGGGTCCACTGGCAATATACGCCGGCGCAATGGGAATCCTGGGCTAAGAGTCAACTGGCGTGGGAACGCACCAAGGAGGGGAATCTCACGTGGCGCGCATCGTTCGTTCTCTTATCGATATGTGCGGCGCTCTTTGGGTTTGGCGCTTTGTTCTCCGGCGCAAGCTTCCGGGAAAATGTCGCGATATTTGGCGGCTTGTTGGCCTTTGTGATGCTCCTGCTCATCGGCGCGAACTGGTTCGGCCGCACCGACTTTGAGCGCCGCTATCGCCGGTTGCTGGCTACCCCACCGGAGGCCTATTTCGGCGACGAAGGCCTCTTTTGCAACGGGGAATACTCACCGTGGATACTCTCCGGCAAGTACCTGTTGGAAGCCACGGCTGCGAGTGACGCGCCCGCCCGCCTGGTCTTGATCTTTCAATCGTTCAACGGCAGCACCTCGGTGAGAGTGGCCCAGCGGGTTCTCATCCCGGAAGGTCGATGGCCGGATGTGGCACTGCTGCAGCAGAAGCTGCAGGCGCGCTGCCCCAAAGCTTTTATCCATATGGGGTAGAAGTTAGAAGTCAGACTCACGCAGGCTCTATGCGCATTGCGGCGTCTGTGGCGCTACGTCCGGCACTTGCTGGAGCATTCTGACTTCTGACTCCTGACTTCTGACTTCCATATCCCGAAGGGATATCAAGGGCGGAGCCCTTGCGATAAGCAAACCTGTTACCGTGAAACCGGAGAAGAAAAACATGGCGCCGTTCCGGTTTCACGTGTTTGTCTGCGACCAGCAGAAGCCCGAAGGCGTGCCGTGCTGCGCGGCGCGGGGCTCGGGCCAGGTCCTGGAGGCGCTGCGACGCGAAATCGCGGCGCGCGGGCTGGTAGACACAGTCCAGGTGACGGCTTGCGGCTCGCTGGGCTTGTGCGAGCACGGGCCGAACCTGGTGGTTTATCCCGAGGGCACCTGGTACTCGGGCGTGACCGCGGCGGACGTGCCGGAGATGGTGCGCTCGCATTTCCAGGAGGACACGCCTGTCGAGCGGTTGGTGTGCGCCGATGCCGCGGCTCTGCGCGCGGAGATCCTGAACAACCGCGAAAAGATGTTGGCGGCGGGCCGCGCCCGGGAAGCCGCCGGGGTCCTCCCCGACGAGCTGAACGAGCGCATCCGGGCGTTTCAGGAGAGCCGCGTCGTCCTCACGGCGCTGGAACTCGACGTGTTTACGGCCGTGGGGGATGGCGCCGGCGCGGTGGAAGTGGCCGCCGGGCTGCGCACCGACCCGCGCGCGACCGGGATGCTTCTGAACGCGCTGACGTCCCTGCGCCTGCTCGTCAAGCAGGAAGAGATCTTTCGCAACTCGCCCGAAACCGCACGCTACTTCACCGCCGGGTCGCGTGACAACGCCCGGCCAGCCTTGCTGCACACCGCGCACCTATGGCAGCGCTGGTCGACGCTCACCGAATGCGTGCGCGCCGGCACCGCCGTGGCCCGCGACGAAATCGCCGGCCGCGGCCAGGACTGGACCGAGGCCTTCATCGCCGCCATGCACCGCAACGCCTCGGAACGCGCGCCGCTGGTGGTGCGCGCGGTGGGCGCGGAGAACGTCCGCCGCATGCTGGACGTGGGCGGCGGGTCGGGTGCATATTCGATTGCTTTCGCGCAGGCCAACTCCGCTTTGCGAGCCGACATCCTGGACCTGGCGACGGTCGAGCCCATCGCGCGGCGCCACATCCAGGAGGCTGGAGTGGCGGAGCGCGTCAAGGTCCGCGCCGGCGATCTGCGTTCTGACAGTCTGGGCGAAGGATACGACCTGGTGTTTGTCTCCGCCATCTGCCACATGCTCAGCTCCGGGGAGAATCTCGACCTGCTGCGCCGCTGCCGCGAGGCCCTGGCGCCCGGCGGCCGCATCGTCATTCAGGACTTCATTCTGGAGGAGGACAAGACGGCTCCCCGCTTCGCCGCGCTGTTCGCGATCAACATGCTGGTGGGCACAAGCGGCGGCAGCAGCTACAGCGAGCCGGAGTATGCCGCCTGGCTCGGCGAGGCGGGTTTCCGCGATATCCGCCACGCGCGCTTGCCGGGAATCACCGGGCTCATGATTGGACGATGGCTGTAATTGCGGCAGCGACCGCTGCACCGCAAGCCGATCTGGACCAGACAGGACTGGCCGCATTCGGGCCTTTTCAGCAGCCCGTTCGCGGAGTCTTTTCGGCAAGCAAAGCGGCAATCTCCCGTTGCGCGACCGGCCCATGGGTACCGGGACTGTTGGCTGGCCCGATTTTTCTCCTTTCCTTCGCTATACGAAGTCTTGCCAAGCTGCTTACCTCTTCATGGGTTGCATACCAAACTCTCCGTCTCAGGCCGGAGGCGTGCTGAACAGTACCCCTGGGACAGCTGCGCATTCCAAACCATGCAATATTCTGAGAAAGTTGCGGCCATCTCTGAATCCGTAGTACCAAAAGACTGGATTGTTCGGTGGATTCTGGTGTATTATGCTGATGTAAGAAATGTGTTAGTTGGGAGCAAAGTATGCGTTTTCCAAAAATTGCCGGCATCCTGTTGCTGATGGCCTGTTGCGGCTGGGCGGGCGTCATCGATTCTTCATTCGAGCCCCCACCGGACGTGTCGGTCATGGCGTGTGGTGGGTCTTTTGGTTGCCAATATCGGCCCGGTAGCTTAGCTTGGACGTTTACCGGAAGTGCCGGGATTGCCTCCAATGGGGGTATTTTCGACTTGGCTTCAGCCGAGGACGGTACTCAGGCGGCTTTTATCCAGCGTGGCACTGGCGACATAAGTCAGACCATTAACGGGCTCGTGGCGGCCCAGACTTACGTTGTTTCCTTCTGGGCTGCGCAACGCCCCGATACATACGTCAATGAGGTATTTCAATTTGGGGGAGAGGAAGATTTTTATGTTTATTGGTGCCCACTGGGCGTGAGCTGCACCCAGATTGGCTACGCCGACCCAGCATCGACGAGCTTCCAAAACTACAACACGTTCTCGTTCACGACGGTAACGGAGACGACTGGCACACTGGGGTTTCAGGCAATTGATAGTCTAACCGGGGACCGGACCGCCTTCATCGATAATGTTCAGATCAACAGCCCCAACGACGGGGTGCCTGAACCATCGAATTGGCTCCTGGTGCTATCCGGCATTGGACTGATCGGACTTGGATTACGCCGCAGGCTCGTCCATAGCCGATCGCTTTCTACCTAAGGCTCCTTACCGAAGCCTCGCCTCAGAATTGTGTTCGAGCACTAAAGTGGCGTCTTCGCCAGAGCGGTTGAGCCACGGGCTGTAAAACGGGTCACCCCGTTCGAGCCATTTTCCCCAGCGCTGGTGGAAAAGGTCGCGCTCTTCGATGCTCACGCCCGGCGTTCTGGATTGGCATTCATAGTGTCGCAAGACGGCCGCGGGCTCGATAATCACCTCGTATCCGGCCTGGCGGGCACGCAGGCAGAAATCCACGTCGTTGTAGTTGACCGCGAACAACTCATCAAAACCGCCCAGCTCTTCAAAAACCGTCTTTCGGACGGCCAGGCAGGCCCCGGTCACCGCGGAGACATTTCGCGTGAAGGGTAGCCAGTTCCAATGCTCCGCGCCAAACGTATCGCGGTGGAGGTGTCCGGCGCCCTGCATGATCCCTACCGCCATTCCGGCGTGCTGGATGGCCCCGGATGGATACAGCAGTTTGGCGCCGACAGGCCCAACCTCCGGCCGGTTGGTATGTGCCAGCAGTTCATGAAGCCATTCCGGCGCCAGGGGTTCCACATCGTCATTGAGAAAAACCAGGGCTTCACCGCCCGCGCGTTTGGCGGCCAAATTGTTCATAGCAGCGAAATGAAAGGGGCCCGTATAGGGAATTCGCAGACAGCCCAGGCCGCGCAGCAACCGGTCCATCTCCGCCGTGTTCCCGATTCGATGCTGCACGACGACAAGTTCGAAATTCGCGTATGACGTGGTTTTTCTTATGGATTTGACACACTGGGCGAGCAGCCTGGGGTTATACGAGCAGATCACGATGCTGGCCTTTAGGGACGCCGGCACAGGCCACCGAACCCGGTATGTATTGGGGGTGGAGCCAGGCGCCACCACCGCACGCCCATCGGTCCGGTGTACCAACTCGGAAAGAGCCCTCAGCCCAGCCTCGTGGGTGTATGGTTTCGCCGAGGCCCGGGAAGCCGTAGAGCCGGGATGCCGGCGCCAGTGGTACAACACTCGGGGGATGTGCAGAACGGATCGGGACCGCTCGGTCACGCGCAGGGCCAGATCGTAATCCTGGCCGCCATCATAAGAACTGCGCAGCCAGCCAATTTCCCGCAGCTTCTCTTTCCGGACCACCAAAAAATGACCCATGTACATGCAGCAACGAAGCAGATCGGGAGAAAAAGCGGGTTTGAAAATGGGCTGTACGCGGTGCCCGTCGCCGGTCAGGTAATCCTCGTCGCTGTATAGCAGGTCGGCGGGTTTCTCCTGGAGGGCTTCCGCGAAACAATAGAGTGCCTGCGGCGCAAGCACGTCGTCCTGATCCAGGAAACCGACATATTCGCCTTCGGCCGATTCACCGGCGCGGTTGCTGGCTCCCGAGATGCCGAGTTGTTGCGGGGAGCGGGTAAAGACAATGCGACGATCGGCGTCCGCCAGAGCGCAAAAATATTCCTGTACCCAAGTTCCGCTCGAGCCATCATCGCAAACGCACAACTGCCAGTGGCTGTAGGTCTGCTCCCTGACCGACTGCACTGCCGCCTGCAGCCAATCCTGCCTGGGATTTTGCACGGGCAGTATGATGCTGATGACGGGGCGGCGGTCGAGCGAATGCTCCGCGACGGGCCGTTCCAGTTCCATCCAGAGCCGGTAGCGGCCGGCAGCAGCCTCTGGTCTCATCAGTTTCAGATATAGAGGATGCAGTGGCGAGCGCAGAAGCAGTTGTCCGAAGCGCCCTTTCCAGTCCAGCAGGAAGCGCCCGGGAAGGCGCAGGATATGGAAGAACCGGCTGTTCTCAATCGCCTGAAGCCGGATTTCGAGGTCCCTGTCGTGGCGGAGCAACGTATTGTGGTCCGCGTCGTTCCGTTTCAGAGCTTCGGAGATCAGCGAAGCCATGGCCAGCAGTTCCTGCCGGGAAACGGCCGGACCACCTTCTTTCAGGAGCCGTTCGAGGTCTTCGAGCTGTTCGTGCAACTGTTCGTCTTGCCGGTTCACCGTTCCTCTTCAGTCGCAAGGCACGGGCGATCCCGCGCCAGAAACCAACTAAGACAATTGTACCGATTCGCCGTCTCCTGGTGCCGGAGGACTTGGCAGTGCGTGACGACCGAAGAGGAGACTTCAACGTGGAGGCGCGGAGAAAGCAGAGAACCTGACAACCGAAAAAAACTTCACCGCGGAGACGCTGAGACGCTGAGAAAGACCAAGAACAAAAACCAGAGCAGGCAGTCAGGAGGTAGCAGCATTTGCGCCTTCACGTGGTGGAGGCGCCTCGGTGATCACCTCAAAACC
>PMTR01000159.1 GCA_003167255.1 Bryobacterales bacterium
TTCGTAGCCTGTCCCCGAATTACTCCGAATTACTCACCCACGATCTGATAGTACTGGGCGCCATGCGCCTCGCGGATCAGACTCATCAAGAAGACGGTCCGGGCCCTCACCGAATAGGGACCAATGGTCACCGATGCGCTCACCCTGACTACGCTCGGCTTCACCGACGCGACTTCAAAGGCCGCCGCCGTAACTCGTGCGGGCGGCTCCTGTGAACTGCCAGGGGTTGCCGCCGCGACTAAGAGCACTTGCAGCCTCCACGCCCAAGAGGCACTCGACGGGAATACTCATTTTGGCCCTTGGATTCTGGCTAGTATATACCCACTCCGCGATCCCTATGATCTCTCGAGTGCGCCCGGAGAGGCCGTCCGTGGGGCGAGCGGACCCTTTGCGCGAAACGCATTGCGGACGGCTAGCTACGAATTAACGCCTGTGTGGTGCAACCTCATCCGAGCGAATGTGAGGATCTTATTAACTATGTGTTCGCCTGAGTTCTGCCTTACGCAACGGCCACGCCCCCGCCGCTGCGCCGGCTGCCAGACCCGCTAACGCAATCGCGATGCGGTTCGGCGATGCGGGCTCTTGCGGTAGATTCGCCGACTCCATCAACTCCAATACGGGGGTCCCCTTCTGCTCCTGGGACATCCGGTACCTTGTTTCATTGAACTTGCCCACCAATTCCCGAACACCTTGTTGGGCGATGCTCGCCTCGGGATACGAAAACGAAATCCGCAACTCGGGCAGAGCTTCAGACAGGGGCGATTCCACCAGTTCGGTGTGGATGTTCCGCGCAAGCACTTGCGCCGCCAATTCGTTTGGCGGGTGCCGGTAGCGGTCCCGGCGATATAAATCGAAACCTGGTTGCTTTACAAAGGGCACCAGGCTTTCCATACTCAACACTTCGCCAGTCAACCGGTGCATCCACACAACGGGCAAGACCGACCCATCCACCGGAACTAACCGCATCAGTGCCGTCGAAACGTACTGGTCGTGAATCAGCAGCGCCGCACCGCTTGTTACCGCGGCGCCCGCCAATGCAAACTCGACGAGTCGCAAGCTCCACTTCGGCCGGCGACGGAACGAAGCCACCAGCAATCCCACCAGCAGCCCCAGTCCGAGTCCCCACGCCAGGAAAACGGTACGATTGGATCGTTCCGCGTGCTGTGGCGAATTGGGCGCGCTCACCACTTCCAGAGTCAGGGCATCGGGAGTGGATCGTGCCTTTTCGGCGTAAGCCGACACCACGTGAAGCAAGGCCGCCTGAGCCTTGCGGGGATCGGAGTAGGCAAACGAGACCCGCAACGCCGGCCCTGGACCTTCCCTTGGCAACGAGGTGTTGACCCACTGTGTCTGCAGATCTTGCTTCCTCAACTGATCAACGATATCCTCGACCGGCACTCGTCCGCGTTCCTGCTGATAGAGTGCCAGGGATTCGTCCTGCACCAGGGCAGCCAGGCTGCGGCGCGCCAGTATCTCCGTGGACAACTCCTCCATGCGAAGGGCCATCTTCGCCACCTGCGCAGGCCCCCCGTCGCCGCTCGGCACAATGCGTAGTTCCGCACTCGATATGTACCGCTTTGGTAAGAGGAGCGTGGCCGCCCCGGCCAGGATCGCGCAAGCCAGCCCAGCCAGTGCCGCCGACTTTGCGTAGAATTGCCACGAGTTGAGTTGCATGATCCCAGCTTACAAGAAACCGGGGCCAGTCTGGCTGGGGAAAACCGGGGAAACCGGGGACATCCTGAACGGCGTGATTTTTCCGATCTCCGTTGACAGGGCAGGCAGGGTAGTATAAAGGCGCTGCGACATGGCATATGCTCAAAGAGTGTGGGCGCGGGTTCAGAAGTCTCACAGAAAAGTGCGCAGTATGTGTTTCCGCTTTCTGGACAACGTGCGAATAGGCGTCCCGAGTTTGCCGTCCCGAGTTTGCCCCAACCGCCGGCGGACGCGCGCAGTATAATCCAATCTTGCAGATGAAGCGCGACTTCGACCGCTGGGCAATCATATTTGTAATTGCGGTCGTCGTCGCTGGACTCGCGCTAAGATTGAGGCTTGCGCTTCTCACTTATCTGAATCCCGATGAAGCATTGCACGCGCTGCTGGCCTTCGGCACGTTGCGCGAGACGATTCGCAATTCGATTGGGGTAACGCACCCTCCGCTGCTGGCGGTCATTACCCACTTCGTCTCCAGGATCAGCCGCACTGAGCTGGCGCTCCGTCTGGTCCCGCTGATGGCGGGCTGCCTGTTTCCTCTCCTCCTTTTCGTCTGGCTGCGCCGCCTGGCGGGGAGCATCGCGGCGATGGCCGTGCTATTCCTCCTGACGCTGGCGCCGAATACCATCATGTTGAGTGCGCAATTGCGCAGCTACACGCTCGCGTTGCTGTTTCTTTCGGCCGCTCTGCTGGTGTTGGAGGAGGCGCTCGAAAGCGGCCGGTGGCGGATGATGGCGTTATACAGCTTCTTGTTGTGGTTATGCATCGTGTCCGACTACAGCGTGGCGTGGTTCGTAGGCGCGGCCGGGGTATATGTATTACTGCGCTTCCGCGGGTCTTCCGCTCCGGTGAAGGCAACGTGGTTTGCGGGTCAACTGGCGGGGCTGGGTCTCTATGGTTTGCTGTTTAGGTTTCAAGTTCGAAGATACCGAGGTAGCAATACCGAGCGCGAAGCCGTGACGGGGTGGCTTAGGCAGGCGTTCCCGCAAGCGGGCCACATGCTAGTGTTCCCGTTTAAGAATACGCTGGCGCAATTCGATTATCTCATGCTGTGGGCACCGCTGGGCGGACTAGCCTTGGTCCTATTTGCGGCCGCCGTATGGCTGCTGTGGAGCGGGCGAACGGGCATCGAACGGAGCAAGGCTCGGGCATTGGCCGTTCTGCTGGTGCTTCCGTTCCTGCTGGGCATCGCGGGCGCCTACGCCCAACAGTTTCCATACGGAGGCTCACGGCACACGATCGTGATGGGGCTGTTTGGCGCGATCGGGATTGCAATTTTCGTGGGGACATTGCCGCGGCCGGCGGCCTTCCTGCTGTTATGGGGAATGTTGTTGCTGTCTCCGCTCTGGCTCCGAATGCGGGATTATGACGGTATCGCCGCCGATCGAAACCAGAAGCTGCAGATCCTGCAATGTCTGGACTACATGCGAGCACATATTCCGCCTGACACGCTGGTCTTGGCGGAGCGGGATACCTTCAACGTGCTGGCATATTACGAAGGCCACGACAAGCTACTGGAATGGCCCGGAGAGACCCGGTATTTCTCAGAGAAGCTTCTTGGCGGGCGATGGCGGATCGCCACCAGGGACTATTCGTACTCCACTGAAGATCAATACGCAGCGGCGTTGGGCGCGTTCCGGCGGCAGTATGGACTTGGCGAGCGTGATCCGGTATGGGTACTGGATGGCGGATGGAGCGCTGTTTACGGCCCTCCGGACGAGAAGCTTCCGTTCACGAGGGCAGTGCGGGTATTTCAGGCTGGAGCGCGCTGAACTTACCCTGAGGCAGGTGGACGCTTCGCCGCCGGTATGGATCCTGGATCTTGGACCAGCCTCCCCAGAACTTCAACGCAGCCTTCACGGCAGCCGACTCGGCGCGGGCCACTTCCACGATAGTATTCTGGAGTTCTTCGCTCTGCGTTGAGATGCTTTTCTGGCATGATATTGGGGCCCTCCAGGCTTACGGGATCAGGCCCCGGCGATACCATCGAATGGATATGAGTTCAACCGGGATTGTAAGGGTGGGTGCGCCTTAAAAGTTGCTGACGGCCGCCCTGAGTAGGGGTACGTTGGGAATCGCCTGATTCGCCTGGGAAATCGCAATGCCGTCCCGAATTCGGGTGCAACCAATTGGAGCGTCAGACCGTCTACAAACAGTGCCTCGGTCCACTCGAGCATGGGAACAGTTTGCCACATACCGTGGGTGGTGTTGTGCCGGAATTCGTCGGATTCCCGCTTGCAACCATGCGAATCCGGTAACTCTGCTGTTATAATCAGCACTATTCGCCTTTTATGCCTCTAAAGCCTTTCGCACCGAATCGCGGCGCGGACAAGAAGATATTCTTGCTCAAACCGCGAGGATTCTGCGCCGGTGTAGTCAGGGCCATCGATGTGGTCAAGATCGCGCTGGATCTGTACGGGCCGCCGGTCTACGTGCGCAAGGAGATCGTGCACAACAAGCACGTCGTGGAAGAACTGTGCGAGGCCGGGGCGATCTTCGTGGAAGAACTGGACGAGGTGCCGATGGGAGCGCGGGCGATTTTCAGCGCGCACGGCGTGGCGCCCTCGGTGCGGCGCGAGGCCAAGGCACGCAACCTGGATGTCATCGATGCCACCTGCCCGCTGGTTACCAAGGTGCACCTGGAAGCGGTGCGGTTTGCGCGCGACGGGTATAGCATCGTGCTGATCGGGCACAAGGATCATGACGAAGTGATCGGCACGCTAGGCGAAGTGCCGGAGCGCAGCCACCTGGTGGAAACGGTGGAAGATGTGGACCGGCTGGAACTGTCCGATCCGCGACGCGTCCGCTATTTGACCCAGACCACTCTCAGCCTGGACGAGACGCGCGAGATCATCGGGCGCCTGAAAGAGCGGTTCCCCTTTATCGAGGGGCCGCCGGCGCAGGATATCTGCTACGCCACGGAGAACCGCCAGATGGCCGTAAAGGCTGTTTCGCAGGCCGTAGAGCTGCTGCTGGTGGTGGGCTCGCAGAACAGCTCGAATTCCAAACGGCTGGTGGAAGTGGGCGACAATTTTGGAGTCCATTCCCACCTGGTGAACGATCGCACCGATGTCGATCCGGCATGGCTGGACGGCGTCAGGAACGTGGCGGTGACCGCCGGGGCTTCGGCGCCCGAGCACCTGGTGCTGGAGCTGATCGATTTTCTGAAAGCGGGCGGCTTTGACCAACTGGAGGAGATCGAGCTGGTGGACGAAGATGTCCGCTTCTCGCTGCCTTCGGAGCTGACGATAACGATTCAATGAGCGCGCCGGTACAAGTCGGGAACACGCTGGAGTTTGCGGCTGAGCACGGGATGCGCCGCGCGGCCCAATACCTGGGCGGCCTGCAGCAGCGCGACGGGCACTGGTGCGCGGAACTGACCGCCGACACCACGCTCGAATCCGACTACATCCTGTTCCAACTTTGGCTCTATCCGCCGGAGGACGGCCAGTGGGAGCCTCCGACCCGGCCGCTGATCGACAAGGCGGTGCGCGCGATCCTGGACCGGCAACTTCCCGATGGCGGTTTCAACATTTACAGCAAGGGCCCGTCGGAGGTCAGCGCGTCGGTCAAGGCCTACTTCGCGCTCAAACTGGCGGGAATGGCGGTAGACGACGCGCGCATGGGACGGCTGCGCGATCGCATTCTGGACCTGGGCGGCATCCAGGCGTCGAACAGTTACGTCAAGGTCAACCTGAGCCTGTTCGACCTGTATCCGCGACAGTTCTGCCCCAGCATTCCACCCGAAGTGGTGCTGCTGCCGTTCGACTTTCTGTACCAGATGTCCGCGTGGACGCGGGCCATCGTGGTGACGCTCTCGATCGTGCACGCGGCCAACCCGCGCCGGCCGGTTCCGGAGGGGTTGAACCTGGACGAGATCTGGCTGCCGGGAGCCAGCCCGGCGTGGTCGTTCCAAAAAGACCGGCGCTGGCTGACGTGGCACAATATTTTCCTGACGGCCGACTGGATTCTGAAGTGGTGGGAACGCCGCGGGTCGAAAAGCATCCGGCAGAGGGCCATCGAGAAGGCCAAGGAGTGGATGATCGAACGGCTGCGCCACTCCGACGGGTTGGGCGCCATTTATCCTCCGATGATGTACTCGGTGATGGCGTTGGATGTATTGGGGTACGCCCCCGACGATCCGTTGCGGGTAGAAGCGCTGCGACAGTTCAACAACCTGATGGTGGACGATGGCGAGCGGTTCTTTTTCCAGCCGTGCTTCTCGCCGGTATGGGATACCGGAATCGGCGCGTACGCGCTGGGACAGACCGATCCGCGGCACCCGGCCTTGCGGCGGGCGGCGGATTGGCTGCTGGCCAAAGAGGTTAGGCGCAAGGGAGACTGGGCCGTCAAGCGTCCCAATACCGAGCCTTCGGGCTGGGCATTCGAATACAGCAACGAATTCTATCCGGATATCGACGACACCGCCATGGTGACGCTGGCGCTGAGCGAGGCGCAATCATCGGACGCCGCCGCGCAGGAGGCCTGCCAAAAACGGGCGCTGGACTGGCTGCTGGCGATGCAATCGAGCGACGGCGGCTGGGCGGCCTTCGATGCCGACAACAATTGGGAATTCCTGAACAAGGTTCCGTTCGCCGATCACAACGCCATGCTCGATCCGACGTGCCCGGATATTACGGGGCGGGTGCTGGAGGCGCTGGCGGCCCATCACATCGACCGCAACCACCGCGCGGTGTGCCGCGGCGTGGAGTGGCTGGTGCGCAATCAGCGGCCCGACGGAAGCTGGTATGGGCGCTGGGGCGTGGCGTACATTTACGGCACGTGCTTTGCCTTGCGCGGGCTGGCGGCATCGGGCGAGAGCGATCGTGAAGCCCACGTTTTGCGGGCCGGCGAGTGGCTCCGCTCGGTGCAAAATGCCGACGGCGGCTGGGGCGAGAGTTGCGAAAGCTATGACAAGGGCCTGTTCGTTCCGGCCGAAAGCACTCCTTCGCAGACCGCCTGGGCGCTGATGGGGCTGATCGCCGGGGGCGACGAGAACAGCTTAAGCGTGCAGCACGGCATCGAGTATCTGCTCGAAACCCAGGGCGCCGATGGAAGCTGGGACGAAGAGCTGGCCACGGGCACTGGTTTTCCAAAAGTTTTCTATCTCGACTATCATCTGTACAAAGATTATTTTCCACTCCTCGCGCTGACTTCGTTCGTGAAGACAAGAGACCGTTCGAATGGTTGAACTATGAAATTTCCGATTGCGATGGTGGCCGGCATGGCCGGGTACATTTTCAAGAACAAGAGGCGGCCGCGGCCGGAGTGGCAGAAGAACGTGGCTCCGGTAGCGGATTTATCGAACCCCTTTCGCATCCTGCCGGCCAAGACCGGCGAGAAGCGCGAGCCGCACCCGATGATCAACCGGCGCTTTCCCATCGTGATGATGCTGGAGCCGCTGCACGCGTGTAATCTGACGTGCACAGGCTGCGGCCGCATTCGGGAATACGAATCGACCATCAGCGAGCGGGTTCCCCTGGAAGAATGTCTGGCGGCGGTGGACGAGTGCGGAGCGCCGATGGTGTCGATTTGCGGCGGCGAGCCGATGATGTACCCGCAAATCGGCCAACTGGTGGCGGGAATCCTGGAGCGGAACAAGCACATCATTCTCTGCACGAACGGCATGTTCATCCAGAAGCGGCTGCACGAGTTCACTCCGGACAAGCGCTTCTACTTCAACGTCCACCTGGACGGCATGGAAAAGAACCACGATATCGCGGTGGAGCGCGCGGGCGTATTTCGCGAGGCGATTGAAGGCCTCAAGGCCGCCAAGCGAGCCGGATTCCTGGTTTGCACCAACACCACCGTCTATAAAGAGACGGATATGGCGGAGATCGAAGAGCTTTTCGATTACCTGAAGCAGTTCAACGTGGATGGCCACCAGATTTCACCGGCTTATGGATATTCGGCCGTGAACGACCGCGAAATCTTCATGACGCGCGACGACG
This sequence comes from Bryobacterales bacterium, assembly GCA_003167255.1. GTDB lineage: Bacteria > Acidobacteriota > Terriglobia > Bryobacterales > Bryobacteraceae > PALSA-129. The sequence goes on from PMTR01000159.1 coordinate 7,662, forward strand.
TGCACGAAAAGTTCCGCGATTTCGACCGTATCGCCAAGAAATACAATGTGCGGCAAACGCCCGTCTACATGGAGTTCCTGAAAGGCGAGCGGGAACTGCCGTGCACCGCGTGGGGCAACCCCACTTACAACATCAAGGGCTGGAAGGGGCCCTGCTATCTGATCACCGACGGCCACTACAAGACCTTCGAGGATCTGATGACGCAGACGCCGTGGGAAAGCTACGGCCCCGGAAACGATCCACGCTGCGAGCACTGCATGATGCATTGCGGCTTCGAACCCTCGGCGGCGTTTGGGATCAATGCGAAGTTCACCGACAACTTCAAGATGTTGTCATGGATGCTGCGCTAGAGGCCGTCTCTCACTCACGACCCGGAAATGTGGCGCACGCACTCATGCGTGCCGTGTCGAGACTCATCTCGACATCGTCTGGGCGTGTGTGGCGACCGGGCGTCGGCACGAGTGCCGNNAGTGCCGACGCGGCACGCATGAGTGCGTGCGCCACAGAGAGCGGGCTAGCTTCATGAGACCTGCGCTGGTTACGGGCGCCTCAGGGTTTGTTGGATGGCATGTGGCGCGCGTGCTGCGGGAGCGTGGTTACCGCGTTCGGGCGCTGGTGCGCGCGGGCAGCCGCGTGGATGCGCTGGATGTCGAACCCGTGACCGGCGATCTGCGCGACGCCGACTCGCTCGCCCGCGCGGTTGCGGGCTGCGGCCTGGTGTTCCACGTAGCCGCCGACTATCGGCTGTGGGCCAAAGAGCCGGCCGAACTTTACCGATCGAACGTGGATGGCACGCGCAATCTGCTGGAGGCTTCCCGGCAGGCCGGGGTGGAGCGGGTGGTCTACACCAGCACGGTCGGTTGCATCGGCGTCCCGGATGGCGGCATCGGCAATGAGGACTTGCCGGTGTCTCTCGCAGAGATGGCGGGCGATTATAAGCGCTCCAAGTTTCTGGCCGAACAGGTGGCACTCGAATTCGCGCGCGGCGGGCTCCCCGTGGTGATTGTCAATCCCACGGCGCCGGTGGGCGATCACGACGTTAAACCCACGCCCACCGGCAAGATCGTGGTGGACTTCCTGAACGGCGACATGCCGGCCTTCATCGATACGGGGCTGAACGTGGTGGATGTGCGGGACACCGCGGAGGGTCACTGGCTGGCGTGCGAGCGTGGGCGCCCGGGCGAGCGCTATATCCTGGGTTCGGAGAACCTGACGCTGGCGCAGATTCTGCAAGAACTGGCTCAAATTACGGGCCGCCGGGCTCCCACCACGCGGCTGCCGTACGCAGTGGCCTGGTGCGCCGGGGCGTGCAGCACGGCCTGGGCCGGGGTCACCGGGACGCCGCCGCGCATTCCCATGGAAGCCGTGCGCATGGCCAGGAAAAAAATGTGGGTGACCCACGAGAAGGCGCGCCGCGAACTGGGCTTCGCGCCCGGCCCCGCGCGGCAGGCGCTCACCCGCGCGGTCGAGTGGTTCCAAGGGGCAGGGAGGCGGCCTGTCCAAACGCCGGCGGCATGAAGCTACTCCTGATCGCCTCCGATCGAATGGAATTCCAAGGCCTGCTGCGGCGCTGCGAGCAGGCGCGGCGAGCCGCTTTGTCCGTCGATTGGTCGCGTCTGGCGCGCCTGGGAGACCATGACGTGTTGCTGGCCGCCAACGGAGTGGGCGCCCGGCGAGCCGCCTCCGCGGTGGAGGCAGCCTCGGCCATCTTTGCGGCCGACGCCATTGTCAGCCTGGGCTTCTGCGGCGCCCTGGCGCCGGAACTGGGGGTGGCCGATATTGTAGTGGCGACCGGCATCGCAGCCGGGGACGGTAGCTTCGCCGCCCAACTGCCCGCTGCGGCGCCGGTGCACCGTGCCGGAACGGTCTGCTCGCTCGATCATGTGGCCCGCACCACCGAAGAAAAGCGCGGGCTCCACGCCGCGGGCTCGATCGCGGTCGAAATGGAAGCCGCGGGAGCAGCCGCGCGGGCCGAAGCGCTGGGCCGCCCGTTCTACTGCATAAAGGCGGTCACCGATCTGGCTGGCGAAAGCATGGCCAACGACTTCAATTCCGCACTGCGTCCCGACGGTCACTTCGATACAATGGAGATTCTAAGGTCTTCATTGCGCCATCCTTCGGTCCGGCTCCCGGAGCTGTTCCGTTTGCGCAAGCGTTGTCTGCGAGCTTCTGAAGTTCTGGGAGATTTTGTTGCCGATTGCCGATTCTGAGGTGAGCGCCATACCGGAAACCATGCACGCGGCCGTGTATCGAGGCCAGAGTGCGGTTCAGGTGGAGGAAGTTCCGACGCCGCGGATCGGCGCGGGCGAAATCCTCATTCGCGTGGAAGCTTGCGGCATCTGCCATACCGACCTGAAGAAGATCGAGCACAACCTGCTCGCGCCGCCGCGCATCTACGGGCACGAAACCGCCGGCACGGTGGCCGCCGCCGGCTCCGGGGTCACCCGTTTCCAGCCGGGCGACCGCGTGGTGGCCTTCCACCATATCCCGTGCCTGGAATGTTTCTACTGTAGATGCAACCACTATGCACAGTGCGCCGTTTATAAGAAAGTGGGGATTACAGCGGGCTTCGAACCGGCCGGGGGCGGGTTTGCGCAGTACGTGCGGGTGATGGATTGGATTGTGGAGCGCGGCGTCGAAAAGATTCCCGATGGCGTACCTTTCGAGCGCGCGACGTTGGTGGAGCCGCTCAACACTTGTTTGAAGGCCGTGGTGGAATGCGACCCGCAGCCCGGCGAGCGAGTGGCCATTTTGGGGCAAGGGCCCATCGGGCTGATGTTCACGATGCTGGTGAATCGCTCGGGAGCGCGCATCGCCGCCACCGATACGATCCCCGAGCGGCTGCGCCTGGCAGCGCGGTGTGGCGCGGAATTCGCTTGGGACCCGCGGCGGACCAATGTGCCCGAGGAAATCAAGCGTCTCACCGGCGGGCGCGGGGCGGACCTGGTGATAGTAGCGGTATCGGTTCCGGGGATTGTCGATCAGGCCATGGCCTGCTCGCGGCCGGGCGCACGCATCCTGCTGTTTGCCCAGACTTCCGCCACGGAGCGCGTTGAGGTCTCCGGCGCCGACATTTGTGTTTTCGAACGCACCCTGTTCGGATGTTATAGTGCTTCTGTGGATTTACAAAAAGAATCCGCAAATCTGGTTTTCGGCGGCGAGTTGCCCTTGCAGGAACTGATCTCGCATCGGCTGCCGCTGGCGGAAATCCGGTCGGGGATTGATCTGGCGTTGCATCCCGGGCCCAAATCATTGAAAATAATCGTTCAGCCACAGAGGTGGTCATAGAGTGGACAATCACATGATGGCTGCTGTGCTATACGGCAAGGAACACTTGCAAGTGGAGCCGGTAGCCGTTCCGACAATCGCGAGCGGTGACATTCTCGTACGGGTAAAAGTGGCGTTGACGTGCGGTACGGACGTCAAGGTTTTCCGCCGCGGTTATCACGCGCGTATGATCGTGCCGCCCGCCGTGTTCGGGCATGAACTGGCCGGCGACGTTGTCGCCGTGGGCTCGGGTGTCACGCGGTTCAGCATCGGGCAGCGAGTGGTGGCAGCCAATTCCGCGCCCTGCGAAAACTGTTTCTTCTGCCGGCGCGGTTTGCAGAACCTGTGCGAAGACCTGCTTTTCAACAACGGTGCGTACGCCGAATACATCCGCATTCCGGCACGCATCGTGGAGCGTAATACTTATGTGATTCCGGCGCAGGTGGGGTATCGCGACGCCGCGCTGGTGGAGCCGCTGGCCTGCGTGATTCGCGGCCTGGAAGAGACTGCTCCGCAGGCGGGCGATACGGTGGCGGTGATCGGACTCGGGCCAATTGGCCTGATGTTCGTGAAACTGGCCAAACTATACGGCTGCCGGGTCATCGCCGTGGGACGGCGCAGGCAGCAACTCGAGCGGGCGCAAGCGCTGAGCGCCGACGAGCTGATTGTGGGCAACGATCATTCGAACCCCGTCGAGACCATCCGCAACTCGACCCACGGGCGCGGCGTGGATATCGCCATTGAGGCCGTGGGCAAGCCGCAGACCTGGGAGTGGGCGGCCAACATGGTGCGCCGCGGCGGCACCGTAAACTTCTTCGGCGGCTGCCCCAACGATAGCCGCGTGCACCTGGATACGGCCCTGCTGCACTATTCCGAGATCACGTGCAAGGCGAGCTTCCACCATACCCCGACGTTCATCCGCAAGGCGCTCGACCTCATCAGCGCCGGCCACATTACCGCGTCGTTCTTCGTCAATCGCGAGGAGCCGCTGGCCAATCTTCTGGAAGTGATGCGCCACCTGATGAGCCATAACGGCCACCTGAAGACGGCGATCGTGCCATAGCGGCGGTCGAGATGCCGCTTCCGCCAGTCGAGTTCGTCCGCTCGCCGGAGGCCTTGCAGCGCATCTACACGCCCGCCGAGGCTTGCGATTACACGCGCTGGCTGGCCACCCACCACTACGAGAACTTCCACGTGGTGAGCTTCCTGCTGCCCAAGCGCCTGCACCAGGATTTCTATAACGTCTACGCGTATTGCCGTTGGGCCGACGACCTGGGCGATGAAATGGGCGACCGCGCCGAAAGCCTGCGACTGCTCGACTGGTGGCGTTCGGAACTGGACGCCATGTACGAGGGGCGCGCCACGCATCCGGTGTTTGTGGCGCTGCTCGATACGGTGCGGAAGTACGGAATTCCCCGCCAGCCTTTTGCCGACCTGATCCAGGCTTTCGTGCAGGATCAAACCGTCACGCGCTACCGCAATTGGGACGAAGTGCTGGCTTATTGCCGGTATTCGGCGAATCCGGTGGGCCGCCTGGTGCTCTTTCTGTGCGGCTATTCCGATGAGGAGCGGCAACGGCTTTCCGACGCCACCTGCACGGCTCTGCAGCTCGCCAACTTCTGGCAGGACGTGACGGTGGATCTCCTGAAGGACCGCATCTATATCCCGCTCGACGTGATGGAGCGGCACGGATACACGGTGGAGGAATTGTTGGCGCGCCGCTTCACGCCGGCGTTTCGGGAAGTGATGCGCGAACTCGTCGAGAAGGCGCGCGGCCTGTTTCTGGAAGGCGCGCCGCTGGCCGGGCGACTGGAACGGCGGCTGGCTCTCGATATCGATCTCTTCAGCCGCGGGGGCATGCGCGTGTTGCGGAAGATCGAAGAGCAGGGCTATGACGTGCTGGCCGCGCGCCCCGCCATTTCGAAAGCCGAGCGCATGGGCCTGCTGCTGGGGTCCCTGTTTCGGGTGGCCTTCAGGCGGGCGGCATGAGGAACGCCATCGATCAATCGTACGAATACTGCCGGCGCGTGGCGCGCCGCCGCGCCAAGAATTTCTACTATTCGTTCGTGCTGCTCTCCGGCCCGCAGCGCCGCGCCATGTGCGCCATTTACGCCTTCATGCGCTACTGCGACGATCTGAGCGATGAACCGGGCGCCACCCGGGCCGCCTTGGAACGCTGGCGCGCCGAATTGGAAGATGCGCTGGCCGGCCGTTTTAGCGGCCACCCGGTGTGGCCCGCTTTCCATCACACGGTTCGGCGTTTTCGCATCCCGCACGAGTATTTCCGCGCGATGATCGACGGGGTCCTCTCGGATCTGGAGCCGCGCGAGTTTGAGACCTTCGATCAGCTCTATCGCTATTGCTACCAGGTGGCGTCGGTGGTGGGGCTGACCACGGTCCACATCTTCGGCTTCGATACGCGCAGCGCGCTGCCGCTGGCCGAAAAATGCGGCGCGGCGTTCCAGTTGACCAATATCCTGCGGGATATCCGGGAGGACGCCGCGCGCGGCCGGATTTATCTGCCCGCCGAAGACCTGCGCCGCTTCGGGCTCACCGCCGGAGACATCCACGCAGGCAAGCGCAGCCAGCCTTTTCTCAACATGATGCGATTCGAAGCGGAGCGGGCGCGCGCCTACTACAACGAGTCGCTGCCGCTGCTCGACCTGATTCACCCGCGCAGCCGCCCATCGCTGTGGGCGCTGATCGGTATCTATTCGCGGCTGCTGGAGCGGATTGTGGAGAGCGATTATGACGTCTTCGCGCGGCGCGTGCGGCTGCCGCTGTGGGAAAAGTCATGGATTGTGGTGAGGGCGCTGGTGGGGTAGGCGGACGAGCTTGAGCGAGCGGGAATGAGCGAATAGTCATATAATATGACTATGGCGAGATTCAGTCTGTCCGAAGCCAAGGCGCGGTTTTCCGAGTTGGTTCAAAAAGCCATGCTCGGCGAAGAGGTCATCGTCGCTAAAGAAAACAAGGCCGTGGTTCGGATCGTGCCGATCAAACCGGTACGACGGAAGCCGGGGACTGGGAAAGGCATCTGGATGGCTCCCGATTTTGACGAGCCGCTCGATGACTTCCGGGAGTACCGGTAGTGGAGCGGGTTCTGCTTGATACGCATGCCTTCCTGTGGTGGTGCGAGGGTTCTTCTGAACTATCCGGGAAGGCGCGCCGCAGCATCTCACAAGCAGAGTGTTATGTCAGCCTCGCCAGCTTGTGGGAAATCGCCATCAAGATCAGTCTCGGGAAGTTGAAGCTGCCTGCCAGCTTTGACCGGTACATTCCAGAGCAGATCCTGCTGAACGGTTTTTCCCGGCTGGAGATCGGGTTCCGCCATATTGCGGGTTGCGCTAAACTGCCGTGGCATCACCGCGATCCATTCGATCGACTGCTTGTGGCGCAGGCCATTGAAGAAGGCCTGAGCGTGGTTTCACGCGACCCCATATTCGGGCAGTACGGCGTTCAGCGGATCTGGTAGAGAGAGTGAGCCGGGGCGGGTGACAGACGACAAAACCCGATCGTCTGTCCCACGTCTGGCGCAGACGCGATATACTTCTGAAAACCCATGAAGAATGCGTTGTTCATCGCCCTAGGCGTCTTTACTGTGAGCTACCTCGCGATCTGGCTTACGGCCATCTCCCGGGGAGACGGGCACCGCCGCCGAGCGCCGGGGCCGCTCGATGCGGGGATCGGATTCATCACGAATTTTCTGGACACGCTGGGCATCGGCTCGTTTGCCACCACCAGCTCGCTGTTCAAGCTGTGCTCGCTGGTCCCCGACGAGCAGATTCCCGGAACGCTGAACGTGGGGCACACGCTGCCCACGGTGACCGAAGCCTTGCTTTTTGTGGGATTGGTGCAGGTGGACCCCACCACGCTGGTTTCCCTGATTGCGGCTTCCGCGGTGGGAGCGTGGCTGGGGGCCGGAGTGGTGAGCCACTGGCCGCGCCGCAAAGTGCAGATCGGCATGGGGAGCGTGCTGGTGCTGGCGGCGTGCCTGATGCTGATGAGTTTGTTTCATTGGGGGCCCGGCGGCGGCAACGCCATGGGACTCGCCGGCCCGAAACTGGTGGCGGGCATTTTGGGCAACGCTTTACTGGGCGCGCTGATGACGCTGGGCATCGGCCTCTATGCGCCTTGCATGATTCTGATTTACCTGTTGGGGATGAATCCGCTGGCGGCCTTCCCCATCATGATGGGGTCATGCGCGTTCCTGATGCCGGTGGGCAGCGCCCGGTTCATCCGGACGGGAAGCTACAATCTGAAATCGGCGCTGGGGCTGGCGGCCGGCGGAATCCCCGGGGTGCTGGTCGCCTTCTATCTGGTGAAGTCACTGCCGCTCGATGCGGTGAAGTGGCTGGTGGTCGCGGTGGTGCTTTATACGTCATTCATGATGCTGCGGTCGGCGCATAAGGAACGCGGCACGCGGCTGGCGGAAGCGCACGCGGACCTGCCCGCCGATGCCACCGCGGAAGCTTCGGCGGAATAGGGGAATTGTAGTACAACCCGCAGTGTTGTATTACAATACGGGTATGAAAGCGACTTTGCAGGCGCGATTGAGCGTGGAGGAGCAGCGGTCTCTGGCGCGCCTGGTAGACCGGTTGGGCTGGAGCCCTTCCAGAATCGTGCGCGAAGGGCTGCGGCTGGTGTCGGCGGCGCACGGACCGGCCGGGCAACGAATCGCCGGATTGGGGCGATTCGCCTCCGGGATACCGGACCTCGGCTCGAACAAGAAGCATCTGAAAGGTTTTGGGCGTTGACGTCAATACTGCTCGATACGGGCGCCATCGTGGCATTGCTGGATCGCAGCGAACGATATCACCTGGCCTGCAAGGAGAGCCTCGACACGCTGGCGGCGCCCCTGGTGACGTGCGAGGCGGTGATCGCAGAGAGTTGCTACCTGCTTCGGCACCTGCCTGGCGCCGCGGAGGAGATTCTCAAGAATGTGGAGTCGGGAGCCTTTCAGATTCCGTTCCGCCTGTCCGGCGCCGCAGGGCAAGTGCGACGCATTCTCCGTCGGTATTCGGGCCGCGAGGTTGACCTTGCGGACGCGTGTCTGGTTCATCTGGCGGGAGAGATGGGAACCGGCGACATTCTGACTTTGGACAGCGATTTCGAGGTGTATCGCTGGGGTTCCAACAAACGGTTCCACTTGCTGATCCCGTTGCAGTAGGGATTCCGCCAGTCTTACTCCCCGCGCGGGCACTGAAGAAGTACACTGTAGTTGATGATGGAAGCTGAGGTCCAGTACGTTTTCAACCAGACCGGAGAGCCGACCGCCGCGATTGTACCGATCTCGTTGTGGCGCGAAATCGAATCCGAACGGGAAACCGCCTACCTCCTAAAGTCGGAAGCGATGAAGCGCCGGCTTCTGGAAGCCAGAAAGCGTCAACAAGGTCTCTCTTTGGACGAAGCCATTGAGAATCTTGGAATTTGACGGCGCTGCTTTCGAGGACCTGGCATGGTGGGTGGAACATGATCGGGCGCAGGCCCTTCGTATCATCCGTCTGATCCGGGATGTTCAGCGAGAGCCCTTTGCCGGCCCCGGTAAGCCCGAACCCTTGAGGCATGAATTGAAAGGCTGCTGGTCCAGGCGAATCGATCGGGAACATCGCCTTGTCTACGAGGTATTGCAAGACAAGATTCGGATAGTCGCCTGCCGGTATCACTATTGATCCGGAGTCTTGGGGAGCAACCAGGCGGCTGGCTTCATTATTCCGGGATCAGGCTCATCTGCCGCGGATCGGTGGCCGGCGGTTTCGGCTTGGCAGGGCGCTGCAAATCGTCGTGGCTGGGATCGAATTTCCGGATCAACTGGTTGAGCTTGAGGGAGGCTTGCCAGATCTCGAAGATCAGGTTGCATCGCACGCAGCCAGCCTTGATACCGCCTTGGCCGTCGACGGCGGGATTGTAGCGCTTGTGCCTGGCGCAACGGCCCTCGAACTTCCTGGATCGGATCTTCAAACGCACTTATTGTAACCCGCGACGAGGCGGGGTGGCGCGGTACAATTCGAGAGAATGCCGTCGGCTGGCCACGTCAAATGGGCGAAGTTCCGGGTGCTCGCCGTTTGCCTGGCGGCGATGGCGGTCCTGGGCACCATGGTGTATCTGCTGACCGGCGGTTCCCTGCTGGAACAGCGAGCCCAGATCTATCTCTACATTCCCGACGCCACTGGTTTGGAAAAAGGTTCGCCGGTCCGCGTCGACGGCATCGATGTCGGCAAGGTGAGCGCGGTAGAGCTCACCGGTTCCAACCAGGCGGATCGCATCGTCCGCGTGACCTTGGCCATCACGCGCGAGCGCCTGGCCAGCTTTACCGCCGATTCGGTGGCGCAGTTAAGCGCCGATACGCTGGTGGGGGATCAGTTCGTCGACGTCACCAGCGGAACCGCTGCTCAAGCGATCCGGGACGGGGGCGAGTTGATCTACAAGATCCAGCCCGAGCTGGTGAAGAGTCTCGATCTGACCCAGTTCACCCGGCAGTTGCGCGTGGTGGATGCAGTCTTGACCGATCTCGAGCAGGGTCGCAGCCAGTTCGGAATGTTTTTTCAAGGCACGGAGTTTTACAACGACCTGAGCCGGCGCCTCAAGGAACTGCACGCTGGAATCCTGGCAGCGGTCGGCACGAATACTACCGTGGGCAACCTGTTGAACAGCGACCAAATGCACCGACAGGCCGGCGAGTTGCTGGCACACCTGGACCAGAGCCTGGCGCAGCTCGAATCGGGGCAGGGCGATTTCGGGCGGCTGTTGCGCGACAGCGGCCAGTACGAGCAGCTTCTGGCCAGCGTGCGGGACCTCCACAAATCCGTCGCGGCCCTGGGTGGCGGCCCGTTTCTGCAATCGGAGGCGCAGTACGCCGAGTGGAATCAAAAGTTGGCCGGATGGATCGAGGGTGTGGACGAACTAAACAGCAACCCGATGCTCCTCACTCCGGCGATTTACGAGAACCTGAACGGCGAAGCCCGCGAGCTGCGCGACACGCTGCGCGATTTCCGTGAGAATCCGAGGAAGTTCCTGTGGGTAAAAATCTTCTAGCGGGTTGATAAGAAAAGATTGGCCGCCGATGAACGCCGATTAACGCAGATCGAAAACAAAATATCTTATCCGTGTTCATCTGTGTTTATCGGCGGCTCAAATTGGGTTTAGTTTACAATCTGATTTGCCCCAGATCTCCTTCGAAGTGGTCGCCGAATGCCCTCACACGAGCGCTCGCGCGGGTCTGCTCCATACGCCGCACGGCACCATCGAAACTCCCGTTTTCATGCCTGTCGGTACGCAGGCTACCGTCAAGGGGCTCACCCAACGCGACCTGGCCGAGGATCTGGGCGTCAAGATCCTGCTGGCCAATACCTATCACCTCTACGTGCGCCCGGGCCACGAACTGATCCGCCAGATGGGCGGGCTGCACCGCTTCATGTCCTGGCCCAACGCGATCCTGACCGATTCCGGGGGATTCCAGGTCTTCAGCCTCAAAGGGCTTCGCAAAATCACCGACCAGGGCGTGGTCTTCCAGTCGCACCTCAACGGCGATCTCCACACCTTCACGCCGGAATCCACCGTGGACGCCCAACTGGCGTACGGCAGCGATATCCTGATGGCGCTGGACGAGTGCCCCGAATACCCCGTGAGCCACGAATACGCCCGCGAAAGCATGCAGCGCACGCTGCGATGGGCCCGCCAGGCCAACCAACACTACCGCGGCCGCGTGGCCGAGAGCCCCACCCGCCACGCGCTGTTTCCCATTGTGCAGGGCTCCCTGTTCCCCGACCTGCGGCGGGAATGCGCCACCGCCCTGCTGGATCTCGATAGCGACGGCTACGCCATCGGGGGTCTTTCGGTGGGCGAACCCCGGCCGCTCAGCCTGGAAATGGTGGAAGCCACGGAATCGATTCTTCCGCGCAGCCGCCCGCGCTATGCCATGGGAGTCGGGATGCCCGACGAATTGCCCGAGTATGTGGCCCGCGGGGTGGACATGATGGATTGCGTGCTGCCCTCACGCAACGCCCGTAACGGCTACCTGTTCACGTCGCAAGGCCGCGTCATTATCAAGCACTCGCGCTACCGGGACGACCCGCGTCCGATCGACGAGAAGTGCGAGTGCTATACTTGCCGCAACTATTCGCGGGCCTATCTTCGCCATTTGTTCTTATCCGGAGAGATCCTATACGCGTCCCTGGCGACGCGCCACAACCTGCAACGCTACCTTGACATAATGGGTGAGATCAGGCACGCTATAATATCGTTTACATTTCCAGAATACTTGCGGTGTGTGCGCTCGGCCGCGGTTGACGCCGGGTAGCCCCGATTTGGTCACAACGTGCTCCTAAACTTTTTTCTGCAAACGGCGCCGTCCGGCTCCTCCCTCGTGGGATTGCTCCCGATCCTGCTGATTTTCGGAGTCTTTTATTTTCTCTTGTTCCTTCCCATGCAGCGCCAGAAAAAGAACACGCAGAAAATGCTGGCGGGTCTTCAAAATGGCAACACGGTGACCACCAGCGGAGGAATCGTCGGCACGATCGTCGCCATCGACGATGACGACCAGACGCTGGTATTGCGCGTGAAGCCGGACAACATCAAAATCCAGGTTACGCGAGCCTCGGTCTCGAGCCTGATCTCGAGTGAAGGCAAGAAGTAGTACGAAAACCTATTTAACAGGCATTTAACTCCCATGCGAAAGAACCTGACGACGCGAACGGTGATTATTGTTGTGACGATCCTGGTGTGTATTTTTGGGATCATCGGTATTCCCAAGTCCAAGACGGAGCTGCTCGACAACCTGAAGGAGAACATCCGCCTGGGTCTGGACTTGAAGGGCGGCAGCCACCTCGTGATGGAAGTCCAGGTGCAAGATGCCGCAGTGGGAGATGCCCGCCAGTCGATCGAGCGCCTGCAGGAAGAGCTCAAGAAGCAGAACATCAGTTGGACCAGCATGGATGTCAGCGACGCCCATACGGTGGCCGACGCGGACAATGTGGTCATCACCGTCAAGGGCATCGTGGCCACGCAATCGGGCGACTTCCGCAACCTCATCGGCGCGAATTATTCCACCTACGTCCTGACGACTCTCAACTCCACCGACTATTCCATGAAGATGAAGCCGTCCGATCTGAGGGATCTGAAGCGCGAGACGGTGGCGCGAACGATCGACACGATCAACAACCGCATCAACAGTATGGGCGTGGCGGAATCGTCGGTTCAGCAGTATGGCCAATCCGGTTCCGATTATCAGATTCTGATTCAGTTGCCCGGGGTTGACGATCCGGCGCGCGCCAAGCAGTTGATCGGCACCACCGCCATGCTTGAGATTACGGGCGTCGACAAGAACCACGACACCGGCTTCCCCAGCCGCGAGGCTGGGCTGGCGGCATTGGGCGGCATCCTGCCGCTGAATGAAAGGCTGGTGCCGGCCAAGCCGCGGGCCGGATCTCAGGGTCCGGAATGGTTCCTGGTGAACAAAATCCCGGTCATTACAGGCAGGGAAATGCGCAACGCGCGCTCGGGCCAGGACGATGTGAGGAAGTGGCAGACCAGCTTTACGCTTTCTCCGGACGGCGGCAAGAAATTCGGCAAGTTCACCGGGGAACACGTCAACGACAAGCTGGCCGTGATCCTCGACAGCCAAATCGTCAGCGTCGCCACCATCAACGAGAAGATCGAAGATTCCGGCCGCATTATGGGCCTGGGCAGCGAGGAAGAAGCTACCGATCTGTCACGATACCTGCGGTCGGGATCGCTGCCTGCGGGAGTGAAGCCGCTGGAAGAGAATTCGGTGGGACCATCGCTGGGAGCCGACTCGATTCACCAGGGCATCGTGTCCGGTATCGCCGGACTGGTGGCGGTGGTGACCGTAATGCTGCTTTACTACAAGCGTAGCGGAGTAAACGCCGTACTGGCGCTGGTGTTGAACACGGTAATCCTTTTGGCGGCCATCTCGTACTTCCACGCCGCCTTGACTTTACCTGGAATCGCCGGCGTGATCCTGACCATCGGCATGGCGGTGGATTCCAACGTGCTGATTTTCGAGAGGATACGCGAAGAGTTGCGGACCGGCAAGGGAGTCCTCGCGGCGGTTGACACGGGATTCGGCAAGGCGTGGTGGACCATCGTCGACACCCACGTCACGACGGTGGTTTCGTGTGCGTTTCTTTTTCTGTTTGGGGAAGGACCGGTGCGCGGTTTTGCTGTAACATTGACGATCGGTCTGATAGCCAATATTTTCACTGCGGTTTTCGTCTCCCGGACGATTTTCGACTACCAATTGTCGGGGCAGCGGAGGATGGAGACCTTGAGTATTTAGCGCCGGGGGCGGAATACGCCTCGCGCTGACGGGAACAAAGTATAAAGGGCTGGTGTCTCACTTAATGGAGCGCACCGGCACGGCAAACGCTCGATGGAATTATTCAAGAACACGAACTATGATTTTCTGGGCAAGAAGTGGCCCTTCATTATTGCTTCGCTGGTGCTCTCGGTGGCCGGTCTGACAAGCGTCCTGGTGAAGGGCGGGCTGAAGTACGGCATCGACTTCAAGGAAGGCGCGCTGATGCAGGTCAAGTTCGCCTATCCGCCGCCGGACAACAAGATCCGGCAGGCGATGTTGAACCAGGTCAAGGGAGAAGTCAGCGTGCAAGACCTCAGCGGTGGCGGGGTAACGAACGAAGTGGAGATCGCCACCGAGGCCAAGGGCCAGGGGGAAGGCCAGTTGGCGGCCAATCGCCAGGACATGGAGCGGGTATTGACCGCCACGTTCGGCAAGCCCGACAGCGGCAAACTGGATCTCAACAACGCTTCCCGCGAATCTCTTGCCACCCGGTTGCGGGAGCCGCTGGCGCGCGCGGGCGTCGCCATGAGCGAAGACCAATTGCAGGCGGTGGTGGCGAACCTCCTGGACGAGATCAATACCAAGCACTCCGGGCTGATTACCGATTTCAACCAGGTGGCCTCCGTTTCGGGAATGAATGCTGGTATTATGAGCACTCTTCGGCAGGAGTGTTACCTCTCGGATTTTCACGTCATGGGCGCGCAAATGGTAGGTCCCAAAGTGGGTGCGCAGTTGCGGCAGAAGGCCGTGCTCGCCACGCTGTACGCGCTGGCGGGAATGCTGGCCTACATCGCCTTCCGGTTTGAGTGGATCTACGGCCTGGGCGCGGTGATTGCGTGCTTCCACGATACGCTGATCACCATCGGGTTGTTCTCGCTCTTCAATAAAGAAATCTCGATGACGGTGATCGCGGCCCTACTGACCCTGGTGGGCTACTCGATGAATGATACGATTGTGATCTTCGATCGAATTCGCGAGAATCTGAAATTTTCGCATCGCGAGAATTTGGAAACCGTGATGAACCGGGCCGTCAACCAGACTCTAAGCCGGACGATCATGACTTCGGGACTCACGTTCCTGACGGTGATCGCGCTGTTCATCTGGGGCGGGCCGGTGCTGGGCGGCTTCTCGTTCGCGCTGGTTTGCGGAATCATTGTGGGTACGTACTCTTCGGTGTTCGTGGCCAGTCCGATCGTGTTGTTCTGGCACAACTACACGGACAAGCCGAAGAGGTCCGGTTCCGGATCGACGGGGCCGTCGGCGCCGCGGGTGGAAACGGCGAGGAAGAGTCCGACCAAGGCGGCGAAATGAAATAGGAACCGTTGCGGGCGCATGGGAATTCCGGGGATTGCGGCCGTGGCGGTGGGAATGGAAAGGAGTCGAAATGTTTGAGCAGACATTCGTAGACGGCGTGGGAAAGACGAACAAGACCTGGACGGTGATGGTTTCATTCGCCGGGCAGATCTTGCTGATTGTGGTAGCGGTGATTATCCCTTTGATCTACACGGACGTACTTCCCGCAAATACCCTAAGCAGTTTCCTGGTGGCTCCGCCTCCGCCGCCTCCTCCGCCGCCGCCTCCGGCGCAGGCTCCTCCGGTGAAAGTCGTGAAGGTCATCCCGCGGCAGTTCGATGCCGGGAAACTGATGGCGCCGAAGGTGGTTCCCAAGGAAATCGCGAATATTAAAGAAGAAGAGCTTCCGCCTTCCTCCGCGGGTGTAGGTGGCGTGGTCGGCGGCGTGAGCGGTGGCGTAGCCGGTGGCTCCATGGGCGGCGTGCTCGGCGGCATCATCGGCGCGGTCCCGACGGCGGCTCCGCCGCCTCCGCCTCCGCCGGCGCCCAAGAAGGAAGCTGCCCCGCAGCGCATCAAAGTGGGCGGCAATGTTCAGGCCGCCATGGTCCTCAAAAGAGTCCAGCCCATCTATCCGCAATTGGCCAAGTCGGCGCGTGTTTCGGGCGTCGTACACCTGGCCGCCATCATTGCCAAGGATGGGACCATCCAGGAGCTCCACTCCCTCGGCGGGCCGGCTTTGTTGATTACGGCTGCCATGGATGCGGTGAAACAGTGGGTTTACCGGCCCACCTTGCTGAACGGCGAGCCGGTGCAGGTGGAAACCACGATTGACGTAAACTTTACCTTGAACCAGTAGTAACCCGGCGCGGCAGCTCGAACGTCGGTTATTAGTACAACTTCAACTCGCAGGAGAGAGATAAAACAATGTTTTTGCAATTGCAAGTTTGGTCGCTTTATTTGCTCCAAGAGGCGGCGGTAGGTTTCGATGTGCGCTCTTTGTGGCTACAAATGGGTCTGATGGCCAAGATCATCGTTATCGGACTCTTTCTCATGTCGGCCTATTCCATTGGCGTCATGATAGACCGTCTGATGGCGTACAGCGCTGCCCGTAAACAGTCGCGCGCATTTGCTCCGGCGGTGGCCGGCGCATTGCGCGAGGGCAAACTGGACGAAGCCGTCAAGATCGCGGACCGTTACAAGAAGAGCCACCTCGCCAAGGTTGTGGTGGCCGGTTTGCAGGAGTTCCAGGCTCATCAGATCAGCTCTGAAATCCCGGGCGAAGAGATCGAAGCCTCCAAGCGGGCTCTGGAACGCGCCGAAGCCATCGTGCACGCCGAATTGAAGCGCGGCATCGGCGGCCTGGCTACCATCGGTTCCACGGCGCCGTTCGTGGGATTGCTGGGAACGGTGGTTGGCATCATCAACGCGTTCCGCGGCATTTCGACCGAGAAGTCCACCGGTCTGGGCGCCGTGGCCGGGGGTATTTCGGAAGCCCTGGTGACCACCGCTATCGGTCTGTTCGTGGCCATCCCGGCGGTCTGGATGTACAACTTCTTTACGGGCAAGATTGAAGCCTTTGACGTGGAGATGGGGAATTCCAGTTCCGAATTGATCGACTATTTCCTGAAGCGTTCGCAGCGCGGCGTACGCAAGTAGCGCTCGAAGGTGCCGAGTACGAGAATCGGGAATTTGGCGAGTTGAAATGCGGGAGCTCCGCAAGGGGCTCCCGTGGTTTCGGCCGATTCCCCAGGGAGAAGACGATGGCAACTAGCGAAATGAAGAAGCGGGTTTCACCGCCTCCGGTGGCCGACATCAACGTGACTCCGATGGTGGACGTCATGCTGGTGCTGCTGATCATCTTTATGGTCATCACCCCGATGTTGTCGAAGGGCGTGACCGTAGACATGGTGAAGACCAGGAACCCGATCGCCATGCACGAGGCCGACAAGAGCGATGCCGTGATGGTGGCCATCACGCGCGATGGCCATGTCTACCTGGGCAGCAACCTGATCCTGCCCGAGGATCTTCCGCCCAAGGTAAAGGACATGCTCACTAACAAGCTCGACAAGACGGTCTTCGTGAGGGCCGACCAGCGGGCTCGTTATGAGAAGGTGGTGGACGTAGTGGACAACCTGCGTGCCGCCGGCGTGGACCAGTTGGGTCTGCTCACCGAGCAGTTGCAGGAAAAGGGCAAACCGGCAGAGGGCGCCGCGGGCTCGACTCCCGCGCCCGAAGCCAAGTAACAGGGATTCATAAAAGGAGCATTTTTATGGGAATGGCAGTCGGTGGACACGGCGGTCCCAAATCCGACATCAACATGACGCCGATGATCGACGTCCTGCTCGTGCTCATCATCATCTTCATGGTGATCACCCCGTTGACGCCGAAGGGCCTCGAGGCCCTCGTGCCTCAGCCGCCGCCGCCCGGTCAAAAGGCGACCTTATCGGACCAGCGCACGGTGGTCATCATCATCGATTCCAACCACAAGTTCGCGATCAACGGCGAAGATACCGATGAGGCTCACTTGGGTCCGCGTCTCACAGAGATTTTCAAGACCCGCGCCGAACGGGTAGTCTTTGTGAAGGGGGCGACGGATCTGGATTTCTTGTGGGTGGCCAAGGCGATCGATATCGCTCACGGCGCCGGCATCGACAAAGTCGGCCTGATGACGGATAAGACGGAGGCCGGTAATTAAATGCGCAAATTGGCGTCTATCCTGCCCGTGGCTGCATTGGCCGCCGTGCTGATGAGCCTTCCGGTCATGGGAACGGGCTGCCAGAAGCTGCAGGCCCGCGATCAGTTGAATAAGGGTGTCACGGCCTTCAAGAACGCTCAGTATCCTGAATCCGTGGAGCACTTCAAAACGGCCGTCGAGCTGGATCCGAACTTTCCGACGGCACGGCTGTACCTGGCCATGGCGTACCTGCAGCAGTACATCCCGGGCGCGGAGTCGCCCGAAAACAACAATATGGCCAAGGCGGCCTACGACCAGTTCAGCGAGGTGCTCAAACTGGACCCGAAGAACACGCTGGCTATCCAATCGATCGCTTCCCTGTATCTGTACCAGAAGAAGTGGACCGAAGCACGTGAATGGTATCAGCGGCTGGTCAGCGTCGATCCCAACAACACCGTGGGATACTACAGCCTGGGTTTCATCGCCTGGTCGGAGTGGTATCCGGCGTACGGGACAGCCCGCATGGGGCTCGGGATGAAGCTCGAAGACCCCGGGCCCATCAAAGACAAGAAGGTCAAAGAAGATCTCAAGGCACGTTTCGGTCCGGTCATCGACGACGGCTTGAAGGCGCTCGATAAGGCCCTCGAGATCGACAAAGAGTACGACGATGCGATGGCTTACGAGAACCTGCTGATCCGCGAGCGCGCCGATCTGGCGGACAGCAAAGAAGAGTACGAACAGCAGATCAAGATCGCGAACGATTGGGTGGACAAGAATCTGGCGACCAAGAAGATCAAGGCTGAGAAGAAGAGCAAGACCGCGGGCGGCATCAATACCGAGACCAAATAGTCCCGGCACTCATTTCGGTTCCTAATGCGGGGAGTCTCTTCCACGGGAGGGGCTCCCCGTAATGTTTTTGGTCTGCAGTGGGCAGACCCCCTGGTCTGCGCGGGACGCCCTCGTCCGCAGCCGGAGCCACGGGTATCGCATTTTGCCAACCCGAGCAGGCCGACGGGGGCGTCGGCCGCCGACCAGGGGTCTGCCCCACGATCGTCCTGCTACAATCGAGGTACAGTGGCATCAGAGCCCGCGAGTCTTTCCGAAAGCCTGCCTCCGCAACCGCCTCCCGATCCGGTGGAACATCTCTACCGGGAGTTGGAAGGTAAGATCCGCGAGTACCGGCCCAAGGACGATCTCACCGGCCTCGAAAGGGCTTTTCGCTTCGCGCGCAAGTATCACGAAGGCCAGACGCGGGACTCCGGCGAGCCCTACATGATGCATCCGCTGATGGTGGCGCACATCCTGGCCGACATGCGCATGGACCAAGTGGCCATGCAAACCGGCCTGCTGCACGACGTGGTGGAAGATACCAGCGTCACCGTGGAGCAGGTTCTGAAGGAGTTCGGTGAAGAAGTCGCGCGCTCGGTGGATGGCGTCACCAAACTCTCCAAGCTGGATTTCTTCTCGGCCGAGGAGCGGCAGGCGGAAAGTTTCCGCAAAATGCTGCTGGCCATGGTGGAAGACATCCGAGTGATCATGGTGAAGCTGGCCGACCGCATGCACAACATGCGGACGCTCGGATACCTCAGCCCGGAGCGGCGCGAACGCATCGCGCGCGAGACCATCGAGATCTATGCGCCCATCGCGCACCGGCTGGGAATGGGCAAGATACGCGGTGAACTCGAGGACCTGGCGTTCCAGCACCTCGAACCAGACGCTTACCGCGAGATTCTGGCGTACGTGGAGGCGAGCCGCCACTCGAACGAAAAGTTCCTGTTAGAGATCCGTCAGGAGGTTGAGACCGAACTGCGCCATGAGGCCGTCCCGGCGCGCATCGACGGGCGCCTCAAACGGCCCTACTCGATCTTCCAGAAGCTGCGCCGTCAAAAGATCACGGTGGACCAGGTGTACGATCTGATGGCGCTTCGCATCATCACGGATTCGGTCAAGAACTGTTACGCGGCGCTGGGCGTGATCCATAATAAGTGGCGGCCGATTCCCGGCCGCATCAAAGATTTCATCGCCATCCCGCGGCCCAATCTCTACCAATCGCTGCACACTTCGGTGGTGGGGCCGCATGGCCAGACGTTCGAGGTGCAGATTCGCACCGATGAGATGCACCGCATCGCCGAGGAAGGCATCGCGGCCCACTGGAAGTATAAGGAGGGCCGCAAAGGCCCCGCCGCCGACGATCAGCGGATCGTCTGGCTGCGCCACCTGGTGGAATGGCAGCGCGACGTACAAGATCCCACCGAGTTTATGTCCACGCTCAAAGTGGACCTCTACCCGGAGGAAGTCTATACGTTTACGCCCAAGGGCAAAGTGCTGGTGCTGCCGCGCGACGCCACACCCATCGATTTCGCCTACGCGATTCACTCCGATGTGGGGCACACCTGCACCGGCGCCAAAGTAAACGGGCGGATCGTTCCGCTGCGCTCCAGCCTGCGCAATGGAGACATCGTCGAGATCATGACCCAGTCGGGCCACGAGCCCAGCAAGGACTGGCTGGCTTTCGTCAAGACCTCGCGCGCGCGGAACAAGATCAAGCACGTGATCAATGCCAGCGAGCGGCTGAAAGCCATCGACATCGGGCAGAAGTACCTCGAGAAGGAAGCCCGCCGGCTGGGTGTGCAACTTGGCAGAGTGGCGCGCGCCGAACTGGAGAATGTGGCGTCCGAATACGGGTACAGCAAGATGGAAGACCTGTACGCGGCGCTCGGGTACGGGCGGTTTTCGGCGCGGCAAATCCTCAGCAAGGTTGCGCCCGGCGTGGTGAAGGAGGATGTCGAGGAGAAGGGCCCAGGCGGCGACGGTGGCGTTAACGCACCACAGCCGTCGGGAGCGCCCATGCCCGGCCGGCCCCACGATGGCGATTCCGTGATCAAGGTGCGCGGCATGGACGACCTGATGGTCTACCGCGCCAAGTGCTGCAACCCGATCCGGGGCGAAGCCATTGTGGGCTACGTGACGCGCGGCAAAGGCGTGGCGGTGCATTCGCGGATGTGCCCCAACGTGCAGAGCCTGATGTACGACGTGGAGCGCAAGATCGAGGTGGAGTGGGCGCGCGCCGCCGAAGACGCGTTCCCGGTGCGCATCGTGATCCACACGGACGACCGTCCGGGCATGTTGATGCAACTGACCTCGGTGCTCTCCGACGAGAACTCCAACATCCGCAGCCTGGAAGCCAAGACCGAAACGGACCACGACGGCGGTATTGTCGAGATGACCGTCGACGTCCGTGACAAGAAGCAACTGGAGAAGCTGGTGGCCGCCATGAGGCGGATTTCCGGTGTACGCGACGTCGAACGGCTTTTCAATTGACCATGTCTCTTTCAACCGACCCCGAACACATAGCCATTTCCAAGTCCAAGGGAATCCAGATCGACTGGAAAGACGGGCACCACAGCGATTATGGTCTCACCTGGTTGCGCGACAAGTGTCCATGCGCGTCTTGCACCGGCGCCCACGGGACAGAGCCACGGAAGCCCGAGACCGGCGCGCCCAGCACGCCCTTTCCGATGTTTAAGCCGGCGCTCAAGATGCTCGCGGTGGAAGGGGTCGGCAACTACGCCATTCGCATCAATTGGAGCGACGGCCACAATTCGGGGATTTATTCGTACGAGCACTTTCGCAGCATCTGCCCGTGCAAGCAGTGCAGCGGCGCGACAAAATAAAAACGCCGGCGGCCGAAAAGCCACCGGCGTCGAGAATCGCTTTTCTTACAGCAGGCGGAAGTTGACCTCGATCTGGGCTTCCACAATAACCGGCTTGCCATCCTTATAGCCGGGCTTGAACTTCCACTGCTGCACGGCTTCCATGGCCTTTTCGTCCAGACCCAGGCCGAGGCTGCGCAGAACCTTCATGTGGATGGCTTTTCCCGAGGTATCGACCTGCACATAGAGAACCACCGTGCCCTGATACTTCGCCTTGCGGGCTTCTTCCGAGTACTCAGGCTCTTTCTTGTAGAGCAGGACTGGCGCCGTCACACCGTTGCCGACGCGGAAAGCGCCACCGCCAACGCCGCCGCCGGAACCGGGGCCGTAACCTTCGCCATTACCCGAGCCGATGCCGCCACCGTGGCCCGAACCGATACCGCCGCCCGAACCAGTACCGTTCGAAGGAGTGGTGTATTTGGAGAGCGGGTCGCCATAGTTCAGGCAGCCGGGGCAGTCGGGCAACTTGGCATCCGGCGGAGCGATGATGGTGGGATCCATCGGCAGCTTGGGATTCAAATTGTTATACACCGCAACCGCGGGCGTGAATTGACGAAGCGCTCTGGGTGGCAACTTGCCGCGGCTTGCCGGCAAAGCAGAACGATCGCCGCCGCCACCGCCGCCCATGTCTTTCTTGGGCTGCATTTTGGCTTGATCCAGAGCAGTATCGGTGATCGGCATGAACAGGATGTTCTTCTTGACCGCATCCTGAACATTCTTGTTGGTTCCTAGAAGCAATACCACCAATACGACTGCGACCTGAAAACCGGTCGACATCATGAACGACTTATTCTGGCGGCCATAAAGGCCCCAGATGTCCTTCACGGCCACAGGCTTCGACGTGATCTCCAGAGGTGGAAGTTTGGGGGGGTTGAAGGTCTCTTTGACGTTGCGGAAGAAAGAGCTATACCACGGCTCCCCCTCGCCGTCCACCAGAAGGCGCGACAGATGATCTTCGGCGCTTCCGGGTACCGGATTGTTGGGTTGCGACAAGTCAGCCATTTTGGTCCACCAGCCCTCCCTATCAGAGAACCGTTCACTTCGCTACGCCTATTGGACGATTCTCGCTAGCGCGTAGTTACAGGTTTTGGAAAACTCTGTCCCCAGGGAGGCCTCATGAACGAGTGTACCACAGTTTTATCGCCTTACCAGGCATGAACAAGGACACAATCCGTAAAATGGAAGCCCAAGCCATTGCGGGCGGACCCCTGGGTTCGGGACAATCAAGAGTGATGCAGACTACTATCGAAAGTAAGCCATTTGAACAGATTGAGGCCGACGCATTGATTGTGCTGGCCTTTGAGGGCAAGAGGGAGGAGCGCTTCGGCGCTGGTGAATTGTGTGATGCAGGGGAACTCACCGGCAAGGTGCAGGAATTCACACTATTACACCACCCGGCAGGGGTGGCTGCTGCCCGGGTGCTCATGGCTGGCGCTGGGAAGCCGGAAAAGTTCGATTCCGCGGAGCTCCGCAGGGTCGCGGGCGCCGCAGTCCGCTATTTGAAAGCCAAGTCGCTGAAGCGGATCGCCCTGGCTCTTGACCCCGGACAGTCTGGAGTGGAATACGTCAGCGCCGCATTCGAAGGCGCGATCCTGGGTGATTACGAACCGGACCGCTACAAGACCGGCGACGACAAGAAGGCCGCCGATTCATTCGCAGTGGTGACGCCGCCGGCGTCCGGGCTGGAAGTTGCTGCCCGGCGCGGACAGATTCTGGGCGAAGCCCAAAATTTCACGCGCAGCCTGGTAAACGAGCCGGCCAATCGGCTGACGCCCGCAAAAATGGCGGAAGCCGCTCGCCAGATGGCGTCCGAATTCCACCTTGAGTGTGAAGTTCTGGAGACCGCGCAAATGGAAGCGCTCGGCATGGGTGCGCTGCTCGGGGTGGCACAAGGCAGCGCGGAGCCACCTGCCCTGATTGTGGTGCGGTACCGGCCGGAAACCCCCGGCGGCGCGGCGCATCTGGGCCTGGTGGGCAAAGGAGTGACCTTCGATACCGGGGGCATCTCCATCAAACCGGCCGATGGCATGGAGAAAATGAAGTACGACATGGCGGGCGGCGCAGCCATGCTGGGCGCCATGCGGGCCATCGCGCAACTGCGGCCGCCGATCGCCGTGACGGCCTTCATTCCGTGCGTGGAGAACATGCCCGGAAGCCGGGCTCAGCGTCCCGGCGATATTGTGACCGCGATGTCCGGCAAGAGTATCGAGGTGATCAACACCGACGCGGAGGGCCGTCTGATATTGGCGGATGCGCTGACTTACGCGCGGCGCCAGGGGTGCACTCACCTGGTGGATGCGGCTACTCTCACGGGAGCCGTTGTGGTGGCGCTGGGGCATTTGAATGTCGGGCTGTTCGCCAATAACGACGGCATGCGCGACCGCGTGCTGGCGGCCGCCAAAAGCGAAGGCGAACGCATGTGGGCCATGCCCCTCGAGGACGATTACAAGGAATACCTGAAGAGCGCCTTTGCCGATCTGGCCAACGTGGGCGGCCGTTGGGGGGGCGCCATCACCGCAGCGATTTTCCTGAAAGAGTTCGCCGAAGATACGCCGTGGGTCCATCTGGATATCGCCGGGACGGCCTGGTTGGACGACTCGAAGCCCTATCTGGCAAAAGGGCCATCGGGGGTTCCGGTAAGAACGCTGGTGCGGCTGGCGATGGAGTGGAGGGACTAGTGTGCTGACCGCTAGAAGTTGTTCCGTCGGCCGGCAACGCTCTCTTACGTTCGCGGCTCTGATCCGAGTCGTGCGCGTCAGGAAGCGGTATTCCAATGGGCTAAAATCTCACGGTCATGGGACTTGGCCAGATACTGCTCGCTTAAGCCGGTTAGGAGCGGCCGGGCTGCCTGCCGGCTGGCCACTTTCCGGAGAGCCTGGTTTTCGTCCACAACGCCTGTTCTCCTGGCGGAACACACATCTACGACTCGGCTACGCGGCTATGTGGCGTGGGCGATCAATCGAGATATTGGATCTCGGGGTAAAGCGGAGAGGAAATCTTGAGCCGCGAAACGCTCGCCCCCTTGAGGTACGCATCGAAAAAGCTGTGCACGCAGTACGCCGTAACGGCAAGCTGGCGGCGTCCGTCGATACCGACCATGCCTAACATACGGAGCGTCCCCATCACGATATGGCTCTTCAACAGCGCCCCGTCGTCGCTGAAGAGGAAGTGGTTCGCGCCACGGATCGCGATGAATAGCCTTCCATCAGCGGGCAAGCGATCGTAAATCGATTGGATGTTGGCCAGGATCTTACCGGCTTCCGGGTCGGACTCATGGCTATGGTCACTCATAAGGAACATAAACGGCCGATGGATGCCTTCCGTTACGACGCTGCCGAAGGGCGCGCCGTCCACGTCTATTCCCGCCTTGCACCTGGAATCGTCGTGGCAGAATTGCGCGGCTTGCGCCCCGCCGAACGAATGGCCGAACACGCCCACGCGCGTCGTGTCGAGCCGTCCCGCGAACTTGCCGGATGCGTCCGAGGCATTCAACCGCTCCAACCGGTCCAGTACGAACGCCATGTCGCCGGTCCACGCCGTCAGCACTCTGTTCACGCAGCGGTCCTGCTCCGGGCCCTCCAGCGCTTCGCAGAGTTCCGGGTTATTCTCCGGCATCCGTCTCATCACGCGGCCGTCGGGGAACACCACGGCCCGCGTGCGATAAGGGGCATCCAACCCCACGACGACGTAACCGTGACTGGCCAGGTCCTCGGCGAGCGACGAGTAATTCCATACCTCGGAGGAAGCGCCCGCCCTCATGATGACCACCGGATATGATGGCTGCCGCGGCGATACGTCGGCGTCACGGATACTATGCGCGTGGACATTCGATAGATCTCGCGTCAGAAATCCCATCAGGCCCCCGGCAGGCGCCGCCGCCCGCATCTGGCCGGGCACGTAGTCGTCCATCGCGGCCGATTGCTCAGCCGCTGACGGGTACCAGATCCAGACAAGTAGCTCGCGCTTCGCTCCCGGAACCGGCGCGAGCATGTCCGCGTGCGCCTCGTCGGTCCAATCGTAGATCGCGCGGCCAACCGCGAACGGCCCCGTGGGCGCCGGGAGTGCGATCCCGGTCCTGTGCTCCAGCCAGAGCGACCCCAACAACACTCCGACTCCGAGAACACCTAACATCGCGAATGCGGCGAGGCCTTTGAATATCCGGCGGGCTAGCCGCGTTCTAGACATCCGGCACGACCAAGACCGGGGTAGCGAGGGACACTGCCAGCGGAAGCAAGGCGTTCGGCTGCTTCGTCGGTGAGACGTTCATCAAGACCTCCACTGCCGGTCACTGAGATAAGCCACAATGAAAAGTACTTTACATTTTAAAGTATAAACGGTACCTTGTCAAGGGATATTGGAGCCGGTCCACTCTTGAGAAAACTGCACGAGGGCGGCGTACAATCGACCGTTCCGCCATGCAGCCGGAATCGCGCCATTGCCATCCCGAGAGCGTTGGCGTGTCCAAGTGAGAGGGAAATGGGTTTTTCCCGGCAAGTGGCACCAAGCTGGATGCCTACCCCGTTCAGTGAGCATTGAGAGTAGGCCGCATTTTTCACCAGATCTCTGCTGCGGCGCGCGATAAAGCCGCGTCTGCCCGGATGCGCTTGCTCGACGTCGTCGACCTGACGGGTGGAATTAAGGCCGGCAAGAGCGCGACCAGGGGGTCGCGCGCGGACGGGGGCGTCGGCCCTCCTGGTCAGTCGGCGGTCGGGATCGAGATGCTGCTTTCTCCCCAACCGGTGGGGGAATTCACGCGCACTCTGATGGCTGAGGCATTGGGAACGACCGGCTGGTAGGTGATGTCGTAGCGCGCCAGCAGATTCAAGTAGGCCCGCGAAACCAGATCGGCAAGGGCCGCATCGGTATCGCCCATCTGGAAGGTTCCGCCCGTCATGCGGCAGAAATCCTGCAGCGCGGAACTGGGTCCGGTGGAGATGACCTGCACGGAAGTGCGCGAGGATATCACCGACGCGACCAGACCGTGCCCGGCGATTCTTCCGATGTCGCCCGGAGCGAACACGATCAGGTGCCGCTTGCCACGCACCGGACCGGCCTCACTCCGCACGGTACGCCACAGCGCGGTCCAGAAATCGGTGCAGTCCGTGCGCTTGTGGGGGTTGGTGAAGGAGGCGGCCGCGAGCTGGGGTTGGGCGGAGAAGGGAGGCAACTCCAGATCCAATCCCGGGGCGGGAGCGGAGTCGTCATCCGGCAAAAAGGGAACGGTGCACCAAAGATCCGTCGGGCGCTTCCAATCGAGACACCGGAGGGCTCCCTGGTTCCAGGGCGCGAGATCCGGTGTAGTGGTCCGCGGAAAGACAAAAATCACGGTCATGGCTTCGCGCGCCGGCATCTCGCGAACCTGGTAGGACATGACGGCCTGGTTGTCTTCGCTGACGATGAAATGTGTGGGCAGGATCTTGAGGTTCTCGCTGCCATTGTCGGGGACCACTGCGACCCGTACCCGGCGCGACGTTTTCTGCGAATCCTTTCCCACCAGGAAAGCGGACACCAGCCACTCCCGGTTCTGGGCGAGCTGCGCCGCCGCCAGCTTGACTTGAGACACCGCCGCAAAGGCCCGTTTACGCACTCCGGCATTCGAATCGGCCAACATTCTGCCCAGGACTTCGCTAAAGCGCGGGTCGCCGGTTTCACCCATTGCCCAGGCGGCTGACAGGCGGAACAAGCTGGCATCATGGCCGGCCATTTTCACGAGTTCGGAAATCACCGTGCAATCGCCCAGCCAGTACAAGCCGAGGAGCGCGTTGCCGGCGACGCGGTTATTGCCATCGGAGGCGGCAAAGCGGAGCAACTCGCGGGCTTCCGCCGTATCGACGCCCCACAGGGCTTCCACGGCGTTGGCTCTTACGCGCGCGTCGGCCTCCCCCAGACGGTGCCGCACCCACTTTACGCTATGGCTGCCGCGCCCGATCATCAGGACGGCTTTGGAGCGCAGATAGGGATTGGCGTTGCGCAGCAGGCGCATCAGGGACGGCAGGATGCGGGTTCCGTCGGAGATTTCTCCCAGGATTTGCAGGATGCGGCCGGCATCACCCAGGCTGGATGCTTCGGAGTCGGAGACCGCGGCCTCCGCCAGACGCCGCGCCACCCCTACATCGACCATGGGATCCACGCGGGCGGCCAGACGGGCTACAGCCAGCGCCTGCTCCGGATTCAGCGCGGGATCGCAAAGCGCGTCGTACAAGAGGTTTTCGGAAACCAGGAGGGCCAGCAGGTACTGGACGGCGCGCGAATCGGTATCGGATTTTAGAATGCGGACGACATTGGTAAGAAACGCATCGCGATCGTCGTCCAAGAGCTCACGGATGGAGTGCCGGTAACGGACGGCATCAGAACTGAAGCTCCGCACCATGGCCTCGAGCGCGGCGCGATTTCGCGGCTCCCGGATTTGGGGCAGGGACGACACATTGATTAGATCGGCCAATTGTGCCGGAACTTTAGCCGGATGCCTGGAAGGGTCCTGCCTTCGTTCAGCTCCGCGCCGTCCGACGCGGACCGGTACTGTATGATAGTCTGCTATGGCGTTACCCCTGAATACGCGGTTGGGGCCCTATGAGATCATCGGCCCACTGGGCGCCGGCGGCATGGGCGACGTCTATAAAGCGCGGGACACCCGCCTTGACCGCACCGTAGCCATTAAGATCTGCGGCGTCCGTTTCACCGACCGCTTCGAACGCGAAGCGCGGGCCATTTCCAGCCTGAACCACCCGCATATCTGCGCGCTCTACGACATCGGCCGCGAGAACTCGCAGGAGTTCCTGGTGATGGAATATCTGGAGGGCGAAAGCCTGGAAGAGCGTCTTCGCAACGGACCGCTGCCGGTGGCCGAAGCGCTGCGCATCGCCATCCAGATCTCGGGCGCCCTGGACGCCGCGCACCGCAAGGGCGTGATTCACCGCGACCTCAAGCCCGGCAACGTCATGCTCACCAGCTCCGGCGCCAAACTGCTGGATTTCGGTCTGGCCAAAGTGGCGGAGGCTCCGACGCCTTCGGGGAGCAACACGTCCCTGCCCACGGTCGCGCACACGCTCACAACCGAAGGCACGATCCTCGGCACCTTTCAATACATGGCTCCGGAGCAGCTCGAAGGGAAGGAGTGCGACCCGCGCTCCGACATCTTCTCCTTTGGCGCGGTGCTCTACGAAATGATCACCGGCCGCAAGGCTTTCACCGGCGCGAGCCAGGCGAGCTTGATCACGGCCCTGATGTCCGCCGATCCACCACCGGTTTCCGCCGCGCAGCCGATGGCCACGCCGGCGCTGGACCGGCTCATCCGGAAGTGCCTCGCCAAGGCCCCGGACGACCGGTGGCAGAGCGCCCGCGATCTGCTCAGCGAACTGCAATGGATCGGAGAAGCTGGCTCGCAGGCCGGAATTTCCGCGCCCGCCGCGGCGCAGCGCCACAACCGGCAACGCCTGCCGTGGCTGGTGGCCGGCGCGGTTACAGCGCTGTTCCTGGTGTCACTGGTTTTCACCGTAGCCCATCTGCGCGAGAAACCTGCGAAGAGCCTGGCCGTGCGTTTCCAGATACCCGCGCCGGATAAACTGAGCTTCCACTGGTACGATCTGCCCGCGGTTTCGCCGGATGGCGAGCGCATCGCGTTTACCGCCGCGGCCAGCAGCACGGAACCCAACCAGCTTTTCGTTCGTTCCCTGAGCTCATCCACTGCTACGCCACTCTCCATTCCGGGTTCTATGGAGTTTCCCTTCTGGTCGCCGGACGGACGGCAGATCGCATTCTTGAACTCGTCCACTTTGCAGAAAGTGGATGTTGCCGGCGGGCCGCCCATCACCCTCTGCCAGACGCAGGGCGCTTCCTCCAGCGGGACGTGGAGTCGTGATGGCGTAATCCTCCTCCCAATCCGGGGACTGCTGCACCGCCTGCCGGCGGCCGGAGGCGAACCCAAGCCGCTGGGGTCGCTCGCCAAAGGCGAAATTGAGCAGAGATGGCCTCAGTTTCTGCCGGATGGAAGGCACTACCTGTATCTGTCCGTGAATGCCCAACCCGCTCTGGGCGGCATTTACGTGGCTTCGCTTGACGGGGGCGAGCGCAAGCTGATCGTCGCCACCCTAGCCAACGCCGTCTACGTGCCCTCAGGCCACTTGTTGTTTGTGAGGGGGGACGTGCTCATGGCTCAGCCGTTCGATCTTCGGAACCTGAAGTTGCTGGATGAGCCCCGCCCCATCGCCGATCATATTTTGATGATGTCCAGCTTTTCGCCCCTGTCGGCCGCCATCTTCGCAGCCTCTCCCAACGGAGTGCTGGTTTGGCGCAACGGCAGCGGCGGTTCCCAATCCCGACTCCAGTGGTTCGACCGCAACGGCAGGAAGCTGGGCGCGGTGGGCGACCTTGCGGACTTTTCAAGTCCGGCTCTCTCGCCGGATGAGAAGAAACTGGCCGTCGGCATCATGGATGCCCAGACCAAGACGCGCGACATTTGGGTAATCGACCTGGTGCGCGGTACCAAAACCCGGCTGACGTTCGATCCGGCCGACGATTTGAACCCGGTTTGGTCGCCGGATGGAACACGCATTGCCTTCACCTCCAACCGCAAAGGGGAGCGAGATATCTATCAAAAACCGGCGGATGGGTCGGGCCAGGAGGAACTCTTGCTGGAAGCCAAGGATGGGCAAAAAAACCTGGAGGACTGGTCCCCGGACGGCAAGTACCTTCTGTACAACCACCAACCCTCCGGGCAGACACATCTCTATGTGATGCCTTTCGAAGGAGACCGCAAACCGGTTCCTTTCCTGAAGACCGCATTCCGCACTGACCAGGGTCAATTCTCGCCCCATGGCCGATGGCTGGCGTATAGCTCGCCCGAATCCGGTAAGCGCGAAGTCTTCGTGCAGGGCTTCAACCTGGACCCGTCGCGTCCTCGCGGCAAGTGGCAGGTCTCGACTGACGGAGGGACTGAACCGCGATGGCGGCACGACGGCAAGGAGTTGTATTACTACGGCGCCAAAGGCCTCATGGCCGTGGAAGTGAAAACCGACGGCACATCCTTCGAAGCCGGTATCCCCAAGCCTCTGTTCGACGTCGATATTCCCGCCGGCGGCAGAAACCACTTTCTGGTTAGCAGGGACGGCCAGCGCTTCCTGGTAATCGCGCCGGTAGCGGATACCAGTAACTCGCCCATGCAGGTGCTGGTCAACTGGCGCTAGCGAGCGTCGGCTGCGCCTAAGCGTCTGAAAGGGTCACGTGCCACTATAATTAGGGTGATGTCGAAAAACAGTTTTGGCGCTTCGGCGAAGCTGCGCGCCGGATCGAGTGAATACGAGTATTTCCGGCTGGCCCGTTTGGAAGAGACGGGCGTGGGTAATGTAGGGCGTTTGCCCTTTTCCATCAAGATTCTGCTGGAGAATCTGCTGCGGAACGAAGATGGCCGCCGGGTCTCCGCCCGTGACGTGGAAGCCGTGGCGCGGGGAGAAGGCGCTAACACCAAGGAAATCAGCTTCATGCCGGCGCGCGTGCTGCTCCAGGACTTCACGGGAGTGCCCTGCGTCGTAGACCTGGCGGCCATGCGCGACGCTCTGGCGGCCATGGGCGCCGACCCCGGCCGCGCCAATCCGCTGATGCCAGCCGACCTGGTGATCGACCACTCCGTACAGGTGGATCAGTTCGGCACGTCGGGCGCCTTCGATTTCAACGCACAGCTCGAGTTCCAGCGCAATCGCGAGCGATATTTGCTGCTGCGATGGGGACAAACGGCCTTCCGCAATTTCCGCGTGGTCCCGCCCGACACGGGAATCGTACACCAGGTGAACCTGGAGTACCTCGCGCCGGTGGTCTTCCGCTCCGGCGGGCAAGCCTATCCGGATTCGGTGGTGGGAACGGATTCCCACACCACCATGATCAATGGTTTGGGAGTGTTGGGCTGGGGGGTAGGCGGAATCGAAGCCGAGGCCTGCATGCTGGGCCAACCGGTTTCGATGTTGCTGCCGCCGGTGATCGGTTTCAAACTGCACGGCAGGTTGAGCGAGGGCTGCACCGCCACCGACCTGGTTCTGACCATCACGCAGATTCTGCGCAAGAAGGGCGTGGTGGGGAAATTCGTGGAGTTCTATGGCACGGGATTGAGCGCGCTGAGCCTGGCGGATCGCGCCACCGTCGCCAATATGGCGCCGGAATATGGCGCCACCATGGGATTCTTCCCGGTGGACCGGGAGACGCTGGCATACCTCAAGTTCACCAACCGCGATGCCGGCTTGATCGAGTTGGTGGAAGCCTACACCAAGGAGCAGGGGCTCTTTCGCACCGATGCGACGCCCGACCCGGTGTATGCCGACACACTGGAGCTGGATCTGGCGACGGTCAGGCCATCGATGGCCGGGCCCAAACGGCCGCAGGACCGTGTGGAGTTGCCGGACGTGAAAGCGAATTTCCATGCGGCGTTTCCGGGGCCGGCGAAACGGGCCGCGGCGGCGATTGGCGGCGAATCGGTCGAGATCGGGAACGGCGCGGTGGTGATCGCGGCGATCACCAGTTGCACCAATACGTCGAATCCGTCGGTGATGCTGGCCGCGGGCCTGGTGGCCAGGAAGGCGGTGGAGCGTGGTTTGCAGGTGAAGCCGTGGGTGAAGACCAGCCTGGCGCCGGGATCGAAAGTGGTGATGGACTACTATCGGGAAGCGGGCCTGATGCCGTACCTCGAGAAGCTGAATTTCCACCTGGTGGGATTCGGCTGCACCACGTGTATTGGCAACAGCGGGCCGCTGCCGGAGCCGGTCGCCCAGGCGGTTCAGAAAGAGAGCCTGGTGGTGGCGGGGGTGCTCAGCGGCAACCGCAATTTTGAAGGACGGATTAATCCTCTGGTGAAGGCCAACTATCTGGCGTCGCCGCCGCTGGTGGTGGCCTACGCGCTGGCGGGAACCATCGACATCGACCTCTCGACGGAGCCGCTGGGGCAGGGCTCCGACGGCCAGCCGGTCTATCTGCGCGACATCTGGCCCTCGAACGAAGAAGTGTCGAGCACCTTGCGGACGGCCATCAACCAGGGAATGTTCGAGCACGAATACGCCCGGGCCTTCGACGGCGACGCGAACTGGCAGGGCCTCTCGGTGCCGACGGGCAACATTTATAAATGGGACGATGCGTCCACTTACATCAAGAAGCCGCCTTACTTCGACCATATGGTGGACCCCGAGACTTCGGTGAAGGATTTCCACGGAATGCGGGTGCTGGCGCTGCTGGGCGATTCGGTGACCACCGACCACATCTCGCCGGCGGGGTCGATCGCCAAAGACAGCCCCGCGGGAAGTTACCTGATCGCGCAAGGCGTGCAGCCGAGTGACTTCAATTCCTATGGCGCACGCCGCGGCAACCACGAAGTGATGGTGCGGGGCACGCTCGCCAACATCCGGCTGCGCAATCAGCTCGCGCCGGGCACGGAAGGCAGTTGGACCATCCACATGCCGAGCGGCAAGCAGATGTTTATTTATGACGCCTCGGTGGAATATCAGAGTGAAGGCGTGCCGCTGATGATCCTGGCGGGCAAGGAATACGGCTCCGGTTCGTCGCGCGACTGGGCGGCGAAGGGCGTGGCGTTGCTGGGCGTGCGCGCGGTGATTGCGGAGAGCTTTGAGCGCATCCATCGCAGCAACCTGGTGGGCATGGGCGTGCTGCCGCTGCAATTCCAGGCCGGCGAGACGGCGGCTTCGCTGGGGCTCACGGGCAAGGAGACGTTCCACATCGAAGGCGTGAAGGCGTCGCTGAATGGCGGCGGGCGGAAGGCCGAAGTGCGGGCCGTGGCCGATGACGGCGCCGAGAAGAAGTTCACGGTGGTGGTGCGGGTAGACACGCCGCAGGAAGTGGAGTATTACAGGAATGGCGGCATCCTGCCGTATGTGCTGAGGCAACTGGCGGGATAGAAGGAAGCCCAACGTCTTGGTGGGGTGCTGTGTCAAGAGAAGTGAGGTAGTATGCCCGGATTCAGGTTCGCGAGTGTCCTGTTTCTCGCAGCGTTGCCCGTTCTTGCGCAGCCTTGCGAAGCTCCTCCCAATGTGAAAGCCGCGATCGATACGGCTACACTCCCGCCTGCGGGGCCGCTCGAAGAACGGGCAGCGGCCGCGAGGCAAGTCCGCGATCAGTTCCCGGCGGACTACTACGCGCACCGGTTCTACCAGGAGCAGTACGTGTCGAACGGACTGTTCGCGAAGCCGATTCAAGAGGAATACAAAGCTCTGTTGGATTCACATGCGGACGATCTGTTGTACCAGATGTTGTATGCCCGCACGTTGAAGGGCACGAATACGCGCGAGGCGATTGCGCTGCTGGATAAGATTCTCGACAAGCAGCCGGATTACGTGCTGGCGCACCAGAAGCTGACGGAGATTTATTCGGCTCCAGCGTTTCTGGACCTCCAGAAGCTGCGGAACCATCTGGAAGGCTACTGGAAGGGTTGCCCGTCGTCGTTGACGGGCTACACTCTGGCCGGGCGCATCGTCGACTCGGATTTTGTCAAACGCGCCGCAGCCAACTTGCGGAAGCTGCTGGCGGAGCGGACGGACAACGAGGCGCTCGGGCTCTACGCCACTTTGTGGTGGCTCGAGTTCAAGAGCGCGCCGCTCGCCGGACAGGATCCGGTGCGCGAGCGAATCCGCGCCGACGTGACGCGATTGCGGGCGCTGGATTTCGAGGGGCGGCCCCTATTGCTGAACGCGCTCAGCCAGGCGTATCAGGACCTGGGCGACAAGGAAGGTTCGAAATGGGTGGACGAGCGCTTGCCGCAAAGAGCCTCGCCCGCGTTGCACGCCGCTGCGGATGCGATCAACCAGTGGCGGCGGGACCACCCCTACAAAGCGAGTGAGCGTGAGGCTTACCAGGACGGGCTTGTTCTTCAGAGCGCGGAATGGATCAAGCAATGGCCTGACGACCCACAAGCGCGTTATGAACGCTTCATGGCGCTGCGTGGATCGCAAGATGCGCCGCTCGAAGATACGGTTCAGGCTGCCGTGGATTGGATTCGGGTCTATGCGGCGCATCCTGCATTTGTTTCCCCGTATATGACGGTCGCGAGCTTCTATTCGCAGCACAATATGCGCTACAGCGAACTGCCCGACCTCTTGGAGAAAGGGCTGGCAGATACGTCGTCGGTACAGGTAACAACAGCGCCGGCTGCGCCCGTTTCGGATCTCTACCTACCCAGCATCCGGACGGCGAGCGCGCAAGCTAACTTCGTTACACTCACCCAAACGAACTCGGCGGTGACTATCTATATCAAGATCAGGAATTACGACAAGGCGCATGAAATGCTGGCCAAGCTGGGTCCGGCGCTGATGGAGGCAATGAAATCGGCAACGGAGGCCGAGAGAAAGCAGTGGGGAAGCTCCGAATACCTGTACTGGAACAACATGGCGCGACTGGCGCACCTGGAGGGGCGCAAGCTGGATGCTCTGGAGGCCGACCGGAATACATATTTTGCCAATCCCTCGTACAACTCTTCGAATAGTGATTACCTTAAGACGGCATTGCGCGAGCAGTGGAAGGCTGTGAAGGGCACCGAGGAAGGATTTGAAGCGTGGGCGACCAAACCGGGTGAGGCCGCGCCGCCGCCGGCGCCAAGACCAGCGCCGGCCGGAGCGACGACAGTTGTGGGTTCGGCGATGGGCTGGACCACTCTGGACAAGCCGCTGCCGGATTTCAAAATGGCGGATGCCGAGGGCAAGACCTGGCAACTGGCGGACCTGAAGGGAAAAGTCACGCTAATCAATCTGTGGGCCACGTGGTGCGGGCCGTGCCGGGCGGAGCTTCCTTATCTGCAGAAGCTGTTTAACAAGGTGCGGGAGCGAAAAGACCTGACGGTCCTTACGCTGAACATGGACGACAACCTGGGCCTGATCCTGCCATTCCTCGAAGAGAACAAGTACACGTTTCCAGTGCTCGCGGCAGACGCCTACGTGCATAAGCTGGTTCCGGAGCTGAGCATTCCGCGGAACTGGATCGTGGACGCCAATGGTATCTTGAAGACCGAACGCATCGGCTTCGGGAGCGGCGACGACAAGTGGGTGGATGACGATCGCGGTGATGGAGAAGGCGCGCGGCTCGGCTGCGGATCGGTGAACGTATTACACCTCTTCAAATTCTTCGCAGCGCGCGACGATTCTGCCGTAACCCTAGCCCCGGAGGGGCATCAGATCGTAGCCCAGTGCGTGAGCACTGGGAACGGCATGAAAGACAGGCGAGCCCCGGAACGGGGCGGAAGAACTTTCGCCCCGTGCCGGGGCTGGCAAATTTGCTATACGGACCCAGGGCTCGCGCGCTGGGCTATTCTCTTGCGCCCTCCGGGCTTCGCAAACATTTTATTGGTTGCGGCTATGCCGCTTTGCGGGGCAGCCAATCCTGGCTGCCGCCGGCTTTTAGCCGGCGCTTCGTGCGCGAGGCTGCGTACACCGGCCCCAAAAGGCCGCCTAAAGGCGGCTGCGGGCAGAATTGCCCGCCCCACGGACTTACCTTCGTAATAGCCGAATGCCGCCATTGGACGTGGTGAGTTCGATCAGCGGACCGCCGGCGCCGATGACGCCGTCCAGATGATTGCGGCTGATCTCGCCGTGGGCCGTGATTTCAAAATCTGTGGTGACGGAAGAGTTGGACGTGCGCGCACTGACGCGCGCGTTGGTGCTTTCCGGCAAACGCAGCGTGATGCCGCCATTTTTAGTGCTGACGCGGACATCGCTCGAGAAGTGCGCCGGAAGAGTCAGTTCCACGCTGTTGTTGGAGGTTTCGGCGCGAACGGAGCGGTCGGGGCGCGTGAGGTCTGCCTGGATGCCGCCGTTCGAAGTGGTGGCATCGAGCGAACCGGCCAGCCGATCGGCATGGATGTGGCCGTTCGAGGAATGGACGGTGGCGTCGCCTTCCACATTCAGCAGTTCGATGGCGCTGTTGGAGGTTTCGGCGTCGAGACGTCCGCGGAAATCCGCGACGTGAATCGAGCCGTTGTTACTCTTCAGGCGCGCCGGGCCAACGCCATCCTGTGTGCGGATGGAAGCATTGGAAGTGGTGATCCGGCTCAAAGTGGCGTTGCGGGGGATCTTGATGACGAACCGCGCGCCCTCGTTGCGGCCGAGCGACGGGCGTGGGACACGGATGGTGACCGAATCGGCGGTGGCATCGATGTTGACCTGGAGATTATCGGCCTCGCTTTGCGTGGGGCCGTACTTGGTGCCGCTGATGTCGACGGTGTCCTGGTCCCAGCCGGAGATTTCCACGGAACCGTTGAACGTCTCGACAGTGAGCCGCCCGCCGGCCTTGAGCGGGTAGCTGGAGTGGAAGTCCTTGTTGAAATGCTCGCCCCAGCCGACCCCATCGATGTAGCAGGACGACAGGCAGAGCGAAGAGGCGACGAGCGGAATCAGGAACAGCGGGCGCATGGTTGACCTCGAAAGCCAGCATACGCAGGAATGGCGGGATTTGTTCCGGGAAATCAGCGCACCCAATCGCCTGCCGACATACGCAGCGCCACCCGCGTCAGGTTGCGGATGTCGTCTCCGGGGTTGGCGGAGAGCAGCAGCAGGTCGGCGCGCTTGCCGGCCTGGATGGTTCCGGCCTCGTTGAGTTGGCGGAGCGCCGCGGCGCCGTGGCGGGTGGCCGCCACGATGACGTCCAGAGGCGGGATACCGGCGTCCACCAGCAGTTCGGTTTCGCGCCGGATATCGCCGCCGGCCGAAGCTACGGCGATGGGGATGCCGGCCGAGAACAGATGGCGGGCGTTGCGTTTGGCGACGTCCAGTTGAGGACCGGGACCGACGGCGACCAGTTGGGGCGCTACAAAGATCTGCAGCGTGCTCAGCAGGGCGACGAAACCAGGGTCGAGGTCTTCGGTATCGGTGACGATGCCGATGAAACCGTCCGCGCCGAGATCCAGCAACCGGCGCGCGTCGGCTTGGGTCGAGACATGGCCGGCGGCATGGATGCCGGCGCCGCGGGCCGCTTGCAGAGCGGCTCCCGCTATGGCCGGCTCGATCTTCCAGATATGAAGAAGCCCTGCGTGCCGCGCGGCCAGTTGGGCCACCTGGGCGCGGGCGGCGTCCGCAGTGGCGGGGTGGCCGGGGGTGAAGGCGTCGTCGCCGGCGGCGGCTTGGGGATAGACATCGATGAGGCCGGGGACCAGGAACTTGCCGGAGCCATCCACCTTGTCGGCGTCGGCGGGAATCTGCACGGTGGAGAATGGACCGACTTCGCGGATATGGCTGCCGGCCACCACCACCACGGAATTGCTGAGCGGCGGGCCGCCCAAACCATCAATCAGGACCGCCCCGACGATGGCCTTCATGTGGCTCTCTTCGGTGGGTTTGCAGGCGCAGGAGAAAATGGCCAGCAGAACGAGGGTGGCGCGCGTCAGCATGAACCATCCATCATAGTCGAGCGCCGCGCTGCAAGATGCAGTACAATCTTGCTGATATGACACCTGAAAATGCAGCGGCAGTGGAACCCCAGCCCGCGGGAATGGGCGAGCTCGCGCGGCTCACGGGCGTCTTCTTCGAGCCCGGCAAGACATTTGCGGACGTGGCCCAGCGGCCGAGCTGGTTCGTCCCCATGTTGGTGACGGTTCTATTTGGACTCATCTTCTGCGTGGTGGTGGGGCAGCGCATCGGCTGGGACAACATCGCCCAGCAGCAGATGGAGAAGCGCATGGCCACGGCGCCGCAGGAGCAGCGCGATGCGATGGCCAAGAACGCCGACCTGACGAAGAAGATCACAGTGGTTAGTGCGTATGTCATTGCGGTGATCGGGCCGGCGATCGGCTATCTGATCGCGGCGCTGGTGCTGCTGGGGATTGTCGCCGGGATCCTTTCGGCCCCGGTGAAGTTCAAACAGGTCTTCGCCATCATGTGCTACTCCGGACTGGTCGGAGTAGTGGCCGCGGTGCTGATGGTGGTGGTGATCTTCCTGAAGGCGAATCCAGCCGATTTCGATATTCAGCATCCGCTGGCGTTTAACGCGGGCACGTTGATGGATCCAAATGGGCCGCACAAGTTCCAGTTCGCGCTGGCGAGCTCCCTCGACTTGTTTTCGTTGTGGAAGATTATCTTGATTGCGATAGGGCTGAAGGCGGCCGCGGGCAAGAAGCTGTCTTTCGGCGGTGCGCTGTTTGCGGTGCTGCTGCCGTGGGCCGTATTGGTGCTGATCGGCGCGACGTTCGCGGGGATATTCGGCTAAAAGATCTCCGACACCGGTTCCGGTAGAATGAAATTGACTACGTCTGAGGGATACGGTGTCGGCGCCGCAGGAATTCACGCAACTGCTCGTGAGCTGGCGCAACGGGGATAAGTCCGCGTTGGACGCGATGACTCCGGTTCTGTACACCGAACTGCGAAAACTGGCGCGCCATCTGCTGGCGGCCGAGCGTCCCGATCATACGTTGCAGCCCACCGCGCTGGTGCATGAAGCCTATCTCCGCCTGGTGGATCAGAGGTCCGTGGACTGGAAAAACCGTGCCCATTTTATGGGAATGGCCGCGACCATGATGCGGCGCATCCTGATCAACCACGCCAAAGCGCATAAGGCCGCCAAGCGGGAAGGGTACGCCGATGCGATCACTCTGGACGACGCCCTGGGGGTTTTTACGAAGCCCCAGGTTGACTTGCTGGACCTGGACCAATCGCTCGACCGGTTGACCAAACTGGATCCCCAGCAGGGCAAGGTGGTGGAGTTGCGTTACTTCGGAGGCCTGTCGATTGAAGAGACGGCCGAAGTGATGGGCATTTCTCCAGCCACGGTGAAACGGGAATGGGGGACGGCCCGGCTGTGGCTGATCCAGCAACTGGAGGGGCCCGCCGTACAATGACCCCGGAGCGCTGGGGCGAGATCAAAGCGGTCTTGGCGGGCGTGCTGGAAACCGACGCCAGCGAACGAAGCGCGACGCTGGACCGCCTCTGCCATGACGACGCGGAATTGCGCCGCGAAGTGGAAGCGTTGTTGTCGTTCGAAACGAAAGCAGACGCGGTGTTGAACTCCGTGGTCGCGCCGGGGGCGGCACTGCGAACGGAGACGCCGGCGCCGTCGGCCATCGGGCCGTATCGCGTGCTGCGCGAAATTGGCCACGGCGGCATGGGAGTGGTCTATCTCGGCGAACGGGCCGACGGGCAATTCCGCAAGCAGGTGGCCATCAAGCTGATCACCAGCGGCCGCCACGATGCGGGGCTGGAGCGCCGTTTCCGGCGCGAGCGGCAGATTCTGGCACAGCTCGAGCACTCCGGTATTGCGCGGCTGCTGGATGGCGGCTCGACCGAAGAAGGCCAGCCGTACTTCATCATGGAGTACATCGAGGGCCAGGGGCTGCTCGAATACTGCGACAGCCATAAGCTGGGCGTCACGGAGCGGCTCCGGCTGTTTCGCGAAGTGTGCGACGCGGTGGCGTACGCCCACCGGCAGCTCATCGTGCATCGCGATCTGAAGCCGGGCAACATCCTGGTGACAGCGCAAGGCACGCCCAAGCTGCTCGATTTCGGATTAGGCCAGGTGTTGGAAGCGGGCGAAGGCGCGGAGGAAATCACGCAAGCCGGGTTTCCCATGATGACCCCCGCCTATGCCAGCCCCGAGCAGGCGCGCGGAGAGCCCTACACGGTATCGAGCGACGTCTACTCGCTGGGAGTGATTCTCTACGAACTGCTGGCCGGGCGCCGGCCCTACAAAGTTCCGACGGGATCTTATATCGAACTGGCGCGGGTGATCTCCGAAGAGGAGCCGGTGGCGCTGGGACAAGCGGCGGGCAGCGGGACCGCCGAAGCGGCGGAGTTGCGATCGAGCACGCCGGAGCGCCTGCGGCGGCGCCTCTCGGGCGACCTGGAAAGGATTGTCGCCAAGGCCCTCGCCAAGGACGCGCGGCTGCGCTACGGCGGCGTGCCGGAGCTGGCCGACGATTTGCGGCGGCACCTCGACGGGCGGCCCGTAAAGGCGCGCCCTGCCACGTTGCGGTACCGCGCCGGGAAGCTGCTGCGCCGCCATCGCGTGATGCTGCCGGCGGTGGCGGCGGCGCTGGTGTTGATCTTGAGTTTCGCGGCGGCCACGTGGTGGGAGGCGCGGCGCGCGGAGCGGCGGTTCCAGCAGGTGCGGAGCCTGGCGCATGCGGTGATGTTCGAACTCGACGACGCCATTGCCAAGCTGCCCGGCTCAACGGCAGCGCAGGAACTGCTGGTAGCGCGTGCCCTCGAATACCTCCAGAGCCTGGCGCGCGATGCCGGCAACGATGCGGGCCTGCAGCGCGAAGTGGCTTTGGGCTACGAGCGCGTCGGCATCGTGCAAGGCTATGCGGCCGAATCCAACCTGGGCCGGGTGCCGGCGGCGCTGGCCAGTTTTCAAAAAGCGGAGGAGATTCTGGTACGTCTGGTTGCGCGCGCGCCCTCCGACCGTTCCTTGCGCCACGACCACTTCCGGGTTTCGAACGAATTAGCCAACATCTACGGGGACAGCGGACAGTTTCAGAAGGCCACGGATATGGTCCGGAGGAATCTGGCGCAGGCGGAAGCCGCCTTTCGGGACGAACCTTCCGGCGTCGCCTCGATGCAGGCCCTGATTGCGGCCAATTACAGCATGGCCGACCTGCTCACCAATCAGCAGAAGTACGCGGAGGCCATCCCCTTGCGGCAGCGCGGCCTGGAACTGGCGCGCAAACTGGTCGAGCTGCAGCCGGAAAACGCGGAGGCGGAACGGTCGCTGGCATTGGCGGAGAAAAGACTGGCCGGGTTGCTGGGTGTATCGCTGCGATACCAGGAGTGCCGCGACGAATATGAGCGGGCGCGCGCCATCGATGAACGTCTGAGCGCGGGAAATCCGTCGAACATGCGGGCCAAGCTCGACCTCTCGTTCGACTACAGCGATCTCGGTTGGGTGATGGCCCGCATGGGAGCATACACCGAGGCGCTGGCATCGCACCGGCGCGCCCTGGCGCTGCGCGAGGAAGCGGCCCAGGCTGATCCGAACGATTTTCGGGCGGCAAGATCCGTGGCCAGCAGCACCGCACGCATTGGCACGGTGCTGCGCAGAATGGGCGATCTCGACGCAGCCCTGGCGGAATCGCAGCGGGCCATTGTCCTCACGGAAGACTTGGCCAAGCGGTCGGCGGCGGACTGGGCGACCGTGGAGGAACGGGCCGATGCGCACTCCGATCTGGCGGATACACTCGTGGCCCTGGCGGCGCGGCGCGGCACTCCGGCGGCGCGTCAGCAGGAATGCCGGGCGCGGGCCCTCGCCGAGTATCAGAAAGCCTTGGCGTTGTATGAGGACTTACGCGACAAGGGTGTGCTTCCGAAAGCCCACGAAAGATACATTACGGAGTTGAAAGAGAACGTGGAGAAGGTCAGGCGCGCCGCGCAATGATCCGGGCTGTGTGACGCGAGCGTTGGGTCTCGCGGCCCTCGCTGTAGAAGAGCACCTTCCAGCCGTCGAACTCCGCGCGCAGTTCGCCGGGATGCATCAGAAAATCGGGATTGCGCGGGCGCGTGGTGGGCGCGTCGTCGAACAGGTGAATGGCGCCGGCGAAGACGCCGCCGGGACCGACGCCCGCGCGAATTTGCGGAAACAGGCTCCGCTGCAGATAAAAGAAATCGCAGATCAGGTGGTAGCCCTCCGGCGCGATGGAGAACTCGCCCCGCTCGAGGTCGGCGAGTGTGCAGTCTACCGGGAGCCCTGCGGCATGCCGGCGCAGCAGGCCGATGGCAACCGCTGAAGAGTCCACGGCGATGACTTGCCACCCCAGCCTGGCCAGGTGCAGCGCGTTGCGGCCGGGCCCGCACGCGAGATCGAGCGCCCGTCCCGGCCGCCGCAGATCGGCGGCTTCCACCAGCAGGGGCTCGGGCGTGAGATCGACGTGATCGGGTTCGGAGTAGTGCGCGTCCCAATTGCGGGGCAAGTATTCATTATCGCGAGACCACGAGGCGCCGCGTGAGCATGACCCGGCATGCTCCTACATTTGCAAGGTGTTGGACGATGAACACCCTCGGCGAGTCAACCACGTATAGAATAACCTCAGGCGCAGTTGCGCCCCAGGGAGCAAACAGATGTTCTGCCAGAGTTGCGGCGCTCAAGTCGCGGGGGCCTTCTGTGCCAAATGCGGGGCGCGCGCGAGCCAGCCGTCACCGCCTTCGGCATCCCCGCCGGCTTACACTCCACCGCCTCCTCCCCCACCATACGCGCCACCGCCCCAGTACGCTCAGCCTCTGCCGCCGGCAGCCAAGAGCGGGTCGGGATTGAAGATCCTGTTTGTCGTGCTGGGGATTCTCGGTCTAATGGGTGTGCTCGCCATCGGCGGGGTCTGGTTCGCCTTGCACAAGGTCAAGCAAGCCGCCGCGAATCACGGAATCGATCTGAGCAGCTTCTCCGAAACGCGTCGCGGACCCGCCCGGCGACTCGACGCCTGCGAGTTGCTCACCAAGGAAGACCTGTCGCAGATTCTCAACCTCAACATCGAACGAGCGGAAGGCGACGGGCGGTCCACCCATTCCACGTGCCGCTACTACTCGTCCGCGGCACAACAGCGCGCTTCCGATGAAGCAGCCGCAGCCATGAAGAAACTGCAAGAGGAGACTAAAGCCGGGAACTCCAAAGCCGATCAGTCAGCGGTAATCAACGACTTTGGCAATATGGTTCGAGGCATCGCCGGCGCTGGCGGCCCTGCCGTGGGTGAGACCAACGGTCTGTTACTGACCGTTGGAATCGACTCGGAGAATGCCAAAGCCGCCATGGCTGGATTCAAGCTCGGAGTGAGCCTGACTGGCGCCATCGCGATGAAAGGCGCCGATCCGGAAGGTAAGGCCATGATGCGCGAAGATATAAAAGGAGTGGGCGACGAGGCGATATCGGGAGCCCTCTTGAGCCTCTTCATGTTTCGTAAAGGCGACGTCAGCGTGCAACTCGACGCGCGCTTGTTGCCCGGCGGACGCGACGCGCAAATTGCCATCGCCAGGCGCATCATCTCGAAGTTGTAATCGTAAAAAAAGGTGCGAGCAGGCCAAAGGACTTAACCGTTCCGGCAAGGCGGTGCCGCCTGGCTGCTTCAACCCCGTTATGATGTGGGCTGATGCGGATCGTCGTGCTGGTTGGTTTGCCGGGCTCGGGGAAGTCCACTTATTTAGAACGGCTGGGCGCGCCGGCCCTGTCGTCCGATCGGATTCGCGGGCTGCTGGCGGATGACGAAACCGACCAGACGATCCATGATCGCGTCTTCCAGACGGTGCGGTACCTGTTGCGGCAACGGCTCGAGATCGGGCGCCCGGTGACGTATATCGACGCCACCAGCCTCACGCCCGAAGACCGGCGGCCTTATATCGAGATGGGCCGGTCGCACGGGTGCGAAGTAGAAGCAGTCTTCTTCGATGTGCCGGTGGCGGTGTGCCGCGAACGGAACGCGGTGCGCAGGCGCGTGGTACCGGAGGAGGCTCTGGTGAAAATGGCGGGTAAGCTGGTGCCGCCCTCAGGGGAAGAAGGCTTCGCGCGCGTGACCGTGATTCGTGAGTGAAGGGTCAGCGGCTGAAGACCGCCGTGGCACTTCGCAAGGCATATAATCAGGTGTGGTGGTTTCTTATGACGAAACTTCCAGGATCCGTGAGCTTTGCTGCCGCCGTTCTAGCATTGGCTTCGTCTGCCAGCCTTTTCGCTCAGGATG
This sequence comes from Bryobacterales bacterium, assembly GCA_003167255.1. Classification (GTDB taxonomy): domain Bacteria; phylum Acidobacteriota; class Terriglobia; order Bryobacterales; family Bryobacteraceae; genus PALSA-129. The sequence continues at coordinate 51,545 of PMTR01000159.1, forward strand.
TCAGCGGCCCCTTTGGGCTACACCGGGGAATGACGCTAGAGCAGGTAATTCAAATCGTCGGCAAGGGTGCGGTGAAGGAGACGAAGAGGGATGATGCCGTACAGCTTTCAACCGTCCCTAAGCCCCATTCGGCATTTGAATTCTATGTGCTAATCTTTTCACCGAAAGACGGTTTGCTGAAGATTGGGGCAATCGGACACGATATTAATACCAATGGCTTCGGAGAGGCGGTCCATGATTCTTTTGTGGAAATTCGGGATGCTATTTCGCAGACGTACGGCCAGCCCGAACACAACTTCGACTTCCTCCAATCCGGAAGCATCTGGAAGGAGCCTGAAGACTGGATGATGGGACTACTAAAAGAGGAAAGGACCCTGGCGGCCAATTGGAGGACCGCACTCCCCAATCGAATTAATCTCATTCTCCTTGAAGCGAAGGCCTCGTCAACCGAGAAAGGCTACCTCTCGCTCGGATACGAGTTTGACGGGTGGCATGAATACGCCGATGCGATAAAGAAGAAGGCGGCAACCGTTTTCTAAGCGCGAGAAAACAACACGCCGCCGATACGGAGAAAGTAACCAAAGCTGATATCAGGCGCAGGAAGCGTTGAGACATGAACAAACAAAAGGGCAAGAGCGTGGCCGTGGTGGTGAATCTGCATTGGGCGAACCTTCGGGGTGTTAGGATTTTCCTTCGACAAAATCAGAATCCGGACCAAGAAATACGCGGGGAAGACGATAGTCACGTTATTTTCGGCAAGCTGTTGGATTATGAAGACCCCAGGGGCTTATGGATTGAACTCAATTCACACAAGCATCAGCAAGACCCGACCGTTCAGCGTCAAACCTTATTGATTCCGTGGAGCGAGGTTTTGACCCTTGTGCTTGCGGAGAAGTTCTCGCCGGAAGTTTGGAATGAAGCCAAGAAAATTGGTTTCACATCCGAAGCTGGAAGCGGACCCAGTCAGGAATAAGCGAAGATGACAGGAACGTGGTCGTCATGGAATGCCCGAACCCCTTCGCGGCGCGCGGTGCGCATTCAGGGCTGGCTTGCCGACAGCAGAACTTCATTTGCAACGGCCGGCTGAGCCCTGATCCCGGGCCGGCGCGCATTCCGGTCGCTCTTTGTGCAATTCGCGGTTAGGGCGCCGGCTGCGTCCGCCTGCCGCGCTGGGCCAGGTAATGTTGATCGAGAGCCTGCCGGACCAGCGTCTTGATGACCGCCTGGCGACTCACGTTGAGGTCCTGGGCCGCCTTGTCCAGTTCCTCCAGCATGCTTGCGGTGACATCCACGTTGACGCGCTGAATCGGTTGCACCATGCGGCCTTGTCCCTTGAAAAAATGGGAAACGTCCTTGCCTTGATCGGCTAGCCGCGCAATCGCATCGGCGGAAACCGGTTTTGCGGATTTACGAGTTTTCTTCATACAATCGGATCTCCTCCTTCGTGGACCTCCATAGAGTGACGAGGTGCAGAATCTCGCCCACTTCGTCTTCCCCGATTTCAAAGATGACAGAATACAGCCGGTCACCCACCCAACCGACAGCCAGAAACTGTTCCGGAACGTCGGACCGCTGATCGAGCCAATAAGGTCGGGAGAACAACTCGCGTGCCTCCTCGAACCCAATTCCGCGCCTGGGATTCGCTCTGAGCCGTTTGCTCTTCCGAGGACTCGAAGCTAAAGCGCATGTGATATGACTGTTATACCACTCTGATCCGCGCGGCGCCGGCCCAATCCCGGAAAGCGGGCAAGCTAAAGCATGCCCCACCAAACGTGTCAACGGCTGAATGAGAAGACCGGCTCGATATCGACCGGGATGTCCTTCGCGGCGGCGAGCGCGGCGGTGAGATCGGGCGGCATCTGGTCGTACTTCGCGAGCAGTGCTTCACCGCGAGCGCGGTCGCCGGTGGCTTCGATGGTCAGCAGCTCTTTGGCGAGCGCCGCGATGACTCCGGGGATGCGCGCGTAATCGATGGTGTAGCGGCCGCTCGAGTGCGTGACCGCGCGGCCTTCCAGCAGATAATTGAATTCCATCATCTCGGCGCGGCCATGGGCCTCGCCGGTGCCGAACCGCAGCGTGCGGAAAAGGCCGGCAACGTAGGAGGCGTAGTATTCCTCCAGGCGGTCTTTGGGCAGAACCTTGTGATCGACCAGCCATGCCAGGCCGAACATGCCGACCACGTCGGCCTTGGCTTCTTCGAGGCCCGAATAGGCGGGGCCGAGGGCTTCGTTGATGCTCATCTGCTTACCGTCGCGATGTGCGAATTCGGGGCCGAGTTCGTGGGCGATCTCGTGCATCAGCGTGCCGGCCAGGTATCCTTCGCCCGAAGCCTTGGCGGCTTGCGCGGGCTGCATCAGTTTTTGCGCGATGGGCAGAATGATGTAGTTGACGCGCGCGTCCATAAAATTCTTGAAAAAGATTTTTTTGCTGCCCTTTTTCTGGTGGATGAGCGGATCGTTGGGGAGATTGTCGGCCACCGCCTGGTAGCCGTGAAGCAGATCGCCCGCGCGGTAGGGCGCATCCATGACTTCCATGGGGGTGAGATGGCCGCGCTTGGATGGCCGCGCGGAGGCTTCCACCGGCAGAGCGTCCTGGAGTTCGGACACGTATTTCTGGTAGACGGCCAGCTTGCGGCTCTCGGCGTCATTGCGGATCAGCAGGGATGCGCCGTACGAGGTTTTCACGGCGAGCACGTCGTCGAGGTAAGTTTCGTAGGGGGCGAAGATGACGTCGAACTTGGGATCTTTGAGGTCGAGCCAGGCCAGGTCGCTGCCGTAATACTCGTCGCTGAGCAGGGCGGAGGCGCGCAAGCGGAGGAAGCTGGCGAAGGCCGGGTCGTCGCTGAGCGCGGCGGCGTCGCGCAGGTCTTTCGCCATGGGCTCGAGGAATTGCTTGTACTCGGTGTGGTACGGGACCGCGATCAGCCGGTCGCCCTGGCGCTTGATGACGGTGTATGGGTTGTAGATGGCGGCGCGGTCGGTGGGATGCTGCGCGCCGTATTGCTCGATTTCGGCGCGCGTCAGGCCGCGGGGATAGAGCTCGTGGCCGGGAGGCATGGCGTCGGAACCAACGAATGGGCGATTCTCATCGAGGAGATCCCAGCGGCTGCCCATGATGGCGAGCAGGCGCTTCAACGCGGCATCGCCGGTACTCCGGTAGAGCGAGAGGCCGTCGGCATCGCTCTGCCGCCAAAAAACTTCATCGAGCAGCCGGCAGGCATGCACCAGCTTGTCGACCATCTGATGCTCTTGAGCGGAGAGCGCGGGCGTTAGCGGCATGTCCACCGGCTTCCATCGCGCGAGGCGCTCCGCGGGAGTAGTCTGCGCGGCGGCGGAACACGCCAGCAGCAGGACGGCAAACGGCAAGCGGGATTTCCCATTCATGAAGACATCATATCCCGCGTCAGCTCTCCATCAGGAAGCGGGCGATTCTGGGGGCCGGCCAGCATTCATGGAAATGCTCACGGCGCTCCATGCCAACCAGTTGGAAGAGCCGGAGAAGGGACTCCAAATGAAACTCTCCGGTAGAATTTCAACGTGCAACAGTGTACCCGTCCCAACCGCATTGACACAACCCGCCTACGGCCTTACACGTGTCCATATCGTGGCAGGGGGACTTTGAACATCACCAACCTGCAATACGAGATTGAGTATCGTAAAATTAGCGGTTCCGGTGAGTCCAAGTGCATCTGGCCCTGGCAAAAGAAGGTTAACCTGAAGCACCCCGTCCGTCAGGCTCGGCGCCGATCCGGCGTATAGAACGTCGGCTTCGACAAGTGGTTGTAGCGCTGGCGGCAACAAAACATACGCTTTCACCGGCAACGCCGGATAGGCCAAAGAAATTGGGGATACCTGCCCGGTCTTCAAACTGCCATTCCATGACCCGGAGCCTGTAGCGAACAGCGTAACGATGGAGCCAAGCGTGACAGGATTGTCGCTCGTGTTGATCGAGCCATCCTGATTGACGGCGGCGGCGTATGTCCCATCAAACGTCAGAATGCCCGGTTCCGAAGCGACCACTGGCAGTGAAAGAACCTGTGAGGTTCCGGCAGTGCCGGTAATCTGCATCGCCGTGACGCCCTGACCCGCAATTTCATACGGCACTTGAACGTTCAGTTGGTTCTTTTGCGCCATGATGACCGGCGCAAGCACACCATCGAACCTCACCTGCACTCCGCTAAGTTGCGTGGCGATGAATCCCGATGGATCGAGAGCCAGTCCAACTGCCTGATCCGGTCCCAGATTCACACCGAAAAGCGAGATGACCTCGCCCGGTGCAACCTGCCCGTCCACGGACGCTACGGCGGTGATGCCCAGCGCATAAACGGCCGGTACCGCGGAATCCCCCGATCCGAAAATCGTGAGTACACCAGAATCGCCCAGCACGGCGGGGGTTCGGGATGCGCCCAATGCCACTGCCCCGGCGCTGCCAAATGGCAGCAGAGTCGAGTAAATCAGGGATTTGCCGTCAGCGTTCAGTTGAGCGAAGTACGTGTCACCAACGGACAATGCGCCGGAAGTCACCGGAAAGGGCCCTAAACCGGCGTATCCGGTGATGCTCAGGTTTCCGGCATCATCAGCGACAACGCCGTCCACGTTCCCCGATCCGAGATACGTGCCGTACAGAAGGGCGGAGCCCTGTGAATTCAACCTGGCGATGATCGCGCCCGGAGCATGGGGAGCGGGAAAGGCCGCTCCGGCCGTGGTCGGAAATGATGTTGAATAGGTGTTCCCAGCGACCAGTGCCTCACCGGAACTGTTCAACATCAGCGTGTTGAGGTATTCGCCGCTTGCGGTTCCGAGATACGTTGAGTACAGCAATGTGGAACCGTCCGGACTCAGTTTCGAGATGAAGCCATTCGGAGGTGCGCCGGATGGGTTGGGGAACTTGGTTTCAAACGCACCCGGCGTCACCGGAAAGTCCGCTGCGTTGGTGACTCCGGCGACGTAGATGTTGCCCGCCGGATCTACGGCAATCGCTCTGCCCTCATCGCTGTCCCCGATACTGCCGGCAAGGCCAAAGCAACTGGGGCCCGCATTACAGGCGCCGTTTCCGCCAAGGAACGTCGTGAATACGACCTTGCCATCCGGACCCAATTTCAAGACGTAGGCATCCGGCCCATGGCTTGTGGGTTGAAATGCTCCAGGCGTGGAGGCAAGGCCGGATGAACTGGCGATCCCCGTCACATAAGCGCTGCCGCCCGAATCAACTGCAACCGCGTCTGCTTCCCCCGTCCCTAGCAGAATTGAATAGACGATTGTGGAACCATCCGGAGAGAGCTTGGCACAGAACATCGTTCCCGTGGTTTGGTTGGCGTTTACAACCGGGAAATCGAGGGAAGTCGTGACCCCCACGATGTAGCTGCTGCCCTTGGCGTCCACTGCGACTGCCAACGGCCGGTCAACGCCGCTTCCACCGAATGACTTGGAATAGATAACCTTGCCATTCGGGTCCACCTTGGCGACCAGTACGTGGCTTTTCGATGTGCCGGCGGCATAGAAGTTTCCCGCACTATCGGCGACGAGAGCGACGTTGCTTTGCATACCGAGTGGGACGAATATGCGAGGAGACGGGAGCGTGGAAGCCGACATCCCAAGCGGGGAAACGAGCTCCGCGCATGCGGAGAGAAAGATCAAGAGGGATGGGGCCGGAAATAAGAGCTTCACGTCTTCATGCTACGCCGCGCCGGGGCCGGTGATTTCGTTAATCGTGCATCGGATGGGCGATTCACCACGTTTGGGCCAGCGCTTCTTATGCCCGTTTCTGGGGGAGAGTGACACAATCTACGGGTCCTCCACTCTTTTGCCGGAAGGATTTTCTTGCTGCCCATTTTCTGGTGGATGAGCGGATGGGGGAGATTGTCGGCCACCGCTTGGTAGCCGTGCAGCAGGTCGCTCGCGCGGTAGGGCGCATCCATGGCTTCCATGGGAATGAGATGGCCGCGCTTGGACGGGCGCGCGGAGACCTCCACCGGCAGAGCGTCCAGGAGCTCGGATATGTATTTCTGGTAGATATCCCGCGTCAGCTCTCAATCAGGAAACGGGCGATTCTGGGGGCCATGTAGTCGAGCGCGTTGAGCAACTGGTGATCGGAGTCGAGAACCTCCAGCGCGGCGTTGGGATGGCCGGCGGAGAATTCGCGCGAAGAGGAAACGGGGACGGCATCGTCATCGATGCCGTGAAAAATCAGCGCGGGCTGGGAGAAATCCGGGTAATCTTCGTAGCGGCCGGCATCCGCCAGGAGTTGATAGCCGAGCCGGCAATTGCGATTCTCTCCATAATGGAACACTTCGATCGAGCCGGTGCGGCGCCACTCTTCCACTTGTTCGGCGCCCAGACTGGCGCTCCAAAGCCGCGCGAAAGCGAAGGCCGGGGCCAGCAGAACCAGGCGGCGGACCTCGGGGTGGCGTGCGGCGTAGAGGGCGGCCAGGTATCCGCCCAGGCTCGAGCCGATCAGCGAGACGGCATCGCCGGCCGCTACTTCGTCGATGACGGCAAGTTGGCCAGTGATGGTGAGATGCTCGAAATCGCCCGCGGCCAGATCTGGAACGTCCACGCGGGCGCCGGCGTTTTCCAGGTGGTCACGGAAGTAGCGCGCCTTGCTCGAGGCGGGCGAGGAGGCGAATCCGTGGAGGTAGAGGATGCGGGTCATTTCTTGCGGATCATTTCTTGATGGGAGCGGGCGGAGCCGTCGCGGGCGCATCGGTGAATTTGATGTTGGAACTGGTGCTGAATAGCTTGAAGGGCTCGTAGCGGTAGAGGTTTTCGGTCATCAGGCGGCCGTCCACCAGGTGGCGATGGACCACCGAAGCGGGCGTAAGGAATCCGTGCGCCGAAAGGATGTACTCCACGTTGGCGTCGTCGCGGATCAAGTGTTTGGCGGGGTCGGTGTACTCGATCCAGGCGTTGACGCGCAAAGGGAGGCCGTCGGAAGCGCGCACCCATAGCGTGCCCCGCAGGGCGCGCCGCACCGATTCACGGCCGTGGAATTCGAGCGCGCCTCCGGAGGATGAGGTCTGTTGCCATAAAAGCGTGAGGGCCTCTTCGGTGCCGACCCACGCTGTGCCGAGCGGTGTGATCTTTATATTGTTTATGGCGCGTGAGCCGAACATCAGAAGGATGAGGCCGTAGTCGGTGGCGATATCCACCAGGCCGTTCTTGGCGAACTCCTCCAGCATGCGCTTGCGCGCGCGGTCGTCGGCGGACTGGATGGCGGCCGAAAGCGCGCGGCGGGCGCTCTCCGGGGTCTGCACCGCGCGGCCGTCCACGGAGATCACCTGACGGAATTCGAGCAGGTTGTGCGTCGGCGCCTCACTGAGCGCTCCGAAACTGTATTCCGATATGATTTCGCGGATGCGAAGCCTGGAATCGGCGCCGGCGGCCGCGGACTCATTGCGAGGCCGAAAGCGGGATGGCGGCATCAGGGCGCGTTGTGCGAGAGTTTCCTGGGTCAGAATCTTGGGCGCATTCTGCTGCAGAACCTCTGCTTCTTCGGAAACTCGCGCCAGAATCTTGCTGAGCGGGGGCTGCGCGAAGGCCGGCGAAATCAGCAAAACGAACCAAATAACGGCCGGCGCAGAAGCCATAGTCTTCATTCTACTGCGCGCGCGCGTATTTTTGTGTAAAGATAAGCTCTTTATTTGCCTAAGGTTCCGGGGCTTTTCCTGGTTTCAGATAAGAACGACCGATTTTTCTTGGGCCACCGCTTGCATATCCGTGACGGTCCTGTTATTCTAATTGAGTCGCCGATTTGGGGGTCTTGTGAGGCATCGCATGCCTTCCCGGAGCATTTGCGCCGGCACGGCGAAAGTGGTATAAAGAGAGAGATCCTCTGTAAGGAATGGTAACAAAACTCCGTTCAGGCCACTGATCGGGGCGGAATACGGCCTTCCTGTTTGGCTCTTTTATAAAGTTCTCGGATTTTCCGGTTGTGGGCGTGTCCTGTAGGGATGAGTCGCGGCCGGGAGCAAGTTTCGAGGCCTGCCATCAATTCAGGTATGAGAATATGCCTGGGTGGGTGCGCGCAGATCATTGACAATCTGGTTGGATGCAGTAAAGAAGAACTCGTCAGTACTCTGAGTAAACCGGAGCGATAATAACTCATTGAATCCAATGAGAGTTTGATCCCGGCTCAGAATCAACGCTGGCGGCGCGCCTAACACATGCAAGTCGAACGAGAAAGCCGGAGCAATCTGGTGAGTACAGTGGCGTACGGGTGAGTAACACGTGGATGATCTACCTCTTAGTTCGGAATAACCCTGGGAAACCGGGGCTAATACCGGATGAGCTCGAGAGAGGAAAGTCGAAAGACGCTGAGAGAGGAGTCCGCGGCCGATTAGCTAGTTGGCAGGGTAAAAGCCTACCAAGGCAGAGATCGGTAGCCGGCCTGAGAGGGCACACGGCCACACTGGCACTGAAACACGGGCCAGACTCCTACGGGAGGCAGCAGTGGGGAAATTTGCGCAATGGGGGAAACCCTGCCGCAGCAGCGCCGCGTGGAGGATGAAGCCCCTTGGGGCGTAAACTCCTTTCGAC
>PMTR01000059.1 GCA_003167255.1 Bryobacterales bacterium
ACGATGGGCGCCGCAAGGAGGAGACAAAGGAGCGCAATGGCACGTAGGTGTGCCAGTGTCGGACAGGCTGCATTACTTGTGGGGCAGCCAATCCTGGCTGCCGCCGGCTTTGAGCCGGCGTTCGGCGAGTGTGCATGGCCCGAAAGAGCCGCCTGAAAGGCGGCTGCGGGCAGAATTGCCCGCCCCACGAACACAGCCTGCGGCACAATAGATCTGTGCACCTCTTGGGATGGCTGGCGGCTTTTTGGGCGGGGGCCGCCGGCATCACGTATTCGCACGATGTCGCAGCCGTCCTCTATCGCGATTGCGCTTCGTGCCATCGCCCGGGCGGCGTCGCGCCATTCAGTCTCCTCACCTACCAGGAGACGGCCAAGCGGGCCGCCTTGATTGCCGCCGTTACGCACAATCGTTCCATGCCGCCGTGGCTGCCGGTTGGGCCGCACTTCAAAGACGAGCGCCGCCTGAGCGATGCCGAGATGGCCACCCTGGCGCGCTGGGCCGCCGAGGGCGCACCCGAAGGCAACCCCGCGGCTACTCCCGCGCCGCCCCATTTTCCGGAGGGCTGGCAACTCGGGCCGCCCGATCTCGAAGCCCAAATGCCGGCCGCCTACGACGTCCCGGCCGACGGGCCCGATCAGTACCGCTGCTTCGTGGTGCCGTCGCAGATCCTGCACGAACGCTGGGTCCACGCCGTCGATATGCGGCCCGGCAACCGGCGCGTGGTGCATCATGCGTTGCTGTTTCAGGACATCACAGGCTCGGCCCGCCAGCGCGACATCGGGTCGGGCTACGAGTGCTTCGGCACGCCGGGCTTTTTGCCGGCGCGCGGCCTGGCCGGCTGGACTCCCGGCGCGCTTCCGTTCCGCACGCCCGACGACATCCCCATCCTGCTCCACGCCGGCGCCGACCTGGTGCTGCAGGTCCACTACCATCCGAGCGGCAAGCCGGAGACCGACCGCACGGCTGTCGCGCTCTACTTCACCGACCGCAAGCCGACCCGCCAGGCCCTGGACATTCCGCTCGGCTCCAGCCGCATCGATATTCCGCCCGGTGACCGCGCCTACAAGGTGACCGACCACTTCACCATCCCGGTAACCGTCGACGCCCTCGGCATCAACCCACACGCTCACTACATCTGCAAAGATATGCTGGGTTATGCCGTGCTGCCCAACGGCACGCACCGCACGCTGATCCATATACCCGACTGGAATTTTTCGTGGCAGCAGGAGTATCTCTACGCCGCGCCGGTGCGCCTGCCCGCGGGGACCGACGTGGTGATGGAGTTCACCTATGACAATTCCGACGGCAATCCGCGCAACCCCAACCATCCGCCCAAGCGCGTGCTTTGGGGGCCGTCGACCACCGACGAAATGGCTGGCCTGCACATTGCGGTGGTCCCCGTCCACGCGGCCGATGAGGAAGATTTAGCCGCCGCGCTCTGGGGCAAAATGATCCGCGCCACCGGCGGCGGAGGATTGCGAAAATGAAGCACGATGGGTGGGACAGACCATCGGTTTTTGTGGTCTGTCAAGCGTCGCTCAAACACACAGGTTGACAGACGACGAAAACCGATCGTCTGTCCCACGTCTGCTACCAAGTCAGATTGATGATGCGATCCTCGCCGGCTTTCACTTTCACGCGCACTTGCAGGTTCTTCTGCGAGGCGTCGTAATACCAGTGGCCATCCGTGAGAGCCTGCGACGAAGAGGCCGGCTGGTAAGTGCGATCCTCGAAGCCCACGGCGGCGGGCTTTTCGATGTTGTGCACTACCCACTGGTAATCCCGATCTTTCTTCGATTCGATTTCGAGCCGCATGGCGTCGGCCGCGGGCGCTGCGTGGATCTGCGTGTACTCACCGGTCTCGCTCTCAATCAGGAAGAACTCGCCGCCCAGGCTCGGAAAATAATGCAGCGCCATGCCGGCCGCTGAATCGAGCGGCACGATGGTGCCGTTGCGCGCGAAGACCGGCAGCGCCGCGGTTTCCACGGCGATGGTTTGCCGGCCTTGAGAGACCTGGTTGGTCTCCAGGTTGGTCCAGATGCCCTGCGGCAGATAGGCCTGCCGCGTGCCGCCGGGCTGGTAGATGGGCGCGATCAGCATTTCATCGCCCAGCATGAATTCGTCGGCATGCCGCGCGCATTCCGGATCGTCGGGAAACTGGAAGGGCAGGGGATGCCAGGTGGGATGGCCATGGTCGCGCACTTCGATGTCGTAAATGTCGAAGAAGCTGGCCAGTTGTTTGCGGAAGCCGCTCAGCCCCAATGTGCCGGGCGTGACCTTCTGCACCAGCGAACCGATCTGGCGCGCGCGCTGTTGCAATTCCGGTGGGGCTTTGTCGTAGGCGCCGAGGTCGAACGACGGATAGAGGTTGCCGGACATGGCGCCGTGTACCAGCCGGAGCAGGTCCGAGCGCAATGTTTCCCAGGTGCCGGCAACCGGACTGAAGGGCAGCAGCGCGATGTTGGGGCCGTCCTTGCGGGCCTCGAAGATCTGCTTGGGGCTGGTGCCGTAGTAGAAATAGTAATCCACCTGCGGGGCCTGGACGCGGTAGCGGCCGTTGGCCGTGAAGTCGAAGTGAAACTGTCCGTTGCCAGCATAAAACTCGCCGTATCCCGAGGTCGAGAGCAGGAACGGGATTTCCGCCTGCACGGACTTGCCGCGCAGGTCGAAGGTCAGGTCGGTGCGGGGACCCAAGCCGTAGAAGCGCACGCCCGCCGGCGCCTGGCGATCCCACGATACACCGGCGCCGTCCGGTTTCGGTTCGGTAAGGTCCGCCGTCAGCGGCTCGCCATCGGCGCGGCGCACGCGCAGCAGCACGCCGTGCTTGTCGATCGCGACTTCGAGAAATTTGGTGTGCAGAAGCAGGGTGCCGGGGGTGTCGTCCATCTGGATGGCGACGGGTGGAGGCATCTCCGGCAGCGCTGCGGCGGGCAGCGCGCCATCGAGCGCCCGGCGGAAATGGAAGGACTTTTCGGTGAGAAACAGTATCTGAGCACTGCCGCGATCGAGCTGCAGATCGATGCGATTGCCGTGCGGCGCGAACGAAAGTAACGTCGCCACCGCCGCCAGTGCCTGCGCCGGCATATTACAGGAAGACCATGTCGCGCTGGATTTCGCCGGTCACCAGCGCCTCGTTGTCGGCGATGAACATATTGATTTCGGAGCGCACGCCGAATTCCGGCAGGTAAATGCCCGGCTCGATGGAGAAGCAGGTGAACGGGCTGACGCGCCGCTCGTCGTGGTTCTCAAAATTGTCCATGTTGGCGCCGTTGCCATGCACCTCGATGCCGATGGAATGGCCGGTGCGGTGCGTGAAATATTCGCCGAAGCCGGCCTTCACGATGACCTCGCGGCAGGCGTCGTCCACCTGGTAGCCGCAGAGCGGCTGGCCCGCGGAGATGGCGCTTTGCACGCGGGCAATGGCCGCATCGCGCGCGTTCCTGACCGTTTCAAACACCGTGCGAATGCGCTCGGGCGGGTTTTCGCCGCAGTAAGCGGTCCACGTCACGTCGTAGTAGACCGCGCCCGGTTGATCGAGCTTGGCCCAATGATCGATCAGCAGCCAGTCGCCGCGTTGGATGGCGGCGCTCGACTCCTCCGTCGGTTCGTAATGCGGATTGGAGGCGTTGGCATTCACGCCCACGATGGGGCCGTGATCGGTGAGCAAACCGTGCTTCGCGAAACCCTCGCGGAAAAAGTCCTTCACTTCGACTTCGCGGATGGCCACGCCGTTCGAGAGGCGCTCGTGGATCATGGCGAAGGCTTCGTTGCGGATGCGGTCCACGCGGCGGCCGGCTTCGAAGTGCGTATCGCGGGCTTCCGGCGTCCAGCGCGCTTCGAAGGTCTGGATCAGCTCGGCCGAACTGGCCACTTCCACGCCCAGGCTGCGAATGAGGTCGATGGTGCCGCCATCCACCATGGAGACGTAGGGAATGGCGCACATGGGAGAAAACTGCATGGCGACGCGCTTCATGCCGGCGGTGAGATTGCCCAGCGCGGCCACCTGTTCGGTCCAACTGGAGTAAGGAATGCGCGTTCCGGGAAGCGTTCCGAGCGCATTGCGTTCGATGCGGTGCTCCATGCCGACGGGCTCGCCCTGCGCCGGAATCATATAATACCAGCGCCTGGTGGGCATGGCGGCGGGGAGACCCAAAACCCGATAAGCCAGCGGGTCGCGGAAGTGGTGATCGAAGAACAACCACCCGTCCAGATTCTGCTTCTTGATTTCCTGCTGAATTTTTTGAAGGTCCATGGGGTGCAATAACAGTCTAGCGCAAGGGCTGCGCCCTCGATATCCCTGCGGGATATAGGAGTCAGAAGTCAGAAGTCGAGGAAGACAGAATGGCAGGCGGCACCGCCTGCCCCACCGAAAACGGAAGACACTTGTGGCGTGAGAACGGGATGGAAAGATGGCGTTGCGGCGGAGTCTTTCCTGGTGAACTTTTCAGCGGCCATAGATCAGTAAGTGGAACGTACCGGGCTTAGGCCTCGGCTGCGGGGGGCGCTTCTGCGCGGGGGTGGCGGCGGCAGGCGGATCGAAATCCGCGGTATCCACTAAGAGGTTGTGCGTCTTTGGATCAAGCGCCATAGTCTTGGCGCCGAACTCGGTCTTGACGACCTCGATCACGCTGAGCTTGTCCGGGGAGTCTTCGTGAAAGATGTGGATGGTGCCCTCGCCGGTGGAGCTGGCTACGAGGCCGGTTTCAGGGTCAAAGACGTTCGCGTCGACGCGGGATCCGATGGGGAACGGCTGGCCGATGATTTTTCCATTGTCCGCATCCATTACCACGAGGAGTTGGGGGCTGCGGCCTGCAATGAACAACCGCCGGCGTTCCCGATCCATCGCGATGGAAACGGGCTGCCCGGCGGGCGCCACCGGCCACCGCGCGGCGATCTTCAGGGTGCGGGAATCAATCGCGATCACCTCATTCTTGTCTTCCAGATTGTCATAGATCATTCCTTTGCCATCGGCGACGGCTTGCTCCGGCGCACCGCCCAGAGGAAGCGTTGCCACGACCGTGCCTTTCGCGGGATCGATAACGGTACAGCTATTGGGGTCGCCATTGAAGACAAATACCCGCTTTGACACCGGGTCGTACAGAATGGAATCCGCGTCGGTGTCGGCCTTCACCTGGCCAATGGTCTTGAGCGTTTTCAGATCGAAAATGACTACCTGGCCGGCGTCTCCGTCAGTAATGAATCCACGGCCCAGCTCCGGAACCAGGGCGACGCCGTGGTCGCGCTTCAAGCCCGCGATCTTGCCTACGACGGAGCCGCTATCGGCATCGAGCACTTCGACCTCCGTGCCGTGTGAGAGGTAGACGCGGCGCGCCGCGGCATCGAGAGTAAGGTAGTCGAAGTATTCGCCGCCACCCTCCGCCGCACCGAGAGAGATCTTTTTGAGCAAATGATAACTGCCGCCGGCCTGAAAGGCCACAACGGCCGCGCTGAGCAGAAGGACGCACGCGCCGGCTGCGAAAACTCTAAAACCAGAACGCTTCATAGAACCTCCTGGGAGAAACCGGGACGGACCGCTCTGTCCACGCGGCGCAGAAGGGGCGCCTAGGGACAGAGAAGTCTGTCGCTAGCTTAACCACCATGAGCTTATCGCACGGCATACCTGTCTGCATGGGAACCGGGGAGCTACTTTATGCCGGCGGCCCAGTTGAGCACCAGCGCGATCTCCTGCTGAACGCCTGCGTCTCTTTGTTCCGATTCGTCCATCAGGAATCGCTGGCCGTCCGCAATGACGGCAAACACGGCATCAGGAGTGCCGGGCAGCTATCTCTCATTCCAATTTCCGGGCGATCATCGGATCAACCTGAAGCACACGCGATGTCGCGCACGGCCGTGGAACGGTTCACTTTGGTTTAGAACCGAGCCTGTACGACCGTGGTCATACCCGCGGCGAGAAGCCAGGTTCCCACGATGGCCAGGATGATTCGCACCCAGCGCCTGGACTGCATCGACTGGATCATCAGCCAGCCCACCAGGATCGCCAGGACGCCAGTTATGATCATTGCGGATCTTTCTCCCTTTCCTCTTCCATCATGCAGCGATTTCCCTGGAGGCCACCAGTTCTTCTAGTACTGCGGCAGTAATAGGACTAGCGATTTCAGAACTTCATTGTCACGTCACGTCCGCCAGACTCCTGCGCGCGCGCAGAACCGGGGACAGACCGCTCTGTCCACGCGGCGCAAGAACGGCGCCATGGGACAGAGAAGTCTGCCCCGGCATTAGTGTTCTACTTCGAAATCGGTGGATTGGGTGGCTGTATGGTGTTTGTCGCCGCTCAGCTGATCGATGACGATCACTTGCAGCACGTAATCGCCAGGCTGCATTTGCGCACTGAGCTTCATCGCTCCAGCGGCGACCAGGCGTTTCGGATCCCGCTGGCTGACGGTCTCTAGCGGCATCGGTTTGCCTTCGTACATCTGCCGGCCGTCGCGGAACAGGCGGGTATGAACTTCCAGGTCGGAGTGCCTGGCGGAATCGGCGCCGGCATTCAGGATTTGGTACACGTAATGCAGCGCCGAATTCCTTTCATTGTGGCACTCGGGTGAGGCGGACGCGGCTTCACGTTTGGGTGCGCGACACATAAGTGAGCTTTACGCAAATGCCGGCCAATTGAGAGAATCCTAGCGTAGGGAGTACTCCAATCGGAGCCGCGACCGTGAGGGAGCGTTAGGTGTATGGGCAACGCCAGCAACGCTCCCTCACGGTCGCGGCTCCGATTGGCGCATCGCGGCTCCGCCACTTCTGTGTCGCACACCCTTTTCCCCGGCGCCGCGCGTGATAGATTATTTCAAGTATGTCCCACACGTCGATTCTTCTCACTCTCGCGGTTTTCACCGTGGCTGCGGTGGCGCCAACCTGCGCGGCGCCGGCCGCGGGATTTCTGGTGGTTGCCAATAAGGGCGACCATACGGTCGGCTTCATCGATACGGAATCCGGCAAACAACTGGCCACCGTCGATGAAGGCGGTATCACCGGGCACGAGCTGATCGCGTCGCCCGACGGGCGCACCATCTACGTTCCGATCTACGGCGATTCGGGGGTCGGAAAGCCGGGCACGGATGGACAACTCATGGTGGTCATCGACGCGGCTAAACGCAAGATCACCGGCAGGTTCGATTTCGGCAAGGGGGTGCGGCCGCACTGCCCGCTGTTCGACGCGAAAAACAATCTGCTCTACGTCACCACGGAACTGGAGCAGGCCATTGCTGTGATCGATCCGCAGAGTCTGAAGATGGTCGGCAAGGTCCCCACGGGGCAGGCGGAATCGCACATGCTGGCCATCACGCGCGACGGGCGCCGCGGCTACACGGCCAACGTCGGGCCGGGCACGGTCTCGGTGCTCGATCTGGCGGCGCGGAAGTTGGTGACCGTGATTCCCGTCTCCGGCGAGACGCAGCGCATCGCGCTTTCGGTCGACGACAAGCTGGTCTTTACGTCCGATCAGAAACAGCCGCGGCTTGCGGTGATCGACACCGCTACCAACAAGGTGACGACGTGGGTGGCGCTGCCTTCCACAGGCTATGGCACGGCGCCGACACCGGACGGGCGCTGGCTAGTGGTGGCGCTCCCCAATACCAGGCAAGTGGCGGTGGTAGACCTGAAGAGCATGAAAGTGGCCCAGACGATCGACGTTCCGGCCGCGCCGCAAGAGGTCCTCATCCGCCCCGATGGCCGCGTGGCCTATGTCTCATGCAACACCAGCGGGAAGGTGGCGGCGATCGACACATCCACGTGGAAGGTGGAGCGGCTGATCGATGCCGGGAAGTCGGTGGACGGACTGGCGTGGGCCGCGGGAAACTAGAAGGATGGGAATGACCGGGAACCCGTGGCGGGAAACCGTTGGCACGCCGATCGCGGCCGAAGAAGTCTGGCTGATGTTTGAAGACTGGAAGACCGCGGGGAAGGAAATCGGGGTGCTGTTCTGCGGGAGATCGGGGAGCGCGGCGATCTCCGCGCTGATGACGATCCGCTCGGCGCGCAACGGGTTGGTGCAACTGAAAAGTGAAGGCGCGGGAGCCTCTTTCAATTTGAAGCAGGCTAAGTTTACCTACGGGCCGATGCAGGTGTTTCCGAGGTGGTCGGCGCCGCCACCAGTGGAAGTGATGGCGCTGCAGGCGTACCTGGTGACCGGGGACTGGCTGGTGCTGGCGGAAGGCGTGGTGCCGCACGAGCTTTCACCTCTTACGCTGCCGATGTAAGTGGGAGGCAGGCGGTAATGCCGTGGGCGGGGAGCCGGCTGAAGCCGGCTGCGGGCAAAATTGCCCGCCCCACATTAGGATGAAGATGACTCTTAAAAGACTTGGCGGGGTGTGGGCGCCCGCGATTACACCGTTCCGGCACGACCTGTCTCCAGACCCGGAGCGCTTCGCGCGCCACGCCAGGTGGCTGCTGGAGAACGGCTGTTCCGGCCTCGCGGCGTTCGGTACCAACAGCGAAGCCAACTCGCTTTCCGTCGAGGAGCGGATGATGCTGCTGGAATATCTGGTGGCTCAGGGCGTCGCGCCCGAGAGGCTGATGCCGGGTACGGGCTGCTGCGCGCTCACCGATTCGGTGCGGCTCACGGCGCACGCGGTGGGGCTGGGCTGCGCCGGGGTGCTGATGCTCCCGCCTTTCTATTACAAGGGCGTGTCCGACGAGGGACTGTTCCGCAATTTTTCCGAAGTGATCGAGCGGGTGGGCGACGCGCGGCTGCGGCTGTATCTGTATCACATTCCGCCGGTGGCGCAGGTGGGGATTTCAATTCCGCTGATCGCGCGCCTGCTCAAACGGTATCCGCAAACGGTGGCGGGGATCAAGGACAGCTCGGGAGACTGGAACAACACGGCAGCGGTGCTGGATGCGTTCGCCGGTACGGGCTTCGAGGTATTTGCGGGAAGCGAAGTATTCCTGCTGGCGAACATGCGGCATGGCGGGGTGGGCTGCATCAGCGCCACGGCCAACGTGAACCCGGCGGCGATTCATCGCGTGTTTGAAAACTGGCGCGAGGCGGATGCCGACGGCATGCAGGAGAAGATCGCGGCGACGCGCGGCGTGGTGCAGAAGTATCCGATGATTCCGGCGCTAAAGGCGATTGTAGCGCGGGGCTTGGCCGATGCGGAGTGGGCTATGGTGCGGCCGCCTTTGGTCGAGCTGAGCGCCGGGCAGCGTGAGTCCCTGGCGGCGGAACTGGATGCGGACGGCTTCAGGCTTGGACTAACCAGTTGATGAAAAAGAGTCAGCCGCCGATGAACGCAGATTGAAAACATGTAAATGCTCTGCGTTGATCGGTGTTTATCGGCGGCTCAAATTGGGTTTTTCAAAGTCCGGCTAATTCTCGGTCGGGGTCTTTTCCAGGTGGTCGATGACGAGCTGCTCAGTGACGGCTTTGCGCTGTTCCAGCTTGAGGCCGAGGCCCTGCACTGCCGCGAAAAGCGACGAAGAGCCGCTGGGATCGGATGCGGCTACGCCGGGAGTCCCCGCGCCGGGCATAGCCGGCACGTCCATTCCCTGGGCTCGCGCCATGGCCATCAGGTCCGCCAGCGAGAAGTCCAGTGATAGCGCGTAGTACCCTTTGAGCTCGGTCATATCCACAACCTGGCGCCCCCCTCCGCCGGTAATCTGCGAGAATTGCGTCAACATGTCGACCAGTCCTTCCATCTTCAGTTGGGTGGCATCCAGGTGCAGGCTCATGGTGGCCGGGTCAAATTTTTGGTGAAGGGAGCCCTTGGCGCCCATATTCACGGTGGATTCGCCGGTCTTGGTGTCGACAGTTACGCGGACTGGCCCGTCGGGACCGTCCGTCTGCATTTCGCCGGGCTTGAGGGGTGCGTTCTCGTCGATTGCAGCCGGCGCCTCGGCGGATTCCTTCATCTTGGGCCCTCCCTTGGCAACCACCAGCGCGAGCACCGGGTTCTCCTTCTTGTCGCGATGCACGGCCAGCTTGAAGCGTTCTTCCAGCAGCGCCTGAAGCATTTTGGGAGCGTCGGCCTTGGTTGTTCCCTCGGGCATCTTGGCCACAATGTCGAATCGCGTAGTCGCGATCCAATCCGGGCCGGTGATCTGATAGGGCTTCACTTTGTAGGCCGTGACGATCAGCTCCTTGAGCGCCATATAGGTGTATTCGGCTCTGGCCGCGTCAACATGCGCGCCGATCTTGGGCATGTGCCCGGCCTGAATTTCCGCCGCTACTTTCATCATGTCGAGCGGAGCGGCCGGTTTGATGGACGCCACTTCGAACGTGGGGGCAGTCTGGGCGAGCGCCGCAATGGCCGTAAACGCCAGGCAAACAGTGAACCTTCGTAAAGTGTTTCGCATCTTATCTTCTACTTTGACGCAGATCGCGCCGTAGAGCAAATGGCCGGCGGGAGATGGGTGTAGACTATCCCGTATGCGCGCGTTCTGGGTACTGCTGTGGTTTTCCTCTCTCGGCATCGCACAACCGTACATCAACTATCGGGGCATTGTGAATGTGGCGAGCTATATGGCTCCGGGATTGCCGGCGGGGTCGCTGCCGCAAGGCGGGATGATCGCGATTTTCGGGAGCAAGCTGGGACCGGCGGCCGGCGCGCAGGCCACCTCGTTTCCGCTGGGGACCACGCTGTCTGGGGTTTCGGTCACGGTGACGCAGCAATCGACCACGGTTAACGCTCTTCCGGTTTATGTGGGAGCGGGACAGATCAACGCGATTGTGCCCTCGAATGCTCCACTGGGGCGAGTGTCGGTTCGCGTCACGTACAATGGCGTCGCCAGCAACTCGTCGCCGGCGAATGTGGTCGCGTCGAGCTTCGGAATCATTACCGTGAACGGCGCGGGCTTTGGACCGGGCATCATCCAGAATTTCGCCACGGCGGGACTGACGGTGAACTCCACGCAGGCCACGGCGCAACCGGGGCAGGCCGAGATCCTTTGGGGGACGGGGCTGGGACCGGTGGCGCAGGATAACGTGTCGCCCACCGTGGCCAACCTGCCTGTGAAAGTGGAGGTTTTCGTTGGCGGCCAGGCTGCGAGCGTCTTCTACTCCGGGCGTTCGAGCTGCTGCTCCGGCATCGATCAGATTAATTTCTATGTGCCACCTGCCGCGCCGGCGGGATGTTATGTGCCGGTGGTGGTGCGAGTGGGCGGCAGCGTGGTGAGCAACACGGCGACGATGGCGATTGATCCCAATGGCGCGCCTTGCACGGACGCGGCGAATTCGCTAAGCGCGACGTTCAGAGCCGGCGGGCGCTTTGGCGCGGCGCTTCTGAGGCACGAGGACGATCAAATGACCGTTAACGGCGCCACGCAGAGTTTCAGCATCGATCGCGCGGCGCTTTCGTTGCGGCAGGAAACCGGCGGAGTGTGGGCTTTCAACCCGTATGTCTCGTTTCCTCCGTTGGGAACGTGCACGGCCTACGGCATAGCAGGCGTGTTTCCAACACTGAGCGATCTTCCCGGGATTGCCGCCACGGTGAAGGACTTGAACGGCGGCGCGTCTCCTTCCCTTACGGGACCTTCCGCAACTGCCAGTCTGGCGCAGGTCGGGACCTCGCCGGCGCTCTATGCCGGGCTGCTGGCGACGTCGCAGAATCTGACCGGGATCCCGTTGTCTTTCTTTGTGAACGGAGCGTCGAACACACTGTCGGGAACGGGCGGGGCGGATGTAGGTGCATTTAAGGCCAACATCACGGCGAACGCCGCGCCGGTCTGGACGAACTCGACCAACGCCGCCACAGTGGCTCGCGCATCCGGCTTCACCGTCGCGTGGTCCAATGCGCCGGCGGGCGCCAATGTCATTTCGATCATTGGATTCAATGTGGATCCGGCGAACAATGTTTCGGGTGGATTCCAGTGCCTTGCCAATCCCTCCGCCGGCAGCTTTACCGTACCTGCCCTGGCGCTCGCCAACGTTCCCGCCACGCCAGCGGGACTGGCCGTGGTGAGGGGTTGGATTTCCGTCGGCGCCGCCCAGTTGGCTTCGCCCGTGACTTTCACGGCTACGGGATTGGACAAGGGAATTGCGATTTTCGGCAGCAGCAGTCAACAAACGGTGGTGTTTCAGTGAGCGACTATTTATCAGAGTCCGGAACCGGGCGCGTGCGGCCGGCTGTCCGAAGGATCGCCGGCGTTCTTCTGTTAGTCGCCGTCTTGCTGGGGGGCTGTAATGTCCTGGGAGTCATTTTACTGAGTGGCTGCACAGCTACTAGCCAAGATGATGACGATTACCTCGACCGGACACTCTACTACAAGTCCCAACGATTCGATTTCATTTGCAATAAGGAGATGGCAGGATCCTTCGAAGTCTATAATCAACAGGGCACTCTGGTTCTTAGTGGACCGGTTCCCAACGGCGATTGCATTTACGCATTGGCTCTTACGCAGAGCCGGCTTGGTTTTCTACCAACCGGTGCCCCCAATTCCTCAAGCGGGCCCGCGAACCGGTCCGCGGCGGCGGGAACCAGCGGTTCGACGAACTTGGTTTACATACTCGACGTCGAAAATTACTATGCGGTCCAGATCATGGATCCCTCCACGGTCGCGCTGACCGAGGTGGACTTACCAGGTGGCGCGCAGGCCGCCTATCCCGTGGGTATGGACATGACACCGGACGGAAAATCCCTTTGGGTGGCGCAGTTAGCCATCATGCAGAACAATGGCGGGGTTCCACCCCAACCGCCCAGGATCACGATCATGGATACGGCGTCGCAAGCGTTCGTCAGCAGCTTCAATCTGCCGGCCGCCATCTCTCCCAACGCCGTCCTCTTTTCGCCCGACGGAACTACCGCCTATGTTACAAACGACGGTTCGCCCGCCGAAGCTGTGTCGGGCACTCCCGCTAACAGTTCGGTTCTGGTGTTCAATGTGGCATCGCATGCTCTGGTCAACACCATCGCCACGCCCAAGGGGGCCGGCCCGGCGGTCATGACACCCGATGGACTGCTACTCTACACCATTGAAAACACCGGTAGCCTTAGCGTCGCGAACGCTCTCACTGTGATCGATACCACCACGAACACCGTGGCCACGTCGGTCACTCTGCCGAACGGCGCGTTCAAGCTGTTTATCAACCCTAGCGGCACCCGCCTGTATATATTCTCGGGAATGGCCATTGGAGTGTTCGATACCGCGACCAATCAGCAGGTGGCATCCATCCCGACGGTGGGTTTTTCTAACATCAACAACTGGGCCGCCTTCTCCGCCGACGATCAATCGGTTTGGTTTTGCAATTGCGGCTTCGGCGCATACTACCAGGTGGATCAGCGCACCAACCAACTCATCCAGATGAAGCAGCAGACCGGTCTGGGGGTGGGCTTCATGTTTGCTCTGACGCAGTAGCTTCCGCGCGGCTTCATTCGCCGTGCGTCTGTCTACTGTACGCCTTCGCCAGGATCAGCGCGCCCGCCAAGGCCGACACCAGTCCCCACGCCTGGTCGGGCGTGAGGATGAAACGCGGCACGCCGGGTTCATGCAAACTGTCCAGACAGATGCGGAAGACGCCGGCGATGAGCAGGCCCACTCCCAGATAGAAGCCGGCGGGGCGCGGACGGCGGTCGAGCCAGAGAAACCACGCGATTACCAGCAGAGTGAAAAGAAACTCGAGCAGACCAAGGTCGTATCGCGGGCCGTTGGGGAAATTTACGGAAAGCCAGTTATAGGCGCGGATGCCCAGGTGATCGTGGGCAATGGCGCAGCCCGCCCGGCCGAATATCCAGCCGAACGGGAAAGCAAAAGCCAGCAGGTCGAGGTAGTCCCAGGATGTCGCGGCGCCGAGGTTGGACAGGCGGAGCAGACACAGGCCCGCCGCGATTCCGGCAGCCACTCCACCGAAGGAATAAATGCCGCCATGGCGTAAGTCGAACAGAACCACCGCGCCCCGGCTTAACAATGATGGTTCGAAGAACAGCACTCGCAGTACGTGCGCGCCGGCCATACCGCAGAGCACCGCGACCGCGGCAAGACGGAAGGCAAGCGGGCGGCTCAGTCCCAGTTTGCCGGCTCGCCACACCAGCATGGCGCTGCCGCCGAGTATTCCGGCCAGAACCAGAAGGCCGTACGGATAGAAGGTGAGCGAGCCAACATGCAAAGCGCCGAGGTGAATGTAGGGCAGCATTCTCTGGACGAGATTACCGAGAGTATCACGAGAGCGGGATTATGGCGGACGGGGGCATTGTTAGGCTGCCCAGTGAGCCGAGGAAGAAGTAGCGGCCATGCGGCAGGAGCGCGACCAGGGGGTCGTGCGCGGACGAGGGCGGCCGCCCCCCCGGGCTCTTGTATCATCGATGGGTGGCCGCTGGATCCCTCATGGCCGCGCTGGACGGCGCGGCTCCGACACTCGCACCCCGTTGGATCATCAGCCGCGCCGTGGACTTGTGGCTGGTGATCGGTAGCGCGGCGGCGGGCTATCTTTATCTGCTGCTGGGCGCGGGATGGCACGTTCCGATTACGCTGCTGTGGTGGCTCTGGTCGGTGGGGTTCGACGGCACGCATATTTTCGCGACGGCGTCGCGCACGTTTTTCGACGCGCAGGCGCGCCGGCGGGACGCGCGGCTGCTTTACGGCAGCCTGGCGTTTTTCTTTTCCCTGGGGCCGGTGATGGTGCTGCTGGGAGGGGTGAAGTATCTGGCCCTCCTGGTGGGCGTGTGGGCTTACTATCACGTGGTGCGGCAGCACTACGGCTTCATGGTGATGTATAAAGTGAAGAACCGCGACCTGGCTCCGGTGGACAATTTGCTGGACTGGGTCTTCCTCACCGTGATGCTGGTGTTTCCGCCGTTCCAGCGGTTTTTTCTGCGCCATCCGGAAGAGTTGGGGCTGCGCGTGCGCCTGGGCGCGATGGAGCCGGCGGTTTGGGTATTGGTGGGGGCTACCGGGGCGGTGTGGGCGGCGAGGCAGTGGATACGGCGGCGCTCGGCCGTCCCGGTGGATTGGCCCAAGATGCTGCTCCTGGGGGCGATCATCCCGCTGCACTGGATGACCTTCGCGTGGATGAACTGGCAGGCGGCCGTGCCCACGGTGACCATCGTGCACAACCTGCAATATCACGCCATCATCTGGTTCCACAATCGCAACCGCTACTCCGGCGAGCGAGCCGCGGCGGAGCACGGGCGCATCCCGGCGGCGGTGAGCCGCAGCCTGCTGGTGTACGCGGCGGTGGGGCTGGGGTTCAGCCTGCTATACCGCGTGCCGGGCTTCGAACTGGGGAAGGTATCGGAGCTGGCGTTCGGTTTTTTCTGCGGCTTCGGCTTGACCCACTACTATCTGGACAGCCGCATCTGGCGCGTGCGGCACGACCCGGGACTGCGGGAAGCGCTGGAGTTGGGGTAGCTGGCCGCCGCCCGTAATCAATCGCGCCGCTCTGCAAGCGTGATTGAGAATCATGGAGAGCGGATCGCGCTGGCGCCTAGAGTAGCCCTTTTTCCAGCTCTTCCTGGGCCACAACATCCACTTCCACCACTTTAACGCGGCTGGTGGATCCGCTGACAATCCGCACGCGCGATTTCGGCACGCCGCCAAGCTCCGCGAAGAAGCGAATGCATTCTTCGTTGGCCTTGCCGTCTACTGGCGGCGCGGCCAGCGCCAGCTTCCAGGCGTCGCCTAAGCGGCCGGTTATGGCGGTGCGGCGGGCGCGCGGGTGCACCTTTACCGTGAGACCCGCCATTCGATTTTGGCCCTGAGGTTCGCCACGCCGGCCGCCACGCGCGTATCCACTACTTCAAAGGCGATGGCGTCGTCGAGGGAGTTTCAGGGACAGTCTACGAATCACCCCTGAGGGAATCAACGGTAGGCCTCGCGGCGGTTGCGGACCCGGAGAATGCCAATGGTTTCGCCCTCCCGGTGGAAGCGGACCCGGTAGTCTCCTACGCGGAGGCGGTACTCGGGCGGGTCGATGCCCTGAAGCCTTTTCACGTTGCCCGCGCCGGTATCGGCCAAGCGCTCGACGGCCTGCTTGACCCGGCGGGCGATTCCTCAATCGAGGGCCGCCATATGTTCCAGCGCTGTCTCCGTCCACTCGACCTCTCTCACTCCAGGCCGAGCCTCCGCATGGCCTCTTCATGCGGGATGCCCTTGCCG
Organism: Bryobacterales bacterium; assembly: GCA_003167255.1. Taxonomy (GTDB): domain Bacteria; phylum Acidobacteriota; class Terriglobia; order Bryobacterales; family Bryobacteraceae; genus PALSA-129. The sequence continues at coordinate 16,045 of PMTR01000059.1, forward strand.
CCGCGCCGGGCAAGCCAGTCGCGCGCTTCGGCGACGGCCTGCTTTTCATCGTCGGTCTCCGGTTCGTCGTCGATGGGCGCATTACTTAGCGCGGCCCCGATAGGGTCGACGATGGTTTCCAGCAGCCCGACCAGAGCCGAGAGTTGCGTCTCCGGCAGGCGGTCAATCAACTGGTGAGCCTGTTCGCGGGGGTTGGTCATCGTGAGCCTCCGGAATCGGAAGAGATGCGACTATCAGCATAGCAAAAGCGCTACTTGACAGGCATCGCTGATGCGACCCATTTTAACGTTCTTATAGTCTGACCAGCCAGACGGCACCGCAGGCCACGCCGCTCCCGATGGCCGCTCCGGCCAGCACGTCGCTGAGGAAGTGCATGCCGAGCAGGATGCGCGAGACGGCTACGCTGATGGCACAGAAGAGCAGGCCCAGGCCGAGCTCGGGGTAAAAGCGGCTGAGCGAGACGGCTACGGCGAATGCGGTGATGGTGTGGCCGGAGGGAAAAGAGAACTGGTCGGGCGGCAACAGGGTGGCCCAGCAGTGAGGTTCGAAGGCGCAGGGGCGGCGGCGGGCCGTGGCTCTCTTGAGGCGCAGGAACAGGGTGACGCCGAGCGAGGCCGCCAGCGCGGCTGCGCCTACAGCCATGAAGCGTTTTGGGCCGCCCGCCAGCAGAATGATCGCACCCAGGGTGTACCAGAGCCAGCCATCGCCGCCGCGGGTGGCGCAGAGCATCCAGGCGCGGATCCAGCGGGGCGCGTGCCAGCGGTTGACGCGCCGCATGAGGGTGTGGTCGCGGAGGGCGATGTATTCGAGCATGGCGCCGGCGTCAACCATACCCCTTTGTACCTGGAGCAAGGCTACAAATCCGTGACATCGCCAAAAAACATTCGTTACGGCAATTGTTTTTTGTGACGGAACCACCGCAGCATGGCACAATCGGACTGATGAAGAAGCTGGACTTCATCTATTTCGACGCAGGGGGCGGGCACCGCGCGGCGGCGCATGCCTTGCGCCAGGTGATGGAGCGGCAGGAGCGGCCCTTCGAGATCCGCATGGTGAACCTGCAGGAACTGCTGGACGGGCTGGACGTGTTCCGCAAGGTCACCGGGCTGCGCCTCGAAGACTGCTACAACCTGATCCTGAAGAAGGGCTGGACGCTGGGCTCGGCGCAGCTTACGGCGGCCATGCACCTGGTGATCCGGCTGTTTCATGGCCAGCAGGTGCGGATGCTGACGCCGTTCTGGCGGCAGAGCCGGCCGGACATGGTGGTTTCGCTGGTGCCGAATTTCAACCGGGCGTTGTTCGAGAGCTTGCAGGTGGCGCTGCCGGGCGTGCCGATGGCGACGATTCTGACGGATATCGCGGACTATCCGCCGCACTTCTGGATGGAACGGCAGGCGCAGCACTGGATCTGCGGGTCGGACAAAGCGGTGGAACAGGCTTTGGCGATGGGCCACGCAGAGGAGATGGTGCATCGGGTTTCGGGGATGATTCTGAATCCCCGGTTCTACGACATTGAAGCGCTGCGCGAGGTGGAGCGGGCGGAGGCGCGCCAGGCGTTGGGCTTCGACCCCGAACAGCCGGTGGGGCTGGTGCTGTTCGGCGGGCAGGGAGCGGCGGTGATGCGGCAGATCGCCGAGCGGCTGCCGGACCGGCAATTGATCCTGATTTGCGGCCACAACCAGAAGCTGCGGGCAAAGCTTGAGGCGATGGACCACCGGGCAGCGATGTTTGTGGAGGGCTTCACAAAAGACGTGCCTCGATACATGCAGATGGCCGATTATTTCATCGGAAAACCGGGACCGGGAAGTCTCAGCGAAGCGGCGGAAATGAAGTTACCGGTGATTGTGGAACGCAACGCCTGGACGCTGCCGCAGGAGCGATACAACGCGGAATGGATCCGGGAACAGGGAATCGGGATTGTCTTGCCCAATTTTCGCGGAATTGGGCGGGCGGTGGAGGAGTTGCTGGAACCGGCGGCGTGGGAGCGGTTCCGGGCGGCAACGCGGCGGATCCACAATCGGGCGGTATTTGAAATACCGGGAATTCTGGAGCGAATCGCGGCGGGCTGAATCAAGTGGGACCGGCCTCCTGGCCGCTCGCGGCAGGCGGCACCGCCTGCCCCACCACCGCGAACACGACAGGTTTTTTGGTGGCGCAGGCGGTGCCGCCTGCGATCAGCACCTTTTTACCGTTTGAAATTGGGCTGCCGGACTATAAGCCGGTTTCTGTACCCTTGCGGGCGGTAGTCATTCATCTTGGCCGGCCATTGCTGACCGGCTCCAGCAACCTACCCGGAAGTCTAGCGGGGCGGGCCGCCCCTCCTCCCCTATTTGGTCTTGCTCCACGTGGGGTTTACCCTGCCGGCGAAATTGCTCCCGCCGCGGTGCGCTCTTACCGCACCATTTCACCCTTACCCGGTTTTGAGGCCGGGCGGTATATTTTCTGTGGCACTTTCCGTCGAGCCTGATGGCCCGCCCGGCCGTTAGCCGGCACGCTGCCCTATGGAGACCGGACTTTCCTCTCCCGGCGAACCAGGAGCGACTACCCGTCCGGCAGCCTGTTAACCATTGTCGCATTGCGGCGCGCGCAATAGGTGCGGGACAATACCGGGTACCGGAAACTAACCCTCGGAAATTGTGGCAGATAGGTCAAATTTCGGTGTATTCTGTATTCGAGGATAATCGGGGGCTTAATGTCGTCGGCTCCCTACAGTTTTCGGTGCACATGCTCAACCATTTGAGGAGTTACATCACCATGAAGAAAATTGCCGTGGTAGGCGCGCTCGGATTGTTGGCTTCCGGTCTGATGGCGCAGGGATTGAACCCGGTTAGCCAGACCAAAGAGAGCTGGGAAGAGATCAATTTCGAGTTCAATTCTTCGATCCTGTCGGACGGTTATCCGAGCCTGTTACGCCTGGCCGACCTGTTGACCCAGCATCGGGACTATCACGTGAAGTTGATGGGGAACACGGACTCGGTGGGCTCGGTGGCCTACAACGACAAGTTGGCGCAGGCGCGCGCGGAGGCCGTGAAGGCGTTTCTGGTGAAGTACGGGGCGGGAGCCGGTCAAGTGACGACGGCGGGCGACGGCAAGAGGGACCCGGAAGTCGACAACAAGACCAAAGAGGGCCGGTTCATGAACCGGCGCGTGGTGCTGGCGCTGACCGACGGGACGGGCAAGCTGATCAAGGAAGGCGGCATCAGCGAAGTGCTGCCGGTGATGACGGCACTGCAGGACATGGCAAAAAAGCAGCAGGATTGCTGCGACCAGATTTTGAAACGCCTGGACAAGCTGGACGATATTCTGGCGGCGCTGAAGAACCTGCAGGGAGAAAACGACCGGCTCAAGACCGAATTGGGCGATTTGCGGAACCAGCAGAATTCGCTCAAGGACCAGGTCAACGCCATGCCCAAGGCGGTGACTGAGCCGCAAGCCCAGAAGATCGCGGATTCGAGCGCGCAGAACACCGCTTCGCAAGCGGCCGCCAAAGTGGAAGAGGCGGACAAGGCGCGCAACAAAATCATGTCGAATGTCGGAGTGAATGTCGGACCGGCGTTTGGCGCCGGCAAGACGGGCAGCTTTACGGCATCGGCCAACGGACAGGTGTTCGCGCCGTTCGGCGCCGACCGCATGCACGCGGTCCAGGCGCAGGGCGAGTACATGTATTATCCGGGCCGGCAGGAAGGGCAGTTCGACATCGGCCTGGTGAACCGCATGGGGAATTTCCAGGCGGGTGGATTCGCCAGTTTCAAATACCTGAATTTCGGTAATTACCAGAACGGCGGCGCGCTGGGCCAGGCGGCCGTGATGGTGGACTATCTGTTTGACGGCGGGAAGGTCGGGTTCTTCGGCACCAAGGGCTTCAAGAATTACGCCGTACTGAACAGCGTGACCCTGGCGCCGGGCGCGTACCTGCAAACCTACGCGCGGATCGCGGACCAGGCCGGCTTCGACGCGCTGTTCGGCGTGTGGGGAAAAGCGTACTTGCAGGGCGACCTCGGAGTAATCGTGAGCCACATGGGCAGCAACCGGCCGGGTGGATCCTTGAAGCTGGTTCAGCCGATCTCGGAGCACGTGGCATTTACGGCCGAGTTGGGCGACAACGAGACTTATCTGAACGCGAAGAACAGCGGGCGCATGGTGGTTGGGCTGGCGTTTGGCGGATTTGTGAACCCGCACGATTTCGGGAAGATCAAGACGCCGGTGCCGATGGAGATTCCGCGCATCCGGTACGAAATCGGCACGCGGCGCGTGGGATCGAGCCCGCCGATTGCGGACGCCGGTCCGAACCAACTCAACGTAAACGCCGGAACAATCACGCTGGACGGTTCGGGATCGTACGATCCGCTGGGCTTGACGCTGACCTACAACTGGGTGCAGATTTCCGGACCCACGGCGACGCTCAGCAGCCCCACCACTCCCAAGACCACGTTCACGGCGGTGGCCGGGCAGAATTACGCATTCCGGCTGACGGTGAAGAACACGGATGGATTGCAGGCGACGGCTACGACGCAGGTGACCACGGTGTCGCCGGGCCAGGTGCGTATACTGCAATTCTCGGCGGCGCCGGCAAGCATTACGGCGGGCCAGAGTTCCACGCTGAACTGGGTCGTGGAGAATGCCACAACGGTGACCATTACGCCGACGCTGGGGAGCGTGGATGCGCACTCCGGATCGAGCTCGGTAACGCCGGCGGCGACAACCACCTATACGTTGACGGCGACCGGGGCGGGCGGCACGGTGAATTCCACCGTGACGGTAACGGTGGGGACGGTGGCAGCGGGCAATCCGCAGATCGTCCGCTTCGAAGCCAACCCCGTCACCATCGCTCCCGGCCAGCAATCGACCCTGAGCTGGACCACCACAGGCGCCGCGACGGTTTCCATCAGCCCTGTCTTGGGTAACCAGCCCCTGAACGGCAGCGCAACCGTTACGCCGGCTCAGACCACCACCTACACCTTGACCGCTACGAGTTCCGACGGACACGTCGTCACCGCGCCGGTCACCGTGACGGTGGCGCCGGGCACCATTCCGCAAATCGTGGTGTTCGTAGCCAACCCGCAAACCATCAGTACCGGCCAGTCCAGTAAACTGTGCTGGCAGGTGATCGGGGCCACATCGATTTCCATCTCTCCGGGCGTCGGCAGCAATCTGAATGCGAATGATTGCGCGACGGTGAGCCCGCAGCAGACCACCACATACACGCTGACCGCCATCAACGCAACCGGCCAGATACAAGCCAACACGACGGTGAATGTGGGCCAGTTGCAAATCCTTTCGTTTACCGCGACTCCTGCATTCTCGCCGGTCCAGGGGGCGCCGGTGGTGCTGGCGTGGCAGACTCAAAACGCCACGTCGGTGATCATCGTGGGTCCCGACCTTGTCACGTCGGGCCTGCCGGTGAACGGAAGCCTCAGCATCAACCCGATGCAGAACAACACCTACACACTGACCGCCTATGGGGCTGGAGGACAGACCACCAGCGTAGTCATATCGGTATACGTGAGGTAGCATCGCGGCCGGGTGGGACAGGCCATCGCCTTTTGTGGCCTGTCTTGTCTCGGCAGAGTACGGCAGCCCGACAGACGACAAAAACCGATCGTCTGTCCCACTCGGAATGGGCCTGCCGGTTCACACCTGTGCCGTGGTGGCGACAAGCCGGGGCGCTATTCTTTCGTGCGCCGACCCACTCGATTGAGGCAGAATAGAAGGGAAGCGAACCATAAATGGCTTTTTGGACTGACGGGTGCAAGAGAGGTCTGCCTTGCAGCCGGGTGAGCCGCGAAAATTTGAGTCGATGAGGCGTAAGTGAAGAAATCGTTAAGTGGCCTGATAGGAACCTGCCTGTTGGTGTGTGCGTGGAGTTTGCCGGGGCGGGCGCAAGAGCAAAAGCCCGATCCGCAGCAGCCTGCGCCAGCACAACAACAGACCCCGCCGCCGGCGCAGCCTCAGACAACGCCACCGGCACAGCCGACGCCGCCACCCGCGCCGGCCCAGCAGCAACCCCCGCCGGAAGCAGGCACGCAACCGCAGCAGCACGGGCGGATTCCGGAACCGCCTCCGCCTCCGCCCAAAGTGCCGGACGTGCGGAGGCCGGGCGAGAGCGGCTACTATATCGGGCTTTCGGCCTGGATGCCCACGGAGCAGCCAATCTTCGACCGGGGCAGCGCCTCCACCTTCTCGGGTAATTCACGTTTGACCATGCAGGGCAAGCCCAAGTACGCGGACAACATAGAAATTGGCATGGCGGCCGGGCTGCACAACAGCCTCCGGCTTTCCTTAAATTCCATGGGCGCGTCGGGCGACTTCACGGCGCCGGCCGCTCTGGTGGCATGGAGCCAGGCCTACGCCGCCGGTACGTACATATCGACGAATTATAAGTTTGTCAACGCCAAGCTTTCCTATGAGTACCTGACCTGGCCGTATCCGGTGGGCAGCAAGAAATTCCGGCTGAAGACGCTGTGGCAGGTGCAGTACACGTCGATCCAATCGACCTTCGACTCGCCGAAGAATTATTACGACAGCCTCGGCAACCTGATTATCGACCCTTCTTCGGGCAACCCCATCAACCTGTCCGGATCCGGTACGCGGTTTTTCGTTTCGCCGACGTTCGGGCTGGGCGGGCACTACTATTCGTCGCGGCACGTGCGATTTGAAGTCAACGGGTCGGGCTTCGCGGTGCCGCACCACTGGACCATCTGGGACACGGATGCGACCTTGAACCTTCGCTTCCTGGGGCACGTGGAGCTGCGGGTGGGCGCCAAGGCGTTCCACTTCAAGACATCGCCTTCGGCCGCGTTCTTTTTGCGGGGAACGATGGCTTCCGCATTTGTCGGCGTGCGCTGGTATTCGAACTCGGAGTAGGGCCTCCGAGAGCGCGGATCTCTTCGTCGGACAAGCGGCGCCACTTGCCGATTGGCAAGTCGCCGATGCGCACCGGCCCAATACTCACGCGCACCAGCTTCAATACCTTGCTCCCAATGGCTTCGATCATGCGCCGCACCTGACGGTTGCGGCCTTCGGTGATGACGATTTCGAGAAAGGTGTATTTGGCCGAATCGCGGATGCGCGTCACCAGGGCCGGGCGCGTGGGACCGTCATTCAGCACGGGTCCACGGCGCAGGCTGTCGAGTTGTTCCTCGCTGAGTAGCGTGGATGCTTTTACCAGATACGTCTTGGGCAGCTTGTGATTGGGGTTGGTGACGCGCTCGGCGAAGTCGGTGTCGTTGGTGAGGATCAGCAAGCCGCTGGTATCGAGGTCCAGACGGCCGACAGGTGAGAGCCAGGTGCCGGCATCGGAGGCCAGATCGTAGACTGTGGGGCGGCCCTCGGGATCGCGCCAGGTGGTCAAATAACCTTTCGGCTTGTAAAGCAGGATGTAGGCCTTACTGGGCGCGCGCAGCGGCTTGCCATCCAGCGTGACGGTGTCTTTGGCGAGGTCCACCCAATGATCGGGGTTTTCGACGATCTTGCCGTTGACACGCACGCGGCGGGCGCCAATCCAGCTTCGGGCGTCGGTGCGGGAGCCCAGACCGGCTTTGGAGAAAACGCGTTCGAGGGTTTTGAGCGGGCGCGGCGATTGCGGGCTGTGGGGGCGCTCGATGGGCAGGCTCAATCCAGAATAGTAACAGGCCCGATGCTACAGTGAGGAGGAAATCGCCATGTCTGGCCTGAGGAGGAAGAGCGTCACGCCGCCGATACTGATTCGGAATGCCCGCCAGTTGCTGACGTTGCGCGGGCCCAAAGGCGCCCGGCGTGGGCCGGAACTGAACGAGCTGGGAGTGATCCCCCACGGCGCCATGCTGATTCGGGACGGCGTCATCGAGGAAGTCGGCCCGGCGGTGCGGGTGGAGAACCTGGCGGCGGCGCGTGGGGCCGTGGAAATCAATGCCGTGGGGCGGCTGGTGATGCCGGGTTTTGTGGACAGCCACACGCACCTGATGTTTCCGCCGCCGTGTACTCCCGGAGAGGCTCAGCGGGAGCACGAGAGCGCGGTCAAAGTGCTGCTGACCATGACCGGACATCGGCTCGAGCGGCGCGGGCGCGGATACCTGGACGCCATGGCCCGGCATGGCACCACCACGGTGGAGGCCAAGACCGGGTGCGGTCCGCACGAGAGCGCGGAGACCAAGGTACTGCGGGTGCTGGCGGCTTTGCAGGGCAAACCGCTGGACGTGGTGGCGACGTTGCTGTTTCGATTTTCGCGCGCGGGTGAGGGCTCCCCGGAAGCCGATGGGGCAGCCGCGGAGTGGATGTGCGGCGAACTGATGCCGAAAATCCGGCGCCGCCGGCTGGCGCGGTTTGCGGATCTCGAATGGGATCCGGAGCCGTGGCGGCAGGAGTTGTTCAGGCGCTTTCTGGTGACGGCCCGCGAGCTCGGTTTTGGGTGCAAGGTCCACGCCGACGATGCCATGCCGGCGGCGGCGGTGCGGCTGGCGGTGGAACAAGAGGCGGTGAGCGTCGACCATCTGGAGCACATTGGCCCCGCGGAAGTGGAGGCGCTGGCGTATTCGCAAACGGTGGCGACGCTGCTGCCGGGCGCATCCTTCCGGCGCGGCCGGTACGCGCCGGCGCGGGCGTTGATCGATGCCGGCGCGGCGGTGGCCATCGCCACGAATTTCAATCCGTGCGATACGCCAGCCTTGAACATGCAGACGGCGATTTCCCTGGCCTGCCTGGCGATGAGGATGTCTCCGGCGGAAGCCATCTCAGCCGCCACGGTGAATGGCGCGCATTCGATCGGCTGCGCCGACCGCGGCCTGTTGGCGTATGGCAAACTGGCCGATATTCTGATACTCAATGCCGGCGATTACCGCGAGCTGCCGGAGCAACTCGGCACCAACCTCGTGCATTTGACGATCAAACGGGGAAAGGTAGTCTACCGGGAAGGGGAAGTGGCGGAAGGCGACTAACGCACCCTGGTAGCACGCGCCGCCGCAAAACGGGGACTGCTACCAATTCCCGCCTTTGGAATTGGTAGCTGTCCCCGCTTTGC
>PMTR01000110.1 GCA_003167255.1 Bryobacterales bacterium
CCGTCGCGTTATTACCCGATAAGACAATGCTGGAACTCCCTCCGTTGACCGTGCATTGGCTATTCGCCAGGGTGCCGGCCGTTGGCAGTGTAATCGATCCCACCCAGGCTGTGGCGCCATCGTTGAGCAGCAACAGACTGTTGTGCACCGGATCGATGCTGATGTAGCATGCCTGATACCCGGTAAGCGATGAGTTGACTACCATAGAAACCAATACGAGATCGGATGCTCCGTTCGCGTCAGAGTAGAGGAAGCTGAAAGTATTACTGCTGCCCGTGCCCGTGGAAGGCGTCACGGACACGGCCTGCGGCACTGGATTCGCGTTAATCACCGTGCTGTCGCTGGTGTTGCTGCTCGCCGACCCTCCCCCGGACACCGACACCGAGTTCAACAGCGGCGTTCCCGCGTTCCACGCCACGTTCACCGTCACCGTGATCGGCAGATAGCTCACCCCGCCGTTCAACGCGTCGCTCCGGGTGCACGTCGTCCCGCCCGCCGGGCACGTCCATCCCGTCCCGGCCATCGACACCAGGCTCAGCCCTGGCGGTATCGTCTCGGTCACCGTCACCGTCCCGCTGGTCGCTCCCGCTCCCACGCTGTTCGATACGGCTACAGTGTAGGTGGCGTTGACCTGTCCTTGCGTGAAGTCGCCCGTATGCGCCTTCGTGATGCTGAGCGCGGGCGGCGGAGAGGGAACGAATTTGGCCACGAAGGCGTCCGTCCCCCCGGCAATCGCTACCTGCTTGGCGCCAGCGGTCGCGGGGAAATCCACGGAACTGGTAACTCCTGCGAGCCAGCCGTTTCCGATGGTATCCACCGCCACCGCCTGGCCCGCATCGGACCCGCTTCCGCCAAAGTAGGTGGATGAGGCCAGCGCTGTGCCCGCGGGATTCACTACCGTGAGGAACGCGTCGGTTGCGGCGCCGGCGTTGCCTATGTAGATAGTGTTGCCCGCGAACGGATCGGTCGCGATGGCCGGGAAGGGACCGGTGAAGCCGCCGGTGTTCGCAGCGCCATCGATGCTGCTCGTCCTCCCCACGAAAACTCTACCCGAGGGAGAGACTGCCACTGACAGGCCCGGCCCCTTTCCGTCGTACTGATACACCGCACAGATCCCGTTCACACACTGCAGGTTCGTGGTCATGGCCACCATCACGATTTGGGGGTAGCCGGGAGATATCGATCGGGTAACGACGGCGGCATAGAGCTCCTCGGCCGCCGGATCGATCGCCAGCGCGTTGACGCGGTTGACATCGCTGTTCGGATTGTACAAGTTGGAACCAGTGGCGAACCGGTCGAAACTGTAGACGATGTAGCCGTCCTGAGTGCCGGCATATACCTGCTGCGGCCTGACCGGGTGGATCGCCAGAGACGTAAAGTTTCTGTGGGCGAAGTAGGCGACTGGCGCCCAAGCGCCGCCTCCGTTCGTACTCATGAAAATGTAGCCGGCGCCGTTGGTTCCGATGCCGGTGCCCGCATAGACGATGTCGCTGTTGCTCGGATCCACGGCCACGGCATTCACCGTCGTATCTGTTAGCCCGGAGTTCTGCGCGAACCAGAAACTGCCTCCGTTGGTGCTCTTGTAGACGCCTGCCGACGTCCCTGCAAAGATCGTGGCATTGTTGCTGGCAGCGATGGCCAGCGAGGAGACCGGCGCTCCCGGCAGACCGGCGTCGCTGCGGCTCCAGTGCGCCCCGCTGTCAATGCTCTGGAACACTTTCCCGGTTGCCGTGCCCGCGTAGAGCGTGGAGGAAGTCACGGGGTTCACCGCGAGCGTGTTCACGGCTCCGGTGGCCTCGCTGGCGCTGCCGGCACTCCAGGTGGTCCCCGCATGCAGGCTCTTCAGCACGGGTTGCCTTGTGCCGCCGCGAAAGGGCTGGAACGCGTTGATAGCCGGAAAGTCGTTGGAGACCGTGCTCCCGGTGACGTAGGCATTTCCGGCTCCGTCCACAGCCACGCCCAAGCCGCTGTCGTCGCCGGATCCGCCCAGGTAGGTCGAGTAAACCAGGGCGTTCCCGGCCGCATTGATCTTGGTGAGGAAGGCGTCGGTGCCTCCGCCAAGCGCCGGCTGTAGCGGGTTCTGCAGAGGGAAGTTATCGGATCCGCTCGTTGGCGGATAGGTTACGCCGGTGACATACGCGTTCCCGCTCCCGTCCGCGGCGATAGCGTTCGCCCTGGTGACGAACGCGCCGCCCAAATAGGTTGAGTACAAGAGCGCGCTCCCGTTGGCGTTCAGCTTGGCGACGAAGCCGCTGTTATAGATATTGGTGTTGGTGCCGTGGTTGCTCGCCTGGATCGGGTTCTGCGTGGGGAAGTCCGACGAGCCGGTAATGCCTGCGATGATGGCGTTGCCGGAGGAATCCACGGCAATCCCGTTGGCAAAGTCATTCTGGCTGCCTCCGACGTATGTGCCGTAGAATCCCCCGGTGCCGGCGGCGTTCAACTTGATGACGAAGGCGTTTGAAGAACCCTTGAGTCTCCGCTGGAAGGCGGTGGCCGAGGTCGGAAGAGCCGTGTCGTCGGTCTGCCCGGCGACATAGGCGGATCCGGCGGTGTCCACCGCAACCGCGTTGGCGTATGTCAAACTGGTGTATCCCGACCCGATAAAGGTTGAGTAGCTCAGGGTGGACCCTGTGGGATCCAATTTCGAGGCGAAACCAACCACATAGCTGCCGGAGGGCGCCGGTCCGCCGGTCTGAAACGCGCCGGGTGTGTGCGGGAAATCGGTGCTTCTGGTGTATCCCACGACATACGCCGCGCCATTGCCGTCAACCGCGATCCCCCGCCCGGATTGCGAGCTTGTCCCCCCGAGATACGTAGAGTACATCAGCGCTGTTCCCGCCGCATTCAGCTTCGCCACGAAGACGTCAGTACTTCCTTTGCGGGTCGATTGAAGTATCGGATTCCCCAGCGTCGGGAAGTCGGTCGACGTTGCGTCGCCTGTCACGTAGGCGTTGCCACTGCCGTCGACGGCCACCCCGCGAGCGCTATCGTTGCCCGTTCCCCCGAGATAGGTCGCGTAGCTCAGAACCGGATCGATGACCAGCGGCTTGCGGGGGTCATAGGACGCCACGGCGAAACCCACTTCGCCGCCTGCCCGCAGCTCGTACCGGCCCTGGATTTGCCGCCGGCTCTGGCCCTCCATCTGGAAGAGGAACGGCTTCCTCTGGAATATTTCCCCGCCCGGCACGCTGAGAACCAGGTCGCCCTCCGGTGAGACGCGGATTCGCTCGGCTCCCCGGATGCGCAGGCGGAGCTGCCGGGGATCGGCGTGCGGGGACAGGATTACGTCGTACTCGAGTTGCCGCTGCTTCCCGTAATAGACCAGATCGATGCCGGGATAGACACCGCTGAACTTCACCTGCCCGAACTGCGGAATTCCCGTCTGCCACTTGGCCGGATCGCTGCCCCGGAAGTAGTTGCTCACGCCGGGCAGCCGGTCCTGACCCTCCACCCGGGCCTGCCGGCGAGCGCCCAGCCACTGGAGTTGCACTACCGCCTTGCCGCCGGCCAGCGCCAGGACGGCCTCATCGTTCACCAGAAGTAAGCTGTAGCCGCTGCCACGGGCCAGAAACCGGACACGGCGATCGGCCTGTCCCCGATTTGGTTCAAATGCCAGAGGAAGCTTCCCGTAGTCTCGTACTGCGGAGAAGGGCGCGCCCGCGCTCAGCAGCCCGGCGAGACTAAGCAGAGTTAAGAATCTGAAAATATGAATTGACACGGCGCTAATTTTAGACCCGGACGGTGCCCGGGGTCAAGCCAACAAATGGGGTCCAATTACACCGGCGGAATCTACGGTACGGTCCAATTGCCCAGCGCGGTCCAGCCGGAATTGATGCCGCCGGCTGCCTGGGCGTACCCATACACCGTTTTGAGCCCTCCGAAACCACCTGAAAAGCTCAGAGCCAGATTGGCCGTCGCGTTATTACCTGATAAGGCAATGCTGGAACTCCC
>PMTR01000076.1 GCA_003167255.1 Bryobacterales bacterium
CTCCGATTGGGGCTTCCTTCTCGCATCTGGCTCGTGGGAGTTTTCTTGTCAGCTCGTTCTTTTCACCACCACCCGCACCGTCTTCTTCGCCCCCATCGGCAGCATGACGGTCTGCGGGCTCTCTCCGCCACTCACTTTCTGCACCGCGGCCCCATCCAGAGATACCTGGTAGGATCCCGCCGGCAGCCCCGTCAAGACCATTTCCGTCTGGTGGTCCGCCACGGCCTCCGGCGCCCGGTTCTCCATCGTGAAGCTGAGCTCGCTCAGGCCGTCGTCAAAACGCACCGCCTCGCCCGCCGCGAATCCGTCGCGGTTAAACAGCAGGTGCAGCCTCTGCTTCCCCCGCACCACGTGGAAGCGCCGCCGCAGGCCGTCTTCCGGCATCACCTCGGTCAGCGCACCCGCCCTTTTCAACTGCCCGCCATAGGCCACCAGCCCGAAGATCGGGTCATCCGCCACAATCGTCGCAGCCGTGCGCAGCGCGCCGCCGAAGCCCAAATCGATTTCCCCGCTGTATTGCCACGGCCCGCGCGGCTGCTGCTTCCCGAACCAATTGCCGCCGTACGCCGCCGGCACAAAGGCGCTCCCCGCACCGCCGTCGTTTTCCTTTCCCGGATACCAGAACCCGTAGTTGGTCTCCGGCGTGCCCGTATTCATGAGCGCCCACGAGCTCAAGAGAGATGCGTACCCCAGCCGCAAATACGGATACGGGTCCTTCGCGTAGTAAAGCCCGTAGTCCAGAATCGACCAGCCGCCCATCTGCGACATGTACCGCATGTTGCCTTCGACGCCGGTCTGCCAGTAGTTCGGCTCCAGCCAGCCGCGCGTCGCCAGGTTGCACGCCAGTTGTTCCTGTACATAGCGCTCCACGTCCGGCGCCTTCACCTTCAGCGTCATCGCCGGCTTCTTGAGCTGCTCCAGCGCGTAATGCGCGAACGCCCCGGTGGATTCGAAGGCCGTCGGGTCGAACGGAAACTCCGAGTAAAACAGGTCGGGCTGCTCGTTCACGAAGTACTCCACTTTGGCTTCCCAGTCCCGGCGCAGCAAGTCAGCCTTCTCTTTCCAGCCCACCGCGTACAACTCATCGATCAGGCTGGCGATCTCAATCTCGTTGTAATTCCCCAACTCATTGGCCGACCAATGCGCCACTTCCCACGGGTACGTGTAATAAGCGCGCGCCGTGCCGAAGGCCCGCTCCAGGTACCCATCCTTGTCGAGATAGTGAACCGTCTCCGGATAATACTTGGCGATTTGGTACATGCTGAAGTACAGGTAGACCATGTGCGGATAGTCGTAAGTCCGCCACACGTGGTCGGTCCATCCGTAGCGGTCGCCGGGCTTGCTCTCGCGATTGATTTTCCAATTATCGATTCCGTAGACCGCGTACGGGAATTTCTCCTTCTCGGTCATCTGCAGTTTGCCCCAGACGAAATTCTTCAGATAATACTCGACCGCCTCGATCTCTTTGGCATCGGGGTAATTCACATTTTTGGCCGCGATATAGGGCGCCTTGCACAGCGCCGGATCGTCGCTCGCCAGGATGTAATCCGCCAGGCCGTCTTCATCGTCCGGGCCGCGCAAAACTTTCTTCACCATGTCCCACTCGGAGAACAGGCCGTCATACCACTTCGCGGGATCGCGATGCTGCTGGTGGGTCACCAGGAAGGACGCCCGCTTCTCAATCAGCGCCTGCAGCGGTTCGGTGACAAAGAACTCCAGCTCCGCGTATTGGTTCTTGCCGAAATGAACCGTCAACCTGTTCTCACCCAGCCGTGCGAACTTCACTTTGTAGAGGTGCGTATCCTTGGGCTTCTCTCCCGCCGGCGCCAGTTCCGTCTGCCCCGGGAATTCCGCCTCCACCCGCCGAATCGCGCTCTTCGACCGGATCGACACCTCCGTTTCCATCCCTTGCGGCACGCTCATTCCCGGCACTACATTCACATCCAGCAGCCCCTCTTCATACAGGATGTCGCGCACGCCCTGGTAATCCTTGGCCCAGCGGAACTTGAACGCGTACGTGACGCCGTCGCGCTGCGAGTTGGTGGGCTCGAGCGTTACGCTGGTCTGCGGCTGGCGCCAAGTGCCGCCGCGCGCCTTGTCTTCCGCCGCCCGCGCGGCCGAGAGAATATACACGCCGCCGCGCTCGCTGTACTCCAGCTTCCCCGGCGCGAAATTCATCTCGCTGCGCACCGGCTCAAACAGCGGGCACACCCCCACCGGCGTCATCACCAGGTACGGCCCTTCGCCATTCGGCCGCATCCAGTAGACGAACGAGCCATGGCCCGAAATGTACTGGTGCTGCTGGACCCGCTCCTCGTAGGTGATGGTCTTGTCCCAGCGCTTGCTGGTGTTGAAGGGCAGCGGCAGGAACACATCGCCCAGCACGATCGGCTTGTGCGTAGGGTTCCTTAGGAAAATTGTCCACCAGGCGGCATCGGCTTCCACGTGGAACCGTTCCGTCAGTTCCAGGTCGGCGTAGTATTCGTTGCGGCGCCAGTCCTGCGCGTTGTAAATCACGGCGTGTTCGACGGCCCGCCGCGACGCCGCGCCCCTCCCCGCATCCTGCGCGCGGTTCTTGCTATCGGTGGTTGAGAACTGCCGCCAGTCGCTCTCGCCCAGCTTATAGCGGACGCGCACGTGCCCCAGCAGCTCGTCCGGCGCGATGTAATCCGTATCGTATTTGTCGCCCGCGTATTTCAGGCTGGTGATGCCCGCCAGGTCGAACTTCACCAGGAACCGGCTGGCCGGCCGGCTCTCCTGGCCCCACAGCGCCGCCGCGCCGAGGGCCGCTATCAGTCCCAGAGTTCGCCTGCAATTCATAGAGAGCCTCCCCCGATTTATTAACCCACAAATTGCAGGTAGAATAGCAGGCAGGAAGATTTATGGCTGCCCTTCCGGATCTGATCACCGTAGCGCAATTCCGGCAACTGCCCGAAGGCGGCGAATTCGCGTATGAACTGCATTATGGGGTGGTGGTTGCGGTGCCCCGGCCAAAGGCGCGTCACTTGGAACTGCAACACCGGCTGTTGTTCCGGTTGGGACCGAAACTAGCGGGCTTCGGAGCCGTGAGGATCGAGTACCCCTACCGCCCAGTGGCCGAGTTTGACCTGCGCGCCGCCGATGTGGCCGTGATCTCGCTCAAGCGGTGGGACGCCATCGATCCCGACGACAACCTGCGCGGTGCGCCCGATCTCGTGATCGAGGTCAAATCGCCTTCCAACACGCAGCGCCAGTTACAGGAATTAGTCGCGCTGTGTCTGGCCAACGGCGCCATCGAATGCTGGATCGTGGACACCGAACGGAAGTCGGTATCAGTGGTGCGGAGCGAGGGAGCCGCGGTGGTATATAACTCCGGCGCCGCGATTCCTCTCGCCTCGTTCGGCGCCGGGGAACTGGCCGTGGACGAGATCTTCGCGTAAACTACCGCGCCCTCGGTTCTTGTACTGCCATCCGTCATTTTCTTCGCGTGCCGCGATGATTTTCACGCGGCCCGAGTCCGAAGGACGCAAGAGCATAGCCCAGTGCGCCAGCACTGGGAACCACGCACAGGACGCGTTAGCCCCGGAACGGGGCGTAAGAATCCGGGTCGGGCCGCATCTTTCGCCCCGTTCCGGGGCTGGCTAATTCGCAACCGGGACCCACGGCTAATACGCCGTGGGCTATTGTCTTTCGCCCTCCGGGCTCAGTGCCAAGTATGCTGTTTGCGGCTGGCCGAATTGTGGGTCAGGCACCGGGTCCCGCTCGATGGCGGCGAACTCGGCGTTTACTCGCATGCTCTCTTCCCGCACACGCATCGACACCTCCGCCAGCCGTTCCGCCCGCAATTGTGCCGCGGCCAAGCGATCTACTTCCTGGACGTCTCCGAAAGATCTCTTAATGTGATTGTCCAAATCGATACCTCCATCCATTATCTGCGATTTTCCTTAACTCGACCTGGCTGAACTCGAATTGTCGCGCCGCCAGCCGGTACTCGCCCAGCAGCGTGCAGACGAACATCGCCGGGTCGTCGGTCGACAGCGTAATCGGCACGCCCGCGTCGAATAACCGCCGGACCGGGTGATCCTCCAAACGCTCCACCACCCCGGTCACCAGGTTGCTGGTCAGACAGATCTCGAGCGGAATATCGTGGTCGCGCAAATGCCGCATCAATTCCTCGTCCCGCGCGGCCGCAATCCCGTGGCCGATTCGTTCCGCTCCCAGGCGCAACGCCGCCCACACCGATTCCGGCCCCATGCTTTCGCCGGCATGCGCCGTCAAGTGCAGTCCCGCCGTCTTGGCGAACGCGAAGACCTCCGTGAACCACTCCGCCGGCCCGCGCTCTTCGCTGCCCCCGATGCCGAACGCCACCACCTGACGGTCCACCCGTTCCGCCGCCAGTTTCGCCACCGCCATGGCGTGCTCCACCCCGAATTGCCGCACCGCGTCCAGGATCCAGCGCACTTCCACCGGCGACCCCGCCGCGGCCTCGCGCACGGCATCGAAGATCGGCCCGAACTCCTGCCCCTTCCACAGCACCACGCCCGCCGCCACAATGATCTCGGCGTAGCGCACGTTCTGCGCCGCAAGCCGCTCGAGCAGCCGGCGCGTGATCAGCCCGTAATCTTCCGGCGTGCGCAGCCGCTTTCCCACCGCGCCGAAGGCCCGCAGAAACGCGTCGAAATCGTCGTAGCGATAGAGCGCGCGGAACTCCTCCACGGGCGTCGCCGGGTCCAGTTCGTGCAGCGTCTCCGGCTCCACGGAACCCTCCAGGTGCAAATGCAGTTCGGCCTTGGGCAATTCCAGCAGGAAATCGTCCATACTTGATTAGACTCTCATGACAGTGGAAGAAATTGAAGCCATCGTTGGCGGCTACCATGGCGACGCCTTTCGCATCCTGGGCCCGCACAGCGTCCGCCGCAAAGGCAGTCAGGCCCGCTGGGAAGTCCGCGCGTTTCTCCCCCAGGCCGAATCCGTCGAAGTAGTGGCCGGCGCCGAGCGCACCACCACGATCAAGAAACACGCGCGCGGTTTCTTCGTGGCCTCGCTCAATGGCGACCCCGTGCCGTATCTCATTCGCGCGCGCCTCTTTGACGGCCGCGAAATCGAAATCGACGACCCCTATCGCTTCGGCCCGCAACTCTCCGACACCGATCTCTACCTCCACACCGAGGGCACGCTCCTCGAAGCCTGGCGCACCCTGGGCGCGCACGTCATCGAAACCGAAGGCGTCCGCGGCGTCCGCTTCGCCGTCTGGGCCCCCAATGCCGAAGCCGTCACCCTCACCGGCGAATTCAACGATTGGGATACCTGCCGCCACCCCATGCGCCGCCGCAACGGCGGCATTTGGGAAATCTTCGTCCCTGCGCTCGGCGAGGGAACCGCATACAAGTACTACATCCGATCCCGCTTCGCCGGCTATCAGCAGCTCAAGGCCGACCCCTACGCCTTCTATTGCGAGACCCCCCCGAAATCCGCCTCCATCGTCTGGGACACCGGCAAGCACCACTGGAACGACGACGCCTGGATGCAGGCCCGGCCGCAAACCGACTGGCTCAAATCGCCCGTCTCCATTTACGAGGTCCACCTCGAATCCTGGCTGCGCGGCCCGCAAGGCGAGATGCTCACCTACCGCGACCTCGCCGTCAAGCTGGTCGAATACGTCCAGCAGATGGGCTACACCCACATCGAGCTGCTGCCCATCATGGAGTATCCCTTCTCCGGTTCGTGGGGCTATCAGATCATCGGCTATTTTGCGCCCACGTCGCGTTTCGGCACACCGGGCGATTTCCAGTTCTTCATCGAAGCCTGCCACCGCGCCTCGATCGGCGTGATCGTCGATTGGGTGCCCGCCCACTTTCCCAAGGACGCGCACGGCCTGGTCTTCTTCGACGGCACCGCGCTCTACGAGCACGCCGACCCCCGCAAAGGCGAGCAGCTCGACTGGGGCACGCTGGTCTTCAACTACGGCCGCAACGAAGTCCGCTCGTTCCTCATTTCCAATGCCCTCTTCTGGCTGAAGGAGTACCACATCGACGCCCTGCGCGTGGACGCCGTGGCTTCCATGCTCTACCTGGACTATTCGCGCAAGCCCGGCCAGTGGGTCCCCAACCAGTACGGCGGCAACGAGAACCTGGAAGCCATCGACTTCCTCCGGCGCTTCAACGAAGTGGCCCACTCGGTCCCCGGCGCTTTCACCGTCGCCGAGGAATCCACCGCTTTCTCCGGCGTCTCCCGGCCGGTCTATCTCAACGGCCTCGGCTTCACCATGAAGTGGAACATGGGCTGGATGCACGACATGCTGGATTACTTCCACACCGATCCGCTCTACCGCAAATACAGCCATAACCACATCACCTTCAGCCTGCTCTATGCCTTCACCGAGAACTTCGTGCTGCCCGTCTCGCACGATGAAGTGGTCCACGGCAAGAGCTCGCTGCTCAACAAAATGCCCGGCGACGAATGGCGCCAGTTCGCCAACGTGCGCGCCTTCCTGGCTTACATGTGGGTGCATCCCGGGAAAAAGCTGTTGTTCATGGGGCAGGAAATCGGCCAGCGCGAAGAGTGGAACCACAATGCCGGCATCCGCTGGGAGCTATTGGAATTCGAGCCGCACCGCAAGCTGCAGACTTTGATGCGCGAGCTCAACCGCCTCTACCGCGCCAGCCCGTCGCTTTACCAGGTGGATTTCCACTACAGCGGTTTCGAATGGGTGGATTTCCGCGATTCGGAAAACTCCGTGATTTCTTTCCTGCGCCGCGCCGAAGACCCCTCGGATTTCCTGCTGATCTGCTGCAACTTCACCCCCGTGCCGCGCCAGGGGTATGAAATCGGCGTCCCGGAAGAAGGTTTTTACGAAGAGGTATTGAACACCGATTCGGAACTTTTCGGCGGATCGAATATCGGCAATGGCGGGTTGGTTTCCAGCCGGCTCAAACCCTGTCACAACCGTCCTTATAGTATTGCCGTGACGCTGCCGCCCCTGGCGGTGGTGGTGTTCCGGAAACGGTGAATTGGATCAGGGCGCAGGGCCAGGAATTGAGTTTGTTGCGGCTCCTTTGCTGAGTAGTATCTGTTTCGCTTTCTTAGGGTTGCCTGCCGAATTGGGTTCGTTTGGGGAAAGCGGGTGGCGCGGGCGTGGGGGCGGGCTCGCCGCGAGTCCTAGCGACGACGCCAAGTGTCCGAAACTGGGATTGGGTTCGTTTGGTAATTCAGGGTGCGCGCATGGGTGGCGCCGGTCCTGCGGCCTGGCCGGCGGCGATAGCGAGATGTGTCGGCGGGTGCGCATTCCTTACCTATTTCTATTGTAGAACCGAGATACCAGCGAAACAGACGTAAGTGTCTTATTCTAAAGGAGAAGAATCTTGTAAATGAAAAAGCTTGCGGTTCCGTTAAACGGGAGCGCAGGAAGTCTTGCTTCGATAACCTTACGTGTGGCGGCGAATCAATTCAGAATGTCCTCGACGTCCCGAGTGAGAACGAACCGCTTCATTTCGGAGCGGAGCGCTCCAAAGCTTCGAGTTCGGTATCAATGCGGTCGAAGACTTCATCTCCGCCAACGAAATCGCCGCGCTTGGCTGATTGCCAGCCTTCCTCAATCTGTTTGCGAATCTCGTCCTTGCGAAGCGTGAAAACTTCGTCACGCTGTTCGAGGAGTCGGAGGGCCTCGCGAACCACTTCGCTTGCCGAGTTGTAGCGACCCGACTTCACCTTGCCCTGCACCAGTTGTTCGAGTTCTGGAGTGAGGTGGACGTTCATGGAACTCCTTGCAGCGTTCTCAGCCTGAGAATACGGTCCCTGTCCAGGATTGTCAATGTTGGACAGAAGAGAAGAATCTTGTGACTGATGCCGAGAGCCTTGGCCCTGCGTACCTGCGTGAGCTTGCGCGCGCGGCCGGCCGCTGGCGACCATGTGGCAGCTCTCCGAAGGCTTCAATCGGCCGGTCATTGACACGGCGGTCCCATTGTGGGACCATGGCATCGGCCCTGGATGCACGTTGTCAGCCACAAGGCGATTCGGATCTTCTGCGAGGAGCATCCACATGCTCGCAGCGCCATGGACCACTGGTATCGAGTCGCCAAACGGGCGACCTGGTCTAGTTTCGCGGGGGTGAAACATTCGTTCAACACCGCGGATTTTGTGGCTCCGCACGTCGTCTTCGACATCGGAGGCAACAAGTACCGGCTCATCGCGGAAATGAACTTCACGCGGAGGGTGCTGTTCATCCGCTGCGTCATGACGCACAAGGAATATGTGAAAGGAGCATGGAGATCATGAGCGCTACACTGACCGTCGACCCAAAAAAATACGCCCGGCTCGCGAATCGCATTGTCGTCAAGGCGATCGAGACCGAGGAAGAGTACGACCATATGGTTTCCGCCGTGGAACAATTGATCGACAAGGGCGAGGACCGCTTGTCCCCGGAGGAGTCCGCGCTCATGGAAACCATGGCGATATTGGTGCAGGCTTACGATGATCGTCATCACCCGCTGCCTTCGGTTGCTCCCAACGAAATGCTAGCCTACCTGATGGAGACGAGCGGACGAAGAGCCAAGGATCTGCTGCCAGTGTTCGGCACGCGCGGCCGGGTTTCAGAGGTCCTGAGCGGGAAGCGGTCCATTAGTAAGGAGCAGGCAAAAAGACTCGCATCGGTGTTCAAGGTCACGGTCGATCTCTTCATCTAGCTCGTTGGGTATTCCGGGAACAGGCGACGAAACTCCCAAACGCCAGCGACTGAGTGATTGGGGGTTGCTTAGCCTGTCCCTGAGACTCCCCCTTGCCACTCAGCGGAACCAGCAATCCGACAGTTTGGAGCCCATCTCATAGACACGTTCGGCTGGATTCAGGCCGAGGGAAAGTCGCTGCTATGTAGATTCGGGATTTTCGTAGCCTGGCCCCGAATTACCCGGCGCGGCACTGCGCGGCGATTTGGTCTTGCTCACTGACGGCTACGATTTGTGTGTCTGCCATGTGATACATCTATTTGCTATATGCAAAAATGGGAATACAAGACGTTATGGGTTGATGCAGGTAAAATCATCGCCGAAGACAACGGCCCGACACCTCAAAACGAAAGGATAGCTGTTGAAAAGTACATAAATCGACTCGGCGAAAGCGGGTGGGAATTGGCTGGAGTTGCAGGAAGCGATGCTTCTATATTTTGTTACTTATACTTTAAGCGCCCCAAGTTCTAATCCTGAAAAATACTGACTGCTTCAGCGGGCGGCGGGTGATAGACTTTCTGCTCCTCGTTCGTCATCTGCCTTTCAACGATAGCGGCCATGCGGTGAACATCTGCGCAGTGGCTCCTGCCGGTATTCAGCAATGTAATCTGAGGGCCGAATGGGGACAGACCGAATGAGTCCAGACGCATTTTCACCCAGGCCGAATGGGGACAGACGCATTTTCACCTAAGCCGTAACGCACGAGTGGTTCGGCGAGCCGGGCCTGGCGCCATAGCGCGGGCTTAGCGCTTCTTCGGCACGGCCGCCTTCGCCTTTCCGCGCTCGACGACTTCCTTCGCGCGGAACTTCGCGATGCGTTCGATCAACTTCACGGGGACGGGCCCGGAGAGCGGGAAGCGGATCGTGCCCTTGCTGACTTCGTACGGCGCAAGCTCGTCCCTGAACGCCGCGACCACGCGATCGGTGGTGGGATAGAGCGAGTAGTGCTGCCTCCACCCGGCGAAATAGAGCACGGGGCCACCGTGCAGTTTGTACGCGGGGATCTTGTACGAGATCATTTCCTCGACTCCGGGCACGGCCTTTCGGATGATGCTCCGCACGCGCTTGAGTACGCCCTGCGCGGCCTCGGGCTGCGAGGCGATGTACTCATCCACGGACTTGA
Source organism: Bryobacterales bacterium (assembly GCA_003167255.1). Taxonomy (GTDB): domain Bacteria; phylum Acidobacteriota; class Terriglobia; order Bryobacterales; family Bryobacteraceae; genus PALSA-129. The sequence continues at coordinate 9,823 of PMTR01000076.1, forward strand.
AGCCGGTCTTGGCCATCGTAATTCCAGTCTTCTGGCTTGGGCTTCAGCGCCCGGTCGGCGCTGAGCGAGCCGCAGAGGACTCAGTATTATCTCACAGGGAATTCCGTCACTTTGTGGGAAGTTGAACCGAACCCCAGAACTCGTCTCGGAAGTCGTCGGCTTGTAGAGCTATCGGCCACCTCCAGGCCGAATGGGGACAGACGCATTTTCACCCTGCGAGCCCCTTGCCACTCAGCGGAACCAGCAATCCGACCGTTTTCAGCCCATCTCATAGACACATTCGGCCGGACTCAGGGGGAGGGAAAGTTGCCGCAAAATTCGGGATTTCGTAGCCTGGCCCCGAATTACCGAGCTCGCCATCAACCGCGTGGATCTGGTTGACGCTCCGGAATCCGACCAACTTGATTAGCGATGGAGCGTTTGACTAGCCGATTGTCCCGTATCCGGCGCGACCGGACACTCAGCCGCCTCACGGGACGTAGATCTCAAGAGCCGTGTAGGCGGCGATGGCGCTGAAATCCCGATCGCGATGCCAGACCGGCACACGGTTCTCGATGGCGATGGCGGCGATCAGGCAGTCGATGGAGGAACGGATCGTCACTCCCTTGCGGCGGCCCAGGCGGTAAATGTCGGCAGCCGCGAGGTAGAGGCTCAAGGGAACGGGGTCGCCGAGCACCGGCACCGCGAGAAGCAACTGCCGGAACGCATCGCTGGCAGGGCCCGGCTTTAAGCCCTGCAACAGTTCCTGAACCACCGGCCCGCAGGTCGCGAAGTTGGCGAGGTCTTCCTCCGCCACCTTGGGCCGGCCGCCTGCCAGCAACCCGATCCAGATGGAGGTATCGACGAGGATCATTTCGTCCGCCGCCTGGCGCCCTTTCCTCCACGCGAGACACGGAGCGGCCGGTCCTCGCGCATGGCGGACAGATTGCCTTCCCAGATGCCGGACCCGAAGAACTGGGGTATCCCCCGGATCTTCTTCAGACGCACCGCTTCCTCCAGCGCGAGATTGACGGTTGCCGAGTAGGTCTTCGTGCCCAGCGCTGCGACTGCCTGTTCCAGCAGTTTCTCATCAAGCACAAGATTTGTACGTTTCATGTGTATAGTGTAGCGCGGGCAAAGCCGGGACAGCTACCAATTCCAAAGGCGGGAATTGGTTGCAGTCCCGGTTTTGCGGCGTTACTGCACTACCACGCTCTGCCGCGGAAACGCGAACTTGCGGCCTACTTCGTCCACTACGTTGAGCTGGCAGACGTAGTGGCCCGGCGCCAGGCTCTTCAGCGGGATCTGCATGTTCACCGGAACGGCGTTCGGCCGCGTCGACGCCACTGCCGTCGCCGTGATGGGGCCGGCTTCGAAGGCCTTCTGGCCTTTCTGGTTGAACAGGCTCATGGTCACGGCTACTTTCCGGGCGGTAAGGTTGGCCGGATCCGGCGCGGCGTCATAAACGTCGAACGTCACGGTCATGTTCTGCGCGCGGTGAAAGACCTTGGTGATGTTCGGAACTACCTTTTCTTCACCGGTGATCAGCGGGTTGGCAGCCGCAATCTTCCGCGAGGTCTGCTCCGCCTGACCTACGGCGGCTTTCAGCAACTCGCGCTGGCTACTCCACACCACCGAACTGGTCTTCAGCGTCATCGAATCGGCCGCCAGGTCCGGCACCACGAACTTGGTGTCGAACGTCCCCATCTTGCCCGATTGGCTCTCCCGCACCAGGAACCGCATACGGTAACGGCCGGGAGCCAGGGTGAAACCGAAATCGCAGTTGAAGTTTCGGGAGGCCAGCTTTTCGGCTTCCCCGGCATCCAGCTTGACCTTGATATAGTCCCGCAACTGGCCCACCACGGTCTTGCGCTCGTCCATCACGTTGCCGATGAAATCGAACTCCGTCTCGCCGCCGTTCTTCTTCTGCGCCAGCGCGATCACCGACCCCGGCACTTTCACCGACACCGGCACGAAGTACGCCACCGGCGAAATGCGGAAGTAATCGATTTCCAGAGCCAGCGGGATATCGGTCTGCGGATCGCCCGTGGTCAGCGCGTCGCGCAACTGCTTTTCCTTATCGTCGCCGTTGAACTTGCCCCATATCTTGGACGCATAGTAGCCGTCGCGGAACTCCAGCTTGGCCGACGCGACGCTTTTCAGCTTCACGGTAATCTTGCGGTACTTGCCGTCGGTGAGCGTGTTGGTGGTGTAGTAGCCAAGAATGTAGTAACTACGGAATTCCTCCTGCACCTGCGACATGCCGAGCGTCAGATCGTTGCTGTCGAGAAATACTTTTCCGCCCGTATCGGCCGCCAGGGTGGCCAGCGTCTCCTGCGAATCGTTGATTGAAGCGCGCTGCGAATTCACCACCGACCCGTTGAAAATACCGCTGCCGCGGGAGGCCCCTTTGCTCGCGCCGCCGCCCGGAGGGTCGCCCATCAGCCCGCGCGCGTCCAGCGGGTAGATGGCCACGTTGGCTTTCACCGAAGCGTTGATGGTGGCTTCCAGTTGCGCCTGGTTATCCATGCCGGTTTTCGAAATACCGCCGGTGATGTAGACCAGCGCTTTCTTTTCCGGCAAGGTCGCCAGCTTCTTGACGGTTTCCTCCACCGCCGCCAGTTTTTTGTCGGTGTTGAAGATATTGAATTCGGTTTCATCGGCTACAAACGCCGCGCCGGTGTCTTCGCTATCGTCGGCGCCGGTGTCCGCCACGTCCGCCATGTCGCTCGATTCGCCGATCGGCAAGGCCTTGATGATGTCCGTCAGAATCATGCGGTCGGCCGTGAAATCGGTCTTCACCTGCACGGTAGTGGTGTAGAGCAGAATGGCCACCATGTCCGAGGTGGTCAAGTGCTCGTCCAGCCATTTCAACGCGGCATCCTGCGCGCGGAGCTGCTCCGGCACCTGCATGTTGGAGAAGTCGAAGAACAGGGCAATCAGGCGCTTGTCGTGGTACTGGATCTTGGTGGCGCCTTCCGATGCGATGACCGTCTTGGGCGGCGCCGGCAATTCGTTCTTATCGCCCAAAGCCGGCGGCGGATCCGGCGCCTCCGGTTCGAGAGTCAGCTTCTGGTGCTCGAAGATGTCCACCTTCTGCGGCTTGCCGTCTTCCAGCACGATGAAATCGTTCTGGCTCAGCGTGTCGATGGCGTTGCCGGACTTGTCCTTCACTGTCACGTCGACAATCACCAGGTTCGAGTTCGCCGAGAACTTCGGCGTAGTCCCCGCCGGCTGCGCGGTCACCGTTGGCTGCGTCTGCTGCCCAGCCGCCATCAAAGTCACCAGGATGACAATCCAAGGATGTCGCATATTAGAAACTAAACCTTAGGTTCAGGCTCACCGTTCGGGTTTGAGACGCACTGGTGGCCAGGCCGAACGTGCTCGAACCGATGGTGGTGCCGAAACCGGTGATCTGTACGTGATTCAGAACGTTGTTGGCCGAAAGCCGCAATTGCAGTTGCTTGCGGCTCTCGCCGAAGCGCCATCCCCGGTTCAACGCGGCCGACAGGCTGATGGATGGCAGCCCCGGAATGGTATTCCGCCCCGCGTCCCCGTAGGTGCCCGACGCCGGAGTCGTAAACGCAGCCTCGTTGAAATATGGATAGTCGCCGCCGAAAATGCTATCTCCGGTAGCTTCCGCCCGATAGTTGGCTTTAATTCCGCCGCTCCTGGAACCACCCAGACTGCCCCCCAGCAGGGCTGTGGACGGCGACCCCGAGTTTGCCGCGAAGGTGCCTCCCAGCGTCCAGCCAGTGAATGCCTTGGTCTTCCAGCCGCCGTTGCGCCACAAACCATGAACGCCCACCGGCGACGAGAGCATGTAGGTGGTCGCCAGACGGTGCTTCTGGCTGCCGTTGGACAGGGCCCGCTCCAGGCTCAGGTCGTTCAGGTACTGCACCATGGTTCCGCTTCCACCACCGGTGAAGGTGGAGGAGTCGTCGATCGATTTCGAGAAGGTATACAGCACCACCGCCGACATCCCGCGCGTGAAGCGCCGCGTCATGCGCACCTGCCCCGCGTGAAAAATGGAATTGCCGTGATCCGTCTCAAACACGAAACCGGTGGAGTTCGTCACCGGCCCATTGATGGTGGCGAGCGTCCCCGGCGGAAGCTGGTTGGGGTTCTCCACGATATCGAGGCCAGTCCCTTTGGTGCCGATGTACTCCAACTCCATCAGCAGGTTGTGCGGCAAGGTCTGCTGCAGCGCGATGGTCCACGTCTGCGCATACGCGATTTTATAATTCTTGTCGATGGCGTAGTTGTTGGTCACCGTGCCCAATGGCGCTATGGGCGTGTTCGGACAGGCCGGCGTCACAATGAATCCGCACTGCAGCGTGAGCGGATTTCCCGCCAACACATTGGCCACGTTGTTGCTCAAAGACGCCGTGGTCGAAAACTGCGGTTGCCCCGCCAGTTTCGAAGCCATTTGCGGATACGACGACCCGCTGTAGAAAATGCTGTAGCCGCCGCGGATCACCCGGCTGTGCTTCGCGGAGGGCCGCCACGCAAATCCGATGCGAGGCGAAAAGTTATTCGGATCGCCCTCCACCAGGCTTGTGGGATACGCCCCGCTGTAGGGTCCAACCAAAATCGAAGAGGTCGGACACCCGCTGGCGGTCGCCGCGTTCGCCGCCGCCGCCGCACCCACTGGACACACTGAGGTCCCGTTGGGATTGATGTCCAGCGTCGCCATGTGCCCGTGCAATTCCGTGTAGGGCGAGAAGTATTCCCACCGCAAGCCCAGGTTCAGCGTCAGCCCCCGGTTGAGGCGCCAGTCGTCCTGCGCGTACAAGCTCCCCGACCATCCCCGGAAGTAGAGGTTGGAGTCGTTGACCCGCAATGACGTGGTCTGCGGATAGCCCAGCAGGAAGTCCGCGAAATCGTATCCCGTATTCGGCAGCACCGCGCCGGCGGAGCTGTACCCGCTGGTCAGCAGCCCGTCGAAGTTGAACGAACCCCGCGAGCCCGCGTAAGAGAGCGAATTCGATTGCATCCGCCGATAGCCCAGCCCGAACGACAGATTGTGATTCCGGTGGGCCACGTACGTGACCGTGTCGGTGAAGTTGGTGGTCTGGCTGCGGGTCAGCGTAGGCGTGCCGTCCGAGATCGTGGCGAAGTTCGTGAACCCGACCGACGGCGGACCCCAGTCGAGCGGTGTCTGGTCCGGCCCCACAATCCCCAACTGACCCGCCACGTTGGTGGTGTACGCAAAATAGGGAGTCCCTTTGGAGATATTGCGGCTAAACGCCAGATTCGCGCTGTTATTGAATCGCGGCTTGAAGCTGTGCGTCCATCCTACGGTCGAGCTCATCCCGTAGCCGCTCGACGTATCTTTGAATCCCAAGAGCTGCTCGCTGTTGGAACTGTTGAAGCTGAATTGCTGGTTGATATTGAGCCGGTCCTTGTTGTTGATGGCGCCGCTCAACCGCACCGCGAACGAATTCCGGTTGCTCGGATTCGACGGGTCAATTGCATAGTTCTGCACCAGCCCGCCGAAAGTGGGTTGCGGATAGTATTGCAGCAGCGCCACCGACACCGGGTTGAACCGAAACCGCGGGATCATGTTGCCGGGGAAGGGCGCGCCGCTCAGCGGATCGTAAATGGTGACTGGCTGGTTCTGCACGGTGACCCCGGAAAAATCGCCGTTGCGTAAGGCTGTGGTCGGCAACGAATCCACTCTGCTCAAACCGCTGCGGCTGTGGCTGGTGCTGAAGTTCACGTAGAACTGCCACTTGGGATTCGGCACGTTGTAAAGCTTCGGAATGCGCAACGGCCCACCCACGTTGCCGGTAATGGTTTCCGCCGCCGAAGAAGGTTTCGTCTGGTTCTGGCCGTTGATGGAAAACGGCGCCGCGTTCAACGCCGAGTTGGTCACGGTTGCGGCAATCGAGCCGCTATAGGGAGATTGCTGCTGGCCGCGTCCGCGCCGGTTGCCGATGGCGGCAAACTGGCCGTTGAACGGACCGCGCCCGCC
>PMTR01000129.1 GCA_003167255.1 Bryobacterales bacterium
TCGAATCCACTCGCCCCGACCATCCCTTTCAATAACTTATGATCTGCGTCAGTTTGAGCTCGGCTCGCCGCCCGCCCGCGATGTGCTCATCGTGGTATCCCGGACAACCACAAGCAGATTTGGCCATTCCTCCTCCGAAAAGCGCTCGAAGACATGCATAACGGAATTGTGGATCTTCTGCCGGTTCGGCTGTCGAAGGCGCACGATAAGAATGCCATAGTGCGGCGTTGACCGGTATTCCGTGAAACCTTTGTCCGTCGTGACGAGCGCGCGACGTTCCGCTAACGCCAATCTCCAAAGGTCGGCATCGGCGGCTCCTTGATCGGAAGCGCCGCGGATGTCCTTCACGTCGTGCCCGAGCGATCGAAGACCCTCCACTGTCATCCGGGGAATGTTCTCATCTACGAGGACGCGAATCCGCTAGAGGTTGGCGACCTCAATCGGCGTGACCTGCTCCTCGGCCAGGCCGGCGGCGTAGTCGAGAGAGGCCATGATGTCCTCGCGGGACAGAAAGGGATATTCGGCCAGCAGAGCTTCCACCGTGTCGCCGTTCGCGAGCATGCGAACGATCTGGTGGACCGGCATGCGGGTCCCCTTCACACATGCCTGCCCATGGCAAATGCTCTGGTTGATCGAGATCCGGTCGAACTTCAAGTCCGTAGCCTCCTTCCCAAGTTTACTCCACAGGGCCGCCTACCATTGGGTCGCCAAGCCGCAAGGACTTGACAGCGTTCGTCCGAGACGATGACTGTGAGAACTGCCCACCCAGAGGCGTATTTTTAGTGCTCAAGTTAAAATTTTACACGAACATATTTGCTCTGTAATCATAGAGTTAGGCGGGGCGGTCTGGTTCGGGGCGAGGAGGCCGGTGGTTCGAATCCACTCGCCCCGACCAAATCCTTCAACTCTTGCCCCTCGATGGTTCCATCCAGGTGGATGGATTGGCGGCCGCTGCATTATCTGCCTTCATGCGTCCGTGCAACTTCTTGGAGAGCTTCTCCATCTCTTCCGCCTTCTGGAGGCTGGCAACCGAGAGCGTGAACTCGCTGCCGTTCTCCAGTGCCTGCTTGACCTCCGCGGCCAATTGCGCCAGGCGCGCCGCGTCCTTGATGTTCTGCTCGCGGTCGGCTCTAGCCTTGGCGATATCCGAGTTGTTTGTTGGCGACGGTTCCTGGTCCTGGTTCTGGGGTTTCAAGCCTGCGGCCCCGCCACCACCGCCCCGCTGACCGGCGGCGGTGGATAGCGCCACCAGGAACAGAACGGCCACCATCAAACGCTTGCATCCATCACTCATTGCCACATAGCCCTCCGCGGAGGATCATATCACTCGTGACGTAGCGCAACTGTGGGGCGGGCAATGCTGCCGGCTATACAGCCCGCGGACCTGCTTTTTCGCTCCTGTCAAGCATTGCTGAACACGCTGCTTGACAGACGACAAAAGGCGATCGTCTGTCCCACGTTGGCTACTTCTTCTGGCCCTGCGCCGCCACCGCATCCATCGCGGCCTTCACTTTTTCCGCATCGCCCAGGTAGTAGCGGTTGAGCGGCTTCAAGTTGTCGTCGAGCTCGTACACCAGCGGCATGCCGGTAGGAATGTTGAGCTCGACAATGGCCTCCTCGGAAATATTGTCGAGGTACTTGACCAGCGCGCGGAGGCTGTTGCCGTGCGCGACAATCAGAACCTTCTGGCCTCCGCAAATAGCCGGAGCGATGGTCTCGTGCCACAGCGGCAGGAAGCGCGCGACGGTGTCCTTGAGGCACTCCGTGAGCGGCAGTTCAGCCGGGCTGAGCTGGCGGTAACGCGGGTCATGGCCGGGGAAGCGCGGGTCGTCGGAGGTGAGCGCGGGCGGCGGAATATCGTAGCTGCGCCGCCATACTTTCACCTGGGCCTCGCCGAACTTCGCGGCGGTCTCGGCTTTGTTGAGCCCTTGCAGCGCGCCGTAGTGGCGCTCGTTAAGCCGCCACGAACGGTGGACCGGCACCCACATCAGGTCCATTTCATCCAGCACTGTCCACAGCGTGCGGATGGCCCGCTTGAGCACCGAAGTGTACGCCACGTCGAAGGTGTAGCCCTCGGCTTTGAGCACCTGGCCGCCTTCCGTGGCTTCCTGGCGGCCCTTATCGGAAAGATCGACGTCGGTCCAGCCGGTGAAGCGGTTTTCCCGGTTCCACGTGCTTTCGCCGTGGCGTACCAATACGAGTTTGATCAAAAGTATGGCTCCTAGAAAGATTTCGCCACCACGACGATGCCGCCGTCGGTGACCGAGTGGCCCCTGGCGCGGTCTTCATCCAGATCGAAACCAATCACGCTGGACTCCGGAATCTTCACGCCGGTATTGATGATGGCGCGGCGGATCCGGCTATAGCGGCCAATGTCCACGCCGGGCATCAGAATCGAGTACTCCACTTCACAGTAACTGTTGACGCGGACTCCCGGAGAAAGCACGCTGTGCAGCACCCGTCCCCCGGAGACGATCGATCCCGCGCTCACAATCGAATCGATCGCCACACCCATGCGCCGGCCTTCCTGCGCGAAGACGAATTTCGCGGGCGGCTGCTGCGTAACGTTTGTGCGGATGGGCCAGCGGCGATCGTAGAGGTTGAACTCCGGAATCACGTTCACCAGATCCATGTTGGCTTCGTAATAGGCGTCGAGCGTGCCGACGTCGCGCCAGTAGCGCGATTGCTTGGCGTTCGGGTCGCCGAAATCGTAGGCCGACACGCGGGCCTTCTTGAGGACCGCCGGAATCACGTCGGCGCCGAAATCGTGCGTGGAATCGGGGTTCTGTGCGTCTTCGTGGAGCGCGCGCAGCAGCACCTCGGTATTGAAGGCGTAGATCCCCATCGAGGCGCTCACCATGGAGGCGTCGTAGCGCGATCGCGCCGGGTTCCCGTGCTGGGGTTTCTCCTCGAATCCCACGATGCGGTAATCCGCGTCGATCTCCGCGATGCCGAAGCGGTGCGCCTGCTCCGGCGCCACGCGCAGCGTCGCGATGGTGATGTCGGCCTCGTGCAGGCGGTGCCAGTCCAGCATCTCCTGGTAGTTCATTTTGTAGATATGATCGCCCGCCAGGATCAGCGTGTGCTCGGGAGCCTCGGCTTCGATGCTCTGGAAGTTTTGGAAAACCGCGTCGGCCGTGCCAAGGTACCAGTCGTCTCCCACGCGCTTCATGGGCGGAATGACTTCGATATATTCGCGCAGTTCGGCGGAAAGGATATTCCAGCCGTCGCGGATGTGACGGGTGAGGTCGAGCGACTTGTACTGGGTGAGAACGAAAATGCGGCGGAGGCCGGAATTGATACAATTGGAAAGGGCGAAGTCAATAATGCGGTAGGCGCCACCGAACGGGACCGCGGGTTTGGCGGTGTCCCGCGTGAGCGGAAACAGGCGCTCGCCGGCGCCACCCGCCAGCAGAATCGCTAGGACATTTCCCATTTCAGCGTAAACCTCTGAAAAGAAAGCGAATCAGGTCGGAATGGCGGCTTGGGCCGAAAAGTCTTTGTAATTTTGAGCTTGACTTTACCTATCAACCACTTATGATATCAGTACCTACTGTGCGAAGTGTAGGAATTTTTGGGATCGGGCTCACTTCAGGTGACGCAGGGTTTCGCAATGCCAAAACACCGCATGGGAATTTTTGGTCTGGTTGGGAGGTGTATTTCGTTTGGCTGAAGTAAAGCTTCAGGAGGGCGAAACCTTAGAAAACGCTCTCCGGCGCTTCAAGAGAAAGGTCCAGCAGGAAGACATCATTAAAGAGGTCAAGAGACATTCTTTCTACTTGAAACCGGGTGAGAAGCTCCGGGCCAAGCAGGCGCTGGCCCGTAAACGGAACCGGAAGAAGAATCGCCGGGAAGTTGAGTAAATTTGAGCAACAGGGGGCGGGATGCTAGTCCCGCCCTCTTTCCAACAACGGGGCACAGGCTATGGCGGAGTTTCAGGATCGAGTACTCAAGTGCGTAGACTGCGGGGCGGATTTCGTTTTCACAGCGGGAGAACAACACTTCTTCCAGGACAAGAACTTTAAGAACGAACCCAAGCGCTGCAAGACTTGCAAGACCAAGCGTCAGGGCGGCGGTGGAGGTTTTGCCAAAACCGAAACCATGACCACCTGCTCCCAATGCGGGCGCGAAACCACGGTGCCTTTCAAGCCGACACAGGGCCGTCCGGTGTATTGCCGCGAGTGTTTCCTCAGCCGCAAGGCGGCCGGCTTATCCACCGGCGCCGCGGCCGGCTGACCTAAATGCGCCGCCACCCGGGAAACTGGTAGCGCCGGCGGTCTTGCCGCCGGTGTTTTGCCCACTCCTCATTGCGCCGCCCCCGCGCGACTCCTCGGCAACTGGTTGTAATACAGGATGGCGTTGGCCAGCATATTAAACTCGCCCAGGTTCTGCCAGCGATAGCAGGGATTGGTCGCGAACAGGATCACGCGTCCTCGTCCCACCGGCACATCCAGAATCGCCGGCTTCCCGCGCGTTTCCGCCACGCCTCGCATGAATCCGCTCAGTACCGAACGGTCCGTGCCCGTATACTGCATCAGCACCCATTTGGCTTGGTCCTCGGTGGGCACGCGCAACAGCGGACCGTTGGCATAACGCACCGGCACGGTCTTCTCCGTGTATCCGTAAAAAATAGGATGCGTCGGCTGCTCGATTACCGCCTCCACCACCGGTCCGGGTGCGTAGAACTGCGCCGAAGGACGCGCCGCGTCCACCGTCCGCGTGATCCCGTAGTCGGCCGGGAAAAAACTCGCTGCGCCCAGCGTGATCAGCACGCCGCCGGCTCTGACGAATTTCTCAAGCTCCATCACGCCCTCCAGGCCCATGCCGCCCGTGATGTCCGCCGATTCGCCGTACATTCCCAAGGTGGGAAATTCGGGCGTCTTGTTATATGCCAGCGCCACGCCCTTGGACTCGATATCGAACACCAGCGACTTCGAGCTGCGGCCCTGGCTGGGAATCACGATCACCTCGTAGGCATCGCGCAGATTCCCCTTGCGCACTCGCTCCTTGTAGATCAGGTCATAGACGAATTCGAAGTGATCCAGCGCATAGCGCACCCATCCCACGTCCTGCGTGCTGCCCCACGTCGAGTAGACCGCCAGGCGCGGCGGATCCGCGGGCCGCTTCTGCCCGTTCGGCGCCTGGCTGAGCGCCACGGCCTGCAGCCCCATTTTCTGGATTTCGGCGGTGACCCGCGCGCTCGATGGGATCAGCAGGGATCCCGCCGGAAGTTCCAGTCCTTCGCTCTTGATTGGCTGCGCCAGCGCGTCGTAGGTGAGGTCTTTCAAGCGATAGCGCAGTTCGGCCAGCGAATTGGCGCCGTTGTGCAGCACCACGGTCCACGGGCCGGCGCCCTTCACGGCTCCCACCGTCTCCAGTTGGTCGACGGGTTGCACGCGTGCGTCCAGCACCGCCGCGTCGGCCGTCTCCACCACCTCGGCCTGGCTCATCAGCCCCATGGTCCAGCCCGTGTCGTCGTAAGTGCGCAGGCTGGGATCGGGGTACTGCTGTTTTTCCAGTAGGATCTTGGCCAGCCGTCCGTAGGGCTGGTTGCACTTCACCACCAGCGAGCCGGCCGGGAAGGCTCCTTCTTTAAGCTTGATCTCTTGCGTGGCGCGCCCCACCTCGACCCCCTGAATCCGAAGGATGTTGACAATGAACGCCACGCGCGTCATGTCTTTCTGGCCCGCCGGAATCACGTACCCGAAAGGCGCCTGCTTATTGCCCGCGTCGATCGAGTTCCGGCTCTTGTCATAGAAGTTTTCGAGCACCGTCTTGGCGAAGCCGGCGGTCAATTCCAGCGCGGAGAGCACCCCGGTCTCCATGTAGTTGGTGTTGTTGCGCATCGACCAGACCACTTCTTTATAAGGCGGCAACGGGCGATACCATTCCCGCGTGGTCATACTGCCGCCGCCGCCCTCGGCTCCGCCCCCAGCTCCAGGCGGCGCATCCACCGTGCGCTTCATGGTGTTGGCGCCGCCGTTGCCGAAAGTCTCGTACATGCGCAGCATGCCGTTGTGATTCGACGACATAAAGCCCAGGTAACCCGGCGACCACATATCCACGAACGCGTGCGTCCACACTCCCGGCATGCCGAGCGAAATCATGCGCGTCATCTCGAAATTCGAGAACCAGGGCAACTCGCCGTACAGGATCGGGTCGAGCGTCGGGTTTTGCGGAGCCTGTCCGCTGAAAGTGTACATGAAGGGCTCGGATTCGTGCAGGTCGTGCATGATCGGCGGGTGCCACTGGAGGTAAAATTTCAGCCAGTTGCGCATGGTGACCTGCGAATAATTGATGTCGCGATTGTTGTCGTGAAAGATGTACTTGCCCCAGTAAGGCGGGCCGGGCTGGCGGTCCTCCTCCGTCTCCTCGCTGATCTTGTAGCGGTAATACCAATCCACGTAGCGGTCGCGCCCGTCCGGTTCGGCCGCGTTGATCACCATGACGATGGTGTTGTGCCTGATCTGTTCGTAGAGCGGCGATTCGTCAACCGCCAGCCGGTACGCCAGTTCCATCAACATTTCCGGCGGTCCGGTCTCGGCGCTATGCAGCCCGCCCGTCAGCATGTAGATCGGCTTGGCGAGCGCGATGATGCGCTTGGCTTCCACTGCCGAAAGCCCGCGCGGATCGGCCAGCTTCGCCAGGTATCCTTTATAGGTATCCAGGTCGCGGATGGTCTCTTCGTCGGAGATCGCGGCCACCAGGCACTCGCGGCCTTCGTCGGTGGTTCCGGCCGGAAGAATTTTGACGCGCTTCGAGGCCGCCGCCAACGCGCGGTAGTAGCGGCTCAGATCCGCCACGCGCGTCAGCTTCTTGGGCGCGCCGGCATAGTAGCCCAGCACGTCTTTGGGCGTGGGCACCCCCGTGGCCTTTGGCAGATGGTCCACCAGCGGGCTCATAAATTCCGGCTGGGTGGTCCATTCCTTGACCAAACGAGCGTACTCTTCGTCTTGAGCCTGTGGTTTCGCTTGAGCCAGCGCGGCGACCGTTACACCGCCGAGGAGCAGTGATAACGCAAAAATGCGCAATTTCATGATTCATCAGACTGTATCACAGCCTGCCGAGGCAATTCTGCCCGCAGCCGCCTCCGTGTGGGGCGGGCAATTTTGCCCGCAGCCGTCTTCAGGCGGCCCCCTCGCCCGGTGCTACACCGCACCCGTGGCCGTCGGGTCCTGCTGCATCATGCCGAAAACATGCCCGTCCAGGTCTTTGCAGTAGGCCAGCCAGCCCACCCCCGGAATCGGCATCTTCGGGACCACGCATTCGCCCCCGTTAGCCGCCACCACCGCGAGGCTCTCATCCAAATTCGGGACCATGATCGAATTGACACACGGTTGCTGCGGATGCTGGCGCTGCATCAGCCCGCCGTTGATGCCCGGAGTTCCCTCCGGACCCGTCGTGATGAGGTAGTAGGGCATGGCGTCGCCGCCCCATTTCGTAAAGGTCCAGCCGAAAACAGCCGTGTAGAAGGCCATGGCCTTTTCCAGGTTGTCAGTGGGAATCTCGAAGTGTGTGGGTCTGGGCATATTGAGATTCTACCCTGATCCATACGTGGCAAGCCCGCTTCGGTTATGCCCGTTGCGAAAAAGTTTACATGTACATGCCGCCGTTGACCGCCAGCACATGGCCGGTGATGTAGCTGGCCTCTTCGCTGGCCAGAAACTTCACGGCGGCGGCGATATCTTCCGGCGTTCCCATCCGTCCCAGCGGCACACTGGCCAGAATCTTTTGCTTCACTTCATCCGGCAGCGCCTTGGTCATGTCGGTGGCGATATATCCGGGCGCGATGGCATTCACCGTGATGCTGCGCGAGGCCATCTCCTGCGCCAGAGCCTTGGTGAGCCCAATGAGACCGGCCTTGGAAGCGGCGTAATTGGCCTGCCCCGCCGCGCCCGCCTGTCCCACCACCGACGCGATATTGATGATGCGGCCCCAGCGGTTCTTCATCATCGAGGGCAGCACCTGCTGCGTGCACAGAAACGCCCCCTGCAGGTTGACCTTGAGCACCAGCTCCCAATCCGCCGGCTTCATCCGCACCGCCAGGCCATCGCGCGTGATGCCCGCATTGTTCACCAGCACGTCGATGCGGGTCTTGTCCGCCAGCACCTTGCTGAAGCCCTCTTTGACGGATTCCTGCGACGTCACGTCCAGGTTCAAGGTCATCGCCTCGCCGCTGCACGCGCGGATCTCTTCCGCCACCAATTCGTTGTTTTCGATCTCGGGCGACGCCACCACAATATCGAAACCGGTCCGGCAAAGTGTCAAGGAAATCGCCCGGCCGATCCCGCGGCTCGCACCCGTGACGAACGCAACTCGATTGAACATTCTTTCTCCTCAGGATGTACTGGTATTAAACTCAATCATAGCCTATGGCATATCGAGATCTCCGCGAGTTCATCCGCGCCCTGGAAGAAAAGGGCGAACTGAAGCGCATCACGGTCGAAGTGAACCCCATCCTGGAAATCACCGAGTTCGCCGACCGCGCGGTCAAAGCCGGCGGCCCGGCGCTGTTGTTCGAGAAACCCAAGGGATACGGAATCCCCGTGCTCATCAACGCCTTTGCCTCCATGCGCAAGATGGAGATCGCGCTCGAAGTGGCGTCGGTGGAAGAGATCGCCGCGCGCATCGTGGAGTTCCTGGAGATGCGCATGCCCGAAGGCCTGATGGGCAAGCTCAAAATGCTGCCCAAGCTGGCGGAGATGGGCGCTTTTTTCCCGCGCATGGTTTCCAGGGGCGCCTGCCAGGAAGTAGTCCGCGAGGACAACTTTTCGCTGTTCGATTATCCGGTGCTCAAATGCTGGCCCGAGGATGGCGGCCGCTTCATCACCCTGCCGCTGGTCTTTTCGAAAAACCCCGACACCGGAAAGCGCAACTGCGGCATGTATCGCATGCAGATCTTCGACGAGCGCACCGCCGGCATGCACTGGCAGACCCACAAGCAGGGCGCCGAGCACTATCGCCGCCTGCGGTCGCACTCGCTCACGCGCATGGACGTAGCCGTGGCCATTGGCGCCGATCCCGCCACCATGTATTCCTCCATTCTGCCGCTGCCGCCCGACCTGGACGAAATGATGATCGCCGGCTTTCTGCGCCAGGGCCCTGTCGAAATGGTGAAGTGCGTAACCTGCGACCTGGAGGTTCCGGCCAACGCCGAGATCGTGCTGGAAGGCTACGTGGAGCTGGGCGAGCTGCGCACCGAAGGCCCCTTCGGCGACCACACCGGCTTTTATTCGCTGGCCGACGAGTACCCCGTCTTTCACGTCACCTGCGTCAGCCAGCGCCAAGAGCCCATCTACGCCACCACCATCGTGGGTCCGCCGGTCATGGAAGACTACTTCATGGGCAAAGCCATCGAACGCATTTTTCTGCCCCTGATGCGCATGCAGTTGCCCGAAGTGCGCGACATCGCCATGCCGGCCGAAGGTGTTTTCCATAACCTGATCCTGGTCTCCATGCGCAAGTCTTACCCCGGCCACGCCCGCAAAGTGATGCATGCCATTTGGGGAACCGGCCAGGCCATGTTTTCGAAGTGCATCGTAGTGGTGGATGAAGAAGTGGACGTGCAGAACGTCCGCGAAGTGGCCTGGAAAGCCCTGAACAATATCGATCCCCAGCGCGACATCGAGTTTGCGCTGGGCCCGGTGGATTCGCTCGACCATTCCAGCCGCCTGCCGAATTACGGCTCGAAGATGGGAATCGACGCCACGCGCAAATGGCCCACCGAAGGCTTCACGCGCCCCTGGCCCGGCGTGATTGAGATGTCCCCCGAAGTAAAGAAGCGCGTCGACCAGTTGTGGAAGAAGGCGGGATTGTGAGCGCTGCAAACCAATCAGAGCCGCGACCGTCAGGGAGCGTTTGCCGTCACGGATTGTCACCCCAATTCTCTTAGCGCTCCTGTGAAATTTGCAGCCCCTGCGTCCGCTTGTTACGATGGAAGAGTTCCCCTCACGGTGGGCGTAGCTCAGCTTGGTAGAGCGCCGGATTGTGGTTCCGGTGGCCGAGGGTTCGAATCCCTCCGCCCACCCCATTTATAAGGCTCACCGATAGATCGCTACTGAAAGCGGCGCCAATCGCACGTTCACGGCGCCGTTGTGCGCTTCCACCGCGGGCGCTCCGCCGAAGCAGTCTTCCAGCCTGGCGCCGTCCGCCACTCCCGAACCGGTCAACGGAATATGCAGCGTGACCTCTTGCGGCGCGTTGTTGAACACCACCACCACGCGCGCCTGCGCGGCCACGCGGGCGAAGGCGTAAGCGCGATCCTCCACCAGCAGATCCACCATGCGGCCGTTGCGCAACGCTTCCGAGCCGGCCCGCAGACGCGTGAGTCGCTGCAGTTGGGTCAGGAGCTTCTGCTCCTCCGCGGTCCGTCCCGGCGCTTCGAACGCGTTGCGGGGGTCTTCTTTCCAACCGCCCGGAAAATCGCGCCGGTTGTCGGGATCGCCTCCGCCGGTCATGCCGATCTCGTCGCCGTAATAGATCATGGGAATGCCGCGCGCGGTCAGTAAAAAACTGAAAACCCGCTCCAGCCCGTTGAAGGTGGCATTTTGGGCGGTCATGAAGCGCGGCAGGTCGTGGAGACCGATAAAGGTGACTAACTGGTTTGCATCCACGTAGAGCGAATCGTGGGCCAGGACCTGCGCCAGGTCGCGGGTTGGCGCCCGGTCCGTGAAGACCTTGGCGATGGCCGCCTGCAAGGGAAAATCGAACAGTGTGTCCACGCCGCTATCCACGCCATCGAAGCGCGCCTTGCCGCCCTGGAAGAATGAGACCAGCCCCGGGTCGGCGTCGAAGACCTCGCCCACCACGCGGAAGGCCGGATAGGTTTGCTTGATGGCGGCCGTCCACTCGCGCCAGAATTGCCGCGGCACATACGGCAGCGTGTCCTCCCGAATGCCGTCGATGCCGGTTCGGCCGATCCACCAGAGCGTGTTCTGAATCAGGTAGCGCGCCACCTCCGGATCATTCTGGTTCAGGTCAGGGAGGCCGCCGGGGAACCACCCTTCGAGGGTGCTCTCTTGCATCTGCGGAGTGGCATGCGGATCAATCAGCGTCCAGGTACGAAAGGGATTGGACAGGTGTTGCGCTTCGGCGCCGTTCAACCAGGTGGGTGTGGGCGGATCGTGCACCCAGGGATGATACGGGCCGGTATGATTGGCCACCTGGTCCTGAATGATCTTGATGCCCACGGCATGGGCCTTGTCCACCAGTTCGCGGAATTTGTCGAGCGTGCCGAAGTGTTCGTCGACGGCGTAATAGTCCACGGCGCCATACCCGTGATAGTCGGTCATGGCGCCATCGCCAGAGGTTCCGCGTTGGTTCGGGCGGTTGGCGTTGTCATAGATGGGAGTCAGCCACAGTGCGGTGACGCCGAGCGACTTCAAGTAGGGCAGGTGCTGGATGATGCCCTCGAAATCGCCGCCATGGTAAGAGCGGCTCTTGGCGCGATCGTACAAGCCGCGGCTCACCGGCGGATCGTCGTTGGATGGATCGCCGTTCGAAAAACGGTCGGGCATGATCAGGTAGATCACGTCGTCGGGCGAGAAACCCTGGAAGCGGCTGGAGCGGTCGAGCCCGGGAACAATTGAAAAAGAGGCCTGGGTTTGGCCGCCCGCGGTACGAATCTCGATGGGATATGAGCCGGGCCTGGCGCCGGCGGGAATGGTGAGATCGAAGAACAGGTGCGTGCCGCCGGCGCTCGATTTCACGGCTGCCGTGGCTAGCGGCGACCGCACGGTGGCGCCGGCGAAATCCCCGCCGGTGACCAGCATTCGCAAGGTGGTGGCTTTCGCGCCGGCAGGCCAATCCGGAGGCTCGACCTTGGTCACCGCCGGCGCCGCCGCGGCGAGGCGTACGAATAACGTTACCGTCAGAATTGAGCGGATCATGAGCGATCTATACGCAATGATACAGCTAAGTGGGACAGGCCATCGCCTTTCGTGGCCTGTCTTGCCTCGCTCAAACACGGGCGCTTGACAGGGTCGAAAAAGCGCNNTGCTGCCCAGCCCGCTCGGCGACGAGTCATCCAAACCGCCCAGGTTGTCCGGCGTCCCGGCCAGTTTCCCCGCGGTTTTGATACAATTGTTTCTTTGAGTAACAATCTCCGCTTGACCCAGACTGTTACCGATGGTAACAATTGACGCATGTACCGGGTCGTCACAACCAAATCGTTCGGTAAGGCCCTGGCCAGGCTTCCGCTGAATTGGCAGAAGCGGATTGTGACGAAGATCAGGGAGGTTGCGGCTAATCCATATGCGCCGAACAACAACCTCACGAAGCTTCAAGGCCGTGATGCGTACCGGCTCAGGGTGGGCGGCTGGCGCGTCATTTACGAGTTGCAGGATGACCGCCTGGTGATGCTGGTTTTGGAAGTGGGGCCGAGAGGAGGAACATACTGATGCGCATTGAAAAAATCACCCGCCATGGCAAGGAGTTCGCCGTATTGCCTATGAATAAGCTGAAGCAGCTCATGGACCATGCGGAGATGCTTTCTGACGTGAAAGCCTATGACGCGGTGAAGGCGCGCATGAAGCGCGGCCAGGACGAGCTGATACCGCTCGAAATCACCGAGCGCCGCCTGGCCGGGGAAAGCACGCTAAAAATCTGGCGTGAGTATCGCGGCCTTACCCAGGAAGACCTGGCGAAGAAATCCAAGGTATCGCGCCCGATGATTGCGGCTGTTGAGTCGAGACACAAAAAAGGTGGAATCGGAACGCTGAAGAAGCTTGCCGTGGCGCTTAAGGTCGATCTGGACCATCTGGCCTGACCGGATACTTTCGGTTGCTCACCACCCCGGCCACCCCGGCCCCACTCAGCCTTTAGGCCCGGCGGCAGACCGCGCGCGCGATGCCCGCCGCGCCATCAACAGTAGAAAGGCTCCAAAAACCAGCATGGAAAGGCCCGAGTAGAGGTTGACGTTGATGTCCGTCAACGGCGCGCGCATATCCGGCGCGAGGATGCCCAGCCCCAGCAGGATGACGCCGAGTATCGAGAAGAATAAGCCCGTAGGCAGTCTGAGATCCAGCATATTATGCGAACCAAATGTTCAGAAGAATCACCAGGGCCGACACGCCGATGGCCAGCGGAGCGGGGCGCTGATACCACTTTGCGCCTTCGTCATGCCGGATCTTCGTGAGGCCGTACACTAAACCTTCCAGTTCCTTTTCCGGACGCGGAGCGCTCATCATGCTCACCACAATAGTTACCACGAAGCAGGTGGTCCAGGCGAAAATCGCGATCCAGAAATTCTGCGCCATCACCGAGGGAAAGGTGTGTACGGTGCCGAACACGCCGCCTTTCCCTTCAGCCACCGTGAGTCCCCAGGTGAGGGATGCGGCGACGGTGCCGCCCACCAGCCCGGAAAATGCGCCGTGTGCCGTGGTCCGCTTCCAGAACATGCCCAGCAGGAAGGTGGCGAACAGGGGCGCGTTCACGAAGCCGAACACGAACTGCAGCAGGTCCATGATGTTGTTGTAATACTGCGCCAGGTACGCTGCCCCTATGGAGAGCGCCACGCCCACGATGGTGGTCATGCGGCCCACCTTCAGATAATGACTGTCCGGCGCGCCCTTGCGGAGGTAGCTCTGGTAGATGTCGTAGGTGAACACCGTGTTGAATGCCGTGACGTTGCCTGCCATCCCGGACATGAACGATGCCATCAGCCCGGTGAGCCCCACGCCTAGCAAGCCGGCCGGATAAAAGCGGGCCATCAGAGTGGTGAGCACCTGGTCGTAGTCCTTGACGTTGGTGCCGGCCTTGAGCGGCAGGTCGTAGAGGTGCGCGCCATCGGCTCCCGCCATTTTCGCCAGCGCCACTGCCGCGATACCGGGCAGAATCACGATGAACGGCAGGAACATCTTGGGAATCGTCCCGATCAGCGGAGTGCGACGCGCCGCGGACATGGAATCGGCGGCCATGGCGCGCTGCACCACCAGGAAATTGGTGCACCAGTAGCCGAAGCTCAGCACGAACCCGAGCCCCGCCACCATGCCGAACAGTTCCACGCCCATGGGATTCTGGCTGGCGCTTCCCATGTATTGCCACGAGTGCGTCATGTTGGCGGGCAGGCGCGACACGATGCCCTGCCATCCGCCCGCCTTGGCGCAGGCGAGAATGGCCAGCGGCGCGAATCCCGCCACGATCAGGAAGAACTGCAGTACCTCGTTATAAATCGCGCTGGTGAGGCCGCCCAGGTAGGTATAGGCAAGCACGATGGCCGCCGACGCCAGCACGGAGGTGCTGAAATCCCAGTTCAACACCAGGTGCAGCAGCAGGCCCAGGGCGTACATGGAGATGCCTGAAGAGAAGATGGTCATCACCGCGAAGGTGAAGGCGTTAAAGCCGCGGGTCTTCTCGTCGAAGCGCATCTTCAGGTATTCGGGGACGGAGCGGGCCTTGCTGCCGTAATAGAACGGCATCATGAAAATGCCCATGAAGAGCATGGCTGGAATGGCGCCGACCCAATAAAAATGCGCCGTCATGATGCCGTATTTGGCGCCGGAGGCGGCCATGCCGATCAGTTCCTGCGCGCCCAGATTGGCCGCGATGAACGCCAGGCTCGTGATCCAGACCGGGACCGACCTCCCGGAAAGCAGAAAATCGCCACTGGTAGAAACCTTCTTGCGCAGCACCCAACCGATGCCGATCACAAAGGCGAAGTAGGTAGCCAGAATGACGTAGTCGACGGCAGCGAGCTTCAAAGGAAGTCTCCTCCACTTCTACGAATCTCAGATTCGAAACACCAGAGTCTAACACAGGGCAATTCGGAAATCCGTACGCCTTTCGCCCTGGCACTCAGAGCCTTGGAGGACTTTAACACGCACCGAGGGTCGAAGTAATCCACCTAAAGTGGGAACACTCGTGAGGCTTTCAGATGTTATCATCCGATTGCTCCGCGTTTGTTGGGACAAAGGCATACACCATGAAGACGAGATGGATTCTTCTTGCGCTCCCGGCCGCCGTGCTGGCGTCGGCTATTCCCGAGAACCCGGTATGGCCCAGACCGGTGGTGGTCCCGCTACCCGCGGTGACCAATGCGGTCAAGCAGCCCGTGGTCTCTTTGAACGGCCTCTGGAAGGTCAGCACCGCGCCCCCGGCCGGCTTCTGGCAGAACTCCGTAGACCCGTCGTCGTGGCAGGACATTCGGCTCCCCAGCCACTCCATACCGCAAGGAGTCGTGCTCCCTCGCGGCGGCCAATATGCCTTCAAAAAAAGAGTCGCCATCCCCGCCGAATTTGCCGGCAAGCGGATACTCCTTCAGTTCGATGGCGTGACCGGTCAAGGCAAGGCATGGATCAACGGCGTCTATCTTCGGGACCATTTCGGCGGGTTCACCACTTGGAGCTGCGACGTCACGGACCATGTTGTGCCCGGCCAGGAAGCTTGGATCACCGTCGCTGCCACCGACGCCAACGAAGGGCTATCGGGTTATAACAGCGGCGGCATTCTGCGCAGTATCCGGCTGGTGGCGCTGCCTCAGGATTATGTCACCAGGTTCAACATCGAGCCGCTCCTGGACGCGAACTACAACAACGCCGTGCTGAAAGTCTGGGTCGCCATGAGCTTCAACAAAGAAGCAAGCAGCCAGGTCCATCTCACCTTGAAAGACGCGCAGGGACGGGCGGTCCCCTTGAAGCCGGCCACCATCGAGCTGAGCCGTGAAACCCCGGAAAGCATTGTCGAAATCCCGGTAGCCTCTCCCGTGAAGTGGGATGCCGAACATCCCAATCTCTACATCCTGGAAGCCACCGCTGAGGATGGCCGTACGGCTCTCGAAACCGTGGTCAGGAAGATCGGCTTCCGCAAAGTGGAGATCGTCGGCCGGAAGATGCTGGTCAATGGCAAAGAAGTCAAGCTGCGCGGCATCTGCCGGAAGGACATTTATCCGCTCACCGGACGCAGCGTGCCGCTCGAACTTCTGGATGAGGATATACGCCTGTTCCGCGCCGCAAACATCAACTACATCCGCACTTCCCACTACCCCACCAACCCGGAATTCCTGGACGCCGCCGACCGCTATGGAATGTACATCGAATCGGAGAACTCCATCTCCATGGCTCGCGGCCAGCTCGCCGGCAATCCGCAGTTCACGCCTCACTATCTGAACCAGCTTGCGGAAATGATCGAGCGCGACCGCAGCCACCCTTCGGTGATCATCTGGTCTCTGGGCAACGAATCGAGCTGGGGCGACAACATCGCAAAAGAGGCGCAATATGCCAGGGCCGAAGACCCGGTCCGGCCGCTCATGTTCAGTTGGAGCCAGCAGGTGCCGCCGGAGTTACAGCGGCAAATATTCGATATCTACAGCTTCCACTATCCTTCCTACCGCCGCGGCATGGCCGCTGGTGGGCCTCTGCCCGGCGGCGACCTGGAGAAGAATCGTGAGCACGGCACGGAACCCAGCACCTTCCCGATCCTGCACGACGAATACGCTCACGTGCCGGTCTATATCACCGAGGATCTGAGGCGCGATCCGAACATCAACAACTTCTGGGGCGAGAGCATCAAGCGCCTTTGGGAATCCATCTTCCGAACCGAAGGCGCCCTGGGAGGCGCCATCTGGGGCTCGGTAGATAACTCCTCCATTGCGCCCGAGGACCGGCTGGTGGTTTCGCGCAACGATTGGGGCCTGATCGACGGCTGGCGCCGGCCCAAGCCGGAGTACTGGCTCACCAAGAAGGCGTACTCGCCGATCCGGGTCGATGATAAACCGCTGCCCAACCCTGGCTCCGGCCACGCTCTCACGCTTGCGATCGGGAACTGGTTCGACCATACCAACCTGAGCGAAATCTCCGTGCAGTGGGCGGCCGGCCGCGAATCCGGCAAACTGAGCGGGCCCAATCTGCAACCCCACACGGAAGGCACTTTGCGGCTCCCCGCGCGCCGCTGGCGTGACGGGGACGTCGTGAACCTCAAGTTCTTCCGCATGGGCGACATTCTGGTGGACGAGTATAACCTGCCCATCAATCCGCCTCCGCCCCAGCCAGTGCCCGCGCCGCAAGGCCCGGCGCCGCTAGTGGAAGATCTTCCCGATCGCATCACCGTCAAGGGCGGCGACTTTGAGCTGGTCTTCAGCCGGCAGACCGGCCTGATCACGAGCGGATCTTACAAAGGGACCAGGATCATCGAGAGCGGCCCCTACCTGAACCTGGTGGGCCAGAAACTGGGTGAGTGGTCCCTCAGCGGAATCCAGGCCAAGCGTGAGGCCTCCGAGGCCGTAGTCGGCATCGCCGGCAATTACGGGCCTGTAGTGGTGAGCTTCCAGGTCAGAATCGATGGCCAGGGCCTGATCACCACACAATATACCGTCGTGGACATCCCGCCGCTAACGCGCCGTGTAATCGACGAAGGATATCGGCGGGACGTGGGCGGCTATTGGGAAGTTGGCGTCGCGTACGTGCTCACGGGCGAAGTGGATCGGCTGGAGTGGCATCGAAAAGGTCTGTGGTCCGCCTATCCCGACGATCACATCGGGAGGAATCAGGGGATCGCCAACCGCGATGGCAAAGGCGCGCTCCAACGCTACGGAGAGAAGCCCGCATGGCCGTGGGCCGAAGACGAGCGGGACTTTATTCTGTTCGGTCAAAAAGACGCCGGCGGGCGGGGATCCCGAGATTTCCGCGGCATGAAAGAGAACATCTACTACGCCTCCGCCCTCCTGCGCGCATCGCAAAACCGTCTGCAAGCCGTGTCGGACGGCAGCGACGCGGTGCGCCTCGAAGTGATCCCCAACAGCACTAGCCCTCGTGGCAGCGTGCGCTTCATCGTCAACAATGAATGGAACGTTCCGAATCTTGCCTGGGGTAATTATGTGAAGGACCCGGTGCTGGTAAAGCCCGGCTACTCCAAGCAAGTACGCCTGCGCCTTTCCGATCGCTGACGATTAAGTGGGACAGGCCATCGCCTTTCGTGGCCTGTCATGCCTCGCTGAAGCACCCTCGCTTGAAAAAGTGGGGCAGCCAATCCTGGCTGCCGCCGCCTTTCAGGCGGCGGGCGCGCATCGAGCTCCCGCCCACTTTTTCATGAAATTCCGCAGGCCGAAGGCCCCCTGCAACAGACGACAAAAACCGATCGTCTGTCCCACGCTGGACCGAGTATTGCCCTTAATATATCGCAGCAACCTCGTAGTCCGTCACGCTCGGAATCGTGAACTCCACGGCGCCGTTGCGAACCTGGAATGGAATCACTCTCCCTGCCCGCAACAGCTCCACTCGCGCGATCCGCCTGCCGGGCGGAAGTTTCATCGTCACCTTCTGTTCGCCGATGGGATAGATTTCCCGCACCCAGCCGCGGTGCAGGTTGGGATTCGTGTAGTTCAAAACGTGTACCGCGAAGCCGGGCTCGGTCTCCCAGGCGAATGCCTCAATCACGCCTTTGCCTGCGATGGTGACCGGCGCATCCGCGTGTAACACCCAACGGATGGAGTTCTGGATAAGGCGGCCTAGGTCCGTATGTCCGGACCGCCACATAGTCCGCTCGACATCGCCCGGAAAGTAGACCAGCCGGCTCTGGCCTCTCTCGCGAATGACCACAGCCGGCTCGCTAGTCCGCGGCGTGGGCGGATACGACAATTCCGGCGGATACGCGACATAGCCCGGGACTACCGTCAGGACGGGGTCTTCGACGGGCCGCACGGGCACGCGAAACTCCGCTCCTGGCAGCCAATTCGTGTTCGCAAAACCATTCAGGATGTCGTGCCGCTTTTCGATGCGCGCATAGAACGCGTTGCCCAGCGTGCCTTGGACCTCGCCGGCTTTCGAGATTCCGAAAACGTCGGCCAGGCCAAAATCGGCGCGTCGCTGGTTGCGTTCATCGTACATGCTGGTTTCAAAGGTGGCCAGCAGCGAGCCGCCGGATGCCACATAGGCCCGCAACTGCGCGCACTGCTGGTCGCTCAGCAGCGCGGTGTTGGGTAGCAGAAGAGCCGAATACTTTTTCAGGTTCTCCGCCCCGAGGTCGTCCTCGTGGACGAAATCAAAAAGAAACCGCCCTTCCAACAAGGCGTAGTACAGGCCGTCCATGTACTGCTGCGTGCTGAATGCGCCCGGCGGTTTGTAGAACAGGTGCGTCCGCTGGCCGATCACCACTCCCAGGTTGGCGATGGTCCGCTTGTTCCGGAAATGCCGGTCGTGACGCGCCAGCCAGTTGAAATACTCCCGCGCGGGGGCCTGCCACCGGCGGTCTTCCCCCATCCCCGTCTCACCGCCGATGAACGAATACCAAATCACCATTCCGCTGGCCACGGTCTGGTCGAACCAGATGGTCTCCTCAGCCGGGGATTTCGCGGCGTTCCGCCAGCGCACCGCCCCGGTAGACCAGCCGCCGGTGACGTTGGTGCTGGTGCGGCCCTTCATTACCGCGTTGCAGACGCGTCCTTGCAGGGCGCAACCCCACATGGGTGTGTCGTCGCCGCCACGGCCCTGGTTGTCGCAGTTGAACCACTCGCAAGCGTCGCCAAGCAGCTTGAGATTCGGAGTACACCGCACGCTGTCGCCCAGATTGCCATAGAAGACGTTCTCCGGGCGCTTCTCCTTCGCGATGCCACTATAGAGTTTCCAGAGATACAGGATTCGCTGGTTGTATTGGTCCCAATAATCGGGTGTTCCGGCCTTGGCCAGTCGCCGGCAGTTGTCGCAATAGCAGACCGGCGGGTGTCCCAGCGGAGGCCACGCATTGGTATAGAGACCATCCACGTCATAGAGCGAATTGACTTCCCGCATGACGGCAGGCATGAAGTCGGTGAAGTAGTTGCCGAACATGCAGGTGCGGAAGAGGCGGGGGTCCTCGTTGTGCCGATGGGGCCGGCCCTCGGCATCGCGTTCAAACCACTCCGGGTGCGCATCCAGCGCTTCTTGCCATTGCAGGTCCGGGCTCATCCGGGCGACCACGCGTATCCCGCGCTTCTTTGCGGCCGCGCAACACTCTCCGAAAAAGTCCCGGCTGCCGAGAAACTTGCCGGGCTTGTGAAATGGAACTTTACTGGGATAGAACGCCAGAATGCCGGTAACGCTCACCAATACGGCGTCCACCTTTGCCGCCGCCCAATAGTTTGCCCATTCCTCCACGTTCATGTCCACCACGTCGTGCTCGGTCATATTTAACTGGCCGACGCGCCGGATTCTCTGGTGCCAAGGAACATCTGGAGCGGCATCCGCCGCGTCGGCGCTCCCCAGAGTGAGCGCAGAACCTGCCAGGGCTGCGTTCCGAAGAAAATCCCTGCGGCCTAAAGGTTGATCCATGGTATCCTCATCGCAGTTTTATTGTAAGGCTTCGATTGCGAATCACAGCCACCCGCTCCAGCCGCTTCTACATTTGCTTGATCGCGCTGTTGCTGTGCCACTCGTACGCTTCCGCATCCGCCGGCAGTGCGGCATGCGCGGCGTGTCATCAGGCGATTTGCGAAAGTTACAAAGCCACCCCCATGGCGGCAAGCAGCGGCTCGACCGGCAGCGGCCTGATCCAGGAGAGGTTCGACCACGCCGCCTTCGACAACCCACCAACGGGCTTCCGTTACCGGATCTATCAGGACCGCGGAGCCTATTCCGTCGAGTTCATGAAGCCGGATGGAACGCTTCGTGGCGTCAAAGCGCTTCCCTACTTTGTCGGATCCGGCTCGAGCGCACGCAGTTACCTTCTTGCCGGTGACGGTTACCTCTTCGAGGCGCCCGTGGCCTATTACTCCGGAACCGCGAAGTGGGACCTCGCTCCCAACTACGACACCTATGCATATCCCTATTTGACCCGGCCCGCCGCGCCCGCATGTCTGACCTGCCATTCGAGCTTCCTCAAGACAGTGCCGCAGACCCAGAACCGCTACGGCGCGCCCCCGTTTGGCGAAGGGGGCGTTGCCTGCGAACGGTGTCACGGTCCTGGAGAATCGCACATTCGGAAGATGACATCGGGAAGCCGTGAGGGCGGCGCCGCCATCCTGAATCCGGCCAAGCTCGACGCGGAACGGCGTGACAGCATCTGCTCGCAGTGCCATCTGACGGGCGAAGTTCGGGTGATGCGCGCGGGGCGCGACTGGCAGTCGTTTCAGCCAGGCGGCCGGCTGTACGATTCGCTCACGGTCTTCGTCCGGTCCGGCACGAGTCCCGGAATGAAAGTGACCAGCCATGTCGAGAAGCTGGCGCAGAGCGCCTGCAAGCGTGCCTCCGGGGAGCGCCTGTGGTGCGGCACGTGCCACGATCCGCATGTTGTCCCCAATCCAGCCCGGCGCGCCGGCTGGTTCCGGCAGAAGTGCCTGAGCTGTCACGATTCGGCCGCCTGCCGGGAGACCAAAGCCGCACGCGCCCGCCGTCAGGACGATTGCACCACCTGCCACATGCCGAAGAGCCCGGTGGTGGACGCCCAGCACGTAGTGTATACGGATCATTCGATTCCACGCCGGCCGCGCACTTCCGAGGCTGGGCCGCCGCGGGACGCCGGCCTGGTGGTCTTTGGGGGCGGCCGAGCCGAGTCGAGAGACATCGCCCTGGCCTACGCCATCGCGGCCTCGCGAACGCGTGACGCCGCCTTTCAATCTCGGGCCCTGACATTGCTTCAGGAAGCGGAACACAATTCCCCCGGCGATGTCGAAGTGCTGCTCTACCTGGCTGAACTCTATCGCAACGGCAACCAGGAAGACCTGGCCGTTCCCCTCTACCAGCGGGCCATACGACTCGACCCGGCGCAAGTCACGGCGTCTGTCGGCCTGGGTGGGATCATGATGCAGCGGGGCCAGGACGCGGAGGCAATCCATCTCTGGCAGGATGCACTTTCCAAGAACGGCGGTCTGGAGCTCGTGCGCATTAACATGGCGATGGCTCAGTGGCGTAGCGGCGACCTCCGATCGGCCGAATCCAGCCTGGTCAAGGCCATCGACCTGAATCCCGGTTTTGCGACTCCCGTGGAGATGCTGCAACGGCTGAGACAGCAGCTCCGCCAGGCGCGCTGATCACGCTTTCGTTCGAAACGAGTCACGGCGAGAGGAGCCGAAGCTTGGGTACGTGCTCAAAGTCGGCCCGATTGTTTGTGGCCAACGGTGCGTCTAGGCCCAGCGCCGTCGCCGCGATCCAGGCGTCCTGCGGGCTCAGTGATCGGCCAGCCGCCCGAGCGCCGGCACGAAGTCTGGCCCAAGCCGTACACAATGCGTCGTCGGCATACACTACCCCGAAGCCTTTGATGAACTGTTCGAGCATGGTGCGGCGCCGAACACCCCAGCCCGCCGCGATCGCACCCATGCGCATCTCTGCAATCGACATGAAAGACAGAACCAGATCCGACCCGCGCAGAGCGTTCACGTAGCCCTGAGCCGATGAATGCCAGTTGAATACGTAGGAAGCTACGTCGGTATCGACGACAATCTGACTCATTTACGCGGCGGGATGCCCCGCGGCCTCGCGCCGATCCGCGTAAATGCCCGCGACAAAGCGCTCGGTCTCGTGGTCAGGCGCAGGGTCCACACTCCGCAGGAGTTCCTCGATAGAAGGTGGTCCAGGATGCATCACGACGGGCCTATCGTCAGATTCGCGCAGTGCCTGATGCTCGTCGCTGTTCATTGCGGCCTCTGAAAACAGTTTACCGTATCGCGGGCGATCCCCGCCCAGCGGCGTCACGCTTTCGTCGAGATGGTGACGGTGGCGGGTTTGAGACCCGGCGATGTGGCTGTGACGCGCACCTGCCCCCCGTTGCCACTGGACTGCACAATCGCCAGGCACATCCCGTGGGAAGCCTTCCTGACCTTGCCCTTGAAGTCCGCCGTCATGTCGCCCATGTTGCCGTTGTCCACGCCGATCAGCTTGCCTTCGCCCTGGACCTCGAACGTGACCTCGTTGTCGGCATCCGGATGCAGCCGGCCCTGGGCATCGAGTACCTTGACGGTAATGTGCGACACGTCGCGCCGGTCCGCGCGAATGCTGGCGCGGTCCGCCGAGAGATCGATCGAAGCGGGATCTCCTGTGGTCGAAATCTCCACCTCGGAGGCCTTTCCGCCTTTCATCCCGACCGCCTTGAGAGTGCCGGGTTCGTAGGGCACGTCCCAAGCCAGGTGCTCGTCGTTAGTAGTCCGTACGGCGCCCTGCGGCACCGGCGCGGATTGTCCGTAGCGCCCCTGCATGCCGTATCGCGGGAAGGAGTAGCCTTTGACGCCCACGGATTTTCCATTGACGAACAACTCCACGCTGTCGCAATTGGTATAACAGGTGACTGGCAGGAACTGGCCCTCGCGGCCTTTCCAGTTCCAGTGCGGCGAAACGTGCAGCACCGGCTTTTCGGTCCACTGGCTCTGGTAGAAATAGTAGCCATCCTTGGGGAAACCACAACTATCGATTACTCCCGAGGTGGCGCCCCTCGACGTCCCGCCGGCTTCACCCAGGTAGTCGATGCCCGTCCACATGAAGTCGCCGGCCACGTAATCGTGGGTGCGCACGAAGCGCCACAATTCCTCGGTGTCCAGGCCGCGCATGCCGCCGCGGCCACCGCCAAACCCGCCCCTCCCGCCCGCTCCACCGCGTCCGGCGCCTGCAACAGCGGGTGCTGCACCCGGCGGCGGCGGCGGTGGTGGTGGCGGCGCAACCTGAGCCTGGCCCGGGGCCGCAGGCAACATCCCGCGGTAGTCGCCGCGCGGCCCACCCATGCCGGAGCTTTCGGTCCCGATCATGCGCCAGTTGGGATGCGCGGCCTTGTCGACGCTATAGTACAGCTCGCGCCGTTCCCGCCAGCGATCGGCATAGTTGTAGCCAACGATGTCCAGCAGACCGAGAAACTCGGCCGAGGCCGCCCTGGGCTCCGCGGCGATCTGGTCGCAGCCGGCAGTCACCGGGCGTGTGGGATCCTCGCGGTGGAAGATGCCAATCAGTTCCCGCAGAATCTCCACGCCGTGCTCACTGAGCTGGTCGCCGATTTCGTTGCCGCAACTCCACAGTGCCACGGAAGGATGATTGCGGTCCCGGCGTACGAAATCCGTTACATCGCGCTCATGCCACTCGTCGTAGTTTCGGGAATAGCCGTTGCCGCGGACCTGTCCCTTACCGGCTTTCCACTCATCGAAAGCCTCGTTCATCACCAGGAAGCCCATCCGGTCGCAGAGATCCAGAAACTCGGGTGCGGGGGGATTGTGGCTGGTGCGGATGGCATTGCAGCCCATCTCCCGCAGGATTTCAAAGCGCCGCTCCCAAACGCGCTCCGGCACCGCGGACCCGACCGAGCCGGCGTCATGGTGCAGGCAGACGCCATTTAGCTTGACGTGCTCGCCGTTCAGCAGGAATCCGCGGTCGGCATCGAAGAGTGCTTCGCGAACGCCAAAGGGCGTCTCGTATTCGTCCACCGTCTGCGGGCCCACTCGCACGGTGCTGTGCAGCTTGTACATGTATGGCGTGGCCACGCTCCAGAGGTTGGGC
The DNA here is from genome assembly GCA_003167255.1 of Bryobacterales bacterium. Classification (GTDB taxonomy): domain Bacteria; phylum Acidobacteriota; class Terriglobia; order Bryobacterales; family Bryobacteraceae; genus PALSA-129. The sequence goes on from PMTR01000129.1 coordinate 24,378, forward strand.
TTATCCATGGCCATCTGCTGCGAGAATTCGTACTCGGCGTTAGGTCCGATTTCCTGCGAGATCTCCGCCGTCTGTGCCACCTTGCCGTCACCATCCACAATCGCAGTGGTCAGCGTGCAAGTGGCGGCAGCCGCTCTTTCGTTGCGCACCCGCGTCTGGACGCGAACGGTGGCGGCTTCCTTGGCCACTCGCGGCGTGGTCACAAACGTTCCCCAATGGGCCACATGGACCGGATTCACCGCCACCAGCCAGGTGTGTCTGTAGATGCCCGAGCCGGAATACCAGCGCGAGGCGGGCTGCGGCGTGTTATCCACTTTCACGGCCACCACGTTATCGCCGCCGGCATTCAGGTGCGGTGTGAGATCGTAGGCGAAGCTGATGTACCCGAACGGCCTCTTCCCGAGGTATTGGCCGTTGATCCAGACCTCGCTGTTCTGATAGACCCCATCGAACTCGATGGAGACCTTGCGGTCTTTAGCCGACGCGGGCAAGCGGAAATGTTTCCGATACCAGCCGATGCCGGTTGGGGCGAAGCCGCCCGAGCCGCCGCTCAGCTCGGTCGTGGCAAAGGGTCCCTCGACACTCCAATCGTGCGGCAGATCGAGGCTGCGCCAATTCGTTTCGGCGAAACCCGGCTGCTGCGCGCCCGGCGCATCGCCCTTGAAGAATTTCCATCCGAAGTCGAAGGAGTCGCGCATGCGCGCCGCCGCCTCGGGCGTCTGGGCAATCAACTGGCCGGCGGAGTTGAAGGCCGAAGCCAGCGCCGCCACTCCCAGCGCCTGCCCGAGCAGGCCGCGGCGCGTCATAGAATCGTTTGAATGAGTCACAGCTTTCCTTTCCAATATTACTGAGTTACAAAAAACTCGTGCGTGACTGTGGGGCGGCCAATTCTGGCCGCAGCCGCCTTTCAGGCGGCTCTTCCGGCCCCGGCGCGAATCCTCGCACGCGGCTGCTCCACTTCTTACTGCCATCGCCGGCAGAACATCTCCTTAGCGCCGCCGCACCGAGACCACATACCACGTAGTGACGGGATCACCGATGGGCAGCACCCATCCGTCGGCGGTTTTCTTCGCTTGGATCTCGTTGCCGATGGGCTTTCCGGAGCCATCGAGCGCCGCTGCGCTTACCGCATTTGCTCCGGCGATTCCCTTCAGCGTAACCGTGCCGGCAACCGGCTCGATGAGCGTTGGCGAATGGCCTTGTCCGCCGCGGCCTAATCCGCTGTGGGCATCGTTCCATTTCTGGTCGCTATTGGCCACGCGCGAGCCCGCGGTGAGCAGCATCTTGTCGGACCGCGCCAGCGGTTTCTCGTCCATGGAAGACAGCACGATGGTCGCGAAGTTATTGCTAATATCGGCTCCCAGATTCTTCAGGCTCTTGTGGTTGGCTTTGATGAATCCGATCAGGGCCTGGGTGCGGTCGGTCTCTACCGTCACCAGCCCCGTCTTCGCGTCAGACGTATACCAGGTTAGCTCCTTCGTATCCGAGACGATCGGGTTGGCTTCGGTCGCGGTGAGTTTTGCGGTCGGCGGGCCGTCGAATGATTTGATGCGAACCCCGTGCTCCAGCGGCAGCGACAACGGGAAACCGGGCGTGAAGTAGGGCTGTTCGCTCCCAGGCCGCAATCCACCTGGCAGCAGTCCGGCATCCAGTACCTGTTCCGTCGAATACGTCCTCTCCACCGTTTGCTGCGCCGGCTTGATGTCACCACGCAGAAACATCAGCGCTCCTACCGGCATTTCGGTCATGCGGACCGGGTCGAGCGAAAGGTCGAAAGGGTCGCCGACGTAGGGCTTCCAGGCAGGGTCCTTCTTTGGCTCGAAAGTGTACATGATGACCATGTCCCAATCTTGGAAGCCGGCGTAGGCCGCGATGATGGGAATTCCCTCGCTGGCGTACTCGTTCGGAAACGGATGGTTGGTCTCGCTGACCGTGTACGGCTTGCCGACGAAGGCCGTGCGCGAAAGCTGCACAACCGTCGAATGCAGAGGATCGTTGACCATGGGCACGTTGCCTACGCCGACATATTGATTCCAATAAACATGACCGTCCACGATGTCCAGCTTGGAGAGGCTGGTCAGCATGACCCACGGCGGCCCGCTATGCCCGTGGTCGGCAGTCCCGATGAGCGGCTGCTTCACGCCCAAATCCCGCAGATATGTCTTCATGTCCTGATAGAACTTGTTTTCCAGGTCCATGAAGAAGCGAACCTCGGTCTCGTAACGGTCCTTCGGCGCCGTCGCCCTTGCATTGCCCGCCAGGCGCGGAATCGGCGCATCGCCCTGCACCCCTGCCTGCTCGCGGAGCTTCTGCAACTGGTCCGGTGTCAGGTTGGCCTTCAGCCACGTGTTGTACATGCCGTCCAGCTCGTCCCCGTAAAACTTCGACGGCGGGTTGTAGCCCTGCCCGATGCCGTTCTCGTTCAGGATCTCCACGATGGCAATCGCCGGTTCCTTGCGGTATTCCGTCTTGGTGTAAGGATTGACGTGCGTCAGCAGGTTGTGGGCGTACTCTTTCTCCAACTCGATGATGCGTTTGTCGTAGAGCGTAACGCTCTTCGCCCGCTGCAGGCGGTCGGCATCCGGCACGCCGTCGCCTTCCTTGAAGACACGCCCAACGTTGAGGTTCAGGTCCATGTAGATGCCGTTCTTCTTGAGCTCGGAGACCAGGAAGTCCAGCCGGTCGAGCTGCTGCGCATCGAAGGAACGGGTATCGTCCTTGCTGCCGTCGGTAATGCCGGTGGGTGCCCACTTGTCCAGGAAATGCAGGCGAACGATGTTGACGCCATACCGGGCCAGCGTGCGGGCGTACATCGGCGTGTCCTCTTTGGGAGGCAGTTCGATCGAGCCGGGACTCCAGTCGGTGAGATGAACGCCCCAGAAGCGGATCCGTTTGCCGTCGGGCTTGACCAGGTGCCCGCCCTGAATGCGGATGTAGCCGTCCTTTCCCGCCGGAGCGTCATGCAAGAACGAAACATCCGCCGGCGAGCGAGACGCCGCGCGGTGGTCCATCACGTAGGGCTTCAGCAAGCCGTCGTCCCACTGGGTCTGAGCGAGGCAGGCCAAGGGAAGCGAGATCAGAGCAACGACAACCGGGATCGGCGTCAAGAGGTCCCTTTCGACACAAAACTGGATGACCAGATCTTAATCCTAAATAGCCTGAAAGGAATCCACCCAAAGTAGGATCACCCGGCTGGGAGCCGAACCCCAACACCTCTATCGGCACGTAACGCAACCGAGCCGCGACCAGTGAGGGAGCGATTTTCTGGGGCAATCATAAACGCCGTGATTTCGACCGATCCACCAAGCCGCCGCGCGCTGTGCTCCACGTCCCCAGCCGGACGGAGCAGTTGCGACGTTGATGGTGTGACCGGACTCGGCCTAAGCGGCGGTCCGTGACAGCACTTCCTTTTCGATCTGTGGCTGAATCTCTGGCCCGGCGACTTCGAGGTCGAAGGCGACCTGAAGATTCAACCAATTCTGCGGCGATGTGCCGAAATACCGGGCCAGTCAACCGAAGGTTGCAGGTTCGAGTCCTACCTGGCGAGCCAAATTTCAAAACCCCAGGCGGGATTCGAACTCCTCCTCAGTTCTTGGCGGCATACGTCAAACCTTCCGCGTCTTGCGGACCACCCGATGCAGATCCCGAGCGACTCTTGTGTCCAGGATCAGTACATTGGTCAAGTGCAGACGGCATGCCGTCAGGAGTGCCGGCACACGGTCGGTGTCAGCTGCCACTAGAGCACAGACACGACCGCCGGACTTTATAATATCTTTCAAACTTGAAGATTTGACACCGATAAGAATGTTTCTTTCGAATTGCTCGATGAATCGTTCCGAGGCCGCATCGGCAAGATCCGGATCGAGCAATGGTATCCCCGCGAGATCCCCAACGAGACCCTTAACTTTGGTCGGCTCTAGTCCGCCCAGTTCCCACAATCGATGAGTGTATGGCGACACCGCCCGGACGGGACCAACCGAAAGAAACGCGGTACTCATTGTTATTAAGGGGTTCGCGTTTTCTGATCCAAACAGTTCCACCAGGTCGGGTAACAACGGCAGGAACTCGCGACGGAACGCGTCTCGGGCGGACTCGGACATCGCTTGAGGGACAACCGGCGGGACGGCGCCCAGTGACCTCCAATAACGGTCGGCGGAAGCCATCGGACCGTTCGCGATGTGGGCCATTTCGTAGGCCAGCATGCTGGGAGTGTTCGGGATGTCGTCCATGAGGGCGTCACCGCGTAGAGCGGCGACGGTCAACGGGTTACCCCCGCACGGGTGATTGTTGCCGCAAGCGGCGCGGAGTCCCTCCACGAGCGCCGCGCGCAACAATCGCCCGTAGGCGACTCCGACGAACGTGCCTGGTACCTTTTTGAGGATGTCGCGAACATGCGACCCAGCGGCGCGGCCGAAACGCCGTCGGGTCTCCCCGGCATCGGTGGGATCGGACCCCGGAACTATGTAGACCGCGATCTGCTGGCCCGTAAAGAGTCGCAAATCGTCCGCGAGGCCCAAGAGGGAGTCCCTCTCAAGTATCCTCGCCGTCGCGTTAGCCCGTTGGTCGGGCGTCAGATTTGCAATCTCCGTAGAAACAAGCCACTTGTTCTCCCTTGCTTCGCTGGCCAGCCGCGACGCCAGACTCCCGCTGATGCCGAGGACTTCCCCGATCTCATCCAGCCCGTGCCCGGCGTCGCGCAGCAGTGCCACGGCCTGGATGACTGTCTCGCGGTCTTGAATTACAGGTTTGCGGGGCATTGGCGTTCTGTCAGCGCTCGCGAGGTCTCACCGGTCACGGAGCCCCCAGCACCGGCGCAGCAGCGCGCCCGCCACCGAGAGCCACGACGCAGCGGGGACACGAACAAGTTCGAACGAGCCATTCTTGTAAACCTTAAGGTACACGGGGCGCGCCGGACCCGAACCGAGGCCCTCGCCCGGGCCCAATCGCCCCCGCTCGTGTTCGTACTCCCATGCCATATAGTGCCCAGCATCGGGGGACGTTGAATCGGAGGAGCACACAGTCACGATATCGCTGCCGGAAACCGACAGAACCACGCCGCTCCGGTAATGGGAATGCCCGACAACGAATCGCTCGACGTCAAACGCCGTTTTCAACTTGTCTATCAGACCCGCCTCGCGAAAGTCTCGGGTATTGACCATCGCAGCGCGGAGAGTTGATTTCCTCCTTTTCCATTCCTCGTAACCCAGGCGCCGAAGATCGCCCTCGTCGGAGGGAATGCTATGGATGAGCGTGCCCGCTTCGTAACTTTCCGGCAATCCAAGCGAATGACTCATCAGGGTCTTGCCGAACCTCGCCGCGCACGGAAGGTGGGCGGCCCAGACCGCGAAAGCCTCGTATACTTCCGTCCCTAAATCGTAGCCGAAATCGCCAATGAGGTCGAGTAGAAGATGGCCATAGCACCGCTTCGGGGGAAATTGTCGTTTCCGCAGCTTGAGAGCGTGGTCCCAATGCGTCTTAAACATTTCCTTGATTGCGGTGGCGAGGGTCTCTGCGGTCTCGTGATTGCCTGCCAGCAGAAACACACGATTCGGATCGTTAATGTGCTGGATTAGGACATGCCGAAGAACAGCCGCCGATTGAAAACCGTTGTTGGGAAAATCCCCCAGATAGACTAACGCGGAATCCTGACCCCTTGAGCCGATCTCGCCAGTGATTCGCTTTACTGAGCGCCAGCCGCCATGCAGATCGCCGACAATACGAACTTCCGCAAAGCTATCTAAATCCACCACCCGCGAACCATCGCCGCAAAGTTGCCGGGACTCCTCGAAGAGCCGAATGAGCTCCCGAGCCCGTCGGGCATGTCGCGGATTCCTTGCGCGCCGCGCTTTCTTGCCAAGCTTCTTCAGCGCGGCGCGGCGAGCAGCTTCGTCGGGTTCTCCTGAAATCTGTTTTGCGCCGACGGCCCCCAGCCAACGGGCCGCTCGCTCGCGCGGTGTTGTCCCAAACGACGGCGAAGAACGCGCAATCTGCTCCGCAAGGTATTCCGCCTGAAGTCCCTTGGGGTCACCATCGCCCTGGTACGCCTCCGTCGCATACCAAACATCGCGATGCAGGGGGGGCTGCATCTCCTGTTTGGTCTCTGTATCCATACCATTCCGAGCCAGCGCGCTTATGATACCCTCCGGAACCCGTATGATTTGTCCGTCTTGGGTGATTTGCATATATTGTCTCCGCCGTAGTGGTCAATAGCAAGTATATGCTTTATAGCATGTATCTGTTTACATGTCAATCTTCTTCTCGCATTGCTCACATAACGACGAGTTCGAGACGTGTCCAAGCTGCGTACCCATCGTGGACAAGCGTCGACGGCTCGCTCAGATCATTATGAAAACAATGCACATTTACGGGTTCGATCAGAGAGCCAACTGGCAGGCAAAGGTTCGAAACGCGTCCAGACTGGGGAGCCAATCTGAAATTTCTAGACTTCACGCTATCTGATTTTATTACGAGTATTTCAGACGGCTCTTCTGGATTGGCCCCACTTGGCTGTGACCCCGGCGGGGACTCGAACTCTTCATCCGACCAGCATCCGAAACGACTTGGCGCTGGTCCACTATGCGTAGCAACGGATGGCCGACCACTTACTCGGGACAGCCACACCCGGCAATGAGATTTCGCGGTCCTGATCGGCAAAGCATTCCGCCTGAATCAATCCTTCAACGCGTCATACGTTCTCCAGGTCGCATTGAAGTCATTGGGCGACCAGCAAAGCCTGGCGCATGGCTTATGGAGATGCATGCCGATCTGAGACAATTCTCACTGCTTCGTTGTATCGTGCCTGCCGCATGTTCCCCCAGAGCCTTTCCCAATGAACCCTGCCATAGACGGTCTTCGCATGTTTGTCCTGCAGGTTTACCTCGCCCGCCCAGAAGCGCCGATGAAAATCCCGGAATTCGGGCACGGTCTCCCTCCAATCGATCGGCTCGCCCGACGAACCCATCAGGAGGTAGGCCATGGCGTAGAACATGTGGGCGACCTGCTGCATGAGAAAGAATCGGGCCAGTTGGTACGCGTCCGGCGGTTCCCGGAAATACTCCTGAAGATAGATCCTTTCCTCCGCCTCATTGGCCACGACCTGATTCGCAACCACCGCCAGGTCGGCATACCGGTCGTTCCGGAAGGCAGCTTCCCAGTCCACCAGCCAGACGCGGTCTCCATCGAAAAGGATGTTGTCCGGCTTGAACAGGTCGTTGTGACTCGACACCATGTCCGGATCGTGATGCGGGTAAACCGCGGCCAGTTGCGCGTACCGGGCGAAAAGCTCCTCGCTATCGCCTTTTCCCAGAATGTTCGCCGCTTGAAACCTCTGAAAGAATCCGTCCACGGCGGCCCCTTTATGGATCAGGAACGTGCAGGAGGTGTTGATGTGATTCGGCACTCCGGAAAACGGCGGCAGCGCATGCAGCCTCCCCAGCGCCGCGGGTACCCGAACCAACGCGTCCGCTACTGGAAAAGGGCGCGGTCTCTACAAAATCTTCGATGGAAACCCGATCTTCCACGCTGGCGTACCATACACGTGGCGCCAGACCAGCTTCCGCCGCCGCCTTCAGGCATGAGTAGTGACGTGCGGGATCGCTGGTGCGCGTGCTGATCTTCAACAGAAATGGGGATCCTCGCACGACAATGCGAAAGACCATCGACGAGGCGAGACCCTTGATCATGCGGATGTCTTCGAACTCCGTTACCCCAAAGGCCTCGCACAGGCCCCGGCTCACCGCCGCGGTCTTCTCTTGCGGAATCATGCAGTCCTCCATCGGTATCGGCATTGAAAGGCTGCGTCGAAAAGAGCGACGTTATCGCCGCAGCAACCGGTCCAGCCACGTCGTCTGCTTCGGCTGATCGAAGCCTTCGAGCCTCGGTGATCACCTCAAAA
>PMTR01000068.1 GCA_003167255.1 Bryobacterales bacterium
AAAATGTAGAAACTCCAGGGCACGGCCTTTAGCCGTGCCGCAAGTCGCCGCACCAGGGGCTTTAGCCACCGTGAATTTTCCGGGCACCACAGGGGCTAAAGCCCAACTTCCCGAACAACCCTACGGCACGACTAAAGCCGTGCCCTGATACAAAGCCGAAGACCAAACTTCGCGTACCCCTACGCTCAGATTCCTGCGAATTTCGCCGGATCGGGAGCTCCGCCACTTTATGTCACACACCCGACGGCTTCCTGACATGCACGTGCATGCATGTGATAATGGAAACATGCGAACCACCATTGAGATGAAGCCCGAACATCGCGCGCGCATCCTCGAGTTGGCTGCCAACAGAGGCGAGAAGGGGTTCTCGAATGTGGTGGCCGAAGCACTGGAACTCTACCTCGAAGCTGGCAGTGGCCGGACGAATGCGATTCAGAGGGCTCTCGCGCTGAAGGGATCCATGCGGAAGACGGAGGCTGCCGGTCTGTTGACTCGCACCGGGAGAATCCGGGCGAACTGGCGATGACCATCGCCGATACGGATGTCCTCATCGATTACCTCGCGGGTAAAGGCGAAGCCGACGCAGTGGAGCGATTGCTTGGCCGCGGCGCACTCCGTACAACGGTCATCAGCCGGTTTGAGCTGCTCTCGGGTGCGAAGAATCCGAAGCAACTTGCCCGCCTGGTTCAACTGCTGGGGGCGGTGCCATCGCTGGGGCTGGACGACGCGGCGGCCGACGCCGCCAGTGAGATTCGCAGATCCCTGGAACGATCGGGCAATCCCATTGGGATGGCCGACAGTCTGGTTGCCGGCATCGTGACCAGCAACGGCGGCACGCTGCTGACCCGAAACCGGCGTCACTTTGAGCGGGTTCCGGGCATAAGGCTCGCCTGAACTGCGGCGTCGATCACGGCGGGTTGCTGGATGCTTCGTCGCTTCACGATCAGGCGGGCCGTTTGGGCGCGGCCAAACCCGACCTGGAGGTCGGGTTGCAGATCAGGGGATCTGCCCCACCGAGGAGCAGAGCTGCAAGAAATGTGAGATAGCGGCAAGCGTCGACACGAGTGTCGACNNACGAGTGCGTGCGCCACGAGCGAGATGAAATCCTGGCGCCAAGGCATCACTGGGCGAAGAAATATTGGTCCAATTCGCGGGTGACGGCGGCAGATAAGGGCTGGAGGGTTCCTAGGGCGCGGCAGTTGATGAGAGCCTCGGCGGTGGATTCGAGCACTTCGAGACGGTCGAAGGCTTCGAGCACGCTGGCGCCGGTGACCAGCACGCCGTCGTTTTCCAGAACGATGGCGGGTTGCTCGGAAGAAAGCAGGCCGGCCAGTTCCGCGCCGTCGCCGAATTGGAGGCCGAACGGGGCGCGGCCCACGTGGCGCACGACGACGTAACTTTCGGGGATGGTGCGGGTATCAAGAGGCGCGCCGGTCACGCTGAAGGCGGTGGCGTTGACGGGATAGGCATTGACGACGGCGCCGACGGCGGGATGGCGGCGGTAAATGGCCTCATGGATGCGGGCGGCGCGGCTGGGCACTTTGCCGGCTTCCGAGCGGCCGTCGCGCACCAGCACGAGGTCGCAGGGCGCGAGCGTGCCGCGGTCCACCTGGTAAGGCGTGATGGCGAAAGAAGAGGCGTCGATGCGCGCGGAGTAACTGCCCTGTGTGCTGATGAAGAGGCGCTGGCGGTAGGCGCGGCGCACGAACTCGCACAGGCTGCGGCTCGCTTCCCTTTCGTGGCTGGAAGAAACGCCGGGCGCGAATTCTTCGAGGTGACCGGCGCGTTCGTGTTCGAGCGCGAGCTCGCGATCGCTCAGGTAGCGGATCTCGCCGCCCAGCAGGCGCGCCTTGATGATGGTCTTGGCGGTGAACTCCAGAGTTTCGAAGCGATGGAAAGCCTGCTGGAGAGTGTCGCCGGCGGTAACGACGCCGTGGTTTTCGAGGATGACGCAGTCGAAGCCTTCCGCGAAAGTGGCGGCCACGCGGGCGCCGAGCGCGGCGCTGCCGGGCAACTCATAGGGCACGAAGCCGACCGCGCCGCAGACGTGGTGCGCCTGGTGAAAGAGACGCGTGTTGGGCGCCTGATGAACCAAACTGAAGGCCACGAGCGCGGTGGGATGAGCGTGGACGATGCCGCCGAGCGAGGGGCGTCGGGCGCGGATCTGCTGGTGGATAGGCAGCTCGGAAGAAGGCGCGCGCGTTCCTTCCACGGCGCCGCCGGCCCGAATGCAGACGATATCTTCGCGGCGAAGACTGCCCTTATCGACGCGGGCCGGGGTGATCCAGACGTCGCCGTTTTCTTCGCGGATGGAGAGGTTGCCTCCGGAAGTGGTGGTCATGCGATAGCGGTAGATCCGCTCCATGGCCTCGAGGATTTCATCGCGTGGATGCAGATGAGAATACGGCATGCAGAGATTATAGCCGCGACCATGGCGATTTTCAGGTTTTGCCAACGTAAACGCAGTTGGTTATCATGGTGCGTTGCGATCAGGCTGGCTTGACTCAGTTATAGCGCCAAAGTAATGGCGAAACAGGCCGTCGGACGAAGAAAAGCGAGTTCCTTCGGTTCCACGTTGCATAACGCGAAACGGCCTGTGGATTGCGCTTGACGCAGTTCCCAGGGGTCGTGCGAAAGTTGAACAGTGGCGGCTCATCGATACCTTGCGATTGACCTCGGCGCCGAGAGCGGACGGGCCATGCTGGCCACGCTTTCCGACCACCTGCTGGAGTTGCAGGAACTGCACCGGTTCCCAAATGTCCCGGTGCGGTTGCCGACGGGATTGTATTGGAACACGTTCGGACTGTTTCAGGAAATCAAACAAGGGCTGCGGGCGGCGGCGCGCGCCACGGAGGGCCTCGATGGCGCCGCGATTGACACCTGGGGCGTGGATTTCGGGCTGGTGGGGGCGGATGGAGCGCTGATCGACAACCCGCGCCACTACCGCGATGCGCGCACGGTGGGAATGATGGAGCAGGCGTTCGCGGTGGCGCCGCGGGCGGAGATCTTCGAGCGGACCGGGATCCAGTTCATGGAGTTGAATTCGCTGTATCAGCTCTATGCCACCCAACGGCAGGCGCCGTGGGTGTTGGAGGCGGCGCGGCGCCTGCTGTTCATGCCGGATCTGTTCAACTATTTTCTGACCGGGGAGATGCGGGCGGAGCGGACGATCGCGAGCACGTCGCAATTCTACGATCCGGCGGCGAAACAATTTGCCGCCGACTTGTTGCGGAAGCTGGGAATCCCGAGCGGCCTGCCGGCCGACCTTGTGGAGCCGGGCACGCACCTGGGCGCGTTGCTTCCGCAGGTTGCGGACGAGTGTGGCCTGGGGCGCGGGGTGCCGGTATACACGACGGCCAGCCACGATACAGCCGCGGCCGTGGCGGCGGTTCCGGCGGCGGCGGATTCGCGGTGGTGCTACATCAGCTCGGGAACGTGGTCGCTGATGGGAATGGAACTTCGACGCCCGCTGATCCACGACGGGTCGCTCACGGCCAACTTCACCAACGAGGTTGGGGTGGAAGGAACCATACGGTTCCTGAAAAACATTCCGGGGCTGTGGTTGCTGCAGGAGTGCCGGCGGGCCTGGGCGCTGGAGGGGAAAGAATACGGCTACGAGCAACTGACGGCCATGGCCGGGGAGGCGCAGCCGGCGGAAACGGTGCTGGACCTGGATGCGTTCTACGCCGCAGGCCAGAGCGCGGAAAAGGTTCGCGAGTATTGCCGGAGGACCGGGCAGCAGGCGCCGCGGGACGATGGAGAGGTGTGCCGCGCGATCCTCTACAGCCTGGCGGTTCGCTACCGGGAAGTTCTGAAGACGCTGGAGCATCTGACGGGACGGGCGGTGGATGTGATTCACATTGTGGGCGGCGGTTCGCGGAACCGCCTGCTTAACCAGCTCACGGCCGACGTCACGGGGCGGCGGGTGGTGGCCGGACCGGTGGAAGCAACGGCGGCCGGAAACGCCCTGGTGCAGGCGATGGGCGCCGGGCAATTGAAGTCATTGCACGAAGTACGCGATGTGGTGCGCCATTCGTTCCAGGTGGAAGAGTTTTTTCCGAAAGGTTGAAAACATGAAAACACAATGCAAATCGATTTCGCGAACGGCGATGGCCTGTGTCGCGATTCTGGGGGCTGCCGCGCAGGGGTACGCGCAAAAGGAATTCCAGAACTGGCCGGCGGGGAGTTCTCCCCAGGAGATCGGCAAACGGGTGGCGGAACGGTTTGTGGCGAGCAGGCACTTGCGCGACAACACCATCATTTATCCGGAAACGTGCACCTGGTACGGGGCCCTGACGTTCGCGCAACTGAGCGGCAACAAGGACTTGACGCGCCGCCTGATTGAGCGGTTCGACCCGCTGCTGACGACCGATGCCAAGCTGGTCCCGACCGAGCGGCACGTGGATTTCTCGGTGTTTGGCGCGGTTCCGCTGGAAATCTACATCGAGACGAAGGATAAGAAATACCTGGACCTGGGGAAAATGATCGCCGACCGCCAGTGGGAGACGCCGGACGCCGACGGGCTGACCAGCGAGACGCGCTTCTGGATCGACGACATGTTCATGATCACGGCAGTGCAGGTGCAGGCGTACCGGGCCACGGGCGATCAGAAATATATCGACCGGGCGGCGCTTGAAATGACGGCCTACCTGGATAAGCTGCAACAACCGAACGGCCTTTTCTTCCACGCGCCGGACGTGCCGTTTTATTGGGGCCGGGGCGACGGCTGGGTGGCGGTGGGTATGGCCGAACTGCTGCGCTCCCTGCCGGCCAAGCATCCCCGGCGGGCGCGGATTATGGCGGGCTACACGAAGATGATGGACTCGCTGTTGAAGTACCAGGGCGCCGATGGCATGTGGAGACAGCTCATCGACCATCCGGAAGCGTGGGTGGAGACATCCTCGACGGGCATGTTCACGTTCGCGATGATCACGGGCGTGAAGAACGGCTGGTTGAAAGAGAGCACGTTTGGTCCGGCGGCGCGCAAGGCGTGGCTGGGGCTGATTCCCTATATCAACAAGGACAGCGATATCACGAACGTTTGCGAAGGGACGAATAAGAAGAACGACCTGCAGTATTACCTGGATCGCAAGCAAAACACGGGTGATTTACACGGGCAAGCGCCGCTGTTGTGGTGCGCGTCGGCGCTGTTGCGGAAGTAAGCCGACGCAGCCGCCAGCGCCTTCCAGCAGTGATATTATAAATCATGGCTGGTGGTATTCGAAAAGCCGTCGATGAACGGTTTTACCTGTCCAGCGCAAAGGGAGGTGAAATGTTGCGCCGGGAGATTTGGGTTGATCCGCGCGGCCGGGTCGTCCGGTACAACCTCGCATATATCAATCATCTGGTGTACGCGGGCGATAACGGTCGTGTGCTGGGCTATGACTCAGCTCACGGATGCCATCACCGTCACTACAGAGGCAGGGTAACCAAGGTCCGGTTTGAGAGCTTCGGACAAATCGAAGCGCGCTTCCAAAGGGAGTGCAATCGGCTGGCGAAGGAGGTCAGACATGCGCAAGACTGAAATTCGGGTGGAGCGAGTGGACTCGTTCTTCGAACGGGGGCGTAAACTTGCCAGGGCGGCGGATCGGGGCGAGCCCATTCCCTCCAGCAGAGTAGTCGCGTTCGAAGACGTTGAGGCTCTCCTCCATGTCCTGACAGAGAAGCGAGTGCTTCTGCTCAAGCAGGTCAAAGAGACACCATCATCGATCAGCATGCTAGCGACGAAGTTGAAGCGGGACAGGAGCGCAGTGACGCGCGATGTCCAGCTCTTGGAGCGCTTCGGCGTGATTCAAGTCACTGAGAGGCCGCTTCCGGGGCACGGCAAACAAAAATGGATAACCCCACTGGCGGGCGAGATTCAGCTCACTGCGGTGCTGTAAAGGTGCATCGGTCTTCGGGACACACTTCCGCCGCGGTGGCGACAACGTTGGGGGGCGGTGCGGCCGTTCGCTTGATTGCCTGTGCCAATCACCGAACCGCACGCCGGCTATTGCCGATCCCCCGCTCCACTTCCGCCATCAACTGGTCCTCGCCTTCGATCCGCATCCGGACCTGCAGCCAGTAAAGGGGCAGCGGCGCTACTAATCCGGCGCAGTCTTCACACAGGTTCACCGCGTCTTTCTCGGTGGTCACCAGCGCCGTCGCGCCCCGCGATGCCATCTGGTGGGCGATGTGCCGGAGTTCCTGCGGCCGGTAGCGATGATGGTCGTCGAAGTCGATCCATTCCGCTATGTCCACGCCCATCGCCCGCAGCGTCCGCCGGAAAGACTCCGGATTGCCCAGCCCGCAGAAGACTCCGGCGCGCGCAAATGGGTTCGGCGCGACGCTCGCCCGCCGCCCGGTGGAGTGCTCCACCCAGGCCTGCGGCTCGACCATCGCGTGGAACACCGGCGCCCGCCGGTTCCACCGCCGCACTTCGTGTTCGATGGCCGCGGCCAGGTCCGAGTGGCCGCTGCGCGTGATCACAACGGCATCGGCGCGCGCCAGGCCATCCACCGGCTCGCGCAGCCGCCCCAGCGGAAAAACGTCGCCTCCGCCGAACGGGTCCAACCCGTCGATCAACACGATGTCCATATCCCGCGCCAGCTTCCGATGTTGGAATCCGTCGTCCAGCACCAGGACACCCGCGCCAATTTCGCGCAGCAGCCGGATGCCGGCTTCGAAGCGGTCCGCCCCGATCCCCACCGCGGCCACGCCGGACCGAATAAAAATCTGCGGCTCGTCCCCGGACAACTGCACCGCAACCGTGCCGCCCGGCGCCACCGCGACATATTGATGCGGCGAACTGCGCCCGTAGCCGCGGGTCAGGATTCCCGGGCGATGGCCCCGCTGGTTCAGCAATTCCGCCAGACGCAGCACGCACGGCGTCTTCCCCGTGCCGCCCATGGTCAGGTTGCCCACGCTGATCACCGGCACGTCCAGCTTGCGCTGCCGCGCGCCGCCGCGCCGCTGCCGCCGTTTCGCGCCCCATTCCCAGATGCGCGCCAGCGGCCACTCGACCGCCAGCCACGGCAATGCGGGCCTGGCCCGCGGCACGCACCCGCTGTGCAGCCGCCGCACTTCGTCCACCGCCCGAGCAGTTGCCCCCCGGCGCGCTTCCGCGCAGGACTGCGCCCGCCGCCCGATTTCGCGCGCCACACGCGCATCCTGCAGCAGCCGGTCGAGCGCCCCCGCCAATTCCTGCCCGCCCGCAATCTCCACGCACGCGCCCGCCGCGCGAAACTCTTCCGCAATAGTCTGAAAATTCTCCATGTGCGGCCCCATGATGACGGGCTTGGCGAACAGCGCCGGCTCCAGGATGTTGTGGCCGCCGCGGCGCGCCAGCGTTCCGCCCATGGACACCACGTCCGCCAAAGAAAACAGGCTGCTCAATTCGCCGATGGTATCGAGCAGCAGCACGCGCGCCCGATCGCCGGAGCCCAACGCCTGCCGCCGCACATACGCGATGCCGGCGGCGTCCAGCTTTCCCGCCACCACACCAAACCGCTCCGGTTTGCGCGGCGCCAAAATCAACACCAGGTCGGGCCGCCGCGCCGCCAGTTGGCGATAGGCTTCAATCACCACATCGTCTTCATCGACATCGCCTGCATTCGCCGGACCCATGGTGCTGGCCGCGATCCACACCGCCGAAGGCCGCACCCGGTCTACCAGCGCGACTACTGGCGACCCGCTATCCACGCCGCGCGCTTCGAAATCGTATTTGAAATTGCCGTTCTGGAGCACCCGTTCGGCCGGCGCGCCCAGCGCTATAAACCGTTCGCGGATTTCCTCCGTCTGCGCCAGAATCGAATCGAGCGCCGGCAGCACGGCCCGGAAGAACCATCGCGACGAGAGGTAACGCCCAAAGGCCCGATCCGAAATGCGGCCGTTCACCAGCGTGAGCGCCGCCCCCGTGCGCTTCACCTCGCGGAAAAGGTTCGGCCACAGTTCCGTCTCGGCTACCACCACCACCGACGGCCGCAGCGTCCGCAGCACGCGCCGCACCGCAAACACGTAGTCCACGGGCGCGTAAAAGACTCCGTCGGCAAGCCCCCGCAGCTTTTCATCGGCCGTGGCCTTCCCCGCCAGCGTGGATGTCGAAACAAACAGCCCGCTGCGCGGGAACCGCAGCCGCAGCCGCCGGAGGAATTCCAGGCAGGAAAGCACCTCGCCCACCGAAACTGCATGCAACCAGATTGCCCCCGGACCGGTCTGTCTAAATGAGCGCGGAAGGAAGCCAAAGCGTTGCGGCAAACTCCGCCAGTATCCGCGGCTGCGCCAGTCACGGAAGAGGAAATACAATAAGATGACAGGCAGCCCGAACGCCTGAAGGACTCGGTAGAGGAAATAGATGCCTTTTGTTTTCAAACGTTTGGCTCTACTCATGAGTATAGCCGCCGCGTTCGCGGCGGACAAGACACCCCCGCCGTTCAAACCGGGGCCCCCGGACTCGCTCCCCCATCACCAAACCAACGACAAGGTGACCCTCGGCGTAGAACCGTACGAATCCGGGGAAAAGGTAAAGGTCGCCTTTGGAAAAGTCGATCCTTATCAGTACGGCGTGCTGCCGGTCCTGGTGGTCATCCGGAACGATACCGGTAAAGCGATCAGCGTCGATCGCCTCCGCGCCGAATATGTCGGGCCCAACCATGATCGCGTGTACGCCACCCCGGCCAAGGATGTGCGATACCTGCGCCCGCCACAGCGTCCCAACTTCATTGACGGGCCCGCGGGCAGGGGGGCCAAGGTCCTCGCCAAGAAGAACCCGCTCGACGCCTGGGAGATTGAGGGACGCGCGTTCACTGCCCAGATGCTGCCGGCCGGCAACACCGCCAGCGGGTTCCTGTACTTTCAGACCGGCATGGAACGCGGAGCCACTATTTACATCACCGGCCTCGCCGAAGCCGCCACAGGCAAGGAGCTTCTATTCTTCGAATTGCCGCTCAATTAGCCCGCGCCCAAAAACTCGTTCACAAGCACAAGAAATAAATATTTTTGTCCGCAACCAGCTCATCCTTAGTCTCTTACCGGTTGTCACGGAAAACCGTTACCCCCCGATTTCGAAAGGCCGCCGGATAAACTGAAATCGGAAAGAGAGTTTAGTGCGCGCGCCCGTCCGGGCGTGGGCCTTTCCCATTCCGCGGAGGTATTCCATGATTCGCCGTACGATTTTCGCCGTCGTGTGTCTGGCTGTGGCCGTCGTTGCCGCACCGCCGCTCACGACCATTCAGGACGTGCTCTACAAAGCCGATGGCACCCGCTTCAACGGCACCCTGACCATCAGTTGGAACAGCTTTCAAGCCGCCGACAATTCCGCCATTGTGACTCAAACCTCGACCGTCAAAGTGGTGGAGGGCAACCTGCGCGTGCAACTTGTCCCCACCGCCACCGCCACGCCGCCGGTCTACTACACGGTGACGTACAACAGCGACGGCCGCGTGCAATTCCAGGAGACCTGGGCCGTGCCTTCGAGCACCACCCCTTTGCGAGTGCGCGACGTTCGTACCGCGACTCCCCTGACAAGCAGTAGCGGAGGCAACGACACTGGCGGCCCCGTGCAGGAGACCGACGTGGTTGGCCTGATCGCCGATCTCGGCGCGCGTCCCGTCAAGGCATCTTCTCTGGCCGCCGGCAGGGTGGCTTTCGTCGACGCGCTCGGCGCGCTCGATTCGGTGGACGGCAACGCCTCCGATTGCGTGCACGTGGATGGCTCGACCGGCCCCTGCGGCGGACAAGCGGCCTCGTTTGTCGACGGCGATTCCCCTACCGGCATCGTCGATGGCGCCAACGGTTCTTTCACGCTCTCCGGCACGCCGACGCCTTCCACCAGCCTCGCGGTTTACCGCAACGGCATCCTACAGAAGGCCGGCCAGGATTTTTCGGTCTCGGGTGCCACCATCACCTTCGTGACCGTGGCCGTCCCGCAACCCGGCGATACCCTGCTCGCTTCGTACCGTCTCGGGACCAGCGATTCCGGCACCGCGCAGATGTTCCCCGCGCCGCAGGTATTGTGTAGCGGCGCCGGCTCGGCCATCACCGCCACCACGCTTTCGAGCATTGGGACCTGCTCCATTCCGGCCGGTCTGCTGGCTCCCGGGGACCGCATCACCATTGCCTTCGACCTTTCCCACCAGGGCTCCGTTTCGGGCTTCACCTTTGAAGTGGATTGGGGCGCGACCCCCATCGTGGCGCGCAGCGGCGCCTCGACCGACACGCTTGTCACCGGCCGCGGCGACGCCGCCATCCTGGCCGCGGGCTCGCAAGTGAGCGCGCAAAGCTGGGGCGCCGTTCTGCCCTTCAGCGCCACTGTGGCCGCTGCCTCCGATGCCTACACCAATGGCATCGTCATCAATTTCCAGGGAATGCTGGCGCAGTCCGGCGACACGCTGTCGCTGGCCAGTTACACGGTGGTGCGCTTGCCGTAGTGGGACAGGCCTCCTGGCCTGTCAATTCGTGGGGCGGGCGAAAGCGCCGGCGAAAGCGCCTGCCCCACCCGAATTCGGTCACTCGGCCGAATCGGGACCTTTGCCCTGGCGGTTCAACTCTTCCGTCAGGATGATGGCTTCCGCCAACTCGCGGATGGGACGCCGCAATCGGCGGCTCTGGTTGCGCAGGCGCAAGTACGCGTCTTCTTCGGTGATCCCGTGCTTCTGCTGCAGGATGCCCTTGGCCCGCTCCATCAGCTTGCGGGTTTCCAGTTCGCGCTTCATCTCCTGCGTCTCTTCGAGCAGCCGCGCATTTTCCTCTTCCAACAGGGATTTGGAAATCGCTACGCCCAGTTGCTCGCCGATAAAGATCATGGTGCTGGTCTCTTCGCGCGTATGATCGTGGCGCATACGGTGGTGTACGTTGACCACCCCGATCAGTTCACCGCCGCTCACAATCGGCACCGAAAGAAAAGCTTCGTAGGTATCTTCGACCAGCCCTTGCAGCCGCTTGAAGCGCGCATCGCTTGACGCGTTCTCCGGCAGCGCCACCACCGACCGCTGTTCCGCGACCCAGCCCGTGACACCTTCGCCGATTTTCAAACGCAGCATCCCGAGCGCACCCGCGTGCGGCACCTGCGAAGCGCGCAGCACAATTTCGTTCGAACCATGATCGATCAGGTACACCAGGCACGCATCGCACGCCGTGGCCCGCACCGCGAGGCCAATCACTTCACCCAGCATCTCGTCGAGCGACAAATCCGAGCTCAGGATGCCGCTGACCTGGTGGAAGATAGAAACCTGCGACTGCGAGGCGGTACGGATATCCCTTGCGGCCATACTTCCAAGCTACTCTCCGCGCGCTTGCACAGTCCAATTGAAAATTTCTATACGTATCATCAGCCCGGTCTGTTAACTTTTGTCTTTTCCCGCCCTGTCTCCCGCCGCCCCGCTCTTGCGCTTGTGCACCGCCTGACGCAGCAGGTACTCGACCTGCCCGTTGACGCTGCGCAAGTCGGCCTGCGCCCAGGCTTCCAGCTCCGCCCAGAGCGCAGGATCGATTCGCATCAGAAAGGACTTGCGTTCCGCCATGCTCCGTCACTCAACTGTAAAGAGTGCCGGTGTTGATCACGGGATGCACTTCCGCTTCGCCGCACAGCACCACCATCAGGTTGCTCACCATGGCGGCCTTGCGTTCGTCGTCGAGCTGCACTACGTGCTTCTCCGCCAGATCTTTCAGCGCCATGTCCACCATGCTCACCGCACCATGGACAATCTTCTGCCGCGCGGCGATCACCGCTTCGGCCTGCTGCCGCCGCAGCATTGCCTGCGCGATTTCCGGCGCGTACGCCAGATGCGTCAGGCGCGCCTCGTCCACCATCACGCCGGCTTTGGCCAGCCGCTCCTGCAACTCGGCCCGCAACGCCCGTGAAACTTCGTCCATGTTGCTGCGCAGCGTGCTTTCGTTCTCTTCGCCGTCGTCGTAGGCGTACAGGCTCGCCAGGTGCCGCAGCGCCGATTCGCTTTGCGTCTGGATGTAGGTTTCGTAGTTGTCCACGTCGAACATGGCCTGCGCCGTGTCCTCGATGCGCCACACCAGCACGGCGGCGATTTCGATCGGGTTGCCGCGCTTATCGTTCACTTTCAGAGCCGCCCCGTTGTAGGTCCGCGCGCGCAGCGAAATCTTGTTCCGGCCTTGCCGGATCGCGGCCGCCTGGTCGCCTCTTCCTTTCGCCGCCGCCAGCTTCGCGCCCCACTGTTGCGGGCCGTTCGTATAGAACGGATTGCCCCAATGCAACCCCGGTTCCCGCACCGTCCCCTTATACGCGCCGAAGAGCACGAGCACGCGCGCCTCGTTCGGCTGGAGGGTAAAGAGCCCGGTCAACAGGATGATACACACCGGTATCATCAAGACGCCCGCCAACAGCAGCGGCACAATCGGTTGCCCCGTGGCCGAACCGGCGGCAATCGAGTAGATTATCAGCCCGATGCCGCCCAACAGCAGCAGAACCAGCGCCACCACCATCGGCCACCCGTTGGCCAACCGCTTCACTTGTTCCCGGTTGCTCGGCATCTCATTCGTTTCCATACAAGTTTGCTCCTAGCTATCGATATGATATCATTTCGATAGCGAATGTCAAGAGAAACCGGCGGCCTATTGATTCTGCGGCGGATATTTCGCGCTACTGCCCGCTGTTGCCGCCCATGGCGTACATCAGGTTTTGCACATGGCTGGGAGTGCCGGTGAACATACCGACGGGGAGCTCGCGGTATTTCATCATCGCGCGGTAAATGACATCTTCGAGGCTGGAGTTGATGCCCCAACCGGCCAGATAAGACAGGCGCAGGTCGCCATCGTGGTTGATGTCGGCGCCTTCGGTCCAACGGCCCAGGTCCGATCTCTGGCCGGCATAGGTGGCGAAGAGATCGGTTGCGGAGCCGATCCCGATGTCGCGCAGCGATTGCGCCACCAGGGCATAATTCGGCTGGTTGAGGCGTTCTTCGATCTCGTCGATATTGACTTTGAACGGCGCCACCTGCCCCATGAAGACCATGTCGTAGCCCTGCCCGTTGATGGTATTGGCCCAGACCGTGGCGTTGGGGAAGGCTTCGAAGAAGGTCGCCAGTTCGCTGCGCACGGTGCGCTCGTCGCTCTCATAGAGCGGCACATATAGGCTGAACATCCCACCCGGATTCAGATGCCGCTTTACGGCCTCGAAGTACTCCTTCGAGTAAAGCGCGGCGGTGCCCTTCACGAACACGTCCAGCGGATCGGAGGCGATCACGTCGTACCTATCGGTGGTGGTCATCAGGTAGTGGCGGGCGTCGTCGAAGATGATGCGGGTCTTCGGATTGTGCAGCACGTCGTAATCCTGCCGGTAAAAATACCGCGTGGAAGTGGGCGGGATGATCGGCTCAATCTCGCACACGGTGATGTGCTCTATGCCAGGGTAGCGGGTAAAGGTTCCGGCCGAAACGCCCGCGCCGAAGCCGATTCCCAGGACCGATTTGGGATTGGGGTGAATCAGCGCCGGCAGGTGTCCCACCATGCGCTGCAGTTTCATGTCGTAGGGTTCGGTGGTGGCTTCCACGTGGCCATTGACGTCCACTTCGATGGCCCCGTCGTTCCACTGCGTAATGGCCACGGAAGAGTTGATGCCTTCGGCCGTGTAAAGCACCTTCGAGGAGTTCGCCGAAATCGGCAGACGGCGGCCATACGCGATGAGCTTGCCGGGAATGGGATCGAGGTTGACCGCCAGGAACACCGCGGCCACCAGGGAGACCACCAGCCATCCGGCCATGGCGCGCGCCTGGAATTGCTTGATGTAAGGCGCCAGCACGAACAGCGCGCTTGCGGCCGATGCCAGCAGCAGAATGCGCTGCGCCTGCTGCGTGCCGATCCACGGCACCACGATCAGGCTGATTCCCAGAGCCCCGACGATGGCTCCCAGCGTGTTGGCGGCATATACGGCCCCCACCACGCGGCCGGGGTCCTCGCCAGGTTGGGCGGCGGCCGCCAGCGCCAGCGGGAAACTGGCTCCCCACAGCAGTGTGGGCGGCAGCATGGCCCACAGGCAGCGGACCAGATCGAGCTGGAACGTAAACCAGGGACTGGTAGTGAGCAGCGGGTTGATGGGCCAATACGGAAGCGAATTGGCGATCATGTAGGCCGTCCACGCAATCCCCGCGGCCAGCAGGATCTGGCACCAGCCCAGCGCGAGGCGCGGCACGCGGGTGCTCTTGGCGGTGCGCAACAGCAACGATCCCGCCGAACTGCCGATTGCCAGGCCGACCAGGAAGACCGCCAGAATGATCGAAAAGACGTAGACCGTGGCGCCCAGCATCATGCCCATGAGGCGCGTCCAGACCACTTCCGCGCCCAGCGCGCAGGCGCCGGAAAGCCCGATGGTGACGTAGATGGGCCAACGGCTCGCGGCCGGCTCAACCAGCGCGGGTTGCGCAGCGGCCGGCGCCGGCTCGGGCGCATCACCCGCCGCCGCTTCCGAGGGGGTATGGCCTGCCAGCACATAACTGGCCGCCGCCACCGCCAGGTTGATCGCTACGGCCGCATACGTGGCCGTGGCCATATCATAGATGCGCAGAAGGTAGAAGCCCGCGAACAGGCAGCCGAACACCGCGCCCACGGTGTTTCCGCCATACAGCAGTCCCCACCACGCCACGCCGCGCGGCGTCGACTTGATCCAGCGCACGATGGCCGGCAGCGACGCCCCCATCAGGATAGTGGGCGGCAGCAGGCACACACCGGAAATGAAGCCACGCAGCAGCATGCCGGGCAGGCCGTGCTCGGCGCCGGCCACATAGATGCGGTCGACCAGCGGGATGCCGAAAAGCACCAGCAGACCCAGCACGGCGATTCCCAGTTCGAGAACCGCGTACACTTTCAGAGGATGCTGCTCCTGCGCGCGGCGGATCCGCGGCAGATACAGGCTGCCGATGCACAGGCCACCCATATAGGTAGCGAGCAGAAAACCCAGCGAGACCGCCGTCGACCCGATGGCCAGTTGCAGGAGCTGATACCAGACGATTTCATAGATCAGCGCCGAGCAGCCGCTGCCGGCGAACAGGATCAGCAATAAAGGTAAGAAGCGTGCGGCGTTGGAACCGGCCGATGGTGTTGAAGTTGTCATGGCGCTGGGGACTGCAACACATGATAACCCAGCGCGGCCAGCAGCCGGTGCGCCCGGATGGTTGCGGCCCCCGGGGAATGAAGGCAAGCCCGCGGAATTTACCCGAGACTGTGACGCGTCATTGCCTCACTCTGCGCGTATTACACTACCGTAAAGGAGGGGGAAATCCGATGCCGCACACTTTCATGGGCAAGGTTCAATTCGACGCGGACATGCTGACAAACGACGACCGTTTCCAGTGGGAGCAGACGGTAGGGGCGACCCTGAACAGGATCTGGGAGTCGTACACAGGACGCAACGTCCTGGAAGAGCTGGGACTGAGCCCAAAAATCGTCAAGATTGTGCCGTATTACGATACAGTGAAGGACCCCATCAACGCTACCTCCCAGGCCAGGAACCAGAGAGACTCGTATTATCCGGAGCGACCCTTGCGTTCCGCCGTTGACGGCAGCCTGGAACCCGGAGCCGGTGTCGGCACCGGTCGCGGAAGCGCTGTGCGGCTGAATTACACGCCCTGGAGATTTCCGAAGGCGCTACAGCCAGTGGTCTTGCTCCACGAAATGGTTCATTCGGCCGAGCAACAGCGGGGTGTGATCTTTAATATGACGGTGCATTCCGCCTGCTTCGATACCGTAGCCGAGTTCGATGCCATCGTGGTCGAAAACATTTATCGCTCTGAGATAGGTATGGAGTTGGCCAAAGACCACCATAGGCAATACCCCATGACCGGAAACCGCATGCTGCCGCAAGAGGGTGAATTGGGAGCCCGTCTCGATTCGTTCCGGGCGCGCATGCCCCATCTGACCCAGGCGCTGGCGCAGGTGCGGGTGGGGTTTAATCCGCTGCGTCCCGGTAATCCTGCGTATGCAACCAGAGCGCGCTGAGTTTGACTTCCGGCCTGCGTTTACATAACATTTTCGATATCCGTTATGAAATCAGTCACAAAAGTCCAGTTTCTGCTGCTCGCGGCAGTGCTGATGCTCTTCGGTGCCGACACGTACCAGAAGCCGCCCAAGGTAGTTGAAGACATCCTCAACTCGCCTTCCACTCCCACCATCCAGCTCAGCCCGACGCATGCCTATGCGATGCAGGGGCGGCCGGTGCGTTATCCACCGATCGCCGAACTGGCGCAGCCCATGCGGCGGCTGGCCGGCATCCGCATCAACCCGATGACCAACGGGCTGCACAACGCCACCTTCAACAGCGCTCTGACTCTGCGCAAGGTGCCGGAGGGAACCGACATCAAGGTGGTGTTGCCTCCGAATCCCAAGTTGAGCACGGGCCGCTGGAGCCCGGACGGGAACCACTTCGCCTTCACCAACAGCACCGATAAGGGCATCGAGATCTGGATCGGCGACGCCGCTACCGGCAAGACGCACCGCATCGAATCCGTTCGAGTAAACGATGTCTTCGGCAGCGCCGGCGGGGGACGCGGTGGTGCGGCAACCGGCGGAAGCGTGCAGTGGATGAGCGACAGCAAGACGCTGCTGGTTCACGCGGTAAAACCCAATCGCGGGCCCGAACCGCCCGTGCCGCTGGTACCACCCGGACCGGATGTCCAGGAGAGCCTGGGCGGCGGACGCGGCGTGGTGACTCATGAGGACATGCTGCAGAATGTCCACGACGAAGACGATTTTGAATACTTCGCCACCTCGCAACTGGCGCTAGTGGACTCCGTCACGAGCAAGATGACGCCGGTGGGGAAGCCGGCCCTGATCGAATCGGCGCGGCCCTCGCCGGACGGAAACTATTTCATCGTCACCAGCATCCACCGGCCGTTCTCGTATTTGTATCAGGCGCGGCAGTTCCCCAGTGAGATGGATGTCTGGGATCGCACCGGCAAGGTTGTGCACCACATCACCAGCACGCCGATGGGCGGCGGCGGGCGCGGCGCCTTCGCCCCCGCTCCCACTCCCGGGCCCGGGCCCGGGCCCGATCCGGCGACTGGAACCGACGATCCCCAGGCGCCCCCCCCGGCCGCGGGCACGCGCAACCTGCAATGGCGCATGAACGATCCGGCCACGCTGCTGTGGGTGGATTACATCGGCCCCGCACCTGCCGGACGTGGAGGCCGCGGCGGACGCGGCGGCGGCGGGCGCGGCACTGGAGCGGCACGGGGTGGAGAGAATGCGGATGCGACTCCTCCCCCACCGCGGCCCGAACACATCATGGCGCTGAAGGCGCCGTTCACGGACACACCCTATGAAATCTACACATCCGAACAGGCCATTGGGAACTTTACATTCTTCGATAACGGTCACTGGCTGATGTTCGGCGGCGGCGGGCGCGGCGGCCGCGGCGGTGGAGGCGGCGGTGGCGGCGCGAACCGGATCACCAAGACCACTCTGGTGGATCTCGACAAGCCCAACGATCCGCCGCGCGAACTATGGACCACCAACTCGGCCGACCGCTATGCCGACCACGGCACGCCGCAGCAGCGCACGCTGCCGAACGGCGAGCGCGGCATCCTGCTCGACGGCGATAACATCTATCTGACCGGCAACGGCCCGTCGCCCGAAGGCGACCATCCCTTCCTCGATCGCTTCAACCTCACCACGCTGAAGAGCGAGCGCCTCTTCCAGTGCGACAACGATCACTATGAAGTGGTGGAAGGGCTGCTGGACGACCACGCCGCGAAGTTCTTCACGCGCCGCGAAAGCCCCGCCGAGCCGCCCAATTACTATATCCACACGGCCGACGGCAAGATGACGGCCTACACCAACTATCCCGACCCGCAGCCCATCATGCGGCAGGTGCAGAAGCGCCTGATCACGTACAAGCGGCCCGACGGCGTGGAGATGTCGTTCACGCTCTACCTGCCGCCGGGCTACAAAGAAGGCACGCGCCTGCCTACGGTTTTGTGGGCCTACCCGCGCGAGTACGACGATGCGGCCGCGGCCGATGCGGTGGCCGTGACGGGGTCGCGCATGCGCTTCACCGAAATCGGCGGCTATTCGGAAGTCTTCTTCGCGCTCGACGGCTTCGCCGTGCTCGACAATGCTTCCATGCCGATTGTAGGCCCGCGTGCCGCGGTCAACGACAAGTTCGTCGAACAGACCGTGATGGACGCCAAAGCGGCCATCGATAAGGCCGTGGAGATCGGCGTCGCCGATCCGGCGCGCGTGGGCGTGGGCGGCCACAGTTACGGCGCATTCATGACCGACACGCTGCTGGCCCACTGCGATTATTTCAAGGCCGGCATCGCCGAAAGCGGAGCCCCCAACCGCACGCTGACGCCGTTCGGCTTCCAGAGCGAGCGGCGCACGTTGTGGCAGGCGCCCAAACTGTACGAAGACATTTCGCCCTTCATGTACGCGGACAAGATCAAGTCGCCGCTGTTGCTGATCCACGGCGAGGCCGACGATAACGACGGCACGTTCCCGATTCAGTCCGAGCGCATGTATGAAGCCGTCCGCGGCAATGGCGGAACGACGCGGCTGGTTTTCCTTCCTTTTGAAGCCCACGGATACCGCGGGAAGGAGACCATCGAGCACGTGTTGTGGGAGAAGTTCGCCTGGTTCGACAAGTACGTGAAGAACGCAGGCCAGCCCGCCTCAAACAACGCCAACAACAACCAGTAAGATTGAAACAATCGTGGGGCAGGCGCTTTCGCCTGCCAACCGTTCTGCGGCACATACGAGTTGGCAGGCGAAAGCGCCTGCCCCACTTCTTCTACAGTGGAAGAGTGCTGATTCTGGCATCCACCTCNNCGAAAGCGCCTGCCCCACAAAACTGCTCCTTCCGGCCCGCGACAGACCAGGAGGCCTGTCCTACTTACTTGTTTCCCAGCCGCTCCGCCAGCACGCGGTTCGAGTCCTTCAGGAGACCCGCGGCTTTCGGCATGCTGTCGATGGCCTTCAGAACTTCCGGATCCACCTGTATGGAAAGCTGAGTGGCGGTCTGGCGGTCAAAGGCGCGGAAGATCATCTCGTACCGAAGGTTGGTGCGAATCCAATCCATGTTGGCGGTGAAATCCGCATCGGTGAAAGCGATCTGCTTGGATTGCAGAAACTCCTTGAAGCGTTGTACGGCGTCGGCATCCGGCTGCCAGTTTTCGGGCAGGTGCGGCTTCTTGACGCCGAAATAGGAGTCGGCGAAATGGTAGAAGGCGCCGGGGCCACCGATATAGGGCTGCAAGCGTCGCTGGAAAATATTGGTGCGGGTGACGTATTTCTCGTCGGGCGTGATGNNTGATGCCGCCGCCGCCGTACACTTTACGGCCGCCATCGGTGGACTTCACGTCATCGGTGGGCGCCGGCGCATCGGCCTTGGGGCGCGCGGAGTAATAGTCGTAGAGCGACTTGTGCGCATAGTCGCGCTGAATCAAGCGGCCGCTGGGCGTATAGTAATGCGCGATGGTGAGCAGCAGGGCGCCTTCATCGACGGGGAATTGCGCCTGCACCAGGCCCTTGCCGAAAGTGGTTTCACCGAGCACCCAGGCGCGATCGTGATCCTGCAGGGCGCCCGACACGATCTCCGACGCCGAAGCCGAACTCGCATTGACCAGCACGACCATGGGATACTTCTGCGCCGCCGCAATCGCCTTGGCTCGATAGACCTGCTCGGCTTCGACGCGGCCGCGTTGCGAGACCACGGTCTGACCATTGCGCAGGAAGCGGCCCGCCAGGAACACCGCCTCATTCACCAGGCCGCCCAGGTTGTCGCGCAGATCGAGGATGAGTCCGGTCGCCTTGGACTCGTCCAGCTTGCTCAATTGCGTGTTGACGTCGCTCTCGATGTTGGAGGCTTCGAACGTGCTGACCCCGAGATACACGGTGCCGGGCTTCACCCAGAAAGCATCCACCACGCTGGTTTGGATTGAGCCGCGGGTCACGGTGGTGGTGAGGGGTTCGGTGGAACCTTCACGCCGCACGCTCACGCGCACCTGGGTGCCGGGCGTTCCGCGGAGCAGGTCGGCCACGCCGGCGGATGGCATTTGCAGAGTATCTTTGCCATCGACGGCCGCGATCACGTCGCCGCGACGCAGGTCGGCGTTCCAGGCCGGCGAATTGACGAACGGCTCCATCACCACCACATGGTTGCCGTCCGCGACGATCAGCATGCCGACGCCGGCGTAATGCGCTTGCTGCTTGCGCATCATATCCTTATACTCCACGGGGCCGACGAAGCTCGAATGCGGATCGAGCGCGTGCAGCATGCCCGGAATGACGCCTTGATAGAACACACGCTCGGAAGGAACCGGATCGGCGGCATTCTGTTCCACCAGCGCATAGGCGGCGGAAATGGCCTTGAGGCTGGGATCGAGGTCGTCGCCCGCGGGGGTGGCGGCGCGCGCCAGGATTCCCGGACCATACAGCGGTGCGAGCAGAGCCGCGGTCCCGACGATGAGTACGGCGAGTAATGTTTTTTGGATCTTCATAATGTTGCTGGCCGGCGAGGCTCGATACCCTTCCTTGGTTTTATGATACCGCAGCGGCAAACCGGGCTGAGGGGCTAAGAGTTCCCTAACGGCCTCCGGCCGGTTCGATTATCCTTACTGTTATGAAAATTGGTTTCATCGGAGTCGGGCGTATGGGTTCCGGCATGGCGCGCAACTTGCTTCGCGCCGGCCATGAGGTGGTGGTTTTCAATCGCAGCCGGGAGAAGGCGGAGGCCCTGATTGCCGATGGCGCCCGCGTGGCCGATTCCCCGGCCGCCGCCTGTCGCGCGTCGGAAGCTGTCATGACGATGCTCGCCGACGACCAAGCGGTCGAACAGGTCGTCTTCGGCGAAAACGCCATCGCATCGGCGCTTCCGGACGGCGCCATTCACATTTCGTGCAGCACAATTAGCATCGCACTGGCACGGCGTCTCGCGGCCGAACACCACCGGCGCGGGCAGAAGTATTTGAGTGTCCCGGTCTTCGGCCGTCCGGAGGCCGCCGCAAGCAAGAATCTCCTCGTGGTGGCCGCGGGTCCGCCGGAAGTCGTCGAGCACTGCCGGCCTCTGTTCGATGCCATCGGCCGCCAGACCTTTGTGGTTGGGTCCGATCCTTCGCAGGCCAATGCCGCCAAGCTGTGCGGTAATTTCATGATCGCCGCCATGATCGAGGCATTCGGCGAGGCCTTCGCCACACTGCGCAAGGCGGACGTCTCGCCCCACGCCTTCCTCGAAATCATGAGCACGTTGTTTGGGTCGCCGCTGTATGCGAACTACGGACGCTTGATTGCCGACGAAAAGTTCGAACCGGCCGGATTTGCTTTGCGGCTGGGGCTCAAGGACGTCCGCCTGGTGCTCGAAGCGGCCGAGGAACTGGCTGCCCCGATGCCGCTCGCCAGCCTCATCCGCGATCATTTCCTCTCGGCCATGGCGCACGGACAAGCCGATCTGGACTGGTCGAGCGTCACCCGGGTTGCCGCGCGCAATGCCGGCATCGAGTAGCCGCCTCCCACGCATCTTCGCTGCGTTGTGCCTCGCGCGCCGCCCGTGCGAGAATGGGCGCCATGACAAGAGGCAGCCGGTCTTTCTGGAAGAGTGGATATCTGATCGCTGCCGCGGTTCTCCTGCACCACGGTTCGGCGCACGCGCAGGGGCCGCAGGAACCAGGCAAGCCGATCGGCGCCATCTCAACGCAGGGCGACCTGATCGTGATGACCCTCAATGAGGGCGTGCTCGGGAAGTCCAACATGTTCGACCTGGTCCGCCGCACGCTACGGTTCACCCTGGATGGCTCCGGCTACCGCGCCGAGAATCTGGCTTTGCAGTGGGACCCCGAGTTCGGCGCGCCACTCACCGAAGCCCAGGTGAGCCTGCACAACTTCGCGTTTCCCTTTTCCGGCAAGAACTGGGATTCCTTCTCCGTGGGCGCCACCGGATCGATCGCCTTCGGCGCGCCCTCGGCCGGCGGTGGTAGCGGCCGCGGCGGCCGTGGCGGCGGCGTCACCATCGGCCGGTTCGACCAGTTGCAGGAAGCCGCGCGCACCCTCATCAATACCGTCCCGGCGATCTGTGTCTTCATGAAGCCGCGCATGTCCGGAACGCGTTACGTGAAGGAACTGGAGGATCGCGTGGTCGTCACCTGGAGCCTCACCGAGCCCTCCGGCGGGATCCAGGACTTCACTTGGGTGCCCACCGTCAACCGCTTCCAGGCCGTGCTCCGGCGCGACGGCTCCATAGACCTGTCCTACGATCAGCTTGCGGCCAGGGATGCCGTCGTCGGCCTCTACCCCATGGTCACGGCCGGCGCGGAAATACTGCTTGCCTTGATTCCTGGCGAGGCCCATCCCCTCGTTGGCTCACACCTCGACATAGCGAACGTCAAAGTCTCGGTCGTCGACGGCCTGTTCCTTAAGGTCACCTTCGATACACGAACACCGGTGCTGCCGGAAGGCGATCCCGGAGTCGCCGGCATTTCTTACCGCGTCTCCCTCGGTGTCGTCGACTGGACCATCCGCGGTGTTGGCGGTCGCGGCGGCGCGCCCCGGTATACCGCTTCCGGCCCCGGCGTTTCCCCGGGTGTCAAGACCGATGGCCTCACCATCTCTATGCAAGGAACTCTGCCGCCGGCGCTCAGGGGAATGGATCAGGTCATCGTTTCCGCCGACGCTCTGGCTCCGCCGGCTCCCGGCGCGCCCGCCACAGCCGTCAGTCACGTACCACCTCACGCCGTCACGCTTTCCGGTATCCACAGTCCCGAAGTGGACCTCTCCGCCGTCAAGAAGACGGACGGTCCGTTCGCCATCGCCTACGAAGCCTTCCATTACTACGCACTGCCCAATCCGCGGGATATGACCTGCACGGTCATCAAGGCTCTTGGCGACAAGTTCGATTTCCTGGCCTACTATTCCGATTTCCGCGTCGACAACCAGGAAGCCGGTACTCCCAGCAACGGCCCCTTGGGCGGCGGCCCCGCGGGCGGCGCCGTCACCGGAATTGGGGCCAGCCAGCGGGGCCTGGAGAGTTACTGCAGCGGCGGACGGTTCCAGTGGCAGTTCATACAACCCGTCTACTCCGGCGCCAACCAGATGCAGGAGCGCCCGCCGGACGGCGTCAATGTGGATCGGGCCGGCGGCATGAAGATGACCGGTTACAACCTCGCAATGTCGCAGATCGGGCATGAGATGGGCCATCGCTGGGCGGCCTTCGTCTCCGCCAAGGTCAAAGACGAGATCATTCCCCTCGGCCCCACCCACTGGGCGAGGGGCTTGCAGGCGCAGGTGGCATTCCCCTATCGCCGGCCCACCGAGGCGTCCGCCATGGGAGGCGGTGTCTGGCAGGATAACTACGACGGCACCTTCACCCAGTTGGATGACGACTACTACGTTCCGGCGACCGGCTGGTCGCACCTCGACCTCTACCTCATGGGCATGATCCCGCCATCGGAAGTGCCCGACTTCTTCATGCTCCGGAACCTGGTTGCCGCTGGCAGGGATGCCAACGGTCACCCCATCTTCAAGGCCGATCGCGTCAAGGTCACCATCCAGGACGTGATTGCGGTGGAGGGCCCACGCCTGCCCAACGCCGAGCAGTCGCAGAAGAAGTTCAATACGGGGATGGTCGTCATGGTCGAGCACGGGACCACGCCGAGCCGCGAACTGATCGAGCGCACCAACGGGATTCGAGAAGCCTGGATGGACTATTGGTCCACCACTACCGCCCGCCGCTCCACCATGACGGCGAATCCGAAGTGAGCGCCGCTACCGGTGCTTTTGCAGCTCCCTCTCGGAGCCGATGAACCCCCAGGTGATCCACACGTGTCCCTTCAGAACGCGGCGAAAGTATTCTTCGGCTTTCGCGGGTTCGCCGTTGTAGAGGTGCCAGTTGCCGATGCCGTATGCCACCGTGTCGAACGGTAGTTCGACTTCGGTATCGGTGTTGCCGGCCGCGGGCTCGGGAGGCAGCGCGTCGGCTTCGCTCATCCGGCCCTGGAAGAAACGGACCAGGTTGAGATAGAACTTGGTGTGCGGTTCCGTATTGGTCATTTCCGGCGGGATGGCTTCGAGTGCCTTTTTTGCCTCGTCGGTTCGCTTGGCGCGGCGCAGCGCGGCATACAGCCAGTTGGTGGAATTGATGCGTTCATCGGTGTTGGGTGCGGTCTCCACCGCGTGGCGGAAGGCGTCGGCGGCCTGCGGGAACTCGCCCAGGAAGTAATGCGCCAGACCCAGATGATAGTACGCAGCCATGTTCTTGGGATCGAGAGCCGCGCCCTGGGTCAGGTCGCCGCGCGCTCGCGTGAACTCGCGCAAGGGAAGTTCGCGGTGGCCGCGCTCGATATAGAACTCGGCGCTCCGCGGTGAAATCGCCAGGGCGCGAGTCAGCGTCGCGACTGCTTCCTTGTCTTCCCAGACGGAGATTTGCGCCTGCGCCACTTTGAGCAGCAAGTCGGGATTTTTCGGGTCGGCGGCCAGATTCTTCTGTGCCGCCGCGACCGCGCCTTTTTCGTCGGCCAGCGACTGGAACTTCGTGCCGAGTTTGGAAGTAACTTCGAGTTTAGTCTGGGCGGTCGCACCGGCAGCCAGCGCCAGCACCCAGGCCATGAGATACAGAGGACGCGCAGTAGACATAGCTGCCGAGATTATATCGGACTTCACCTATAAAGCTTGGTGGAGAAAGCCAAAGGATGGCTGGCCGCCGATGAACACCGATTAACGCAGATTGAAAAGAATCTTCATATCGGCGTTTATCGGCGGCTCAATTATGCTTTCTTCAGCAGCCTCTACAGTGGAATCCTCACGCCCAGCCTGGTCCCTTCATTCGGCCGGCTTTGTATTCTGAACGTGCCCTTCACCAGACGGGCGCGTTCCTTGATGCTCACCAGGCCGAGGCTGGCGGGCAAGCCGGCGCGCTTCGCTTGCATGCCCGCCCCGCGATCTGAAACCGTAAGGCAGAGCAGTCCGTCCGTGCGTGTCAGTTCCACCTCGGCTTCGCCCACCCGCGCGTGTTTGGCCACGTTCTGCAGCGCTTCCTGGGCGATGCGGTAGACGCACAGCGCCACGGCGAACGGCACGCTTTCGAAGGAGCCCTGGGTCTTGCACGTGACCCGCATGTTGGTCAACAAACCGAATTCCGAACAGTAGTCGCGAAGCGCGGCGCCCAGGCCGGAGTATTCGAGCACGGCGGGGTGGAGTTCATGCGAAAGGCGGCGAATGCTCTCCGCCACCTGGACCAGTTTCTGCTGGATCCGTGCGCTCTGTTCGCGCGCCTCCACTTGTTCCGGCGGGATCTGCCTTTTCAGATTGCTCATGCCAATGCTAAGCGCTGCGATTTGCTGACTCAGATCGTCGTGCAGTTCCCGGGCCAGGCGAGCCCGCTCTTCCTCCTGTGCGTTGATCAGGCGTTCGCTCAACGCCATGATTTCCCGCTCCGCTTCCCGCGACTGGACGACGCTTCTCTTGAGATTGCGGGCCAGCAACCCGGCCGCAACCGCCGTGGTGAAGAGGATGTTCACCAGGTTAAAGACCGTGTGGTACATTGCATGAACGCCGCCAGCCGCCAGAATCAACCCCGCGCACGTCACCGACACCACTACCAGAACCGCAAACCTCACGTAGGCGCGCCAGTTCAGCAGAATCGCGGCCGTCACCAGGATCAACGGGAACAGCAGCATCCCTTCGTCCTTGAACCCGGCCCCGAAGAGCGAGGTCACCACCAGGCCGCAGCCCAGTTCACTGAAACAGATGATGGTTGTGGCCCATTCGAGTTCGCCCCGGCGGTTGAACCAAACGGCGGTCAGCAAACACAGATCCTCTACGCCCATCGTCCAGGCCGCCCCGGTCCAGCCATAGGCCCAGGCCTGAGCCAGCGAAAACGAGGCCATCGCGATCAGGCACAGCGAAAGGATAAAAAGCGTGTAGCTGGCGCGCGCCTTCTCCTCGTCGGTGGATTCGGAAGGCGTTCCCCAGGCCAGTAGCGCAACGATCGCCGCCCGCGTTCTCTGCATGGCCCGTTACTCCGTTACCAACTTGAGCCGTACCGCGTACTGGATTAGAGCAGCGGTGGTATCGACGCCCAGCACCTGCATGATTTCGTACTTGTGCGATTCGGCCGTTCGCGGCGAGATTTTTAAAATCGACGCCACTTCCTTCATGGTGCGGCCTTCGGCGACCAGTTGCAGAACCTCGCGCTGGCGTGGGGTCAGCGGCGATTCGGCGGAGCCTTCGCTGCCCGCTGCCTCCATGAGCAGTGAGATGAGGTCCTTGGCCAGCAGCGTCGTGACAAATGCTCGTCCCAGCGCCACCTGCTCGATCGCCGTGATGAGTTCTTCGCCCGGTGAAACCTTGAGTACGTAGCCCGAGGCCCCGGCTCGAAAAGCGTCCACCGCCAACTGCGTCTCTTTGTGCATCGTCAGGACCACAATCTTGACGTTCGGACGGCGCGTGCGGATCTGCCGGATGGCGTCAAGCCCGTTGAGCAATGGCATTGAGATGTCGGTCACCACTACATCCGGCCGCAGGCTCTCGGCTGCTTCCACCAGGGCGCGTCCATCATATACCACGCCGACCAGGTCAAAGCTGTCCTTGAGGAGCGCTTCCAGAGCCTGCGCGACCACGGCGTGATCGTCCGCCAGCAGAACTCTCGTTCTAGGCATGATCGGTACGGCTCCTGGTTTATAATATCCTGCTTCGCCGCGGCCAACCGCGACCGCGTAGTCGCAGCGACCACAGCTATCCGTAAAACTACGGTGCGGCAGGTCTGAAATCCACCGGGGGCGCGGGGAAGACGCTTGAATTGATTGCGCTTACACACCACACCCATTTTGCCCGCCAGGGATGGGATTGGTATTCTCCGAGCCCTATATCCGAAGAACTACGGATGGGCTCTTGCGGAGTCTCTGTAGCACAATTGAAACATGGTCGTGTAGCCACTGTAGCGGAGCTCCACCGGTGCTATAAGCCTCCTCGTTACGGCCCCGGCAAACCGAGAAGAATGAATCAAAAAGACCTCGCTAGCGCTCTTGAACAGCTTCTGTCTGAACGTCT
The DNA here is from genome assembly GCA_003167255.1 of Bryobacterales bacterium. Classification (GTDB taxonomy): domain Bacteria; phylum Acidobacteriota; class Terriglobia; order Bryobacterales; family Bryobacteraceae; genus PALSA-129. The sequence continues at coordinate 26,974 of PMTR01000068.1, forward strand.
GGCGGATACACCGATAACGGATTCGAGCGGTCCGCTGGGAGCGGTTCGCAAGGCCATCCACCGGCTTTGCAAGTACCTCGACGGGAAACCGGGCGTGCATGCGGAGATCGCGCGGCAGGCGCAGCGCATCGCCAGAATCCGATCTTTGCCCCCGCACGTGCAGGAATTGCTCCGCCGCTATTACGTCTTTCTCGAGGCGGAAGAGAACATCTGCTTCTCCATGGGCATGCCCCCCGATGATTTTCGCCGCCTCCGGCGTGAAGCCAGCGACTACATCCTCAGCCGCCGCGAGCGAAAGCCCGACTTTGAACCGCTGCTGCCCCGCCGCGGAGACCGCGCCTGACGCCTCCGCCACTACGCTTCCTGCCGCCATCCCCTCACCGTTCTGGACCAGTTATGCGTCTGTTATAGAATTGTTAAAGGGGCCCCGGCGGATCGGTGAAAGGGAATACGGGTGCAAGAGGTTTGGTCTCTATCGGCTGAACAGAAGCGCAACGCACTCCAGGCAGTGCTCGATAGCGAGACTTTCGCCCGTTCCGATCAGCTCCGCAGTTTCCTGCGCTACATCGGTGAGATGGCCATCGCCGGCCGTTCCCGGGAGATCACCGAGTACCTGATCGCGGTGGAAGCCCTCGGACGTCCCTCCGATTTCTCCCCAGCCGGCGATTCATCGGTGCGCGGGCGCGCCCACGAACTGCGCCGCAAGCTCCAGAAGTACTACGAAACCGAGAATCCCCACGCGGAAGTCCGCATCGTGCTTCCCAAGGGCCTTTACTTTCCCCGATTCGTGCCTCGCGAGGAGCCGGCCACGGCCGCGCCGCCGGTCCCTGCCGAGCCTCCCGCGGTCTCTGACCCGGTCGCCGCTCCCCTGCCCGATTTAGGCCGGGTGCCGAGCCCGGAACCGGTTCCTGCCGTGCTGCTGCCTCAGGGGAAAGGCCGCCGTTTTTCCCGCCTGGAGGTGGTGCTGGCAAGCGCCCTTTCGCTCAGCGTCCTCGGTGCCGGACTTCTGGCCTACAATTTGCGACAGGAGAGCCCAACCCCTCGTTTCGATCCGATCATCGCCAGCGCCTGGGGGCCGCTCACCAAGCCGGATGCCGATGTGCTGCTTTGTGTGGCCACCTTGTTGCACCTGGTCGTCCGCCCGTACATGGCGGTGGTTGCCGAAGGCTTTCCGAAGTATCCCGCCCCTCCCGAGTTGTACGCCATGTTTCGCCAGCACCGGCCCTTGCCCGATGGCACCGCGCTCGACATGTCCCCGGCCGATAATTCCGTTCAGATGGGCCAGGTCTCCAGTGTCGTGACCCTTGCGAACATGCTGCACCAGGGCCGCGTGCGCTATCAGGTTCTGCCGGAGAGAGCCGCACGCGTCACCACTATGCGCGGGCGAAATGTGATCCTCATCGGCGATCCTCAGGACAGCGAAGCCGCCGCGCTCTACTTGGAGAAAACGCCCATCACCCTGGACTACGATGCGGCTGCCCAGGACGTCGTCATTCGCGACCGGCGCCCCGGTCAGGCCCGCGTCCACATTCCCAAACGCGGGCCCGATAAGCGCTATACCGAAGTCTACGGTCTCATCACCGTAACCCCTACGCCGGGAGCCGCCGGCGACCAAAGAAGCGTCATCATCTCCGGCCTCACTTCCGTGGGCTCGCAGGGCGCCGCGGAATTTTTCAGCTCCCCCAAGGCCATGAAAGCGCTCCTCGAGCGCCTTCGCAAAGAGGGCCATTCCGGCTTTCCCTCCGCTTACCAGGTGGTGGTCCATTGCAACAGCAGCGACACCCTGCTCCTGTCAACCGAGTACGAAGCCCATGCGGTCTTTCGGCCGTAGGACAGACCGCAGTTTGGGCCACTTTCCGGAAAGCCCGCTTTCCCGACCGCTGGAAGCCCCTACAAAACCCTTCTGCTTCTTTCAGCAAATCGCTCCCGGTTCTCCGGAACGATAGGACCGAATCAGCAACCTGCGAGCACCCCCGCTGAGCGCCACGCAGCCGCGCGCAAGTCGTAACCAAACTGTATGGCGTCCTTCATCCCCCAATCATATTCATAGTTCAGAATCTGAATACCGTCATTGTTTGTGGAGTCACCCTTTTATGAACCAACGTTTACGGAGCCTTGCGTTCCTTGTATTTGCCTCCTTGCCCGTTGTGGCGCAGGTGGATCATGCATCCCTGAGCGGCACGGTTGCGGATGCCAGCGGCGCCGTAGTTCAAGGCGTCAAAGTCGAGACTCTGTCGGCCGAGACCGGCTTTCGACGCCAAACCACTACCGGGACGGGCGGAACTTACCAAATCCCGGGCCTGCCGATCGGCAGCTACACCGTCACGTTTTTCAAGGAAGGCTTCAAGCCCGCCGAGTTCAAGGGTGTGGAACTGGCCGTCGGGCAGCCGCGAACCATTGACGCCTATCTGCAGGTGGGCGCCACGTCTGAGACTGTCGTGGTAACGGCAGAGACGCAGACCCTCAACCGCACTTCCGCCGAAGTCGGCGGCCTGGTGGACGCCGAACAGATTAAAGAGATACCGGTCGACGGCCGGAACTGGGCCAGCCTCATGCTGCTGGCGCCGGGCGCAATGAACTTCTCCGACGGCGGGCAGCGCGCCATCCAATTCAACGGCCACTCGCTCGACGACAGCAACTTCGTATTCGACGGCATCGACACCAGCGGCGTGCAGGAACAGACGCAGAAGGCCGATGCGCGGTTAAACATCGCCCTGGATTCCATCGCCGAGTTCCGCGTCAGCACCGCGGTCTGTACCGCCGAAACCGGCGCCGCCGGCGGCGCTCAGGTCAGTGTGGTGTCCAAGAGCGGCTCCAACGATTACCATGGCAGCGCGTTTTATATGGTCCGCAACGACAATCTGGATGCACGCTCGCCGTTCGATGGCTCTACCTTGCCCCCGTTTACGCTGAACCAGTTCGGCGGCGGCGTTGGGGGCGCCATCGTGAAGAACAAAGCGTTCTTCTATGCCAACTACGAAGGCTTGCGCCAGAGCCTCGGCCAGACGTTTTATCAGAACCTCGTGCCCAACGCTTCGTTTCGCTCTCAAGTGCTCGCCAAGTCGCCGGCTCTCGCGCCCCTGGTTAACGCCTATCGAACGGGAACGGCGCCCCACGACAGCACCAGCGACTATGTCACAGACGTGGCCACCAACACCGTCCGCGAAGATGCTGGCATGTTTCGCCTCGATTACCGGTTCAACGACACCAACACCTCCTACGTTCGCTACAACATAGACAACGCCTATATCGACAACCCCAGCGATGCCTTGGGTGACCACAGCGTGGTAGACCTCATCCCGACCAATGTCGTGCTCCAATTCCAGCACATCTTTTCTCCCACCACTGTGGATGAAGTGAAATTCGGAATCAATCGCGCCAACTACCACAACTGGGGCTACGGCACCGCGCCGGCGTCGTTCAGCGTTTCGGCCGTTGGGGGGCTTGGCTTCGACGGGCTTAACAGCACCTCGCTCGATACCGAAGTCGGCACCACCTTCAACTACCTCAATAACCTGACCATGGTTCGCGGCCGTCACACGCTCAAAACCGGGATTGAAATCCGCCGAATCAGGCTGAATAACTCCGGCAACACTCTCACCACCCAATCGGTCAGTTATGCTTCCCCCACCGATTTCATCAACAATGCCGCTGCTTCGGCCAGTTGGCTCCAGGGCGAGGGCGTAGTCGGCACCCGGCGCACGTTCGCCATGGGCTATTTCCAGGATGATTTCAAAGTGAACCCGGAACTTACTTTGAACCTGGGATTGCGCTACGAGTATTACTCCGTGGCGCACGAGATCCTGAACCGCTCCGCGGTGGTCGACATCTTAGGCTGCGGCGGATACTGTCCCAAGGGCACGCCGTATTACAGCCCCAACCCGACGGACTTCGGCCCACGCATCGGTATGGCCTGGGCGCCCGCCGCGCTCCACGGCAAGACCACCCTGCGCAGCGGCTTCGGCATTTACTACGGCGGCAATCAGAACGACGACTTCAGCGATCCCGCGGAAAGCGCGGTGCCGCGCTACTCCTGGACCAACATTGACACTCCTGCCTTGTCTTATCCGCTGACCCCCTTTCTCAATCCCGCGAGCGCACTTTTCAGCCCCAAGGCGATCGCCCGCAACCGCAAAGACCTCTCGTACAATAACTGGGACTTCGTGGCGCAGCAAGAGGTCGGGGGCGGCTTCATCGCCCAGGTGGGCTATGTGGGCAGCGAAGGCCATCACCTCTTCGATAAGTACACTCTGAACCTGATCAACCCCGCCACCGGCAAGCGCACCTTGTCCGCCTTCGGCTCGTTCGGCGAAAAGGCCAACGACGGCAACAACAACTTCAACGCTATGCAAGCTTCCATCCAGCGCCGGTTCGTCCACGGGCTGTTATTCCAGATGAACTACATGTGGTCTCACGGCATCGCCGATGCTTCCGACGGCTCGGGCACAAACATAAGCTTTCAGGACATGGGCTGCCGCGCCTGCGACCGCAGCAGCACCGACGTTGACGTGCGCCATACCATGACCAGCAACGGCGTCTGGGAACTGCCCTTCGGACACGGCAAACAATATCTCACCAGCGGCCTGGCATCCAAGATCCTCGGCGGCTGGTCGCTCTCCGGCCTGGCCACGGCCCGCACCGGCAAACCGATCAATATCACCATTACGCGCAAAGCCGCGGCCCTGCCGGACGGCAACACTTCCGGGCAGCGGCCCAACCTGGTGCCCGGCGTCTCGATCTATGCCGCCAACCAGAGCATCCCCAACGTGTGGTTCAACCCGGCGGCGTTCTCCACTCCCGCCAATGGTACCTGGGGCAACCTGGGCCGCTACATCGCCAGCGGCCCGCGCAACTATGAAATCGACACCGGGCTGCAGAAGCGCTTCTTCCTGACGGAGCGTCTGAAGCTGAACTTCCGGGCATCGGCGTTCAACCTGTTGAACAATCCGCAATGGAGCAATCCGTCCGGTAGTAGCTCGTCCTCCAGCTTCGGACGAATTACGAGCATTCTGAACACTGGCGCCACGGGCACCGGCGCCCCACGCCGCGTGGAGTTTATGCTGCGCGTGGAATTCTAGGTTCCAGCAGAGTTCGGAGGCAATCCCACGCGAAAGGCCGCCCCGTCAGAGGGAGGCCTCGCGTGGGCTAGGACACAGCCATCGACATCGGTTCACGCGTTGTGGTGCGCACCCAGTGGAATGAGGGTTTTACCTCGGCGGACCAATATGAGACGGTCGCCGCCCGATCAGGACGGCGCGTTGAGCAAAGGATGAACAACATCATGTCTAAGTTTACTCGCCGGCAATTCGCGCAACTGGCGCCCGGCCCGTTTCTGCTTTCTCTGGCCACTCGCGGCTCGGCAGCGCCGCCTCCGCCGGCCGCTCCGGGAGCCATCCCCACGCGGATCGTTCTCACTTGGGCGGGTGATCCCGCCCGGACCCAGGCAGTGACTTGGCGAACGGAGACTGCGGCGGCGTCTCCGCAGGCCCAGGTCGCAAAATTCATAGCCGATCCCAAGTTCGAGCCGTCGGCCATCACCGTGCGCGCCACCGTCGAAAAAGACGACTTGGGCGACGGCAAGTCCGCCGCGCATTACGCCGCGCGGTTCCAGGGGCTGGAGCCGGACACGGCCTACTGCTACCGCGTGGGCGACGCTCAGGTCTGGAGCGAATGGAACGTCTTTCGCACGGCTTCCACCAGGCTCGAGCCTTTCCGGTTCCTCTATGTGGGCGACGAACAGAACAGCATCAAATCGCTGTGGTCGCGATCCATTCGGCGCGCCTACGCCGCCGCTCCCGATGCTCGATTCCTGGTGCATGCCGGCGACCTGGTCGCCGACGGCTATGACGACCGGCTTTGGGGCGAATGGAGCGACGCCCTGGCCTTTATCTCCGCCACCCTTCCCAGCATTCCGGTTCCGGGCAACCACGATCTGCATCGGCCACCGGGTTCGCCGGATGCCAAAACCTCGCTTGCCGCCGCGTGGCCGTGGCGCCGCCATTTCGTCCTGCCCTCGAACGGGCCGGACCTGGACGATATGCCGGGCCAGTCGTACTACCTGGACTATCAGGGTGTCCGATTCATCGCTCTGGATGTGAACGCGTTCTCCGAGGAGGGCTACGAGGTCGCGGCACGGAAGCGCGTGACCGAAAAGGAGTTGGACTGGCTCACCAAGGTATTGAGCGACAACCCCAATCGCTGGACTATCGTGGTCCAGCATCAGGGTATCTACGCCATCTCCTCTGGCCGCGAGTACGCAGCGATGCGCGCCTCGCTCGCACCGCTCTACGAAAAGCACCATGTGGACATGGTCCTGCAAGGGCACGACCATGTCTATGCCCGCACCCACAAGATCGCCCGCGACCGCATCGTGGATCCTTCGGCGCCCGGCGTCGTCTACGTCATCTCGGTCAGTGGCCCGAAGATGTACAAGACCCAAAAGGTGAACAGCCAATACATGGCGAAGATGATCGAGGACGAACAGTTCTACCAGATCATCGATGTGTCGCCGGAGCGGTTGGCGCTTACGGCGTATTCCATTGACGGCGCCGTCGCCGACGGATTCGAACTGCGCAAGAACGGAACGTCCTCCACCTACATCGATCATTCCTCGGGCAAGTAGGCGGGACGGAATATCCGGCGCAGACCGTGTCAGCAGCGCGCGGGCAGGCTGTGCTGCCACTCAACGAGTTAAGCAGAAACCACTGCGCCAGCCCTTCGCATCGCTGCCCCCATGGGGCCTTCAACATTTCCCTAACAGTCGCCTGACACTGTAAGAACGTTCTTGTGCTTCACAGAGTTAGCTCCACCGGCCTATCATGAGCTTTCGCAAATTGCTATGCCCTGTGGATCATGGCGTCGTCTCGTAAGCTGGTGGACCAGCAGCTCCCTGCTGGCCCTGCTGGCGGTCTGCTCAACCGAGGCGGCTCCGCGGGTTAAAGTAATCAAACTCGCGGTCACCAACCTCACTCCGCTGTCACGCCCCTCCGAAAACATCGTGATCCCGGTCGGCACTCTGCAGGCCATTGCCAAGGATTTCACTGCCGGGACCGCGATTGTCACCACCAGCCAGGCCGAGACGCTCGACCAGGATGCCCACACTCTCCAAACCACCGAGTTGGCCTCGCAGGCCGACGACCTCGACGGCGACGGCCAGTTTGACGAGATCGCCTTTCAGATTGACTTGCAGCCGCGCCAGACGCGCATCGTGACCATCGCCTATGGCGATGCGGCCGCCATGCTACTGCTGCGGTCGCAGTATCCCAAACGCACCAATGCCCAATTCGAGGCGCATTGCAATGGGCCTGGGTGGGAATCCGAGCAGACCGCCTGGCGGATTTGCTTCGACCGGCGGAATGCCGTCGAAGTCTACGGCAAGAGCCGGCCGGGGCTGTATCTGGACTTGTTGGCTTCGCCCGAGGATGCCGCCCGCTCCGAGAGCCCGTTCGGGCCACAGTTGATTGGCGTTGGCAAGGCTCTGGGCGTGGCTGGCTTAGGTGCTCTGGTGGATGGCAAAGTCCTGCCTGCCGCGGACGTGGCGGAACGCCATTGGCGGCTCATCAGCGCCGGTCCGGTGCGCTCGATGCTGGGGCTCGAATACAAGGGTTGGAAGATCGGCGGCCACAGCGTTGACGTGGTCAGCCGCATCACCCAATGGGCCGGCGAGCATGGCTTCGAGCATCGCATCACCGTAACCAACGGCGACGGTCTGACATTGGTCACGGGCATTCCGACCCGTCCGGGCACCCAGAATCTCGATGCTTCGATTTCCTCCGTCCGGGCAGTGGCAACCTGGGGAGGTCAGGCGGATGACGACTTGGGCCTCGCCGTTTTGGCGCTCTGCCAGGAATCCGGCGCGGAGGCTTCGGATGAGCGAAACCGGTTGCTCCGCATCAACCCGCGGAACGGCGTAGCGCAGTGGTACGGCACGGCGATATGGGGCAGGGAGGCCGCCGGCGCATTGGCGATCCGCAACGATCTCCCCGGCAAGCGCTCCGGCGAGGGAACGCTATCATTGCCAAAACCTTACCCGCCGGGCCGCGCCGGCTTCGTGGCTTATTTGACGGACGTGGCTGCCCGCATCGCGGAGCCTGCCCGCGTGGAGATCCTATCCAAAACCGGCGCACCGGAATCGGCTCCGCCGGATACGCTCGCTGCCGGCGCCTCACACCGAACCTACGCGCAGGCTATCGCTCTGCTGCAACAGGCCGCGGACCGCACCGCCGCGAAATTCGAACCGCTGCTCACGGCCACTTCTCCCGGGGGCGCAGACAAGACCACCGGAGCCGGCTTTTTCACCGAAGGCAATGATCAAACCGGCCTGTGGAAGCTTCAGAAGGGTTATTTCTGGACCGGCGCCTTCTGGACCGGAGAGCTCTGGAAGTTTTTCGGATCCACCCACGATCCCCGCTACCGGCAGTGGGCGGAACTCTGGACTTCGCGGATCATGGGCATCGAGGACAAGCAGAACCACGATACCGGTTTCCTGAATTTCTATTCGTCGGTGCTGGGTTACGAAGCCACCAACAATCCGAAATATCGCGCCGAAGCGCTGCGGGCGGCCCAACGCCTCAAGCAACTTTACAATCCGCTGACCGGCCTGGTGGCCTCGTGGGATGTCAACGGCGACGACACCATCATCGACACCATGATGAACCTGCAGATATGGTGGTGGGCATCGCGCGAGACCGGCGACGCCCAGTGGGCCGATTTGGGCCACCGGCACGCCCTCAAGTCGGCGGCCTGGCTGGTGCGTCCCGACGGCTCCACTTTCCAGTCCGTGCACTACAACCCGGGCGACAACCGGCAGGAATTCCGGTCCAGCGGGCAGGTCCTTGAGTTCGCTAATCACGCGCTGCCTGGCGCCATCGTTTTTAACCATACACACCAGGGACTGCAGGCCGATTCCGCCTGGTCGCGCGGCCAGGCCTGGGCGGTCTATGGCTTCACGGAAGCCGCGTGCGCCACGAAGGATGCGGAATTGCTGGCAACCGCGGAAAAGACCGCCCAGTTTGCGCTGGATCGCCTGCCCGAGGATGGGGTGCCGTGGTACGACTTCTCCGATGAAGGCGTCTTCTTCCGCAATCGCGATTCCTCGGCGGCCGCGATCCTGGCGGCGGGATTGCTACGGCTTTCGGAAGTTACTAAGGATCCAACCCGCTCGGCTCAGTACCTGCGCCAGGCGAAACGAATTGTGCAGTCGCTGATCGACCGGTATCTGACGCCGGTCGGTCCGGAAGACCTGACGCCACCGGGAGTTCTTCGTCACGGAAGCGGCACGCGCCCGAACGATGGAATGCTCGTCTACGGCGACTATTACTTGTTGGAAACGCTGTTGCGGCTCCAAGCCGCCGAATGATGTTTTTTCAGTGGGCGCCAGGAAGCGCCAGGAGGTTGGAATGACTAAGAGAGTCATCGTGAGTTCCATCGTCGCATTGATCTGTCTTGTGAGGGCGCCGTTCCTCAGTGCGCAGACCACCACCACTCTTTATGGGGCAGTGACCGATAAGTCCGGAGCGATCGTGCCCGGCGCAGATGTCACTGCTACCAACGTAGATACCAATTTCACCCGCAACGCCAAGACGAATCCGGAGGGCCAATACCGCCTGGAGTTCATGCCCATCGGCAGCTACCGGGTTGAAGTGTCGGCCACCGGCTTCAAAAAGTCCGTGCAGAAGGGCATCACCCTGGATATCAACGTAATGGCGCGCGTCGATGCCTCGCTCGACGTCGGCGCCATGACCGAGGTGATCGATGTCACCGCCACTGCGCCCGCCGTCAACACCGACAATGCCCAGATCGGCCGCACCGTGGAGAATGCGGAAATTACAACCCTCCCCATTGTCGGCCGCAACGTTTACACTTTGTTGAACCTCACGCCCGGCGTCGAATCTTCGGCCAACAGCATCGTGCTGGGCTACCCGGAGCAGCGCACCATGATCAATGGCGGCGTGGATGGCGGCGCCGGATCGGTGAACTACTATCTCGACGGCGGCGCCAACATGACCGGCCTTCGTAACACCGGCAACATCGCGCCCAACCCCGATGCCGTCGAAGAATTCCGCGTCATCACCAATAGCTACAGCGCCGAATTCGGCCGTTTCGCCAGCGGAGTCGTCAACATCATCACGCGGTCCGGCACCAATCAGTTCCACGGCTCGCTCTTCCAGTTCTTCCGCAATAACGACCTCAATGCCTATCCCTGGGGCTCTCTCACCACTTCGCCCTTGCACCGCAACCAATACGGCGGCAGCATCGGCGGACCCATCCGCAAGAACAAAACCTTCTTCTTTGGAACTTACTCCGGCCTGCGCCAGATCACCAGTTCCTTCCTGAACAGCGCCATCGTGCCGACCGCCCTGGAACGCACCGGCGATTTCTCGCAATCCAAGGTGCTGCCTGTCGATCCCACCACCGGCGCGCTGTTCCCCAACAATATGATCCCAAAGACCCGCCTCGACCCCACCGCGTTCAGCATCCTCAATCAGGACATCCCCGCGTCCAACGTGTCGGGCAACTTCTGGCAGGGCACCATCCCCAGTCCCTATAACACCGTCGAGTATCTGGCCAAGATCGATCACTCCTTCACTGACCGCAACCGCCTGTCCGGCAGTTACTACGAGACCAGCGGGCACAACGCGATTTCGCCCGGCGGCAACATCCCCTGGTCCACCGAAAACTTCGACTGGCGCCAGCAGAATGTCAATGTGAGCGATACCTTCAGCATCAGTCCCAATACCGTGAACCAGTTCTGGGTCACTTATACCCGCAACTTCGGAGGCCGGCTGAACACCCCGCAGGAGTCGCTGGCCGCTTTTGGTTCCAGCTTCGGCATACAAGGTACGCCTTCGTTGCCGCAGATCACCGTAACCGGCTATTTCACGCTTTCGCAGGCCATTTCCGGACCCGTGGCCGGGACTAACTTCTATTCCACCCGCGATCAGCTCAGTTACACCAAAGGTCGCCACTCCTTCAAGTTCGGCGGCGAGCTCTCGCTCAACAAGGATATCCAGCAGACTTTGTTGAATAACTACGGCGTATTTCCTTTTACCGGAACCAAGACCGCCAATACCAAGCTGAACGCCGCGTACAAGGGCAATGCCCTGGCCGATTACATGCTCGGCCTGCCCGTCACTATGAATCAGGATGCGCCCATCACCGCCATGGACGACTTCTGGACCGGCGCCCTCTTCCTCCAGGACGACTACCGCATCGCCCCCCGGCTCACTCTCAACCTCGGCCTGCGATATGAATTGCAGACCCCGCCCACCGATCCGTTCAATCGCGAAGCCACCTTTGAACAAGGCGTGCAGTCGCAGCTCCTCAAGGGCTCGAATGTTCCCGCCGGATTGCTCATCGCCGGCGATCCCGGCATTCCCCGCGGCATCGTCGGTATGCAGAAGCTCCACTTCTCGCCGCGTCTCGGTTTGGCCTGGGATCCTTTCGGCGACGGCAAGACTTCCGTGCGCGCGGCCGGCGGCCTGTTCTATGGCAGCGTTTCAGGTAATGAATGGAATTCCACTTCCAACTATCAGCCCTTCGCCGTTCGCGAACAGTTCAACACCGTGCAATCGCTGACCAATCCTTATGGCCTCCTGCCCGGCGGCGTTGACCCGTTCCCATACAGTTATAACCCTGCTTCACCGCAGTTCATCTTCCCGGCGGCGATTTACGGAGTAGCGCCCAACTTCCGCTGGCCCTATACCTACCAGCTCAACTTCTCGGTACAGCGTCAGATCACCAGGGACATTTCGGTTACGGCGGCTTATGTGAGTTCGCTGACTCACCGTCTGCCGTTTGCCGAAGATCTGAACTACCCCTCTTACACCAGCACCGCCACCACCAGCAACGTGAACAACCGCAGGCCCATCGAACCGGGCATTCTGTCGAATATCTATTCGGTCCAGTCGGTCATGAATGCAAACTACAACGGGTTGCAGATTACGGTGGAAAAGAGAGTCTCACACCACTTCAGCGCCAAGGGCTTCTACACGTTTTCGAAGGACATCGAGGACGTCGAGCTCGATAATAACACCGTCAACGGCAGCGCCGAGGATTATCACAACCTGTCGCTCGAACGCGGCCGTTCCGACAACGACCGCCGCCAGGTCATGAGTGCTTCGGCGATCTGGGACATGGCTTACTTCAGCAGAGTGAATCCAGTCCTGCGCAGCGTGATCAACGGCTGGGAGCTTTCCGCTATCGCCACGCTCCAAAGCGGCTTGCCTATCAATATCACCACCGGCAGCGACACCAATCTGGACGGCGTCACGAATGATCGCGTCGAGCTGGTAGGGAACCCCTATCTCGATCCGCATCGCTCCCGGTCTGACGTGAGCAACGCCTGGTTCACTACCACCGCCTTTGCCGCCCCGGCCAGCGGCACCGATGGAAACCTGGGCCGCAATGTGTTGAGCGCGCCCGGCAGCAAGAACGTCGACATGGGATTGTTCCGCAACTTCAAGTTCAAGGAGCGCTTCAATCTACAGGCGCGCGGCGAGTTCACTAACGCCTTCAACTTCGTGAATCTCAGCGCCCCAACCCTGACTCTCAGTTCGGCGGCCTTCGGGACCATCCGCAGCGCCGGCACCATGCGGCAGGTGCAGTTGGGGCTGCGGCTCACGTTCTGAGCTTCAGTGGTACGCGTCAGCCAGAAAGGCGTGCTACCCTCAGAGGCATGAAGTACCCAGTTGCTTTGAAGCGAACCGAAGAGGGGTACAGTGTCTCTTGCCCCGGCCTCCCCGGGTGCTGGTCGCAAGGCGCCACTGAAGAAGAGGCTTTGGCGAACATTCGGGACGCGATTCGCGAATACGTCCAAGTCGCTAAACAACTGGCCGGTGAGCAGAATTTAAGGGAAGTGGAGATCCCAGCGTAGCTCGTGCCGAAGATACCCGGGATTTCCCACCTCCGGGCCGTTAAGGCGCTCGAAAAGGCCGGCTTGCGCATCGCGAGGCAAGGCAAGCACATTGTCATGACCGACGGCAGGCGGATTGTAACTATCCCAAGGCACGACCCGGTGGATGCGCTCACGATGGGTGGTATTGTCCAAGATGCCGGCCTCACGCCGCAACAATTCCGCCGACTTCTCTGAGATCGCGAGGCAGCCAGGCCAACGCCGCTATCGTGCCGGAGCGTTCTTCCGCACCTGCTCCGCCATCATCTTCACTAACTCTCCATTAGTCATGGGCTGCCACCCGTGTCCCTTCATCGGCCGCCCGTACTCGAACGTCGCGCCCGCATCGGTCGTTTTCAGATACTCCTCTAACTGGTAAACCGCCAGGTTGAGATAGTAATTATCCATGTCGCCGACATACATGTGGATCTTGCCCTTCAACTGCGGCCCGATCTTCGCCCAATTCGCCTTCAAGTACGCGCCCAGATCATACCCGTGGTCGCGCATGTAGCCGGCCACCTGCTTATCGATCTTGCCTGTCTTCTTGTCCCAGAGCGGTTGCGGGTAGCCGTCCTCGCCCACCGGTCCATAGACCGCCTCCCACGCTTCAAACTGCTGCGCGGAGCGGCCATGGCTGCCCAGCACATCCTCCAGTTGGCTCATCTGCCGCATGGTTTGGGTCACCTGTCCCTCCGCCGTCCGCATCATCGGCCGCTCCGGCCTCATGTAGTCGTCTCCCGGCGCCCGGAAGGCATTGTCGTCGTCGTAGATATTCACCAGTTGGTCGCGCCGGAAATCCACCGGGTCGGGATACATGGTCCACGTTCCGCCGAAGAACTCCGGATGGTAGACCTGCAGCGCCAGCGATTCCCAACCGCCCGTGGAACCTCCGGTCAGCATCCGCGCATACCCCGCTCGAATCAGTCGGAAATGCTGCTCTAGATAGGGAACCAACTCCTGGAGCAGCGCATCGCCGTATGGTCCGTTGTTGGCGGAATTCACTGCGTAAGAATCGTCGAAGTATGGCGTGGGATGCTGGAACGTGATCGCAATCATGCGCGGGAAGGTGTCGCTGGTCCAATCCTGGTAGAACTGGTAGCCCGCCTGGCCTCGCCCGCCGCCGTTCGCCGGTGGCCTCTCGCTGAACCGGAACGGCGCGTTCAACTCGAAATGGTCCTGAATATAGATCCCCGGATAACTCTCGCCGGGATGCTCGTCGTAACCCTTTGGCAACAGCACCGTCGCGCCCAGGTACATCGGATGTCCCCAGAACTTCGTGAGCATGGGGCTCTGGATCTTGATGTGCTTCACCCACGCGGTGTCGGCCGGCAGTTGGATCGCTGGAATCACCTTGCTGGCCTCCAGCTTGACGTCGTACCCGGCGGCCGGGTCCAGGTGCACCTTGCGAATCTCGCTGTACAGATTGCCCGGCGACCGCGTGAAGTGCTGGCCCTCCCATTCGTCCATGTGGGCCCACACCACGTGGCCGTCGGAACGATGGAATTGCGTGTAGACATTGATCACGGCCTGCACGTAGTAATCGCCTGCCGGAATCTCCTTCAGACTGCTCGCCGGGTATCCCGGCGCGGCGCCATCCACGACCGCCGCAACCCCCGGCTTGAGCTCGTCGATGTCGCTTCCGAAGAAAGGTGTCTGTCCGGTCCAGGAGCCGATCTGCTGGATGGGTTCCGGCGCCTCCGTCTTGGAGAGCGCGACGAACACGCGGCCCGTAATGGGTCCGGCATGTGCCGAGGCCGCGAATGAAATCTCGAACCTGGGCTGCGCCGCCGCCGGCGACAGGCACAGCAACGGAAGAATTATGTTCAGAGGCAGGTAGCGTTTCATGTTTCCCTATCATATAACCGATGCCCTAAAAGCGGCATAGGCCGCAACCAAAGCACCAAGCCCGGAGGGCGACACAACCTAGCCCACGGCGTGAGCCGTGGGTCCCCGTAGCCAATTGAATAGCCCCGGAACGGGGCGAAAGAATCGCCGCGGTTAGAAACCCTTTCACCCATTCCCAGCGCTTGCGCGCTGGGCTATTCTCTTTCGTCCTACGGACTCGGCCCGCCAAAAGCGTTGCGGCCTGCGAAGAATTCAAAGGGGCATAGTACCGCTTACCGGACCACGATCGCTTCATCCCTCTCCGGGTGCGCTGCCTCGCCGGTAAAATGCGTCATCGCGAGGCCCGACACATTCTCCGCCTCCACCGCGTGCGTGAAATACTCGGGCTTGTTCCGGCCCCAGGCCAGTTTGCAGTTCTTGAGCGTCACGTTGTCGGCGTAGCGGATGCTGTAGCCCGGCGTTCGGTGCGGCTCCAGGTCGGGCCCCGCCGTGGTCGGGCGGTTGTCGAAAATCGGGCCGGGGTAGGCCGTCCAGCGGTCCAGTGTCAAATCGACATTGTCGAGCGTCACATCCGCGATGCGGCTCTCGGCGCTTCCGTTGATGCGCGCGCTGTTTTCGGCGCGGCCCGTCACGTTGCGGACCCGCACGCCGGTAATTCTGCCGACCTTGGTTTCTTTGGTCCGCGGAATGGCCGTCAGGGAGATCGCCTCCCCGCGGCCCCACCAGGGAGCTGCCTGGTATTGCGTCACGAACCGGATATCGCTGAACTGGATATCGCGCACATTGCCTTCGTCGCGAAGCTGGATGGTGAGAGCGCGGCAACTCGAGCGGATCTCGCACCGTTCGAACCGGACGTTGGAAATATCCTCCACCGTCTCAGTGCCGATCTTGAGCCCCGAATCTTTGGTCGTCATCACGCAATCGTGGACCCGCACGTTCGTGCACGCGCCGTAGTCCACCGCTTGCCGCGTCGACTTGATGACAATCGCGTCGTCGCCGCACACAATGTCGCAATTGCGGATTTCCACGTCGCGGCAATGATCCGGATCGATGCCGTCGCAGTTCGGCACGTCCAGCAGGTTGCGGATCTTGACATGGTCCACCAGCACGCGCTCGCAGCCGATCATGTGCAGGCCCCAGAATGGCGCATCGCTGAAACTGATATCGCGCACTTCCAGGTCTTTACAACCGGTCAATACGAAAATCTTCGGGCGGAACGGGCCGAACCGCCAGATCTCGCCAGCCTGGTTATAGTCCGTCATGAACTCTTTGGCCCGCCCGTTGATGTTGCCCGTTCCGGAGATCTTCAAGCCCGTGACTTCATGCGCCGTCAGAAGGCCGTCGGCGTCGCCCGGATAATCGGCGCGATTGGTGCTGGCCAGCAATTCGGCGTCGTCGGCCAGATGGAAATCGATCGCGCCCTTCAAGACCAGCGTGCTCACCAGGTATTTCCGGCCGCCCCGCAGCAGCACCTGGCCGCCTGAGGCCGCGGCGGCGTCGATGGCTTTTTGGATCGCCGCGGTGTCCAGCGTGACGCCATCGCCCTTGGCGCCGTAATCGCGGGCGTCGAACACGCGCTGTTGCGCTCTCAGCCGAAGCGTGGCGCCGAGCGCCGCCGCGCCGGCCAGTTTCAGGGCCTGCCGTCGAGTAGTGTGTAGTGTGGACATGGTCATCGGTACCGGTAGAGATGCACCCGCTGAATGCCGCGCTCGCCGGTGGAGAGGCGCACGCCGCTCCCCGATTGGTTCAGGTCCGCGACCGTCGAGATGTCGTAGCGCAGCACCGAATCGTCGCCGCCTAACAGCCGCGTCGCCACCCATTGGCCTTTCTCGAACCGGCCGGCCTCTTGCAGCGCGATGCCCGCAATCGGCGGCCCCGGTGTGGCAGGCGTGAACGTTACCTGCAGGTTGTTGCCGGCCAGCACATACTCGTCCGTGCCGGTCGCCATAAACAGGCCGTATCCCGCCAGGTCCGGCGCCACGTTGGGCGTGCGCACATTGCGCGTCAGCCCCACGTTCAACGTGTAGTCTCCCAGCCGGATTTGCTGGTCGGGGTGCTGCCGGTCCAACTGCACGGCCGCGATGGTGCCATTCGCCTGGTGCTCCAGGATCAACGGCGCCAGTTGCGACAAGACGTCATACGCCTCTGAGAGTGGCAACTTCTCCGCGTTTGGCGGTGGCGCCGATCGGGGTTCCCCCAACTCCCCCCGCGGCGCCTCAAAGCCAAAGGGCGAGTAGCCGATCGCCCGTTGCTGGCCGATCGCGTAAAACGCATTGGCAGCACCCCGTGTGCCGTCAAACGACTCTGGAACAAACAGCGTATTACCCGATCGGCTATATCGTGCCGTCAGCTCCACGAAGCCAGGAAGGTAGATATCCGGACTTAGTAAGTCAAGATTTGGCGCCCCTGCACGCCAGATATCATGCATATGATCCTGTGGTCCGCCGCTCGGGTAGTCTCCCGGCCCCTTGTCGGCTGGCTGCACGATCCACGCGTTGACGTACATCGGCAGCGCGTATTCCTTCTTGCCGGCTTCCGCGACGCGGTCGATGTAGCGGGAATAGTTCCATGCCATGAAGACTTCATCGGCCTTGGCGCCCTGCCCGAAAACTTCCTCCCACGACCCCGCGGTCTTGAACCCGGCCGCTTGCCAGACCTGGCGGAATTCCGGCAGCAGATCGTCTTTGTGCTTCTGCAGGTAATCCATCAGCGGTTTAGGAACGGGCTGCGCAAAAGCCGCGTTGGCCGCGGCGGAGCGGTCGCGCGAATCGCCCAGCACGCCCACTTCGTTTTCCACCTGCACCATGATCGCGGTGTGGCTCTGGTCGACCTCGCGCACGTGCCGCAGGAAGGCGGCGAAGGCGCGCGCATCCGCTTCGCGGTTCGTCTCGCTCAACGGAGAGAGCACTTCGATGGTCTTCCCGCCGCGGATGGCCACTCGTGGAAAGCGCTGCTGGCCGGCCTTCACCCAGGCCGGAGCGAAGCTCGAAAGCCCGTTCTTCCAGCTCCCGAACCACAACCATACTATCCGCAGGTTGTTGCTTCGGGCGTTTTTGAGCGCGGCGTCCACCAGGCTGAAATCGTACTGGCCCTCCGCCGGCTCGATCCAGTTCCAGCCGATCCCCGCCAATACCGTATTCAGGTGCATCTTGGCATTCAGCACCGGCCATACCGCGGCCATGTACTCGGCGCTCGATGCGGCGGTGTTGTGCAACTCGCCGCCGAGCACCAGGAAGGGCTTGCCGTCAACCACTAACTGCGTCGCGGCGCCTCGTCTTTCGAGATGCGGGAGCGCCGGATCCGCGGCCTGCGCCACGCCGCCAGCCGCCACCACAAGCGTTGCAACAACCACGGCCCGGGGCGAAAACATTTTCGATTCCTCCCCCAATATCATTACACTCGCTTCGATCCATCGCTACACTGTGGGATAGTTTCACATGGAAGGACTGCTTATGAGCCGCCTGATTTCAATGATTCTTCTCGCCCTGGCCTGTTGTCCCAGCTTCGCTTTGGACCGCCCCGGCACCATTTTCAAGATCTTCCAGTTTCCCCCCAATATGATTCCCCGCATCGATGGCGATCCGGACGATTGGAAAATCGTGCCCGACGATTACTCCATCGGCATGGACCAGTTGGTCGACGACACCAACAAGGACCATAAGCCCGACCCCAAGGATCTGGACGTGCACGTCAAGGTCGGTTGGGTGAAAGGCCTGAACCGCCTCTATTTCCTCTACGAAGCCTACGACAACTACTGGGATTTCTCAAAACCCGGCCTCCACAACGACACTTTCGAGCTGGTAGTGGATGGCGATCTCTCCGGCGGGCCGCTCATCGAGCGCTTCCAGCCCACCAAGGAGTTGAGCGAACGCGACGCGCACTTCTCCATGCACGGCGTTCAAGCCCAGAACTACCACATCATGACCCCGGCCGTCGGCAAGGATTGGGCCCTCGCCTGGGGTTGTAACTCGTACGTCAAGTCACTGCCCTATGCCAACGCCGCCTATTCCTACCACTTCAAGCCCGGCGAGGCCGGCAAACTCGTGCTCGAGTTCTGGATCACCCCGTTTGACTACGCCGGATGCGAAGGACCCCAGCGCGCCGTCGAATCCGTGCTCACCGAGAACAAGCTGATCGGCATCGCATGGGCCGTCATGGATTACGACAACCCCAACAGCGAAGCCCACGCCTTCTGGAATCTCTCGCGCCAGCACACCATGTACGGCAAGGCCGACGAGCTGGTCGGCTTCCGCCTGATGCCGCTCGAGCCCCGCTTCGTCCACTTTGACGCCAACTGGTCCTTCCAGGTCGTCGACATGACTCGTCGCCTGGTGGCCTTCCGCGACGAATCCACCGGCAAAGCCACGTCCTGGAAATGGACCTTCGGTGACGGCTCCACTTCCACCGAACGCAATCCCATCCACCAGTACTCGACCGGCGCCGACTACACCGTGGTCCTCGAAATCGAAGGCCCCGAAGGCAAATCCCGTCGCGAAAAAATCTGGGATGTGGCAGTCCGATAAGCGCTTGCGTGTTATGCAATGAGCAACGACATCACATCGG
This sequence comes from Bryobacterales bacterium, assembly GCA_003167255.1. Classification (GTDB taxonomy): domain Bacteria; phylum Acidobacteriota; class Terriglobia; order Bryobacterales; family Bryobacteraceae; genus PALSA-129. The sequence continues at coordinate 46,274 of PMTR01000068.1, forward strand.
TCCGCCATGGCACCACGTTTCCGTGCAGTGATATCAAACTTATTATAATGAGTGTCTTATGGCCTATCGCCATTGAGCCTTGTGTTTTGTACTACAAAACCGGATGGCGATATCGGAAATCTCTTGGCCCCCAGTCGCGCAGCCTGTTAATCTCCCCTCAGTCATCACGAGGTTCACTCGTTTAGGGAGGTTAAATGCAACGTTTGCATTTCGGGCTCAATCGGGCCCTGCTTCTGGTCGCCCTTCTGGCGGTTGTTTCCGCGGCCGGCTTCGCGCAGGAATCGCGCGGCAGTATCACCGGCAAGGTGATTGACGCGCAGAACGCCGTAGTCCCCAATGCTACGGTCGTGATTACCAACAACGCGACCAACGTCTCAAGTCGCGTTACCACCAATCAAACCGGCTATTACGAAGTCGATTTCCTGGTGCCCGGCAGCTACTCGGTTTCCGGAGAGATTACCGGCTTCAAGAAGCTCGTGCGAACCGGTATCACCTTGAATACCGGCGACCGGCTGGACCTTGATCTGCAACTCCAGATTGGGGAAACCACAACTTCCGTCGATGTCAGCGCCGATGCGCCGCAGCTCCAGACCACCAACGCCGTCGGCGGCCGCGTGCTCGATACCCGCGATATCGCCATGTTGCCCGTCACCACCATGAATCCGTGGGCGCTGCAGGGCATGTCGCCCGGTATGGTGTTCACCGGCGCACCCGGCATCAGCCGAGTGATGGATCACGCCGGCACCGCCAGTTACGACACCGCGGGTCTGGCCACCGGCAGCAACGAGTTTCTGCTGGATGGCAACCCGGTCACCGGAACCAACGGCGGACGAGCCGGCTTCGTTCCTTCCGAGGAAGCCGTCGACCAAGTCCGCATTGAAACCAATGCCTTCGACGCCTCCATGGGTCACAGCGTGGGCGCCTACATCAGCGCCACCACCAAATCGGGCACCAACGCCATCCACGGTTCGGCCTTCGCCCAATACATGTGGTATCGCATCAACTCGACCAATGAGTTCACGCGCGCCAGCTACCTCAATTCCGTGGCTGCGGGCACCTGGCCGGCCGGTCAAAACGAAAACCCCGGCGGCCGTTTCTTCCAGCCCGGCTTCAGCTTCGGTGGACCCGTTTACATCCCCAAGATCTTTAACGGCAAGAACAAGTTCTTCTTCTACTTCGAGTACGACCACATCACCAGCATCCAGCCCAGCCCCGTAAACGTCGATTATTGGGTGCCTACCGCCAACCAACGGCAGGGCAATTTCTCGGACCTGTCGGCCTATAACGCCACCGCGTACACCATTTACGACCCCCGTTCGGCCGCGACGTCCACCGCCGGCCACGTCTCCCGCACGCCGTTCCCGGGCAATACGATTCCTCCCGCGCTATTCGCCAACACCCCATTTTATAAGTTCTTCCAGCAGCTCTATCCCTTGCCGAATATCACTCCCGCCACTCCCGACGGCTTCAATTACGTGGATTCGGCCCAGCCATATAACGATTACCTGCCGTCCCTGGTCAATCGCTATGACTGGAACATCAGCTCCTCGCAACGGCTCAGCGGAAAGTGGTATTACAACCATCGCTTCTCGGATAACTACGATTGGGCGCACAACACCCCGCTGAAGGGCTATGAATCGAACGGTCTGTGGCGGCCCACTCGCGGCGGCAACCTCGACTACATGAGGGTCATCAACCCCAGCAACGTCCTGGACGTAGTCTTCAGCATCACCCAATACGCCGAAGGCGACAAGCAGCCCATTAAGAACGCGTACAAAGCCTCCGATGCCGGCCTGCCCAGTTACATTGATCAACAGGCCAACGTGCTGGGTGCGGACGGCCTCCCGGGTTTCTTGATTGGAGGTTCCGGCAGCTCCAACATCACCCCGCAGCTCTACGCCAACATCGCTTCCACCAGCTATGAAGGATACGCCGGCCCCGGGGTGAACCAGCGCGGCACCACCGCGCAGTTGGCCGCCAAGATGTCCACGGTGTGGCGCAAGCACACGCTGAAGTACGGGTGGGAAGAACGGCGCTACCATTACGCCACGTTCCTCTCCGGATCGTGCACTACCGGTTGCTATAACTTCAACAACAACTTCTTCACCGCCAGCGATACCACCACCAGCGCCAGCCAACTCGGTTTGTCCTGGGCCTCGTTCATGACCGGCATGGCCACCGCCGCCAAGCTTGACATCAACGACACCGGCTACTACAGCACCCCCTACCACGCCGGCTACATCCAGGACGATTTCCGCGTCTCGGGCAAACTCCGCCTGGGCTTCGGACTGCGCTTTGAGTATGAACAAGGCACCACCGAGCGCTTTAACCGGGGATTGTCCGGCGATTATAACTTCACCGCCGCGCCTCCCTACGCGCAGGCCGTGCAGTCTGCCTACACCACCGGCGGCAACCCGCTGCTGCCTTCCAGCATCCAGGTGGCGGGCGGGGTCACTTATCTGGGCCACCCCTATGGCAGCCTCACCGACGGCACTAAACGCTTCCTGCCAAACTTCAGCGCTGTGTATGCGTTCAACGAAAAGACCGTGCTGCGGTTCGGCACGGGCCTCTTTGCCGACACGTTCAACGCCTTGTCCGGCACCGGAAACCGCGAGCTCCAGAACGGCTACAGCCAGTCCACCAGCACCACCATGACCACCGACAACGGCCTGACCTTCTGCTGCGGCATCGGCGCAGCCGCCAACATCAGCAACTCCAACATCATGGCAAATCCCTTCCCGGTGCTGCCGAGCGGCCAACGTTTTATCCAGCCGGTCGGCGGCGCTTACGGCTCCGACATCCTCGACGGACAGGGCTTTACTTATTATCCGCGTAACTTCTCCCCCACCTGGGATGAGCGTTGGAGGCTGGGCATCCAGCGGGAAATCTTCTCCAACCAGGTGCTGGACGTTTCCTACAACGGAAGCTACGCTTCGTCCCCCCAAACCAAGAACCTCAGTTATCTGCCGGCTCAGTACTGGAACTTCGGAGACCAGTTGAATAGCGCCGTGGACAGCGCCATGAAGGCAACGGTTGCCAATCCGTTCCTGTATACCAACTTCGCCAGCCTGGCAAACACCAACCTGCCTCTTTACAACTACCTCAGCTCGCTGAGCTTCTTCACCGGTAAAACCCTGGCGGTGCAGCAACTTCTGCGCGCCTATCCGAACGCTGGGTTTGGCCTCTCCGAGTACGGCGGTTTCCGCAACAAAACCATGTACAACGACCTCGAGATTCTCTACTCGAAGCGTTTTTCGAAGGGAATCCAGTCGTCGTTAATGTACACCCGCACATGGTCCCGGAACCAGTGGCAGGAGAACCAATTCGACCAGTCGCTCGCGTGGCAGCCCAATGCGAACGCCCGCCCCAGCCGCTTTGTCTGGACCGCGGTATGGGAGCTGCCCTTCGGCAAAGGCCGCCAGTGGGTCCAAACCGGACCGATGCAACACGTCCTGGGCGGATGGCAGTTGAGCTGGATCTACCAGTATCAGACCGGCCCGCTCATCAGCTTTGGCAACGTCTACTACTATGGCAGCCAGGACCAACTGGTGGCCGCTTTGAATCACGACCAGTTTCACAGCAAGTACATCCACTATTGGTACGATCCCGCTGCCGACTATAACAACCTCATCAACTCGGGCGCATCCGGCAGCGGCGCCGTTCCGTCGGGCTTCGCCGGCTTTGAAGGACGGACGGCATTCCAGCCGGGCACCTACCAGGCTCGCCTGATGCCCCAATACATCGACGCGCTCCGCGCCGACGTCATCAACAACTGGGACATCAGGATCTTCCGCAAGTTCAACCTCTATGAGCGGTTGAACATGAGCTTCGCCCTGGACCTGCTGAATGCCGCGAATCGCGTGCAACTTGCCGCACCGACCGTGACCCCGAGCTCTACCCTGTTCGGTCAATCGACCTCTCAGGCCAACGGCCCGCGCCAGATTCAATTCAATCTGCGCGTGGACTTCTAATCGCAGCCGGAGACCGTATACCGGGGAGCCGCCTGCGCAGCGGCTCCCCTTTTTTCTTTGCACCGGCCGTGCGATAGCGCTTGCCCCACAGAGAGGCAAGCCGCAACCAATCCGCGTGGTGACAGTGGGACAGACGATCGGTTTCTGTCGTCTGTCGGGCTGCCGCGCTCTGCCGAGGCATGACAGGCCACATAAGGCGATGGCCTGTCCCACCAAAGTGGGGCAGACGCTTTTCAGCGATTGATTCACAGCCTCTCAGTCGAACAAATGCGGCACGAACTGGCTGGTGTTCGTCGTGATCGGCGTGTCCGCTTCGCGAATTCCCATCCCGCCCGCGGCGTTTCCCTCTTCATGCCCGATGATCCAGCTCCCGATCACCGGATACTTCCCGTCGAAGCTCTGTAGCGGCGCGCAATCCTGGTAGATGAAACCTTCCGCCCCGTAGTCGCCCGGCGTCTCCACGTCCTTGCCCGGCTGGTGCAGCGTGATGTTGGCCCCTTCCCGCCCCAGCAGCGGCTTCTTCACCCATGACATCATCAGCCCCGGCCCGATGAAGCTCGCTTCCAATAAATAAGGATGCCGCGGGTACAACTCCCACAGCACCGGCAGAATTCCCTTGTTCGAAAGCAGCATCTTCCACGGCGGCTCGATCCACACCGTCCCGTCCTTGCCGATATGTTGCCCGAACTTCTCGCGCACCATCCACTCCCACGGGTACAGCTTGAAGATCGCCCCCAACGGCCCATCGTCCGGCCCCACAAACGCCTCGCCGTTCCATCCCACTTCATCGATTGGGAAAATCGACGTCTTCAATCCAGCCTGCTGCGCCGTGTCCTGCAGATACGTCACCGTCATTCCGTCTTCCCGATCGTCCATCGAGCAGAAGTCCACGCGGCCGCCCGGCAGATAGGGCGTCAGTTCCTTCCATAGAGCGATCAGCCGCTCGTGCAGCGAATTGAACTGGTCCCGCTTCGGAAACAGCTCCTCCAGCCAATACCACTGCACCACCGCCGCTTCCAATAAGGACGTCGGCGTATCGGCGTTGTACTCCAGCAGCTTCGGCGGATGCACGCCGTCATACGCCAGATCGAATCGCCCATACAGCGCCGGCGGCTCCGCTTCCCATGAGCCTTCAATCAGCGGGATGGCATTTTCCGGAATCCCCATCCTGGCGTAGAGCTTGTTGTCGATCACGTGCTGCGCCGCCGCCAGCGTCATCTTTTCGAGTTCGTTGGTGGCGGCCTCCAGTATGTCCACTTCCTTGGCCGTGAACTCATAGAACGCCGATTCGTTCCAATAAGGCTGCTGGCCGCTGTGCCACGTGAGCCCTCGCTCTTCCACTTTCTCTTCCCAATTCGGCCGCGGTGTCGATGTCACTCTCCGCATGATTACTCTCCCGCCCCTGCCCCCGACGAATGGCCGGCGCCCGTCGTTCCGAATCCGCCGTGCTCCACTCCCGAGTGGCTGTAAGATGCCGCCGGATCACTTCGCACCACTCCGCCGCTCCCCACGTATCCGCGGTAGGAATCGTAGTAGTAAGGATACGGGTAGTGATACATCATTGGAAACCACGAGCCGTTGTAATAGTAGCCGCCCCTCTGCACCGCCTCCTGGCAGGCCTGTTCGTTAAAGCTCGCCGCCTCGCATGGATCCGGGTGCCTTCTGCCGCAGGAAGCCAATCCCACCACGGCCACCACCGTCAACGTCACCTTCGCGGATTTCTTCATAGCGTCAGCCTCATTTCGGAATGAACGTCGATGTCGCGCTGAACCGTTTGTAATCGCTATAAGCGATCGTCAGCCGCTCGCGCAGCGGCCCCGAGCGGAACTCCAGCGTGTCGTCGGCGTAGGTCACCGTCGCAAACCAGTGCTTGCCGTCCACCGCTTTCCGTACCGTCGTGAAATGCGGAAACAGGTTCTCTTGTTTCAACGACCGCATCTGCGGCACGGCCTGTCCCTGCATGCGCACAATGTTGTAATCCTTCTTATCCACCCAGATCGTGCCGTCGAAGAACCGCTGGCCTTCCAGAATCTGGCGCGGCCGCACTTGCAGCACCCAGCAATCCTGTCCGTCCATCGGTTCATCGCCGCGAAACTTCGTCTCATAGTTCCACAGCTCCCCATCGGTCAGCACCAGCGGTTGAATCTCGCGGATGTCGTGAAAGTCTTCCTCCGTCAGCTTGAGCGACTTCAGCCCGTCCTTGGGCTTGCCCACCATCTGCTCGGTCCGCTCGTGCGCCGGCGAAAAAATCACGTCGCGCACTTCCTTGTATTCCCCGCGCACCGACCCGTGGTCGTCCAGTTCCTGAATCGTCACCGTCTGCCGGTACGTGTATTCGTCGCGCTCCGCCTGTGTCTCGGTCTCGCGATGCGCCACCAGTTTCGCCAGGTTGGCCGGCGGCTCGTCCGGCGTCTGAGCGGCCGTTCCAAGCCCGGCCGTTCCAAGCATGGATGCTAGAATGAGGCCGATGGCGAGATCGCTCGCGAGTTTCCGGGCGGCACTGCTGATCGGCTGGGGAGTGCTGGGCTTGGCGGGCATCTGGTACGCGCGGGCCAAAGGCCTTCCGGGCTGGACAGCCCTGCCGGTGATAGCCGCCTTTTGCATCGAATATCCATTTTATCTGGTTCCCGCTTTCCCCACGCTGCGCGAACGTTTCGCCGGCGCCCGCCTCATCCCCTTTGCCCTTCTTGCCGCCCTGCTCCCTTACTTCGCCTGTTGCTGCGGCGCCGTCCAGTTCGAATGGGGCGGCCTCATCCGCCTCACAGCCCTGGCGCTGGCACTCAGCCTCTGGTACATCGTCCTCCCAGCCGCGGCCGCCATCGATCTGGCCTTCCTCGCCCTCGTCCCCGCCGTCATCCTCCGCCAGTTCTTCGACACCGTTTATGCTCCGCTCCACCCCGAGTTCAAGGATCTCCGCTACCTCATCCTGTTGGGCCACATCGCGCTCGTCGTGATCGCCGTCATGACGCTGATGCTTGAGCGCCGCGTCCATGAGACCGGATATGGCTTCGTCCCCAATCTGGCCGAGTGGCGAACCGGCGCCATCCACTATTTCTATTTCCTCTTGATTGGCGCCCCCCTCGCCTGGCTGCTCAACGCCACTCACTATATCGGGCCCAAGCCCGTCTTGCAGACGGCCGCCTTTTTTCTCGGCATGCTATGGTTCGTCGCGCTTTCCGAAGAGTTCGGCTTCCGCGGCGTCCTCCAGCCGTGGATCGAACACTGGACCATGAGCCGCCAGGCCGCCCTGATTATCACATCCTTATTATTCGGCGCCGTGCATCTCGGCTTCCGCGGCTTCCCCAACTGGCGCTGGGCGATTGTGGTCTCGGTACTTGGATGGTGTTGCGGCCGCGCGCGCAACCAGGCCGGCAGCATCCGCGCCAGCATGGTCACGCACGCTCTGGTCGCCACCACCTGGCGCGCCTTTTTCGCGTAGCGCAGCATCCCGGCGCCCGAGACGCTTCAGAGCCGCGACCGTCAGGGAGCGACCGTCGCGCGTCAAATTGACCCGTATTTCTCACAGACATTCGGTGGTGATGACGTGGCGCACGCACTCGTGCGTGCCGCGTCGGCACTCATGCCGACGCCCGGTCCCAACAGACTGTCCGTACGCCACCAGGGTGTCGAGAAGAGTCTCGACACGGCACGCACGAGTGCGTGCGCCACTTCATCGGGCCACCTGTGAGAAAAGCGAGTTAAATTTCGTGATCCTCGAACACGCTCATCGCATCGCCCTGCTCGCCGACCAGATACTGCATGGCCGCCGAGACATGCTGCGGCTTCCACAACCATCGTGTGCTGCCATGACGGGCCCATCGCTTCCGGTTCGGTTCATCCAGCCTTGTCCGATTCAGGTGTCGGCTGGCGTAAGCTTTGAAGTCGCTCATGACTCGCTCCGGCGGAACCTCTGCTTCCACCACCGTATGCACGTGATTGCTACGGACGTGGGCCGCCAGCAGACGCCAGTCGCGATGAGCACACACCTCCTGGATCGCTTCCAATACGGCGTCGCGCCGGGTCTGATCCAGGTGATAGGGAGACTGATCCATGCGTTGCCCCTCGGAAGCGACGCGCGCGGGATTCCCTTCCAAAATCGGCGTTCCAGGCGCATTGTGCGCGGGATCGACGGAGCCGGATTCGCTGCCGTGTAGGTGGCACCCGTAGCAGGCAAAGGTGATCAGGTAAGTCACGGACTGTCAGCCAATTCTAACGCGACACAAATTCGAGCCGCGACCGTGAGGGAGCGTTCGACCTCCGAATGCATGTGCGGCAATCGCTCCCTTACGGTCGCGGCTCTGATGAGTACTGCCGGTGAGCGGCATAGCGCTACAATTCTCTTTCTATGGCAAAACTCGGTTTTCTCGGACTCGGTCTCATGGGCTACCCTATGGCCCGCAACCTCCTCCGCGCCGGTCACGAAGTGGCGCTCTGGTCCAACACCCTCGATAAGGCCCGCAAACTGGCCGCCGAAGAGAAGGGCCGCGCCTTCGATACACCTCGCCAGGTGGCTGAAAATGCCGATTGCATTTTCCTCTGCCTCGGCGATACGGCGATGGCCCGCCAGGTCATCCTCGGCCCGGACGGCATCATCGAAGGGGCGCGCCCCGGTACCGTCGTCGCCGACGCCAGCACCATCAGTCCCAGCGAAAGCCGCAAGATCGGCCAGGCCCTCGCTGCCAAAGGTGTTGATTTTCTCGACGTCCCCTGCACCGGCTCCACCCCGGGAGCCACCGGCGGCACCCTCACCTTCATGATTGGCGGCGACCAGGCCGTCTTCGAAAAGACCAAGCCCTACCTCGAACCCATGGGCAAACGCCTCTACTATTGCGGCGGCCCGGGCATGGGGCTGCAAGCCAAGCTCAGCCAAAACCTCATTCTTTGCAATCTCTTGATGGCCTTCAACGAGGGCATGGTGCTCTCGACCAAGGGCGGCATCGATCCCGACCTCATGCTCGAAATCCTCGACAACAGCGCCGCCAAGAGCGGCCTCATCTCCTATAAAGCCCCCTTCGTCCTCGCCCGCGACTTCACCGCCAACTTCTCGACAAAGTGGATGCACAAGGACATCGGGCTCATGCTTGACTCCGGTCAGGAGCTGGGAGTACCACTCCTTTTAACCTCCCTCACCCATCAGCTTTTCCAGACAGCTATTTCCGCCGGGCACGCAAATGACGATATGTGCTCCACTATCAACGTGTTAGAGGAATTTTCCGGTACTCAGGTAAAATCCCAAAAAAAATAATACATTTTTTTGTTGCTTCCAGAAACGGAATCTACTATTATTGGAAGTAAGCCGGGGAGGCAACTCCCACCAAAGCGAGACTAACCTCTAAAAAAAGACCCCTGAAGCAATCCTCCCCGGCACCCCCTTAAAGAGAGGATTAGAGGTCTCGAAGCCAAAATCTCCCATACGTCAATTTGTTCACCATGTGAACCTAAGTTTGGAGTCGAACTTCCCGGCTGCATGATATGATGGCGAATACGCTCGCCAATACGTGTGCCGGCATGAAAACTCTCACCGTTTTGGGCTCCACCGGGTCGATTGGTACCAACACCCTGGACGTCGTGCGGCGCAGCCGCCACCAGTATCCGGTGTACGCCTTGGTAGCCGGCTATAACGTCGACACCTTGGCCGCCCAAATCGCCGAATTCCGTCCCCGCGTCGCGGTTGTCGCAACTTCCGACGTTTTGGCCCGTCTATCAGAGAGGTTGTTGGCAGAGGGTTTGCCTCGCTCGGCTTGGCCCGAACTGGCTTTTGGGAATGCCGCTCGGGTCCAGGTGGCGACGGCCCCGGAAGTGGACGCCGTCATCTCCGCCATTGTGGGGGTGGCTGGCTTGGAAGCCACGTATGAAGCCGTCCGGCGCGGCAAACGGGTTGGTCTCGCCAATAAGGAAGTACTGGTCTCCGGCGGCCAATTGGTGATGGACGCCGTTCGGGAATTCGGAGCGGAGTTGCTGCCCGTGGATAGCGAACACAACGGCGCCCATCAGTGCCTGCGGGCGGGCAACCGCGAGCAAGTCTCCCGCCTCATCCTCACCGCTTCCGGCGGCCCCTTCCGCAACACCCCCAAGGAAGCCCTCGCTTTCGTGACGCCCGAACAGGCCCTCAATCATCCAACCTGGCGCATGGGCAACCGCATCACCATCGATTGCGCCACGCTGATGAACAAAGGTTTCGAAGTCATCGAGGCCTGCTGGCTGTTCGATTTCCTACCCTCCCAGGTCGATGTAGTGGTGCATCCCCAATCCACCGTCCACGCCATGATCGAATACACCGATGGCAGTGTGCTTGCTCAAATCGCGGCGACGGATATGCGCATGCCCATCCAGTACGCCCTCACCTATCCCGACCGCTCGGAAGCTCCCGTTCCCAAAATCGATTGGACCCAGGCTCGTAAGTGGGAGTTCCTGCCGCCCGATTTCAAAAAGTTTCCCTTGCTCCAACTGGCCTACCGCTGCCAGGAGGCGGGCGGCTCCGCCACCTGCACATTGAACGCCGCCGACGAAATTGCCGTGGAGGCTTTCCTGGAGAGAAGAATCTCCTATCCGGCCATTTACGAAATCGTGTCCGAAACGCTGTCTAAGATGCCGTCGCGCACCCCCTCAACCGTCGGCGAGATTCTGGAGATCGACCGCGAATCGCGGGCCCTGGCGCGCCAACTGGTAACCGCGCGCACCCCCGGCGCGGTCGCTGTGTGAGTTTATATGCATTTCATTGAGAACGTGTTGTGGCTGCTCCTCCTGATCGGCGTGATGATCAACATTCACGAGCTCGGGCACTACCTGGCAGCCCGCTTCTTCGACGTCAGGGTGGAAGCCTTCAGCTTCGGCTTCGGCACGCGCCTGTTCGGCTTCCGCCGCGGCGAAACCGACTTCCGCTTCTCCGCCATCCCCTTCGGCGGCTACGTCAAAATGGCCGGCGAAACCGTGGCCGACCTCCGCTCCGCCGAAGCCACCACTGGCGGTCACTCCGGCGACGACGGCATTCGCGACCCCCTGGACGACCCCCGCTCCTTCATCGCCAAGCCCCGCTGGCAACGCCTCATCATCCTGTTCGCCGGCCCTTTCATGAACGTCGTGCTGGCCGTCGGCGTCCTCGCCGGCATGTACATGGTGAAGTACCAGCGTGTATCCGACGCCGACCTCCAGGCCAATATCGGCCACGTCGTTCCCGATTCCCCAGCCTACAAAGCCGGCATCCGCGATGGCGACCGCATCGTCAATCTCGACGGCAAGGAGAATCCCACCTGGGAAGATGTCGGCACGAAAGAGGTCACCGGCGCATACCGCGTCATGAACCTCACCATCCTCCGCAACGGCCAGCGCTTCAATACCACCGTCACCCCGATTTTGAGCGAACGCCTCGGCGTCGGCTACGCCGGCTGGGACGAGCGCGCCGAAATCCAGTTCCACCGCATCGAGCCCGGATACCCCGCCGAAAAAGCCGGACTCAAGGAAGGCGATCAGCTGGTCGCGGTCAACGGCCAGCCCATTCACTCCGGCGTCAAGTTCCACGAGATCACCGAAAAATCCGGCGGCAACCCGATCCAGATTGAATACCAGCGCAACGGCGTCAACCACGCTGTCAGCGTCACGCCCATCTTCGCCAAGCTGGACGGCCAGCCGCGTTATATGATCGGCGTCGCCCCCGAACAGAAGACCACGTACATCACCACGCAGCTCTCTTTGCCCGCCGCACTGCGCGAATCCTTCAAACAGAACCTCGACGGCGCCCTCTTCATGGGCAAGGTCCTCCAAGGCATGCTGCAGCGCCGCATGTCCGCCAAAAACCTCACCGGCCCCATCGGCATGATCCAACTCTCCGGCGATGCCGCCCGCGAAGGCCCTTCCGTTTTCCTCTCCCTCATGGCCATGGTCAGCCTCCAACTGGCCATCTTTAACCTTCTTCCCATCCCGGTTCTCGACGGCGGCAGCATCCTCATGCTCCTCATCGAAATGACCATGCGCCGCGACCTCAGCATCACCGTCAAGGAAACCGTGTTCAAGGTTGGATTCGTCTGCATCATGATGCTGGTGCTGTTCGTCATCTATAACGACATCTCGCGATATTTGCCGGCCGGTTGACGGCGTCTCGAATAAGGCGAAGAAGGGTGAAAAGCAGGATATGGACCAGGACGATCTGAAGTTTTTCGAGAACATGTTCCGCTCGTTGGAGACGGAAATGGGCCAGCGATTCGACCAAGTGGGAAACCGGTTCGACCGGGTGGACGCCCGGCTGGACCGCATGGAAACGCGCCTGGATAAGATCGCAGCGGGTTCGCACTACGTCAGTCGCCTTGTCGAATGGTCCGAAAAGCAGGATCAATTTCAGACCGATACTCTGCGGCGGCTGAATGACCTGGCCGACCGGGTGAAGCGTCTGGAAGGCGGCGTTCAGTGATTAATCGGAAGGAACTCGCGATCTGCAGGCGGCGCGGTCACGAGCATGGCGCGCTGCTCGGCAAGGACTGGCGGCGCTGCAGATGGCGCGGCATGTGGCTGCGGGAAGTCACCACCATAGAGGAACGCAGAGACGAGCCTCCCAAGGATGAACAGAGCCCGTTCCACGACCTGGACTAAAGGCTGGGGAACCTAGCCAAGAAAAAGGAGGGAGAGACAAAGTGACCTGCCCTTGCCGCCGCCGTCCGCTATAACCGGGGAGTTGTTCAAAGCCGCCAGCCAGCCCGATGCCGAACGCGCGAATCCTCCGAATGGAAAGAATCATCTGCTAAGCTGATCCTCGAATGCCGTGTACCTGCGTCCGCCAGACTGATCTGCCGAACACTTCTGCCATCGCCGCGGACGTTTTCTATCACCCCGAACGCACGGCCGCCTTTTTCCGCCATCCCCTCCGCGATCTCGACTCCTTCCGCGCCGCCGCCCGCGAAATCGATTTCTCCGCCGAACAACGTGCCGCCCTGGTCGCCGCGCTCGGCCCGCGGAATCCCGGCAGCCGGTCGCTCGATCGTCTGGCCGAGCCCGGCACCGTGGCCGTCGTCACCGGCCAGCAGGTGGGCCTGTTTTCCGGTCCCGCTTATACCGCCTACAAGGCGTTGCACGCCGCACGCCTGGCCGCGTGGCTCACCGAACAGGGCATCCCGGCCGTCCCGGTTTTCTGGCTCGCCACTCAGGACCACGATTTCGCCGAAGTGAACCACGCCTGGGTTTTCGACAAACATCACCGTCCCCATAAGCTCGAAATGCGCCGCTCCGCCGGCTCGCAACCAGTCGGCGAAATCGCTCTCGCTGCGCCCCCCATCGACGAGTTGCGCGCCTCGCTCGCCGGCCTGCCCTTCGCCGATGAAGTGGCGTCGCTCACCGCCGCGGCCTACCAACCCGGCAGCACCATGGGCCGCGCCTTTGGCGATCTGCTCCACAGCCTCCTCGCCAAATTCGACATCCTGCAAGTGGACCCGCTCCTTCCGGCCTTCCGCCAACTGGCCGCCCCGGTCTTGCGGTCGGCTGTAGAAGCCGCGCCGGAATTAACCGCCGCCATTCTCGCTCGCAACCAGGAATTGTCCGCCGCCGGATACCACGCGCAGGTCCACGTGGAAGAGCAGACTTCCCTCTTCTTCCTCCTCGAAAACGGCAAACGCCTCGCGCTGCGCCGCCACGGCTCCGAGTATGTGCTCAACGGCCGCCGCTTCTCTTCGCAAGAGTTGCAGGACCGCGCCGAGTCTCTCTCCCCCAACGCCCTGCTCCGGCCCGTAGTGCAGGATTCCATCCTGCCCTCCGCCGCTTCCATCCTCGGTCCCGCCGAGATGGCCTACCTGGCGCAGTCCGAGGTGATCTACCGCGCCATCCCCGGCCGCATGCCCGTGGCCGTGCCGCGCGCCGGTTTCACCATCCTCGACGCGCACAGCCAGAAGCTTCTCGATCGCTACGGTCTCACGCTCACCGATTTCTTTGAGGGCGAAGACTCCATCCGCAACCGCGTCGCCGCCCGCCTGATTCCACCCGCCGTCGCCGGCGCGCTACGCGAAACCGCCGACACCGTCGGCCGCGCCGTCGACCGCCTGCGCGGCGAGCTCGGCACATTCGATCCTACGCTAGCCCAGGCCCTCGATCGCAGCGCGCGCAAGATCCGGTATCAAATCGGCAAAGTGGAAGGCAAAGCCGGCCGCGAAGCCATGCGCCGTGACGCCCGCGCCACCGAAGACGCCGCATCGCTCAGCGGCCTGCTCTGTCCCGAGCGCCACCTGCAAGAGCGCCTCTACTCCATCCTTCCCTTCCTGGCCCGCCACGGCCTGGGCCTGCTCGACCAGGTGTACGAAGCCATCCAACTCGATTGCCCCGATCATCGTGTGATGGTCGTCTAAGCTAAGTGGGACCGGCCTCCTGGCCGGTCGCTGGAGTTTCCACATTTTTCAGGCTCCGTCAAGACCAACTGGTAGCGCCGGCGGTCTTGCCGCCAGTGTCTTGCCAGGTATAGTGTCCATGAATTGACTGGACAACTAAAGTCCAGCAAGGCAGCCCATAAATCTGCGTTCATCGGTGTTTATCGGCGGCTAATAATAATCTTGAGAGGTATTGGTCTACGACGGCATATAAGATTTGGGCCGCCGATGAACACCGATGAACGCAGATTTGATTTGCTGACCGAGCGCCTGCTGGGCGCAATCTTTGACGTCTCCCACACGCTGGGCGCCGGATTCCTCGAGAAAGTCTACCAACGGGCTCTGCTCACAGAACTCCGGCTTCGTGGCGCTCATTGCCCCGCCATCGTATGATGGTCCTCTGATGCCGTCCGGCGCCATCACCAAAGAACATGTGCGCATGGAAGAATGCCGCCAGCGGCGCGCACATTGGA
>PMTR01000015.1:0-29041 GCA_003167255.1 Bryobacterales bacterium
GTTCCGTGGCTCGCCTGTCTTTCACGCCGTTCCCAGTGCTCACGCTCTGGGCTACGATCTGATGCCCCTACGGGGCTAGGGTTACGGCAGAATCGTCGCGCGCTGCGAAGAATTTGAAGAGGTGTAATACAGGGCGGGGAAACCTCTTGACAGAAACCTCCGGTGATGCTATTTTTGCAACAGGTTGCTGCTTTTGCAGCATTCGATATGAAAAAAGACGGACACCGCAACCTGAGCCGCAGGGAACGCCAGATCATGGACATTCTCTACCAGCGGGGTCGCGCCAGCGGTTCGGAGATTCACCAGGCGTTGCCGGACCGGCCGAGTTATTCGGCTGTGCGCGCCAAACTGCGCATATTGGAAGAGAAGGGTCACGTGCGGCACGAAGAGGAAGCACTGCGCTATGTATACCTGCCGACGCTGGCGCGGGATACGGCGCGGCGGTCGGCGCTGCGGCACATGGTGTCGACATTCTTTGAAGGATCGGTGGAGGAGGCGGTGGCGGCGCTGCTGGATCCAACGGTAGCGCGGTTGTCGGAGCAGGATCTGGACCGCATCGCGCGGCTGGTGGACGATGCCAGGAAAGGGGAGATGTCATGACGTGGACGGAATTGCTGGCGCAGTGCGCCTGGAGAGGGACCATCATTTTGCTGGCGGCGTTTGCGGCCAACGGAGTGATGCGAAAGGCGCCGGCGGCGTGGCGCCATTTTTTATGGACGGCGGCGCTGTCAGGCTTGCTGATATTGCCCGCGATGGTCCAGGTGATGCCGAAATGGGGCTTGCAGACGGCCTCGGGCGTGCTTATGCCGGGCGAAGTTGTAGTGGCGCAGCCCGGCGTGATGAGCGTGACAGCCGTCGCTGTGCGGCCGTCCTGGAACCTCACGCTGCTATTGTGGCTGGCCGGGTGTGGGCTCACGGCCGGGTGGTTTCTGGTTGGGCGATTCCGTGCATGGATGTTGTTACGGCGCACGGGCGATGCACCGTACGCTCAAGACGCAATGGCTGATTTGTGCGGCGGGAACAGCCGCGTGGTCCGCGTGCACGAAAGCGCTCGTGTTTCGATGCCGCTGACGTGGGGCATATTGCGGGCAACGGTGGTGTTGCCGGTTGAGGCGCGCGAATGGTCCGAGGCACGGCTGCGCACGGTGCTGCTGCATGAACTGATCCACGTGGAGCGTCGCGATTTGCTGGCGCAGACGATTGGGCAAGCGGCCTCCTGCCTTTATTGGTTCCATCCGCTGGCATGGCTGGCCGTGCGACAGCTCAAAGTGGAACGCGAACGGGCGTGCGACGATGCCGTGGTCTTGCGCGGCGTTCCGGCTGCCGATTACGCAGGCCATTTGACGGACTTGGCGCGAGCAATGGCTTCGAATCGCGGCTGGACGGCCGGAGCGGTGACCATGGCGGAAGTGGGCAGTCTGGAATCGCGGGTACGAGCGCTGCTCGACGTGCGGCGCAGCCGGCGTCCGTTGACCTGGCGCGCGATTACGGCGATTGCAGCGGCGTGCCTGGTGGTGCTGGCTTGCTCGGCGGTGACTACGGCATATGCGCAACCGGCGCAAACGGCGCAGGCTTCCGCGATTGAAGCGGCGCAAGCGGTTCCAGATGTCGCGGCACAAGCACAGGCTGAAACACTGTCTGAACCAGCGCCTGCTCCCAAGCCCCGGCGGGCGGCGATGCCCGCTGCCGACCCGGTTCGACAACCAGCGGCCGACGCGCCGCAAGCGACTGGAGCGCTGTCCGGTGCGGTGAAGGATCCGAGCGGCGCGTTCGTTCCCAATGCTCGCGTGACGGCGAAGAATGTGGATGGATCGAGCCAGGAGACCGCCGTATCCGACGCCACCGGCAACTACCGCTTCAATGCGCTTCTGCCAGGGGAATATGCGGTGGAGGTGACCGTGCCCGGATTCAAAGCGATGCGGGTGCAAGTTACAGTGGCAGGCGGGAAAGCGATGGTGGTGAATGCGCACTTGACGTTGGGCGACGTGAGCGAGACGGTCTCAGTGAAGGCGGCAAGGCCTGCCTCGGCCGCGCCCGCCGCGAAGACAACCACGCCAACCAGAATCCAGGTAGGTGGCAATGTCCAAGCCGCGATGATTCTCAAAAGGGTGCAGCCGATTTATCCCGCGGATATGAAAGCCAATGGCGTCACTGGCACGGTGATGATTGAAGCGCTGATCAGAAAGGACGGTACCCTGTCGGACCTGCACGTAATGAATAACGATGTGGACCCCGGCCTGGTGACTGCCGCAACCGACGCGGTGAGCCAGTGGCAGTACCGGCCGGCGCTGCTGAACGGGCAGCCGGTGACGGTGCTCACGAATATCGCGGTTTCTTTCGAACTTTCGCAATAGCTTGCTTTACGGCAACTCTGTTTTGTAGAAAAAGACGACCACATCCTGTTGCGCAATGTCGCGCAATGCAACTATCCTGGGTGTTCCAATATGTCCACCAAAACACCTATCACCGTCGCGTACGGCGACGGCATCGGCCCGGAAATCATGGGCGCCACGCTCCAGATTTTGGAAGCGTCGGGCGCGGCTCTCGATATCGAGACCATCGAGATTGGCGAGAAGGTTTATCTGCGCGGCAATAGCGCTGGGATTGAACCGAGTTCGTGGGCGTCGCTCCTGCGAACCAAAGTTTTTTTGAAAGCTCCCATCACAACGCCGCAGGGCGGAGGCTTCAAGAGCCTGAACGTGACCACGCGCAAGACGCTCGGGCAGTATGCCAATGTGCGGCCGTGCGTCTCGTACCACCCGTTCATCGACACGAAACATCCCAACATGGATGTGGTGATTGTGCGCGAGAACGAGGAAGACTTGTACGCGGGGATCGAATACCAGTTGTCGCCGGAAGTGACCTCGTGCATCAAGCTGATTTCGCGGCCGGGCAGCGAAAAGATTGTGCGGTATGCCTTCGAATACGCGCGGCTGCACAATCGCAAGAAGGTCACGTGCTTCATGAAAGACAACATCATGAAGATGACGGACGGGTTGTTCCACAAGGTGTTCGATGAGATTGGGGCGGGCTATCCGGAGATCGTGAAGGAAGTCTGGATCGTGGACATCGGGGCGGCCAAGATGGCGGACACGCCGGAAGCGTTCGACGTGATCGTGATGCCGAACCTGTACGGCGACATTCTGTCGGACGTGGCGGCGCAGATTGCGGGGTCAGTGGGACTGGCGGGGTCGGCCAACGTGGGCGAGCAGTGCGCCATGTTCGAAGCCATCCACGGCTCGGCGCCGCGGCGCGCCGGACAGAACCTCGCGAACCCGTCGGGCCTGCTGTTGGGTGCGGTGCTGATGCTGGTGCACATCAACCAGCCGGAGGCGGCGGAGCAGGTGCACAACGCGTGGCTGCGGACTATCGAAGACGGCGTGCACACGTACGACATTTTCACGGAAGGGGTGAGCACCGAGAAGGTGGGGACGAAGGAATTCGCGGCGGCGGTGGTCGCACGGCTGGGGCAGAAGCCCAATACCCTGAAGCCGGTGAAGTACGCCAAGAGGCCCGCGGCGGCGGCGCCGGTGGCCGTAGCGGCGGCGGCGAACACGGTCGAGATGGAGTTGAAGGGCGTGGACGTATTCGTATATTGGCCATCGCGCGACGCCAACCAACTGGCGGCGGCGGTGGGCAAATTGGCGGGCGATGGGCTGAGTTTGCAGATGATCGACAACCGCGGCGTGAAGGTGTGGCCGGGCGGGAACGCGTGGACCTTCTGCACGGACAGCTTTCGCTGCCGGTACATGTCTGAAGGACAGGCCAAACCGGGGCAGGTGAACAGCCTGTTGCAGCGCATCGTGGGGGCCGGCATCGAGATCGGGGCGACGCAGATGCTGCGCAATTTCGACGGCAAGGCAGGGTATACGCTGGCACAGGGGCAATAAACGATGGAATCGGCCGTTCCGCTGGTCGCGGTGATCATGGGCAGCAAGTCGGACTGGGAAACCATGCGCCAGGCCGATGAAGTGCTGGCGCAATTCGGAGTTCCGCACGAGTGCCGGGTGCTTTCGGCGCATCGTACGCCCGCGCAGACGGCGGAGTATGTGCGCGGGGCCGAAGGGCGCGGCATGGAAGTGATCATCGCGGCGGCGGGCGGCGCGGCGCACCTGGCGGGAGTTTGCGCGGCTCACACGGTGTTGCCGGTGCTGGGGGTTCCGATGGAGAGCGCGGCGCTGAAAGGCCTGGATTCGCTGCTTTCCACTGTGCAGATGCCGGCGGGGATTCCGGTGGGGACGCTGGGGATCGGCGGGGCGGGGGCGCGCAACGCGGCGCTGCTGGCGGTGGCCGTCCTGGCCAACAGCAGGCCGGAGTTGCGCGAGAAGCTGCGGCAATTCCGCGCGGAGCAGAGCCAGAAAGTGCTGCGGGAGACGCTGCCGTAGAAGCTGTGTGAGAGCGGGTCGGCGGGCTGTATAGCCTAATGCCACATAGTTTTCGCACCACCACGCGCCTGCATTGATCGTGGGGCAGTCCCCCTGGACTGCGGCCGACGCCCCCGTCGGCCTGCTCGCGCTTTGCAGGATGCCGATATCGTTGCTCCGGCAGCGGGACGAGGGCGTCCCGCGCAGACCAGGGGGTCTGCCCCACAAACTCTGGCGGAGCGGCTAGTGGTGTTATCATGGGGTAGAAAGTCACAGGAGGCAAACACCGATGGGCCCGCTGGGTATGCCGGAGATGATGTTTATTTTCATCCTGGCTCTGGTATTGTTCGGTCCCAAAAAGCTGCCGGAAATCGGACGCACGGTGGGCAAAGCCATCACCGAATTCCGGAAAGCCTCGAACGAACTGAAGTCGACGTTCGAGCGGGAAATGAAGAGTCTGGAGCAGGAAACGGATTCGATCAAAACGATCGCCAACCAGTATCAGTACGATACTTTTAATTACGACTATTCCTCGCAGGAAGCTCCTTACGAGGGATCCTACGGAACGGCAGGCTACGATTCCGCCGAAGTCACCCCACTCACCATAAGCGCATCCGCAACTGAGGGCGCCGAGTCACTATCAGACCATACGCCGGAGGGCACCATCGCCCGCGGCGCCGAAACAGAAACCGCCGGGCAAGTGGGCGGGCACATGGGCGAAGAAACCGCACCGGCGGCCGCTCCTGTTTCCACGACGTCTGAACACAACGCATAGCGAATGAGTTCACCTGAAGATCCTAAGGGAGCAGGCGCTCCCGGCGCGGGCGGTGCGTCCGAGCCCGATTCGGCCATCGAGCGGCTGATGAACCTGTTTGGCAGCGGCGATAAGCCGCCGGGGCTTCCCGGGCCGCCGCGGGACGGGCAAGACGACGAAGAAGACGGCATGCTGCGGATGTCCTTTCTGGGGCATCTGGAAGAGCTGCGTTCGCGTCTCATCAAGTGCCTGATCGGGATCGGGGTGGCCCTGCTGGCGAGCCTGTGTTTTAGCGATCCGTTGTGGGAATTCGTGCGGCAACCGGCCCGCGTTGCGCTTCTGAACAACGGCTTCCCGCCTGACTTGACCATGGTCGATCCCATGGAGGCGTTCAACATCATCTGGTTCAAGCTGCCGGTGGTGTGTGCGATTTTTCTGGCGTTTCCGTGGGTGATTTACCAGGTTTGGGCCTTCATTTCCCCTGGGCTTTACCGCAAGGAGCGGCGTTGGGTGGTTCCGGTGGTCCTCACTGCCGGGGGCCTGTTCATCCTGGGGGGCTTGTTCGGCTATTTCGTGGCCTTCCGTTACGGGCTGACGTTCCTGCTGGGAATCGGCAAGGGAAAAGGCGTCATCACGATGATCACGGTCACCCATTATTTCGACATTTTCGTCAACGTGATTCTGGGTGTAGGACTGGTGTTTGAGCTCCCGGTGATCGTCTTTTTCCTGATCCTGTTCCACATCGCCACGCCGCGATTCCTGATGAATCACAGCCGGTACGCGATCCTGATTATTTTCACGATTGCGGCGGTGGTGACGCCGACGCCCGATGTCTTCAACATGTGCCTTTTTGCGCTGCCCATGTGCGTGCTGTTTTACGTGGGCATTTTCGCGGGTTACCTGCTGGTGCTCCACCGGGAAAACCGTAAATTCCCGTGGGCGCGGGTGATAAAGGTCACGCTGATTGTTCTTTTGGCAATAGCGGGAATGCTATATGTGGCTATTGCAAAATATGGCTACAAGATAGTACCGCACTGGCCATTTCTGAAGCATTAGTACTGTGAGCTGGTAGCGTTGTTGCTCTTGCGGGGAACCGCTCCTTTACGGTCGCGGCTCGGATCGGGCCCCGCTCCGGCGGGAATCAGTGATAAAGAGCACACCGATCCTGCTACTGGTGATCATGGGAGCGCTATGCGCAGCTATTAGTCGACTTGGCCAGAAGATAGTACTGCACGTGCCATCTCCAAGGAACTAGTCATATTAACTGTAGAATTGGATTGGGAATCCGGTGTAACATCAGTTGGTTCCACTTCGTATGACGATGACGGCACTGATGCATGGACCTATATAAAGCCATACAGGACTTATACGCCGAAAAAGAGAAGCTCGAACGTGTGATTGCTTCGCTGGAGGAATTGCAGCGGGCGGCCGAAGGCGGCCAGGTGATGCTCCGCGGCAGCAAGCGGCGGGGCCGCAAGTCCATGGGTGACGGCGAGCGCGCGGAGGTTTCGGAGCGTATGAAAAAATACTGGGCTAGCAGGCGCAAAGAAGAAGGGAATCATCAATCCGAGCGGGACTCGCGCGCCAATAGCGGCACTCAATCGGCATCCCTGACTTTGAAAAACCACAGCCAATAATACTGGTCTCCGGCGCCGTACTGGTAGCGCATCTCAAATCCACAGCGTAGAGCGAGATCTCTCGCGCTTTCTTCGTCAAACGGCACACCAATCCAACCATCATGGAGCTTCGGTTCGACTTCGGGATCACCTTGCACCTGAAACTTGAAGAGGGCTCCGGGGCGGAGCAGTCGATTGACTTCGCGGACATAGCTCTCAATCACCTCGAGGCTGGGAACGTGTTGGAAGACCAGGCAGGAAAAGGCAAAGTCGAATTCGAGCTTGGGGCCGAAGCCGAAGCGGTGCCACCAGCGGCGCCGTATAGCGGTGAGGTCGCGGCCATTGTTGTGGTAGATGTAAGCGTTGGGGAAGGCGGCAACGGCCTGGCGGGCGTGGCGGACCATGTGACGGCTGATATCGACGGCATGGACTTCACCGAAGAATTGGGCGAGCGGAGCGGTGACGCGGCCGGCGCCGCATCCGATCTCGAGAACCTTCATGGTCTTGGGATCTTTTCCCTGACAAATATTGCCGAGGTCGTTGAAGACGTGATCGCGGAGTTCGTCCACGCCAGCCTGGTAAAACTCCTGGTCGGACCACTCCTGTTGGCCGGTAGCCACGTAGTGGCGGGCGTTTTGCTGCGCTCGCCGGTCCCAATTCCGCCGCATTTGGCGGAGATGGCGGCCAATCCCCGGTTTTCGCATTTGGTATTATTGTAATTGTCAGCGGTAGTGGGCGACTAGCTCAGTTGGGAGAGCGCTGCGTTCGCAATGCAGAGGTCGGGGGTTCGAGCCCCCCGTCGTCCACCAAACCCCTCAATTTTCCGATCAATCCGAGATGGCAGCCGTGTGTGCGGAGAGCCGGACCAGGGGGTCCGGCGCGGGCGGGGGCGCCCGCCCTCCGTTACACCAGTTTGGCGGCGTGGGCCGTCAAGATCAGCTCGCCGAATAACGTGTTGGCCCAGGCGAACCATTTGCGGGTGAAACGGGAGGCGTCGTTGCGCGAGAAGGATTCGTGCATGAAACCGGTGCCGGCGTGCGTGGCCTTCAACATGGCGAGAGACGCGGCGATCTCTTTGGAGTCGCGGCTGGTGAGCGCGCGTGTGATGATGCCGAGCGGCCAGATCATGCCGAGGCCGGCGTGAGGACTGCCCTCGCCTTCGCCGGCTGAGCCGCGACAAAAGTACGGGTTATCGTCGCTGAGTAC
This sequence comes from Bryobacterales bacterium, assembly GCA_003167255.1. Taxonomy (GTDB): domain Bacteria; phylum Acidobacteriota; class Terriglobia; order Bryobacterales; family Bryobacteraceae; genus PALSA-129. The sequence goes on from PMTR01000015.1 coordinate 7,941, forward strand.
GAAGGCGCGCGTTGCCTGGTAGATGGGGTCGTCCAAGGCGCAGCAGCCGAGATACGGAAGCGAGAGCAGGCTGGGCGGGCCGGCATCGTCCTGGAAGAGTTGATTGCCGAAGCCATCCACTTCGTAGGCGTATATCTCGCCGTACTTGAGGTGGCGCGCGCGGGCGTGGGTGGCGAGAGCCTGGCGCACTTGTTCGGCCAGCTCGTGACACTGCTGGGCGAAGGACGGGTTGGAGAGCGCGCTGGTGTGGATCTCGCGGAGTTGTTCGAGCGCGGTGACGGCGAAGAGATTGGAAGGGACGAGGAAGGGAAAGATGCAGGCGTCGTCGGAGGGGCGGAAGGCGGAGTGGATGAGGCCGCAGGGGCGCGTGGGATTGCCATAGCCGTCGCCCGGAAGAGAATCGCTGGGAACGGCGGTGGTGCGCTGGAAACGGTACGGGCCGCGGTCTTGAAGACGCTGCTGCTCGCGGAAGGTTTCGACGATGAGAGTGGCGGCCTGCTGCCACGGTTTGTCGAAGCAGGACGTGTCGCCGGTCGACTTCCAGTAGCCGTGTGCGAGGCGGACGGGGTAGCAGAGGGAATCGATCTCCCACTTGCGTTCGTGCAGCTCGGGCTTCATGCGGGTGTGGTCGGTGGACCATTCACTGCCGGTGGGGCCGTAGTTGAAGGCGTTGGCGTAGGGATCGATCAGAATGCAGCGGGTCTGGCGGTTGACGACGCCGGCCAGCATGGCGCGCAGCCTGGCGTCATTGCGGGCGAGCGGCAGATAAGGCCAGACCTGGGCGGCGGAATCGCGCAACCACATGGCGTCGATGTCGCCGGTGATGACGAAAGTATCGGGCTTGCCGTCGAGCGAGCCGGCGTGGATGGTGGTGTCGAGGGTGTTGGGAAAGCAGTTTTCGAAGAGCCAGGCGAGTTCGGGATCGGCGATGGCGGCTTTGACCTCGGCGATTTTGGCCTCGACGGCGTCGCTCGTGAACTTGCGGCCGGCGGGCGCGGGGCGGCGGCTGGGGAAATCGGCGGCGGGAAGGGAGCGGACGGCCAGCGCGGCGGCGGCGGAGCGAAGCATGGAGCGGCGTGTGAGCATGAAGGGCTCTCTTAGTCTATACAGGGATGGCAGGTGGGTGGTACGAGGAAAGTAGGACAGACGATCGGTTTGTGTCGTCTGTTGCAGACGGCCTGCGGCCCGCGAAAGTTCATGAAAAAGTGTGAGGAAGCTCGATGCTTGCGGACCCGCTTTCCAGTGGGTCGCGCCGCCTGAAAGGCGGCGGCAGCCAGGATTGGCTGCCCCACTTTTTCGACCCTGTCAAGTTGCCGTGGTTGAGAGAGGCAGGACAGGCCACGAAAGGCGATGGCCTGTCCCACTGCGGTAGAATCGCTGGATACTATGAAACCGCTCCTCGTTTTGCTGGCGACATTCGCGGCCGCGCAGGCTGCCGACTATCAACTCAAGTCCGGGCCGGCCACGGTGGTCTGGGGCCATTATTGGTCGGGTGACAAGCCGGTGCTGCGGATCAAATCCGGCGACACGGTCGAAGTCCTGACCATGAGCACCAGCAACCCGACGTCGCTGGCCAGGGCCGGCGTGAAGGACGAGGACATCCAGCCGGAGTGGAAGGCCATCTACGCGGCGCAGCCGCCGCGCGAGGAGCGAGGCCCGGGCGGGCACATTCTCACCGGTCCTATCTATATAGAAGGCGCCGAGCCGGGCGATGTACTGGAGGTGCGCATCCAGAAAATCCAGTTAGCCGTGCCGTACGCCACGAACGGATTCAGCCCGCAGCGCGGCGTGCTGCCGGCCACCGATTTCGAGCGCGGCGCCACCAGGCTCATCCCGCTCGACATGAAGCGGAATGTGGCGAGATTTTCGGACAACATCGAGATTCCAGTGCATCCGTTCTTCGGCAGCATGGGCGTGGCGCCGGATCCGTCCAAAGGGAAGGTCGATAGCGCGCCGCCGGGCCAGCACGCCGGCAACCTGGATAACAAAGACCTAGTGGCGGGCACAACGCTGTATATTCCGGTGTTCGTCCCCGGCGCGTTGTTTCTGGTGGGAGACGGGCACGCGGGGCAGGGCAACGGCGAAGTGGATATCACGGCGATGGAAACTTCGCTGATCGGGACTTTTCAGTTCGTGGTGCGGAAAGACATGAAGCTGAAATGGCCGCGCGGGGAAACGCCCACCCACTGGATCGCCATGGGGCTGGACCCGGATTTGACGCAGGCGCTGATTCTGGCGGTGCGGGAGGCTATCGACTTCCTGGTGACCGATAAGCACCTGTCGCGCGAAGAGGCTTACGCGCTGTGCAGCGTGGCGGTGGATTTCAACGTGACGCAGGCAGTGGACGGCACCAAGGGCGTCCACGGCATGATCCCGAAGAGCATTTTCCACTAAGGGCTTGTCAGGAATCAACATTGCCACTTCGCTGAGAAGCTGTGAAAGAATCGCTGAGATCGCCGGGTTGACAGACGAAAGCGTCTGTCCCACTTTGGTGCACAAGGGCTTGCGTTTTTGTGGGGCAGGCGCTTTCGCCTGCCAACCGATTCTTTCACAGCGTCAGCGAGCGGCCGAGTCAGAAATCAGTTGCGAGGCCGCTCCCTATCAGAACGAGAGCCTGGCGCTGAACTGCAGCTTGCGCGGTTGATTGGCCATGGATGAGAAAATACCAAAGGTGGCGGAATCGATACCCGTTCCCGGAGCGGCGAAATGGACCGCGTTGTTGATATTAAACGCGTCCGCCTGGAATGCCAGTCTCACTCGCTCGCGGATCGGGAACTCCCGGCGCACACTCAGGTCCAGATCCGCATTGTGCGGCGCCAGCAGTCCGAATGGGGCCGCGCGCGGAATGCTGCCATACGTGTAATTCGCCGGGTCGACGAAGGCCGCCTTGTTGAGGTAAGCCGTGGAGCTGACATTCGCGCCCCCGCTTCCGATCGCACCATTTTGCCACACGCTTCCTGAGAAGCTGGTGTTGTAGTTCGGATAGCAGGACGCGTCGATAATGCCGCCGCCGGTGCAAGTGCCGGTGATCGACAAAGGCGATCCGTTGGTGGCGGTGAGAATTCCGGAAACCTGCCAGTCGCCGATCACCGATCTCAGCACTGCGTTCCCGCCATTCAATTTGTGGCCGGCGCCAAAGGGCAGTTGATAGAGGAACGTCGCGCTGGCAACGTTCGGGTGATGGATGGCGCCCGGCCCTTTTTCGAGGAAATCCCTGTTCGGATCGCGCACGCCCACCAAATCGTCCAGTTCCTTGCTGAAGGTGTAATTCACCATGAAGGTGAGGCCCTGCGAGAACCGATGGTTGAGTGAGATCTGAAGCGCGTTATACGTCGAATTCCCGACATCCAGCCAGGGATCGGAAATGCCGTTGTATTGCGGGAACGGCTTGAGCGCCTGGGCGATGGTTCCGCTGAAGTTCGGAAACGGAGTGGAGATATTCGGGAACAGGGCCTGGGCTTGGGCGAGCGTGGTGGCACTCAGAGTCGACCCCAGCAGAGCCCCCAGCGGAAGGTATTGCACGGGGATCTGGTTGGTCATGGGTCCGGCGACGGCTGCCCCGGGCAGCCAGTGGCCGGCGCTGGCGCTATAAGCCACGCTTAATACCAGGTTGGGAGTAAACGAATGCTGAATATTGAAACTCCAGTCTTCGTAATACGGCGCCTTGCCGCCGAAATTCGGGTCGCCGAAAGTGACGGTCTGGGCGGTACTCGGGCCGAGAGGGAACGTAACATTATCCGCAGCCGCCGCCGCGGCGGTGATAAAGCCCATGCCGAAACTTGGATTGAAGAATGGCGGGTTGGTCGGATTGCCCGGGTACCCGCTGTTCCAGTTGTATGCCGGTTGCCCGGTGACGGTGCTGGACAGGCTGCCGTTGTTGTTAAAGCCAAGCTGGCTGAGCCCCTGGCGTCCGTTGGTGCGCCCACCCACGCCGCCGGCATGCGAGTAAAAGATGCTGTAGCTCGCCCGAATGACGGTCTTTTCCCCAACCCGGTAGGCGATACCCACACGAGGTCCGGGATTGACGTTGTGCTGTTTGACGGGCGTCTGGCAATGGCAGCTATCCACCCCGTTGCCTGCGAATTGCAGAGCTCCCGGAAGGTTCCCCGCCAGCGGGTTGGCCAGCGTGGGATTAAAGAAGGACATGACGTTGTTCACTTCCGTGAACGGACTCCAGATGTTCCAGCGCAGGCCCAGGTTCAGGGTCAGACGCTGGCTGACTTTGAAATCGTCCTGAACGTACCCGGCGTACGTCTTATAACGTCCCCCGGTTTCGGCCACGGCGTTCTGCGTCACCGTGCTGCTGTCCACGGCTCCCAGCAGAAAGCCGGCGTAGCCGAGGCCGGTGGTGCTGACGAGGGTGCCGGTGGAGCTGAAATTAGCCGTTTCGTTGTTGCTGAAGCTGAAGCCGGCCTGCGTGCCGGTGAGCGGAGTGTTCTCATTGTCCTGCAGCGTCTGCCATTGGAAGCCGAAAGTGATGTTGTGCTTCCCTTTGATCCAGAGCAGGTTGTTCTGTACATCCACCGTGTTCTGGGCTTCGTTGAAGGCATGGGAGTTGGTTCCGAGCCAGCTCACGGGAGCGTTGTTGCCGCTGAAACTGATATCCGGAAAGCCCGAGCCCGCGACTCCCCCCGGAAGACCGGTGAGCCCCGCAGTCGACGGATAATTGCCGCCGTACGTGTTACTGGTCAAAGGGATAAACAACCGGCTGAGCGACACGCTGAACTGGTTCACCACACTCGGGGTGATGATGTAGCTATCGTGAATCTGGGCCAGGGTTGCGTATTCAATCACGCCCCTGCCATCGGTGTACGGCACGGGAAGCGTGGATGTGGAGATCGGCGTCAGGCTCCCCACAATGGGGTTGGCGTATTTGCCGGTACTGAAGAGGGCGAAGATCCGGTGCTTGTCCGTAAGGCTGTAATCCACCTTGTTCGTCGTGCTGTCGTTATTGACCTTGTTGGGCAATGTTGCGAGATAATTGTTCGCAATCGCGCTATTTGTGGGAGCCGGAAGATAAGACTGGAACGACTGCGAAATCTTTGAGATGCGGCTCGACGGGATGGCGTTGTTGGGGAACGGCGTGCGCACGGCGGTGCCGGTTGCGCTGGTGGGATCGTAAATCAACTGGGGGAAGGCGCTGAAATCGCCCGTCCGCTCGGCGGAAGTCGGGATCGACTGGTATCCGGGAGGGGTCGCCGAGAGGAAACGGTATCCATCGTAGTTGCCGTAGAAAAAGATTTTGTTCTTCTTGATGGGGCCGCCGATACTGGCGCCGAATTCGTTCTGGTGCTCGATCGGCGTAGTGGCGGCGAAAAAGCCGCGGGCGTCGAAGTCGGTATTGCGGAAGTATTCGAAAACGCCGCCATGGAACTGGTTGGTTCCCGACTTGAAGACGTAATTCGACACGCCCTGCCCTTCGTACATCGCCTTGGCGCCGGCGGTCTCCACCTGAAACTGGTCCACCGCCTCCACCGAAACCCCGAACGCCAGATTGCGGGTATCACTCTCCGTCCCGGCGCTGGTCAACGGCAGACCTTCGATGTACACCTCGTTCTGATAGGTCTGGCCGCCGTTGTAGGAGCCGGTGGATGGACCGGCCGCCTGCGTGCTGTAATTGCTGACCCCGCTGGCAAGGCCGGCGAACGCCGAGGGATCCCTGGCAGCCCCATTCATGGCCAACGGAAGGGAGTCGTAAACCCGATTATCGACCGAGGAGCCAAGCGCCACATCGTCGGTCTTCAGGAGCGTGGCCTGTACTTCCACGGTGATGGATTGTGTGGCCGCCCCGATCTGCAATTTGGGATTCACCGCAACGTTGGCCAGCGCTTCCACAATCACATGCGGTTGAGTAAGAGCCTGAAAACCGGTAGCCTTGACCGTAACGGTATACTCGCCGGGCACGAGCAGAGGGAGCACAAAAAAGCCTGCATCCGTGGTCTTGCGAACCGTTTCAACTCCGGTCGCCGCGTTGGTTGCGGTGACTGAAGCGCCAGTTACTACGGCGCCGGATGGGTCGGTGACGGTGCCCTGAATTGCGCCGGTACCGCCGACCTGTGCAGTCGCAGACGCGACGCCCAGGAGCGCTGCCAAGAAGAAGTACTTCACTTTCATCGATGTCCTCCCGAAGCCAAGACTCTACTAACCACTGCGGAGCCTAACACCAGCCTGACTTTTGTAACAAAGGAAATCGGACTCCGTGTGCGTGTTTTGGCTTTCAAAACACGGAAGGCCGCATGGCCGGCTGCTAATATATTGATTTCAGGAGTGATGAATCGTTTTTGCGGGAATGTTACGGGTCTTCAGCCCGCGGTCTATCCGTTCCCTGCTGCGGAACACGGGCGAACTTCCTGCTGGAATGGTTTGAGGCTCAAACAAACTATCCAAGCCCACGTACCGCGTCGGCTGTGAGTCACGCGAGAAGGACGACAACGGACCGCATCTCGGGTGCGCACGCTTGAAACCCGCCTTGCCCGAGCCGCGTCAGCAAACTAAGTACACTATTTCCTAAATACGGTATCGGATTCCACGAAGAGCGCTCCCTAACGGTCGCGGCTCTGATCGGAGCCGCGCGCGTAAGCAAGCGGTTTCGCAATACGTGAACGGACTTCTGAAACCACGGACTAAGTATGCGCCCTCTCACTCTGCTCATCCTGGCCGCCGCCTCCGGTTGGGCCGCTGAAGAAGCCAACGGGATTATCAAGCGTCTGACAGAAGCGCAAAAACAGAACGATTCCCTCGCCGGGGAATATACCTACGCGGCAGAGACGGCTTACTTCACGTACGACAAGGCCGGGCATCCCAACAAAGACCGCTCGGAGACGCACGACATCATGTTCGTGGAAGGGATTTCGTACAGCAAGCTGACGGCGCGAAACGGAAAGCCGCTGGAGACCCGTGAGGCGGCCAAGGAGGAGAAGAAACTCCAGCAGACGGCGGAGGAGCGGCGCAAGCAGCGGCAGGCCAATTTGTTCCATCCCTCGGTGAATATGGCGTCGAACGATGACCTGCTGGCGCTCTTCGATAACCGCCTGGTAGGCGAAGAGGAGATCAGGGGGCGCAAGGCGTGGGTGATCGAATCGACGCCGCGGCCCGGCCACCGGCCGGCCAACGACCATGAGAGACAGGTCCTCAGCTTCCGGAAGAAGCTTTGGATCGACGAGTCGGACAACGTGTTGGTCAAGACGCTGGACGTCGTCATCGGCGATCACATCTTTATGAAACCGGGGTCGATGGTGGCATGGGAGTTTAGCAAGATCGGCGAAGCGGCATGGCTGCCGGTCGCGGGAGTCGTCGACGCGCACCTGCAATTCGCCAGGTTCATCAAGCCTTACGTGCGGACGGAGTACGCGAATTCCAGGTTCCAGAAGTTCGACGTGAAATCGACGATCACGATGGGCCCGCCGAAATAATCAGCGGGGTTTCCAATCGGCCGAAGAAAAGAGTTCAACGCGGAGGCGCGGAGGCGCGGAGAAAGGCAAAGGACAAAAGCCAAAACAGGGAGTGAGGAGGAAAGCAGACGACCCGCATTGATAGTACGTACGAATTCGGCGAGGGCGCTCTCGCTCAACCTGGTCCAGTTCCGGATGGGCAGGCTAAAGCATGCCCCACTGTCTTCATTGGATGGCCACCGTGACCGGCGGGCTGGAGGCGCCGCCGACCGACACTACTACCGGAACGTTCGCACCGGCGGCGATGCCCGGGGGCACGAGCACATTCACCTGATACAGGCCCGAGTAGCCCGGCGTCAGCCCAGAGAAGAATACCTGCGCCGGTTTGCCGCCGATGGTGACGGTGGCCGGGATGGGAGTGCTGGTGAGCGTCAAAAGCGGCGCGGCCGCGCCTGCGGCAACCGGCGGCGAGACCGCTCCCAGGCCGGTGCAGTAGATCACCAGGAAATCGCCCGCCGTGGCCGGCTTGGATGGGCCGTTGACGAATTGCGTGCCATCGGCCTTCACCACGACGATGGCGCCGGCGCCTTTGCCACTCTGGTCGAGCGTGAACACGGCCGGCTGCGCGGGTGCCAGCAACACCGTCTCCGGCATCGAGTCCATGCCGTTGCGTTGCACAATCAACTGCTGGACGCCATTCACGGCGGCATCGTAGGGTATGATCGCGTTGATCTGGCCGCCGGCGGTTACTTCCAGGGGAAGAGGTTCGCCACCCAGGAATACCTGCGTACCGCCCAATGTGGCGGGGTACGGAAAAGTATTCTGAGACGTCAGTGCCGCGGCCAGGTTCGACCCGAAAATGGAGAAGAAACTTCCAGGAGCGATGGGCGCGACCACAATACTGGCGGCGTTCACTACTCCTCCCGCGAAGCCCATGGGCGCTGACGCATTTGCCGCAACCGTGCCGATGACTCCCGTGGAACCGAAGATTGCCGACGTGGCGCCGCTGGCCATGATTCCGGCGGCGGCCGGGCCACCCGCGGTGAGGTGCGGCATCCAGGTGCCCGACCATTGGCCCTGGCCGAGCGCGATGAGCGAAGTTGAAGGATCTCCGGTCAAGGGGAAGTAGGCCATCACCGAGCCGGCCGTCAGGGGCACGCCGCAATCGTCTACCACTTGTGCTTGCAGCGGAACGGGGAAGCTGGCGGCGATTTGAAAGCTGCCTTCCAGATTGGTGACGACGGGAAGCAGTTGGGTGGCCGTGCAGGGCGCGGTTTTGGGCACTACCAGCAGGATCGTGACGATGTGGTCGGTGTTGGTCTCGGCGATGTGGAAGCCCAAAGTCCCTACGTAGGCTCCTGGCGCGAGACCGGCCGGGTTTACGGTGACGGTTTCGGTGAGCGATTGCGCGGGCGCCGCGGTGATCGCGGAGGCATTGGCGCTCAACCAACCGGTGCTTCGGGCCATGGCCACGTTGGCGCTTACCGTGAGCGCGCGGCTGGAGGGATTCGAAAGCTGCACGGACTGGGGGGCGGGCGTGGCTTTGCCGGCCACAAAGACCAGGCCGGTGGTTGAAAGAGTGGCGTCGGGAGTGGCCGTCGCGGGGAGCACTGTGAGCGCCACTTCCACGGATTGGGTGGCGTTGGCGATGCCGGACGGGCTGAAGTCCACTCGGCCGAAATAAGTCCCGGCGCCGAGCGAGGCGGGGTTGGCATGGATAGTGACTTGCGCGGGCGTGGATGCGGTCGCGGTGCCGGATGCCGGCGTGACCGACAGCCAGTTGGCGCCCGAGAGTACGGAAGCGGCCGCGGTGAACGTCAAGGTGCCAGGGCCGGTGCTGGCGACCGTGATGGATTGCGCGAGCGATCCCGCGCCGTTCAAAGATTGGAACCGGACGCCGGTCTGCGAGAGCGCCAGCATGGGTTGAGAGGCAGTCACCAGCATGGTGACCGGAACGTTTACCAAGGTTGACGGCGGTACGATTCCTCCGGCCGGTGAGATGGTGATGGCTACGTTGCCGGTGTACACTCCGGGGTTTTGGCCCTGCGGGTTGACGAATGCGGTGATGGCGGCGCGGGAAGAAGCGGCAATAGTTCCGGAAGCCACCGGGACGGTCAGCCAGCAAGTGGCGGGCGCGCCGTTGCACTGCGCGACGGCGGTATAAGTCGAGGCGATAGATTCGAGCGGCGTGGCGATCTCAAGCGGAGTGCCGGCGGGTGCGGCTGCGGCGCTGGTGGCCGGGCGCTCGGGATTGATGGGGAGCGTGGAGCCGCCGCCCGTTTCCGCCAGAACCGGGAGCGTGGAGCCGCCACCCTCGAACACCAGGATGGGGAGCGTGCTGCCGCCGCCGTCGGAGCCAACGAACACCAGGATGGGGAGCGTGCCGCCACCGCCCTCGAACACCAGGATCGGGAGCGTGGAGCCGCTGCCACCCTCTGCGACATCCAGACCCAAGCTGCTGCAACCGGCGACCGTCGAACTGGCGGCTCTGGGCGTCGTCACTCCTGAGACGCGCTCGGGACTGATGGGGAGTGTGCTGCCGACGCCATCAGCGCAGATGATGACGCTGCAAACGCTGCCGGTGGCGGCGCTGCCGCCGGAGGGGCTCTGCGGATTAATTGGCAGCGTGGAGCCGCTGCCGTCGCACGCCACGCTGCCGAGGACGCCGCTGCCCGCGGCGGTGATGACCACCGAGCCCGAGCCGGTGAGCGTGAATTCAGTGGGGCCGGTATCGGACGGGTTGATGGGCGTGATGGTAAAGCCAAACGAGCCTGTCGCCCCGGCAAACGTGCCGGCGCCACCCGTCACCGCCGCGTTGCCGGTGGAGACCGTTCCAAGGCCGCCGGCCGGCCCGGTCGCCGTGAGGGTGTCACCGTTGCTGAAGTGAAAGGTGAAGAAAATTGTGACCGACTCGGTTCCGTATACAGTGGTCATGCCGGCGGTAGCGGCGCCGAACGGGGACAACGTGCCGGAAGCGGTGGCGACGCCCTCGGTACCCGTGCCGCTAAACGAGAGCGTAATGGGAATGCCGACTTGCGCGGCCGCGGCCGCGGCCGCAGCGAACAGACCCATCATCAGTGCAACTCGGAGCGCCAATGCCGCGGAACCGCGAGCAACGCGGGCTGAACCCACGCCCCACGGGCTGGTTTGGATCGCGTTTCCCATCTTGTCCCCTCCGGCTGCGGGTATTGTACGCTCTACTCGTGGATTCCCGCCCTACCAGATACGGCGTAGGGCGGCGACGAATCACGTCAGGAGCCTCGAAGCGGTCCACCGATGGGCGCCCTGGGCAAGGCGCCGGCTAAAGCCGGCTGCNNGGCCAGAATTGGCCGCCCCACAGCGCGGCGGAGCCGCAACCATCCGGCGAGTTGGCGTGCTAATGGAGTGGCGCGGTGCGGTATTGAGCCAGGGTCTTCTCCAGCGCGCGGCGAGCGGGAGTGGGCGCGGGTTCGATCAACGCGAGAGATTGTTCAATGGCTTGGACGGCGGATGCACGGTCGCCGTTGAGCCAGTACGCCTCGCCCAGAATCTCAAGGACTTCGGAATCTTTGGGATCGAGCGCGGCGGCCCGCTTGGCCAGGACCAGGCCCAGCTTGGCATCGGCCATGGCTTTGACTTTGGTTTCCAGCACGGCCCGCGCGGCGACCGCCAGCTCGACCGGAGAAGCCTGCGCGCCGGAGGCGATCTCTTTGAGCGTCGAAATTCCGGCGCGCGCCAGTTGGAGAGCTTCCTCGGGATGTCCCGCGGCCGCGCTGAGATTGGCTGAGTCGGTCTGGAGTTCGGCCTGGCCGAAACCGTAGGTCGGGTTCCCGGGATTTTTCGCGAGCAGTCGATCGCCAATGCCGATGGCGATCAGAAAGTAACGCAACTGGGCGTCGGGATGGCCGGCGTATCCGTTGATGATGCCGAGATCGCGGTAGGGGATGGAACGGAAAAACAACGCACCCATGTTCTGGGGATCTTCATCGGACACCTTGTCGCGAATCTGGCGGGCTTCTTCGAGAGCCGCCAGGGCGGGCGTGAAGTCACCGAGGTTGCCGAGATTCCAGCCCAGGCCGAGCAGGGCCGAAGAGCGGGCATTGCGCGCCTGCGGAGTGCCGCGATCCTTGGCCGGGATGCGGTCCAGCACTTCGAGCGCGTGCCGAAAGAAAGGGGTCGCGGCCGGACGATCGCGCAATTCGGTCATGTCGCCCATCCGCTTGTAATTCGCCGCCAGGACGGTAACCGCATCGAGATCCTGCGGGCGGAGCTGCTCAGCGGCGCTGGAGTGGGCGATGCCTTTGCGCATGGCATCGAGGGCCGCATCCAGGTTCTGCGCGTTCACATAGGTGCCTCCGGCGCCGAGGGCGGTGCCCAGCGACTGGAACGCGATGCCGGCCTGACGGCGGACTTCAAAGACAGTGGGCCAACGGCTGGCCAGTTGGTCGAACTCTCTCGCCGCTTCCTCGACCAGCTTGAGACCTTCCGACGCACTCCCGCCGAAACCGATGCTGCGGCCCAGTTCGAGTTTCGATCGCGCCAGGGTCACGCGGGCCCGCCGATTGGTTGGGTCCTTAGCTGCCACCGGCTCGAGAATCGCGATGGCCTTGCGAAAGCTTTCCTGCGCCTTGGCGGTCTCGCCGAGGTTGGCCTGGAACGGGCTTCCCAGCACGGCGCCGAGTTGCGCGTACCCTTCGCCGACCTCGGTGCGCAGAACCGGGTCGTCGATCTTCTCGGCCGACAGGCGGTCGAGATAATCGAGGGAGTGGCGCACCATGTCCGCCTCCACCGGCGTCGAACCGGGAAGCTTGGCGACGGCCTTCTGAAGATCGAACTCCAGATAGCGTGCCAGTTCGTGGGCCACAGCGAACCGCCGCTGCGCCACGCGCGCCTGCCACAGCGTCGCCAGCAGGCCGGCCACCAGCGAAAGGGTGACCAGCGACACGGTGGCAACGACGGATTTGTGACGCGAGACAAACTTCCGGGCCCGGTAGAACCGCCCGGCGGCGGCGGCTTGCACGGGATGGCCTTCGATGTGACGCCGGATGTCGTCCGCGAACTGCTCCACGGAAGCGTAACGATCGGCCGGCGACCGCGCCAGGGCTTTGCAAACGATGGCCTCCAGATCGCCCCGCAGAAGGCGGCCCAGTCCGGTGGTGGTCTGCGCTCGTGCGGCGGCGGACTCTTTGGTCACGCCGGCGCTGAGCGGTGAAGCATCGGTGGAGAGGGCAGAGTGGACGATCTCGGCGGCGGTGGCGTCGTTCTGCCGGAAAGGAAAACCCCCTTTCAACAACTGGTAAAGCAGCACGCCCAGCGAATACACGTCGGCGCCCACCGTAGCCGGCTGGTTGCGAAGCACTTCCGGGCTGGCATAAAGCGGCGTGAAGAAGAGTTTGGAGGTGCCCTGGGTGGTGCTGCCATCGGCGGCGAGGGTGTGGGCTATGCCGAAATCCAGCAGCTTCGGCTCGCCCTCCGGAGTCACCAGAACGTTGTCGGGCTTCAGATCGCGGTGCACGATCAAGCGCTGATGCGCGAAGCTGACGGCGGCGCAGACCTTCAGGAACAGTCTGAGGCGCCCGTCGATGGGGAGATGGCGGGAGTCGCACCAGGAGTCGATGCGCTCGCCTTCCACGTACTCCATCACCAGATAGGAGAACCCGTCATCGGTGAGACCGCCGCCCAGGAAAGCGGCGATGTTGGGGTGGTGCAGTTCCGCCAGGATCTGGCGTTCGCGGCGCAGCCGTTCCTCCAGCAACGGGGAGTGAAATGCCGAAGCGATGGCTTTGATAGCCACCTGCTGCCGCACTTCGCCGTCTTCGCGGCTGGCCAGATACACCGCTCCCATGCCGCCGGCGCCGATCAGTTCGCGCGCCTGGTAGATGCCGAAGCGAGGCAAGCGCGAAGGCGCCGACGATGCGTGCTGCCGGACCGCCGCGTCGGAGGCGAGCAGACGGACCACTTGCTCGCGCAAGCCGGCGTCGTCGCCACATTTCGATTCCAGCCAGGCCTCCCGTTCGGGCCCCGGTGGCAGCAACACGGCTTCCCGGAACAGGACGGCCAATTGCTGGAAGCGCTCATGCGAAGATACAGCCATATCAGATCCGGCGTAAAATGCGGCTAAAACGCGTCTGGAAGCTGTGAGAAATCGGTTGGCAGGCGAAAGCGCCTGCCCCACCGAGCAGCGTGGGCGCAACCAAAACGACCGAAGAAAAGACTTCACCGCCGAGGCGCGGAGGCGCGGAGAAGGGCAGAGAACAAGGAGGACGCAGATAACCGGCATTGCCGCGAGCCGCCAGGCGTCGACACGAGTGTCGACGCGGCACGCACGAGTGCGTGCGCCACAAGGCACCGAAATCTACGGCAGGAGGCCGGTCCCACTTCACGACGATTCACCAAGCCGTTCGTGAAGCCACGCCAGTGAGAAGCGCACGTCGCGATCCACGCTGGAAGGGGAGACGCCCAGCAGACCCGCCGTTTCCTCCACGGTGCAGCCCAGAAAGTAGCGCAGTTCCAGGGAGCGGGCCTTCTCCACGTCGAGCGCTTCCAGTTCGTCCAGCGCCAGCGAGAGATCGAGGGTCTCCTCTTCCCGCGCGCCCACCCAGGCAAGTTCGGCGTTCAGCGGGATACGGTCCAGCGCCAGGCCGCGCTTGGCCGCTTTCAGCCGGCGGGCGTAATCGATCAGAATCCGCCGCATCAGCTTGGCGGCGAAGGTGAAAAAATGAGCCCGGTCGTTCAGCGCGACGCGGTGGAGGTTGACCAGTTGCAGAAACACCTCGTGGACCAGGGCGGTGGGTTGCAGGGTGTGTTCGGGCCGTTCGTTGTGGAGCAGCCCGTCGGCCACCTTGCGCAGTTGGTCGTATACCAGGGGAGTGAGTTGATCGAGAGCGACTGCCTCACCCTTGGACCAGCGCTCCAGCCAGAGTGTAACCTCGCCCGGACCGTCCATCTGGCTTTCAATTCTATCATTCGGGGCTGACGCAGCTCGGGCCGAGCCGCGACCGTTAGGGAGCGTTAGAATTGGGCGGCAAACGCTCCCTGACGGTCGCGGCTCCGATTGGGGTCACCCGTTGCCCTGCATATAGACGACGTGCGTCTGCATGAATTCGTAGAGGCCATGCTTTCCGTCCGCTCCGCCGATGCCGCTCTTGCGCCAGCCGGCATGGAAGCCTTGCATGGCTTCGAAGTTCTCGCGGTTGATATAGGTTTCGCCAAAACGGATTTCCCGGCAGGCCCTCAAGGCCACGTTCAGGTCGCGGGTGTAGATGGAAGAGGTCAAGCCAAAGTCGGAGTCGTTCGCGAACGCGATGGCTTCATCCAGATCGTCGAAGCGGATCACGGGGATCACCGGACCGAAAATTTCGCGACGCACGATCTCCATGTCTTGTGTGCAGCCGGCCAGTACGGTCGGCTCATAGTAGTAGCCGCCTTCCGCGGGCGCCCGCTTGCCGCCGGTCACCGCGGTAGCCCCCGCGGCTACGGCGCCGCGCACCAGCCCGTCCACCTTCCTATATCCCGCTTCATTGATGAGCGGCCCGTATTCGGCGGCCGAATCGACCAGTGGATTGCCGACCTTGGTCGCCTTCATGGCCTTTGCCAATTCCGCCACGAATCGATCCGCAACGGCCGCCTGCACATACACTCGCTCCGCGCAGTTGCAGACCTGGCCGCTGTTGATGACGCGCGACGCCTTGATGGCCCTGACCGCCAGTTCGAGGTCGGCATCGCCCATCACAATGGCGGGCGCCTTTCCCCCGAGTTCGAGGTTCACTTTGGTGATATTGGCGGCGGCCGCGGACATGATGGCCGAACCGGTTTCGACGCTGCCGGTGAAACTGATCATGCCGACGCGCCGCGACGAAGCCAGCGCTTTGCCGGCGCCGGCCCCGCGCCCATGCACGATGTTGATCACGCCCGGAGGCAGGTCCGTCTGCGCCATCAGTTCGCAGAACTTCACGGCATTGTGCGGTGTCTCTTCGCTGGGCTTGATGACGATGGTATTGCCGGTGACCAGCGCGGGCGCGGCCTTGCGCGCGATCAGGAAGAAGGGGAAGTTCCAGGGCAGAATTCCGGCGATCACGCCGATCGGCTGGCGGAACAGAAAAATGGTTTCCCCGGGCCGGTCGCTTTCGAGGATCTCGCCCTCGATGCGGCGCGCCCACTCCGCCATGTAGTCGAAGTAGTCGGCGGTGAAGGCAACTTCGACGCGCGCCAGATCGAGGATCTTGCCCTGTTCTTCGGTGATGACGCGCGCGAGCGGTTCCACCTGTTCGCGAATCCTGGCCGCGATCGCCCGGAGCGCGTGTGCCCGTTGAATGGCGGGGCGTTTGGCCCAGTCCGGTTGCGCCGCGGCGGCAGCGGCCAGGGCATCTTCGACATCGCCGGCGGTGCTGTCGGGCACCGAGCAGATGGCCTGGCCGTCGGACGGATTCACCACCGTGATGCGGTCCTTGCTCTGCGAACCTGTGAATCTGCCGTTAACGAAGTTGTGGTAGTCGCGCACGATGTGCTCCTTTTCCGCCACCCGGACGGACGGCGTCTTCCGGGGGCGACATTGCCATTATGGGGCAAAGGGGCCGACGCCGGGAACACAGCGCGGCCACCGTTTATTTTGAGTTCGGACGCAGGGAGATGGGGAAAGCACGGCCCAAGCGTGGCGCCGATGGGTGAGTTCTCTCCATTCCGGATTCTCACTATAGCAAGCGCGTCAGTAGACGCGCCACAGTTCGAACCGGTCGAGTGGGCCGCGGGCCCAAACCCACAGCAGGTTCCCGAGTGCGTTGGTGTATAGTCCGGCACCGTCGGTCATGGTTCGGCCGCATGCGCAAGAGTCCGCGTAGGTCCGCACCAGGGTGCGGTTGGGAATGCGGTACAAAGTTGTGGCACTGCCCGCGAGTCCCGTAGGAATTGCCAGGAGGTCGCCGGGGTAAGGTCCTGGGTCGTCGGGACGCGTCACTTGCGCTCCGGCGCGCAGCGCGTACCAGTAGAAGCCCCATTGGCCCGCAACCCAGACTCTTTCGCCGGCTGCGACGTGGGGCTCGACCAGTTCCCTGGCGGCCGTGCGGCTCATATTAGCGAAGCGGTAGTCGGCTTTCAGGATCAAGCAGGAATAGGCCGTTCCAGCGGCCACCAACAGAGCGCCGCCGAGGATTGCCACGCGCGGGGAAACACCGCGGGAAAGCTGCAAGAGGACCAGGACGACTGCCGGGCAAATGGGGAGGAGGAACTTGATGGGAAATGGTTGTAGAATACGACGGGAAGCGGTATCAGGATCCAGAGGGCCAGAAGAACGCGCGAGTGCTCGCGGCTTTGCCAGGCGTTGAAGAGCAGGTCAGCAAGCGAAGCCGCTGCCACAAACGACGCCAGCAGAGCCCAAGGGGCGGTACGGGTGGGACCGAGCAGCAGTCTGACGCCGATGACGAAAGCCAGGGGGGTCGCGAGGAAAAGGGCAGGCGCCCGCCGCCAGTGCGCGAACGCCCAGGGGACGGCCAGCGGGATCGGGATCGTCAGGTATAGGAAACAGGAAAAAATGTTGTGGCGCAGCACCGACGCCCCTTCATTGGATCCGGAGGACATCAGGACGGCTTCGCCATGGTGCGTCAGCAGAACGATGGTTGCTAGCACGAGCAGGCCGATTCCGATAGGCGTCCAGCGCCATGGCCATTCCTTGAATTGGTCCGGGAGGCTGGAGATCTTGCAGTTGTCCAGCAAAAGAACCGCTCCGAGCGCGAGAAACAGCACCAAGTGGGGGCGCCCGTAGGGCGCGATGCCGAGGGCCAGGCCGGCGGTCAGAGCCTGCCACCAGCGGCGCTCAGACTTCCACGCCAGTAAACGTTCGATGCCCACCAGCGTAAGGCACAAGCTGAGGGTGTCGGGCATAGCGGTCGACGCCATGGGGAGAAACGGCGGTATGGAGACCAGCAGCAACCCGGCGAACATGGCATGAGACCGGCTCCATCCCATCCCGATGGCGATGGCCGCCATGGCCAGAATGGCGACCCAGGCGAACACCAGTTGTTCGGCGTGCGCGATCCATTCCGCGCCGTTCCCCAGAATGGCCGGGATCAAAGCGTATCCCATGAGAGCGGCGTTGGGCGCGATATCGGCCGCGACTCCGCAGGTTTCATTCCCCTGCCAGCAGATGTCAAACGACATGGGGTGCAGGGGCGTCTTGAGAATCTGCTGCGCTTCCAGAAGAAAGAAGGGATCGTCGATGGTGAAGGCCTTGTTCAGAAAGGGGAGCAGGCACGCCGTGGCAAGCAGCAGACCCGGCCAAGCGGCGCGCATTACTTCAACCCAGGAAACGGCTGGGGCGAAGTGATTCCTCCCGGTCGACATCCCCGGAGATTATACCGTA
The DNA here is from genome assembly GCA_003167255.1 of Bryobacterales bacterium. Classification (GTDB taxonomy): domain Bacteria; phylum Acidobacteriota; class Terriglobia; order Bryobacterales; family Bryobacteraceae; genus PALSA-129. The sequence continues at coordinate 25,665 of PMTR01000015.1, forward strand.
CAGTGCGACGATCCTAAGAGACGTACTCGACTTGCGCTAAAATTCAGCGTGATGGACGAAGAAGACAAAGACAAGATCAAGGCTGCTGCTGCGGCGTCCGTTGGCGCCGGTGTTGGTGGCGCTGGTGGCGCAACCGTTGGCGTTTTGGAACTCGCCGCTCAAGGCGCTGCAACGGCACTGTCAGCAAGCGTGGTTATCGGTTTGGGTGCCGCTGCTGGAGGGGTGATTGCCTATGGGATCTACCGTTTGTTCAAAAAACGGAAAAGCTGACCTTTTTCTAAACGCCCAGCTTCCAGCCGACCAACAACGAGTGGGTGCACGACATAGAAGTGGACGAGAAGGAGGAGTACTCCCTACGCTAGGATTCTCTCAATTGGCCGGCATTTGCGTAAAGCTCTCACTTGGACGCTTGCTAACGCGCGCGGCTCCGATCAGAGCCCTGCGATCTCTCACTGACACTTCTCGACGACTACGAAAGTGATGTCATCGGGTTGCTGCATGCCCTGAGTAAACTCGGCAATGTCATTCAAGAACTTCTGCTCGAGCGCGTGACTTCCCAAGGGGGCCGCCTGCCGAATGAGTTTTAGCAGCCTTTCCTCGCCGAACATTTCTTCCCGTGGGTTTTGCGCGTCTGTAAGTCCGTCGGAATACACCACCAGAATGTCTCCCTTGTCGAGACGGAACGCGCCGGATTCATAAGAGGCGGCATCGAACAGCCCCAGGACGCTGGCGTTCGATTCCAGCTCTTCGATTTTCCCCGTGGCGGAACGGAACAAATAGGCCGGATTATGTCCCGCGCTGATGAATTGTCCCAGGCCCTGCGGGCTCAGGAGAAAGAGAAAGAGCGTAACGAACTGGTAGGGGAGAGATTTTTCGCAAAGGAGGTGGTTCACCCGGTTCAAGACCTCCTGCGGTTGGGTCCTGTTGTGAAACTCCATGCTGAGAGCGCCAAGCACCATGGAACTTAACAAGGCCGCGCCCATCCCCTTGCCGGAGACATCCGCCAGAACCCCCACCCATTCCCCTGAACTCAATTGCAGGAAATCGTAGAAATCCCCTCCCACATATCGCGTGGGATTGTTAAATGCATGGATGCGAAAATTCTCGAACTGGGGCAGGGAACGGGGCAGCAGGCTTTCCTGAGTTTCCTGCGCCAAGGCTAATTCCTGCTCGCTCTTCTTTCGCTCCTCCAGGGTTTTGAGACGAATCACCTCGCGGCTCGCCTCGAGCTCCCGGACGGTTTCCTCCAGCACTTTGCTGTAGTTCCTGGTTTCCAGGTGCAACAGGCGCACTTCCAGAATGTTGTGAACGCGCGCGCGCAGCTCGGCCAGATCGAACGGTTTACTGACGAAATCCTTAGCGCCGGCTTCCAGAGCGCGCAACTTGTGAGCCGGCTGCGCGGTGATCACGAGGACCGGAAGATAGCCGTCCTCTTCGATTTCCTTCAGGCCCTCCATCACCTGGAATCCGTCCATGCCGGGCATTTGGAGATCGAGCAGGATCAGGCTGTAGCGGCGCTTGCGGTGAAGTTCGCAGACCTGGGTCGGGTCCGTCGTGGACTCGATGGAAGTGTAGCCGGCGATGCGCAGCATGCCCTCCAGCAGACGGACATTGGCTTCCAGGTCGTCAACCACCAGGATTCTGGCGTTCAGAATGTCGGCTGGGCTGACCATGACCTTCGTCCCGATTTATTTGGCATGACCGGCTTCTTGCCGGGCGAATTCCAGTGCCACGTCCAGCGTCTGCATGAACTCATGGACCTTGATTGGTTTGGTGAGGTAGCGGAAGAATCCAGCCTGCAGGCCCTTCTCGATGTCGCGTGGCATGGCATTGGCACTGAGGGCAACCACGGGAATGTGCGCGGTGGCCGGGTCATCGCGAAGAATTCTGAGGGCTTCGATGCCACTGATGCCAGGCAGATTGATGTCCATCAGGATCACATCCGGCTGGTTCGAGCGCGCCAGCCCGATACCCAGATTTCCGTCTGTCGCAGTCAGCAGGCGCATATCCGGGCGGCGCGCGATGAGTTGCTCGATCAACATGAGGTTAGCCGGGTTGTCCTCCACATAGAGCAGCGTGCGCAGAGGCGCGCCGTGCTGGATCTGCGCGTGTGGACTTGCCGCGGGTTCGGCTCTGTCAACGGCAAGTTGTGGCGCGGCAGCCGAGTTCAGTTCGAACCAGAACACGCTGCCCTCTCCGACAATGCTGTCCACACCGATCTCGCCCCCCATCAGTTCCACCAGCCGCTTGCTCATCACCAGGCCGATGCCCGTGCCTTCCTCGGCAGTCCGCTCTCGTCCGAGACGGTTGAAAGGCTGAAAAAGCTGTTCCAGCATGTCCGGAGGCAAGCCCGCGCCGGTGTCTTTGACGCTAATGCGAGTGCGTCGCGGGTTGCTCGTGGCGCAGTGTGCCTCGACCACGACCGATCCGTTGGGCTGGTTGTACTTGATCGCGTTGGAAAGGAGGTTAATGAGAACCTGCTTCAAGCGGGTCCGATCGGCACTGACAAAGCACGGGAGGCCGAACTGGGGAAAGCTCATTTTGATGCCGCGCTTTTGCCCCTGTGGCTCGATCATGGCCTGGCATTCGACCATCACTTCGGCCAGCGACGTCGGTTCCGACGACAGGGCAAGCCTGCCGGACTCGATCTGCGCGAGATCCAAAATTTCGTTGATCAATTCCAGCAGATACCATCCCGCGTGGAGAATCTGATCGATGCTGGCCGTCTGAGAGGGCGTGGGCGGCGGGGAATCGGAATTGATGAGCTGGGCGAAGCCCAGGATGGCATTGAGCGGCGAGCGAAGCTCATGGCTCATGCTGGAAAGGAACTCGGATTTCGCGAGGTTGGCTTTTTCCGCCGCGGACCGGGCTCTTTTCAATTCGACATTCTGCTCCTCGATCGACTGGTCGAGAAGTTTGCGCTCGGTGACGTCGCGCGCGGCGGCGAACACGCCTTGCAGCTTCCGGTCGCGGTCGTAGAAGGTGGTCGCGTTGTAGGACACCACGGTGGTCTTGCCGTCCCGGGAGCAAGCGGTGAGCTCGTAGTTGGTGATCTTCTTCTCGCGCAGCACGAGCTTGATGCCCGCCTCGGCCCGCTCCGGATCGGTGAAGTAGTTCTTGAACGGCGCGCCGATCAGCTCGTCGCGCGTGCATCCGGTGAGCGCTTCCATCTGCTTGTTGGCGTCGCTGATGATGCCGGCCGGATCGGTGGTCATGATCGCGTCGATGTTAGATTCGATCAGAGAGCGCGTGTAGAACTGTTGGTCGCGCAGGCGCTGATCGAGCTTCATCTGCTCGGCTTCCACCTGCTTGCGCGCGGAATTATCGGTGCCGATCAACAGATAGCCGATGATGGCGCCTTGATCGTCGCGCAGCGC
>PMTR01000015.1:29099-29404 GCA_003167255.1 Bryobacterales bacterium
CGCTCGGCGCCGACATTGAATATTTGAATGACACCCTTCTCGTCGGTGGCGATACTCGAGAAGTTGGCGCTGTTGAAAATTGCGGCCTGCAAGGCCCCCGCCTTCAGCAGAGCCTCTTCGGCCCGCTTGCGCGCGGTGTTATCGGTGCCGATTAACAGATAGCCGATGATGGCGCCATGATCGTCACGCAGCGCGGTGACCGACACGACCGCCGGAAAGCGGCTGCCATCCTTGCGGATGTAGGTCAATTCATAGATGTCCTCAATGCCGCGCGAGGCCTTGAACACCAGTGCCTCGAAGCCCGG